>NZ_DASTPW010000008.1:0-39859 GCF_035762065.1 Methylibium sp.
TGCGGCTGCCAGAAATGCGGTGGTGCCAGCGACCTCAGTGCCACCGACAATCAAGTGGTCCAGGACGGCTCCACCCCCGCCCCCGCCCCCGCCCCCGGCACCGGCACCGGCACCGGCACCGGCACCGTGACGCCGGTGCCCGGCCAGACGCTGAGCCTGAAGGCGTCGATGGAGGACATGGAAGCGATCGGCCCGTTCGCGAGCTGGCGCAACGCAAAGGCGGCCGGGGCGGTGGCGGACGGCCGCGCCGACGACACCGCGGCCCTGCAACGCGCGATCGACGCGATGACCGCCGCCGACAAGCCGGGCGTGCTGCACCTGCCGGCCGGCACCTACCGCATCACGTCGAGCCTCGCGGTCAACGCGAGCGCCACGACCTACGGCCTGTCCATCGTCGGCGACGACCCGGCCACCACCCGCATCGTCTGGGACGGCCCGGCGGGCGGCGCGATGCTCGTCGTCAACGGCGGCTTCCAGCCGAGCTTCGCGCGCCTGACCTGGGACGGCCGCGGCCGCGCCGGCTACGGCGTCGCGCACTGGTGGCTGGCCGACGGCCCGCTGCACGGCGGCAGCGCCGAGCATGCCGATGAAGTCTTCACCGACATGGAGATCGGCATCCAGGGCGGCCGCATGGGCGACGGCTACGGCCAGCTCGACTCCGAAGGCCAGGTCCGCCGCGTGAAGTTCGTGCGCAACAGCAAGGCGGGCCTCAACGTCGGGAGCTGGAACGCGCTGAACTGGTGGGTCTGGGACTCGCAGTTCGTCGATTGCGCGCGCGGCGTGTCGAACAAGTTCACCGTCGGCGCCGATTCGGGCGCGGGCAGCTTCTTCGTCTACCGCAGCCTGTTCGAGCGCTCGACGGTCGCCGACGCCGAGATCGGCAACACCGCCACCTTCGCGATCTACGCCAGCATGTCGATCGGCTCGCGCCGCTTCTTCCAGAGCGAGCGCATGGGGCTCAACACCTCGCGCCAGACGCTGCAGGGCAACCGCGTGCTCGACACGACCGACCCGGTCGCGGTCTATGCGGGCAACCTCGGGCCGCTGTCGCTGATCGACAACGAGTTCCGCAGTGCGGCCGGGCAGGGCGGGCCGGTCGTGCGGCTCGACAACTTCCTCGTCGGCACCGACGTGCTCTCGGTGGGCAACAAGTTCACCGTCGCCGAGGCGATCGCGCCGCGCGACGGCACGAACCGCGTCGTCTCGATCGGCGACCGCAGCGTCGAGCGCGGCTCGCTCGCCTCGACCCGCCCGAGCCTCCCGCCGACGCCGGTGCGCGCGGCACGCCAGGTGTTCGAGGTCGCGAAGGGCGCGAGCGGCGCGGCGATCCAGGCGGCCATCGACGCCGCCGCGCAGGCGGCCGCGGCCGGAGCGGTCAATCCGATCGTGCACCTGCCCGCCGGCAGCTACGACCTGAGCCGCACGCTGGTCGTGCCGGCGAACACCCGCATGACGATCGCCGGCGATTCCGTTTCGACCGAGATCCACTGGGCGCTCAGCACCGGCGGGCCGATGATCCGGCTCGCGGGGCCGAGCCTCGCCACCGTGCGCGACCTCCGGCTCAACGGCCAGCTTTCGGCGGCCATCGGCATCGACCGTGCCGACCAGGACGGCGGGCGCATCCTGCTGGTGGGCAACAGCATGGGGCCGGTCGCGGCCACCGGCCTCGCGAAGACGCGCCTGTCGATGCAGGCCAACACGACCCTGGCGGCGATGAACCTCGGCGGCGTCGCGAGCGCCCTGAGCCTGGGCGCCGGCGGGTTCGGGCCGCTCACGCTGCGCGACAACAGCCAGCTCCTGATGAGCGACAACTGGTACGAGGGCCAGCAGACGCGGCTGTTCACGCTCGAGTCGGGCCGCCTCACCTACCGCGGCGGCAACATGGCGCCGGCCGATCCGGTGCACGGCGGCGGCGCCGTCGAGCCGGTCATCACGCTCGACGGCTTCCGCGGCTCGGCGACCTTCCTCGGCATCGAAATGACGCTGCAGGACGCCGGCAACGGCGTGCGCGCCGGCCAGACCACGGCCGAGACGAAGGCGCTGTTCGCCGGCATCAAGTCGAACCAGCCGCGCTTCTTCGACGGCGGCTCGGGCGCCGGCAAGGTCAAGCTGATGCTCGCCAAGGAGCCGCTGGGTTCCGGCATTGCGTCGCTGGTGTCCGCCCCGGCGACCGGCGCGGCGAACGACGACAGCTTCGTGCTGGAGATGCTGGCGCAGTCGCGCTCGGTCGAATGGGAGTCGGCGCCCGCGACCGCGCCGCGCGGTGCGACCGACGTGCGGCTGTACCGGCTGCTCACCGCCGACTCGGCCGTGGGCCTGCGGATCACCGCCGCGCCCTGAACAGCTGCGCAGCGCCGGCTTGCAAACTAGGGATGCGCTAACGGGCCTCATCTGGCACCGTTGCAAGGCTGTAAGCCCGGTGCCGCACGACGCGGCGCCGGCAGCCCAAAAACCCGCCTGCTCGCGCCAAGACGCGGCGGCGGCTCGCCCGGGAGGTCCATGCGCATCCTCGTCTACTCGGCGAACTACGCCCCCGAGCCCACCGGCATCGGCAAGTACTCGGCCGAAATGGCGCAGTGGCTCGTGGACATGGGCCACGAAGTGCGCGTCGTCACCGCGATGCCGCACTACCCTGCGTGGCGCATCGACGAGGCTTATCGCGGCCAGGGCTACCTGCGCGAAACGCTCGACGGCGTCGAGGTGCACCGTGCGCCGCTGTGGGTGCCGCACCGGCCGGGCGCGTTGGCGCGGATGCTGTACCTGATCGGCTTCGCCGCGACCTCTGCGCCGCTGATCCTGCGTGCGGCGTTCTGGCGGCCCGACGTGGTGCTCGTCGTCGCGCCCGCGCTGGTGTGCGCGCCGGCCGGCTGGCTGTGCGCGCGCTTGACCGGCGCGGCCGCGTGGCTGCACGTGCAGGACTTCGAGATCGACGTCGCCTTTCGCACCGGCATGCTGCGCTGGCGGCGCCGGCGCCGCTGGATCGAGGCGGCCGAGCGCTGGCTGTTCCGGCGCTTCGATCGCGTCTCGACGATCTCGCGGCGCATGATCGAGCGCACGGAAGCCAAGGGCGTCGCACCGAGCGACGTGGTGTTCCTGCCGAACTGGGTCGATCTGGACAAGATCCGCCCGCTTGCCGAGGCCAGCCCCTTCCGCGCGGCGCTGGGCCTCGCGCCCGATGCGGTCGTCGGCATGTATTCCGGCTCGCTGGGGGCCAAGCACGGGCTCGACCTGTTGCCCGAAGTGGCGCGCAGGCTCGCGCACCTGCCGAACTTCGTGCTCGTGGTCTGCGGCGAGGGCGTGTTCCAGCAGCAGCTCGCGCAGGCGGCGGCGAGCCTGCCAAACATGCGCACGCTGCCGCTGCAGCCCGCCGACAAGCTGTCTCACCTGCTCGGCATGGCCGACGTCCACCTGCTGCCGCAAAGCCCCGGCGTCTCCGACTTGGTGATGCCTTCGAAGCTGGTAGGCATGTTCGCGAGCGGGCGGCCGGTGGTCGTCGCGGCCTCGCCCGGCACGGAGCTCGCGCAGGTGGTGCAAGGGCACGGTGCGGTGGTGCCGCCGGAGGACCCGACGGCTTTCGCCGCGGCGGTCGAGACGCTGGTGCTCGACGCCGAGCTGCGGGCTCAGCAGGGCGCCGAGGCGCGCCGCTACGCCGAAGCGAACTTCGGCAAGGATGTGGTCCTGCACAAGCTGCGCGACGAGCTGATCGGCCTGCGCAGCGCCGATGCGACGGTGACGCCGGCGTCCAACGGCTGAGCGCCGGCGAGCCCCGGCCGGCGCTTACGCGCCGCGCGATGCCTCGGTAAGAATGCCGGTCGGCGCGGCGCCGTCCCGGCGCCGCGCCGCTCGCTTCCCCTTACGAAGGCGCCCATGTCCGATCGATCGAATGCCGGCCCTGAGGCCCTGGACGCCTGGCGCCGCGCCGCGGCCAAGTCGGCGCCGCAAGGCGACGTGAACGCCTTGAACTGGACGACGCCCGAGGGCCTCGTCGTCAAGCCGCTCTACACCGCGGCCGACCTGAACGGCCTGCCGCACACCGACACGCTGCCCGGGTTCGCCCCTTTCGTGCGCGGCCCGCAGGCGACGATGTACGCGGCGCGGCCGTGGACCATCCGCCAGTACGCCGGCTTCTCGACCGCCGAGGAATCGAATGCCTTCTACAAGCAGGCGCTCGCCGGCGGCGCGCAGGGTTGCAGCGTCGCCTTCGACCTCGCCACCCACCGCGGCTACGACAGCGACCACCCGCGCGTGACCGGCGACGTCGGCAAGGCCGGCGTCGCGATCGACAGCGTCGAGGACATGAAGATCCTGTTCGACGGCATCCCGCTCGACCGGGTCAGCGTGAGCATGACGATGAACGGCGCGGTGCTGCCGGTGCTGGCCGCGTTCATCGTCGCGGGCGAGGAGCAGGGCGTACCGCGGAACAAGCTCTCGGGGACCATCCAGAACGACATCCTCAAGGAGTTCATGGTCCGCAACACCTACATCTACCCGCCCGAGCCGTCGATGCGCATCGTCGGCGACATCATCGAATTCACCGCCGGGCAGATGCCGAAGTTCAACAGCATCAGCATCAGCGGCTACCACATGCAGGAAGCCGGCGCGAACCAGGCGCTCGAACTCGCGTTCACGCTGGCCGACGGGCAGGAATACGTGAGGACCGCGCTCGCGAAGGGCCTCGACGTCGACGACTTCGCCGGCCGCCTGAGCTTCTTCTGGGCGATCGGGATGAACTTCTATCTCGAGATCGCGAAGATGCGTGCGGCGCGGCTGCTGTGGCACCGGATCATGAGCGGCTTCGGCGCGAAGAATCCCAAGAGTCTGATGCTGCGCACCCACAGCCAGACCAGCGGCTGGAGCCTCGCCGAGCAGGACCCGTACAACAACATCGTGCGCACGACGATCGAGGCGATGGCCGCGGTGTTCGGCGGCACGCAATCGCTGCACACCAACAGCTTCGACGAAGCCATCGCGTTGCCGACCGAGGCCTCGGCCCGCATTGCGCGCAACACGCAGCTCATCATCCAGGAAGAGACCCACATCACGAGCGTGATCGATCCCTGGGCTGGCAGCTACATGATGGAAGCGCTGACGCAGCAGATGGCCGACGCGGCCTGGCAGATCATCGAAGAGGTTGAGGCGCAAGGCGGCATGACGAAGGCCGTCGATTCAGGCTGGGCCAAGCTGAAGATCGAGGCGAGCGCGGCGGAGAAGCAGGCCCGCATCGACAGCGGCGCCGACGTCATCGTCGGCGTCAACAAGTACAAGCCCGAGAAGGACGACCGCATCGACATCCGCGTGATCGACAACGTCGCGGTGCGCGACAGCCAGATCGCGCGGCTCGCGGCGATCCGCTCCCGGCGCGACGCCACCGCGGTGCAGGCTGCGCTCGACGCGCTGACGGCCTGCGCCGAGTCGGGCCATGGCAACCTGCTCGACCTCAGCGTCGCGGCGATGCGCTCGCGCGCGACCGTCGGCGAGGTGAGCGAAGCGCTCGAGAAACTCTGGGGGCGCCACCGCGCCGACACGCAGAAGGTGACCGGTGTGTATGCAGCCGCCTACGACAGCGCCGAGGGTTGGGCCCAGCTCCAGCAGGAGATCGCCGGGTTCGCCGACGAGCACGGCCGCCGCCCGCGCGTGATGATCAGCAAGCTCGGCCAGGACGGCCACGACCGCGGCGCGAAGGTCGTCGCCACCGCCTACGCCGACCTCGGCTTCGACGTCGACATGGGCCCGCTCTTCCAGACGCCCGAGGAGTGCGCGCGGCAGGCGATCGAGAACGACGTGCATGCCGTGGGCGTCAGCACGCTGGCGGCCGGCCACAAGACGCTGGTGCCCGCGATCATCGAAGCGCTGCGCGCGCAAGGCGCCGACGACATCGTCGTCTTTGTCGGGGGCGTGATCCCGCGGCAGGATTACGAGTTTCTGTACGACGCCGGCGTCAAGGGCATCTACGGGCCCGGCACGCCGATCCCCGCGAGTGCGAAGGACGTGCTCGAGCAGATCCGCAAGGCGCAGGGGTCATGAGCAGGCCGGCCTCGGTGGCTTCGCGCCGGCGGCTGTTCGGTCGGGTCGGCACGGCCCGTCCGGGCTGAGCCGAACGGTCGGATCGACGCGCGTGGCACCGACAAAGCCGGAGATGCCTCTGCTCGAAGGCCTGATCGAGGCGCCGTCACCACGCCAGCGCCGCGCGCTCGCCAAGGCCATCACGCTGCTCGAATCCACCCGGCCCGACCACCGCGAGCGCGCGGACGAACTGCTGAACGCGCTGCTGCCCCACGCCGGCAAGTCGCTGCGCCTGGGCATCAGCGGCGTGCCGGGCGTCGGCAAGTCCACGTTCATCGAAGCGCTCGGGCTGTTTCTCCTCGAGCGCGGCCATCGCGTCGCGGTGCTCGCCGTCGATCCTTCGTCGCAAGTCTCGGGCGGCTCGATCCTCGGCGACAAGACTCGCATGGAGCGGCTGTCGGTGGACGAGCGCGCCTTCATCCGCCCGAGCCCTTCGAGCGGCACGCTCGGCGGCGTCGCCGAGAAGACGCGCGAGGCGATGCTCGTCTGCGAAGCGGCCGGTTTCGACATCGTGATCGTCGAGACCGTCGGCGTCGGCCAGAGCGAGACCGCGGTCGCGGGCATGACCGACCTGTTCGTGCTGCTGCAACTGCCGAACGCCGGCGACGACCTTCAAGCGATCAAGAAGGGCGTCATGGAGCGCGCCGATCTCGTCGTGATCAACAAGGCCGATCTCGACGCCGCCGCGGCGACGCGCGCCGAGGCGCAGATCACCGGCGCACTGCGCCTGCTCGGCGGCCTGCATGCGCATGCCGATGGCGCCGAGCCGCAAGCGCCGTGGCAACCGCAGGTGCTGCAGGCGAGCGCCTTGAAGGCCGACGGCATCGCCGTGTTCTGGCAGACCGTCGAAGCGTTCCGCGATCACCAGACCGCGAGCGGCCGCCTCGCCACGCGCCGCCGCCAGCAGGACGAGGCCTGGATGTGGGAGCGCATCGAAGCGGGCCTGCGCCAGCGCTTTCGCGAGCATCCGCGCGTGCGCGAAGCGCTGGCCGCGACACTCGGCGAAGTGCGTGCCGGCAAGCTCGCCCCCTCGGTCGCGGCGCGACGGCTGCTCGACCTCAACGACTGAAGCGACCGCGCAAGCGGCAAGCAGGAGACGCGATGCACGACATCCTCGAGCAACTCGAAGCCAAGCGCGAGCAGGCGCGGCAGGGCGGCGGCCGCAAGCGCATTGACGCGCAGCACGCCAAGGGCAAGCTGACCGCACGGGAGCGGCTCGACCTGCTGCTCGACGCCGGCAGCTTCGAGGAGTGGGACATGTTCGTCGAGCACCGCTGCACCGACTTCGGCATGCAGGACAACCGCCCGCCGGGCGACGGCGTCGTCACCGGCTACGGCATGATCAACGGCCGACTGGTCTTCGTCTTCAGCCAGGACTTCACCGTCTTCGGCGGCGCGCTCAGCGAAGCGCACGCCGAGAAGATCTGCAAGGTGATGGACCAGGCGATGAAGGTCGGCGCGCCGGTGATCGGCCTGAACGATTCGGGCGGCGCGCGCATCCAGGAGGGCGTCGCGTCGCTCGGCGGCTAGGCCGAGGTGTTCCAGCGCAACGCGATGGCCTCCGGCGTCATCCCGCAGATCAGCCTCGTGATGGGCCCGAGCGCCGGCGGCGCGGTGTACTCCCCGGCGATGACCGACTTCATCTTCATGGTGAAGGACAGTTCGTACATGTTCGTCACCGGCCCCGAGGTCGTGAAGACGGTGACGCACGAGGAGGTCAGCGCCGAGGAGCTGGGCGGGGCGATCACGCACACCACGAAGAGCGGCGTCGCCGACCTCGCCTTCGACAACGACGTCGAAGCCATCCTGATGCTGCGGCGCTTCTTCAACTACCTGCCGCTGAACAACCGCGAGAATGCGCCGATCCGCGTCGGCGTGAACGGCGGCGACCCGGCCGACCGCATCGACCGTTCGCTCGACACCCTGGTGCCGGACAACCCGAACAAGCCCTACGACATCAAGGAGCTGATCGTGAAGGTCGCCGACGATGGCGACTTCTTCGAGCTGCAGCCCGAGTACGCGAAGAACATCGTCATCGGCTTCGTGCGCATGGAAGGCGCCACCGTCGGCGTGGTGGCGAACAACCCGCAGGTGCTCGCGGGTTGCCTGGACATCAAGAGCAGCATCAAGGCCGCGCGCTTCGTGCGCTTCTGCGACGCCTTCGGCATCCCGGTCGTCACCTTCGTGGACGTGCCGGGCTTCATGCCGGGCACGAGCCAGGAGTACGGCGGGATCATCAAGCACGGCGCGAAGCTGCTGTACGCGTATGCCGAGTGCACGGTGCCCAAGGTGACCGTCATCATCCGCAAGGCCTATGGCGGCGCCTACGACGTGATGGCCTCCAAGCACCTGCGCGGCGACGTCAACTTCGCCTGGCCGAACGCCGAGATCGCGGTGATGGGCGCGAAAGGTGCGGTCGAGATCATCTTCCGCGAGGACAAGGGCGACCCGGCCAAGCTCGCCGCGCGCGAAGCCGAGTACAAGGCCCGCTTCGCCAACCCCTTCATCGCCGGCGCCCGCGGCTACATCGACGACGTGATCCAGCCGCACGAGACGCGCAAGCGCATCTGCCGCTCGCTCGCGATGCTCAAGGACAAGAAGATCGAGAACCCGTGGCGCAAGCACGGGAACATCCCGCTGTGATGTTGCCCACCCCCGTTGCGGCTTCGCCGCTCCCCCTCAAGGGAGCGCCGCTGGCGGCCCGGCGAAGCCGGATCCGCGGCGGCTGCTTGAATGAGCAGCGCCTGCTCGACGCCCATTTCGCCGGAGCGAGCCGTGTTTAACAAGATCCTGATCGCGAACCGGGGTGAGATCGCCTGCCGCGTCATCAAGACGGCGAAGAAGATGGGCATCGCGACAGTGGCCGTCTACTCGGAAGCCGACCGCGACGCGCTGCATGTTGAACTCGCCGACGAGTCGGTGTGGATCGGCGCGGCGCCTTCGCGCGAGAGCTACCTCGTCGCCGACCGGATCATCGCGGCCGCCAAGCAGACCGGCGCCGAAGCGATCCACCCGGGCTACGGTTTCCTGAGCGAGAACGAAGCCTTCGCGAGGCGCGTGGAGGAAGAGGGCCTGGTCTTCATCGGGCCGAAGCACGCGTCGATCGCCGCGATGGGCGACAAGATCGCCTCGAAGAAGCTCGCCGCGCAAGCCAGGGTCAGCACGATCCCCGGCTGGAACGAGGCGATCGACTCGGCCGAGCAGGCGGTGAAGATCGCGCGCGACATCGGCTACCCGGTGATGATCAAGGCGACCGCCGGCGGCGGCGGCAAGGGCCTGCGGGTCGCCTTCGACGACAAGCAGACGCACGAGGGCTACATCTCCTGCCGCAACGAGGCGCGCGCGAGCTTCGGCGACGACCGCGTCTTCATCGAGAAGTTCGTCGAACAGCCTCGGCACATCGAGATCCAGGTGCTCGGCGACGCGCACGGCAACCTGGTCCATCTGCACGAGCGCGAATGCTCGATCCAGCGCCGCCACCAGAAGGTGATCGAGGAAGCGCCGTCGCCGTTCATCAGCGACGCGACGCGCAAGGCGATGGGCGAGCAGGCGGTCGCGCTCGCGCGCGCCGTGGGCTACCAGAGCGCCGGCACGGTGGAGTTCGTGGTCGGCCGCGACCAGAGCTTCTATTTCCTAGAGATGAACACGCGGCTGCAGGTCGAGCATCCGGTCACCGAATGCATCACGGGGCTCGACCTGGTCGAGCTGATGATCCGCGTCGCGGCCGGCGAGCCGCTGCCGTTCACGCAGGCCGACATCAAGCGCGACGGCTGGGCGATCGAATGCCGCATCAATGCGGAAGACCCGTTGCGCGGCTTCCTGCCTTCGACCGGCCGGCTCGTGCGCTTCCAGCCGCCGGCCACCTCGATGCAGGCGGCGCAGCCGATGCCTTCGGGCGGCGGCGTCCGCGTGGACACCGGCTTCGAAGAAGGCGGCGAGATCCCGATGCACTACGACTCGATGATCGCCAAGCTCGTCGTCCATGGGCGCGATCGGATCGACGCGATCCGCAGGATGCGCGAGGCGCTCAATGCCTTCGTGATCCGCGGCATCCACGCGAACGTCGACTTCCAGTCGGCGCTGCTCGCGCACCCCGAATTCGTCGCCGGCCGCTTCGACACCGGCTTCATCGCGAAGCACTTTCCCGAAGGCTTTCGCGCCGGCGACGTGACGCACGGCGACCCGGATTTCCTCGTCGCGCTCGCCGCCGCGGTGCATCGCCGCTACCTCGCGCGCGCCGCGAGCCTGGGCGGCCAGATGCCCGGGCACGGGCTTCGCATCGACGACGACCATGTCGTGCTGGTGCGCGGCCCGAAGGGACAGGACGTGCACCGGCCGGTGCACGTCGAGGCGAACGGCGCCCTGACGGTCACGCTCGACGGTCGCCGCTACGTCTTCGACGGCGACTGGAAATTCGGCACGATCCGCATCGAGGGCTCGTGCAACGACGAGCCCTTCGTCGCGCAGGTCGAACGACGCGGGTTGGAACTGCGCATCGGCCACCACGGCCTGTCGCTCGACGCGCTGGTGCTGACGCCGCGCGCCGCCGAGCTGCACCAGCTGATGCCCTACAAGCCGCCGCCCGACACCAGCAAGCTGCTGCTGGCGCCGATGCCGGGGCTGCTGGCCAACGTGCTGGTGAAGCCGGGCCAGACGGTGCTGGCCGGCGAGAAGCTGGCCGTGGTCGAGGCGATGAAGATGGAGAACATCCTCACCGCGATGCAGGACGCGACCGTCGCCGAAGTGCTCGCGGCCACGGGCGAGAGCCTCGCGGTGGATCAGCCGATCCTGCGCTTCGCCTGAAGGAACGCCATGACCTCACGCCCCTTCCGCATCCTCGGCCTGCAGCAGATCGCCATCGGCGGCCTCGACAAGCAGCGCCTGCGCACGCTGTGGGTCGATGTGCTGGGCCTCGCGGTCACCGGCAACTTCGTCAGCGAACGCGAGAACGTCGACGAGGACATCTGCACGCTCGGGCAGGGCGCGCACGCGGTCGAGGTCGATCTGATGCAGCCGCTCGATCCGGACAAGAAGCCCGCCGTGCACGCGACGCCGCTGAACCACGTGGGCTTGTGGGTCGACGATCTCGCGAAGGCCGTCGAGTGGATGACCGCGAACGGCGTGCGCTTCGCGCCCGGCGGCATCCGCCGCGGCGCCGCCGGCCACGACGTGTGCTTCATCCATCCGAAGGGCAACGACGAATTCCCGCTCGGCGGCGAGGGCGTGCTGATCGAGCTGGTGCAGGCGCCGCCGGCGGTGGTGGCGGCGCTGGGCTGAAGAGGCGCTTCAGAGGAAACGTTCGAGCAGCCGCTTCGAGCGCTTGTCGAGCGCGCCGACGTCTTCGACTCGGTAGCGCAGGCCGTGCGCGTCGGCGATCAGCAGCGCGCGGCCAGCCAGGCGGCGGATGTCTTCCTCGCCCTTGAGCACGAGCGTCGTGTCGCCGCGGTCGGTGGCGATGTCCCAGGTGCTCGGCGTCGAGAAGGTCGAGACGCCGCGGATCTGCCGGATCGTCGGCGTGAACTCGCGTTGCGCGAGCTCTTCGGCGATCAGCGCGGCGGCGCCTTCCGGCAGTTCGGCATGGCGATCGAACCAGGCGAGCTCCTGGCCTTCGGGTCCGACGATCGACAGCCCTTCGCCGGGCGCCGCCAAGGGAAACGCGCGCACCGGCACGACGCCCGCGTGCTCGCGGCCGTCGGCGGTCGTGAGCATGAGGCGGCCGTGCGCGTCGCGCCTCAGGGCGAGGGGCATCCCGCTCACGTCAGCACCTCGGCGTGCGCCGACGCGGCCGGCGGCGCCACCGCGGCCTCGTCGCGCTCGCTTTCCTCGACGCGCCGCAACTGCGCCTCGTAGAGCCGCCAGTAGGCGCCCTGCCGCGCCATCAGCTCGTCGTGCGGGCCGACCTCGACGACGCGGCCGCGGTCCATCACCACCAGCCGGTCGGCCTTGCGCAACGTGCTCAGCCGGTGCGCGATCGCGATCGTCGTGCGCCCCTGGACCAGGTTGTCGAGGGCCTTCTGGATCTCCTTTTCGGTCTCGGTGTCCACGCTGGACGTGGCCTCGTCGAGGATCAGGATGCGCGGGTCGATCAGCAAGGCGCGCGCGATGCTGATGCGCTGGCGCTCGCCGCCGCTCAGGCCCTGGCCGCGTTCGCCGACCAGCGAGTCGTAGCCAAGCGGCAGCCGCAGGATGAACTCGTGCGCATGCGCGGCGCGCGCGGCGGCCACGATCTCGGCGCGCGTCGCATCGGGCTTGCCGTAGGCGATGTTCTCGGCGATGGTGCCGAAGAACAAGAAGGGCTCCTGCAGCACCAGGCCGATGTGGCGGCGGTAGTCGGCCAGCCGAAAGCGGCGGATGTCGACGCCGTCGACGCGGATGGCGCCATCGCTCACGTCGTAGAAGCGGCAGATCAGGTTGACCAGCGTGCTCTTGCCCGAGCCGCTGTGGCCCACCAGCCCGATCATCTCGCCCGGCCGGATGTCGAGCTCGAGCCCCCGGATCACGGTGCGCGAGCCGTAGCGAAAGCCGAGGTCGGCCAATTCGATGCGGCCTTGCAGCTTGTCGATCGCCACCGGCTGGCTCGGCTCGGGGACGTTCGACACGTGGTCGAGGATGTCGAAGATCCGCTTGGCGCCGGCCGCGGCCTTCTGCGTCACGCTGACGATGCGGCTCATCGAGTCGAGCCGCGTGTAGAAGCGGCCGATGTAGGCGATGAAGGCGGTCAGCACGCCGACCGTGATCTGCCCGCCGGCCACCAGCCAGATGCCGAAGGCCCACACGACGAGCAGGCCGATGTCGGTGAGCAGCGAGACCGTCGGCGTGAACAGGCTCCAGGTCTTGTTGAGCTTGTCGTTGACCTGCAGGTTGACCTGGTTGGCCGCCTTGAAGCGGCCGGCCTCGCGGCTTTCCTGCGCGAAGGCCTTCACCACGCGGATGCCCGGGATCACGTCGGCCAGCACGTTGGTCACGTCGCCCCACACCCGGTCGATCTTCTCGAAGCCGGTGCGCAGCCGGTCGCGCACCATGTGGATCATCCAGGCGATGAAGGGCAGCGGCAGCAGCGTCACCAGCGCGAGCCAGGGGTTGATCGAGAACAGGATCACCGAGGTCATGCCGATCATCAGCACGTCGGTCGCGAAGTCGAGCGCGTGCAGCGACAGGAAGACGCTGATGCGGTCGGTCTCGCTGCCGATGCGGGCCATCAGGTCGCCGGTGCGCTTGCTGCCGAAATAGTCGAGGCTCAGGCGCAGCAGGTGGTCGAAGGCGGCGGTGCGCAGGTCGGCGGCGATGCGCTCGGAGACCAGCGCCAGCAGCCAGGTGCGCGCCCAGCCCAGGCTCCACGCCAGCAGCGCCGAGCCGAGCAGGCCCGAAAGCAGCAGCATCACGTACGAAGGATCGATGCGCTGGCCGTTCTGGAACGGGATCAGCACCTCGTCCATCAACGGGATGGTCAGGTAGGGCGGCACCAGCGTCGCGGCGGTCGAGGCCAGCGTCAGCGCGAAGCCGCTCAGCAGCTGCCGGCGATACGGCCGGGCGAAGCGCCACAGCCGCAGCAGCACCCAGGTCGAGGGCGGCGTGCTCGCTTCGGCGGCGCAGGCGGGGCATTCGTCGCTGCCGTTTTGTGAGGAGGCCGGCAGCGGCGCCTGGCAGACGGGGCACAGCTCGGCCTCGTCGGCCGGTGCGGTACCGCTGGCCTGCCGTTGCCGCCAGGCGTCGAAGAGCTTGAGCAGCCGCAGTGCCGCGGCGTCGTGCGCGAGGGTGAAGCTCCAGCGGGCGAGCCGGTGCTCGGCGTCGCACAGATCGAGGCGGCCGACGCCGGCGTGGTCGGCATGCACGAGCCGCAGGCTGTCGCGAAGGAGCCATTCACGCACCGTGCCGGTGCCTGGTTCGATGGCGATCAGCCGGCGCTCGGTCAGCGCCAGCAGGCCGGCGGCAAAACGCTGTTGCGAGTCAAGGTCAACGTCGAGCGTCGCGACCACGTTCTCCGCAAGTTGCAATTGCGCGCCAAGCGTTTCGCGGGCCGAACCGGACCCCGACGCGGCCGTGCCGACGGAGTGATCGTGATGCATGTGGAAGGCGTGGGCCGGCTTCGCAAGACGGAGCCGGCGGCGGAGGGGCCCGAAATTCTCTCCGATGCCGGTCTGGCCTGCCGCATGGACAGCGGGCCCGAGCGTGGTGCGAAAGAGGCCTGCGGACGTACGATCGCCCGCAGGTCCTGGGCTGCACGGGGCCACCGACCCCGCCGCAAATGACGCACGAAGCACAGGCGACCCCGGCACAAGCCCAAGCACAAGCCCTCGCGAGCGAACTTCGGCTGCTGCGCATCCGCTACCTGCGCGGACCGAACGTCTGGACCTACCGGCCGGTCCTCGAAACCTGGCTCGATCTCGGCGAGCTGGAAGACCACCCCTCCCACCAGCTGCCCGGCTTCAACGACCGGCTGCGCGCGCTGCTTCCCGCGCTGGAAGAACACCACTGCGGCGTCGGCGAGCGCGGCGGGTTCCTGCAGCGGCTGCGGGAGGGCACCTGGTGCGGTCACGTGCTGGAGCACGTGGTCATTGAGCTGCTGAACCTGGCCGGCATGCCGACCGGCTTCGGGCAGACCCGCAGCACCTCGAAGCGCGGCGTCTACCGGATGGTGTTTCGCGCGCGCGACGAGCAGGTCGCGCGCGTCGCGCTGGCGCAGGGCCACGCGCTGATGCAGGCCGCGATCGCCGGCGCGCCTTTCGCGGTCGACTCGGCCGTCGACGCGGTGCGCGAGCAGGTCGATCGTTCCTACTTCGGCCCGAGCACCGCGGCGATCGTCGGCGCCGCGACCGACCGCCGCATCCCCCACATCCGCCTGAACGACGGCAACCTCGTGCAGCTCGGCCACGGCGCGCAGCAGCGCCGCATCTGGACGGCCGAGACCGACCGCACCAGCGCCATCGCCGAAGGCATCGCGAGCGACAAGAACCTGACGAAGTCGCTGCTCGCGTCCTGCGGCGTGCCGATCCCCGAGGGCCGCATCGTCGGCTCGCGCGAGGAAGCCTGGGAAGCGGCCGAGGACCTCGGGCTGCCGGTCGTCGTCAAGCCGACCGACGGCAACCACGGCCGCGGCGTCACGCTCGACCTGAACAAGCGCGAGGACATCGAGGCCGCCTACGCGCTGGCGGCCGAACACGGCAGCGAGGTGATGGTCGAGCGCTGCATCCGCGGGCTCGAGCACCGGCTGCTGGTCGTGGGCGGCCGCGTCGTCGCCGCGGCCCGCGGCGAGGCAGCCTACGTCGCCGGCGACGGCCGCTCGACGGTGCTCGAGCTGATCGCCAGCCAGATCAACACCGACCCGCGCCGCGGCGACAGCGAGCAGTCCCCGCTCGGCTTCGTCGACCCCTTCGAGGACGGCGCGGTGATGCTCGAGATCCAGCGCCAGGGCCTGCAGCCCGACGCGGTGCCGGCCGCCGGGCGGCGCGTGCTGATCCAGCGCAACGGCAACGTCGCCGTTGACTGCACCGACGCCATCCATCCCGAGGTCGACCACGTCGTCGCGCTCGCGGCGCGGGTGGTCGGGCTCGACATCGCCGGCGTCGACGTCGTCGCCGAAGACATCGCCCGGCCGCTGGCCGAGCAGGGCGCGGCGGTCGTCGAGGTCAATGCCGGCCCGGGGCTGCTGATGCACCTCAGGCCGGCCGAGGGCATGCCGCGGCCGGTGGGCCACGCGATCGTGGATCACCTCTTCGATGCCGAGCAGAACGGCCGCATCCCGATCGTCGGGGTCGCCGGCTCGCGCGATGCGAACACCGTCGCGCGGCTGGTCGCGCGCCTGGCGCACCTGACCGGCCGGCATGTCGGCCTCGCCTGCCGCGACGGGCTCTTCCTCGGCGCGCGCCGCGTCGAGCGCGAGGACAGCGCGCACTGGGACGCCGGCCACCGTCTGCTGATCAACCGCAACGTCGAGGTCGCGGTGTTCGAGAACGGCGCCGAGGCGATCCTGCGCGACGGCCTCGCCTACGACCGCTGCGACGTCGGCGTCGTGACCGATCTCGAGCACGCCGAGGCGCTCGCCGAGTTCGACGTGCATGCATCGGATCAACTGGTGAAGGTGATGCGCACGCAGGTCGACGTGGTGCTGGCCGATGGCGTCGCGGTGCTCAACGCCGACGACGAGCGCATCGCCGCGCTGGCCGAGCTGTCGGACGGCGAGGTCATCCTGTACGCGCAGAGCGATGCGGTGCCGGCGCTGAAGGCGCATCGCGAGCGGGGCGGCCGCGCGGTGTTCGTGCGCGATGCGCGCATCGTGCTCGCGTCCGACGACGGCGATGCGCCGGGCCTGCAGCTGGGGCAGGGCCGCGCGGCGAAGCTCGCGGTCGAGGCGCTGCTCGCGGCGGTCGCCGCGGCCTGGGGGCTGGGCATCGCGCCCGAGCTGATCGCCGCCGGCGTCGAGACCTTCGAACAGTGATGGGCCACCCCGCTGCAGCTTCGCTGCTGCCCTCAGGGGGCGCCCCGAACGGGCCGGCGAAGCCCGGCCCGTCCCGACTGCCGGGTCATGCGCGGTACCTGCATTGAGCGTCCGTCGAAGCGCACAGGACGTCACTGCCAAGAAGAACGAGAACACGATGGAAGTCTCCCGCCTGCGCGCGCTGCGCGGTCCGAACCTGTGGTCGCGCCACACCGCGGTCGAGGCGATCGTCGCCTGCACCACGCCCGGGTGCGTCATCGCCGACGCGCGCGGCTTCGAGGCGCGGCTGCGCGCGCTGTTTCCGGCGATCGGGGCGCTGGCGCACGGGCGCAGCGACGTTGCGCTTTCGATGGCGCACGCGCTGGAGGCGGCCTGCCTCGCGTTGCAGGCGCAGGCAGGCTGCCCGGTGACCTTCAGCCGCACGACCGCGACCGTCGAGCCGGGCATCTACCAGGTCGTCGTCGAGTACACGCAGGAGGAAGTCGGCCGCGCCGCCTTCCGGATGGCCTGCGAGCTGGCCGAAGCGGCACAGCGCGGCGACGGCGCGAGCTACGACATCGACGCCGCGATCGCCGAACTGCGCGCGATCGACGAGGACGTGCGCCTCGGCCCGAGCACCGGCTCGATCGTCGATGCGGCCGTCGCACGCGGCATCCCGTACCGCCGGCTCACCAAGGGCAGCCTGGTGCAGTTCGGCTGGGGCTCGCGGCAGCGCCGCATCCAGGCGGCCGAGGTCGACGCGACCAGCGCGGTGAGCGAAGCGATCGCGCAGGACAAGGATCTCACCAAGCAGCTGCTGCGCGCCGCCGGCGTGCCGGTGCCGATCGGCCGGCCGGTGGCCGACGTCGAGGAGGCCTGGCGGGTCGCGCAGCAGATCGGTCTGCCGGTGGTCGTGAAGCCGCAGGACGGCAACCAGGGCAAGGGCGTCACGGTGAACCTCGGCGACCGCGCGTCGATCGCTGCGGCGTTCGCGAGCGCCGCCGAGTACGGCGAGGTGATGGTCGAGAAGTTCCTGCCCGGCAGCGACTACCGGCTGCTGGTCGTCGGCGACAAGCTCGTCGCCGCGGCGCGCCGCGAGCCGCCGCAGGTGATCGGCGACGGCCAGCACACCGTCAGCGAGCTGGTCGCGATCGTCAATGCCGATCCGCGCCGCGGCACCGGCCATTCGACGCAGCTGACGAAGATCCGCTTCGACGACATCGCGCACGCGCGCCTGCGCGAACAGGGCCTGGAGCCCGACAGCGTGCCGGTGAAGGGCCGGCGCGTGATCCTGCGCAACAACGCCAACCTGTCCACCGGCGGCACCGCGACCGACGTGACCGACGACGTGCACCCCGAAGTGGCCGCGCGCGCGGTGGCGGCGGCGCAAATGGTCGGGCTGCACATCTGCGGCGTCGACGTGGTCTGCGAGAGCGTGCTGAGGCCGCTCGAGGAGCAGAACGGCGGCGTCGTCGAAGTCAACGCCGCGCCCGGGCTGCGCATGCACCTCGCGCCCTCGTACGGCAAGGGGCGCAACGTCGGCGAGGCCATGGTCTCGCACCTGTTCCCGCCCGGCGACGACGGCCGCGTGCCGGTCGTCGCCGTCACCGGCACCAACGGCAAGACGACGGTCACGCGGCTCGTCGCGCACCTGCTCGCCACCAGCGGCCTGCGCGTGGGCATGACCAACACCGACGGCGTCTACGTCGAAGGCCGCACCGTCGACCGCGGCGACTGCAGCGGCCCGAAGAGCGCCCGCAACGTGCTCATGCACCCCGACGTCGATGCCGCGGTGTTCGAAACCGCGCGCGGCGGCGTGCTGCGCGAGGGGCTGGGCTTCGATCGCTGCGATGTCGCGGTCGTCACCAACCTCGGTGCCGGCGATCACCTCGGCCTGAACTTCATCACCACCGTCGAGGACCTCGCGGTGCTCAAGCGCGTGATCGTGCAGAACGTCTCCGAGCGCGGCTACGCGGTGCTGAACGCGGCCGATCCGGTGGTCGCGCGCATGGCCGCGGTCTGCCCGGGCGAGATCATCCATTTCGCCGCCGACCGGCATCACCCGGTGATGGCCGCGCATCGCGCGCAGGGCCGCCGCACCGTGTACGTCGAAGGCGATGCGATCGTCGTCGCGCAAGGCGCATGGCGCGAGCGGCTGCCGCTGCGCGACATCCCGATCACCCGCCAGGGCACGATCGGCTTCCAGGTCGAGAACGTGATGGCCTCGGTCGCGGCGGCCTGGGGGGTCGAGCTGAGCTGGGACGTGATCAAGCGCGGCCTCGCCAGTTTCGTCAACGACGCGGACAACGCTCCCGGCCGCTTCAACGTGATGGACTGGCGCGGCGCCACCGTGATCGCCGACTACGGTCACAACGCCGACGCGATGCGCGCACTGGTCGGCGCCGTCGAGGCGATGCCCGCGACCAAGCGCTCGGTCGTGATCAGTGGCGCCGGCGACCGCCGCGACGAGGACATCCGCGAGCAGACCACCATCCTCGGCGCGGCCTTCGACGAGGTCGTCCTCTACCAGGATGCCGCGCAGCGCGGCCGGGCTGACGGCGAGGTGATGGCGCTGCTGCGCGACGGCCTGAAGGACGCACCGCGCACGCGGCGGGTCGACGAAGTCCGCGGCGAGTTCGCGGCGATCGACGTGGCGCTCGATCGGCTCGCGCCCGGCGAGCTCTGCCTGGTGCTGATCGATCAGGTCGACGAGGCGCTGGCGCACCTCGCGAAGCGGATGGCCGACGCAGCGACCTGAGGCGCGCCTCGGTTTGCACGCGCGCGCCGAAGTCGCGCCGCGGTCCGTGCGCGTGACCCGGTGCCTCCGTGTAGGAGAAGCGCCACGCCCCCAGGCGCGGCCGTCCGATAGAGCCGCTCACGCGCTCGGCCAACACTGCAGCGTCTGCCCACCGCCGACCGCCCGCAACGCTCCATACGAGGCCGCCCATGCCCAATCGCCTGCCGACCCACCATTCGCGCTGGACCCCGCTGATGACGCTGGCGACGCTCGCCGTCGCGGCGCTGGCCGGCCTCGCGACTCGATGGTTCGTGGGCCGCGTTGGCCAGGGCGTCGGCGATTACGAAGGCTTGCACCTCGAACGCTGAACGGCGGCACGAAACAGGAGCTGCGATGCGCACCACCGAGTCCCCGATCCGCAGTGCGCTGGCCCTGGTTGCAGCCGCGCTCGCGCTTGCCTGCGGCGGCGCCTTTGCCGCCACGATGACTCGCGCCGAGTACAGCGCGCAGAAGGATCGGATCGAGGCCGATCACAAGGTCGCCGAGGCCGCCTGCGCACGCCAGAAGGGCAACGCGAAGGAGATCTGCGAGGAAGAGGCCGAAGGACGAGAAGAAGTCGCCAAGGCCGAACTCGAAGCCAACTACACCGGCAAGCCCGAAGACCGCCGCAAGCTCGCCGAGATCCGGGCCAAGGCCACCTACGAGGTGGCCGAAGAACGCTGCGACGACCGGTCGGGCAACGCCAAGGACGTCTGCGTCGCCGAGGCCAAGGCCGTGCTGGCCAGGGCGCAGGCCGACATCAAGCTCGCCGCCGAGTCCGGCAAGCTGCGCAACGAAGCGGCCAAGACCCGCGACGAAGCCGGCTACAAGGCCGAAGCCGAGAAGTGCGACTCGCTCTCGGGTGACGCGCGGTCCGCATGCATGACGAGCGCGAGGGCCCGCTTCAACATGAACTGAGCGCCGGCTCCATCGAACCTCCCGCGCCGCGAGGCGCTTCGGCCGGAGCCTTGGCTCCGGCTTTTTTGCATCGGCCGAAGCCTTGGGCTTTGCCTTCTTACGGTCGGCCGGAGCCTGCGTTGCGCTCTTCGATGGTCGCCCGCAGGGCTCAGCGAGAGGTGTCGACCACCCACCGCAGTTCGCCGTAGCGCTGCACGCGGTCGGTCGGCGCATCGGCCGGCGGCTCGAAGTCCCGAGAACGCCACTTGACCCGGTATTCGAGGCGACTCGTCCCCCCGGTGCGCCACGAGAACCCGAGCGTCGTCATCACCACCGCGCGCCGCGGCTTCACCTCGCTTTGCGGGCCGAAGCTGGTGCCGCTGATGAACTGGTTGTAGGCGACGCCGGCCACCTGCGCCTGCGCGTAGACGGTGAGCCGGTGCAGCAGGCCGGGCAGGTGGTTGGCGTGCTCGCGGAAGTCGAGCCCGAGGTGGTCGCCCTCGTCGGGCGCGCCGAACACGCGCTCCTTCTCGCCCGCGACCAGCGTTAAGCCGAGCGCCGCCAGCGTGCGCGGCCGGCCGAGCGAGGCGCGCAGGTGCCCGTGCACGCCGGCCCAGTCGGGCAGCAGGCCGATGTCGGTCCAGCGTTGGGTGAAGGTGTAGTTGAGCTGCGCCGCGAGCCGCGGGCGCAGCTGGTTCGGCCAGCCGCGCGGCTCGTCGTCGTGGATCACCTTGTCGTGGAACCAGCGCTGCAGGCCCGCGGCCTGCGAGGCGGGGCCAACCAGCCCCAGCTTCAGCTCCACCGCCTCGTGCCTGCCGCCCCCGCGCTCGGCCGCGCTGCCGACCACGCCGTACAGGTAGCCGGCCCAGGGCCGGTCGTCGGGCTGCGGCTCGGCGATCGTGATGTCCTGCGGCGTGTAGATGTTCTGGCCGAAGCCGAAGTAGATGTCGGGCGCATCGGGCAGGTCGCCGCCGAGCGGCGTCACCACGTTGCCGAGCGCGCGCGCGGCGCGCGTGCCGGGCCCGGTGCAGGCTTCGTCCCTGCGGTAGCTCCAGGCGGCGTGCAGGCCGTTGGTGTACCAGCGGTCGGTGTTGAAGCGGCCGCGGCCGAGGTAGTCGTTCTCGATGGAGAACAGCAGGCCCTGCAAACAGGCGTCCTCGCCGGCCGCGGCGTGCTGCGGCCAGGCGGCCATGGACATGACGAGGCTCAGCGCGGCGGCGCAGCGGCTTGCATTCATCCCCGACTCCTGATGTGCCGCGGCACTCTAGGAGCGCACCTGCGCGCCGGCCTCCTTCGTTCGATGCAGGAAGCCGGCGGCGTCGGGCTCAAGGCGCGACGATGCGGCTCGTCGCCGAGACGTCGGCCGGCTTCAGCACGCCCGCCGCCTGGCGCAGCCGCAGGTTGCCGACCAGCAGGTCGTAGCGCGCCTTCGCGAGGTCGCGCTGTGTCGCGAACAGCTGGCTCTGCGCATTGAGCACGTCGAGGTTGACCCGCACGCCGACGCGGTAGCCGAGCTGGATCGCTTCGAGCGCCAGCTTGTTCGAGGCCTCGGCCGCTTCGAGCGCGCGCACCGAGGCTTCGCCCGACTGCACCGAAGAGAAAGCCTGCCGCGTCGCCAGCGCCACCCCGCGGCGCGCGGCCTCCAGGTCGTTGCGCGACCGCTCTTCCAGCGCCAAGGTTTCCTTCACGCGGTTCTGCACCGCGAAGCCGGCGAACAGCGGCAGGTTCAGCTGCACGCCGACCTGCGCGCTCTTGGTCGTGCCCGCGAGGCTCGCGCCGGTGCTCTCGCTGTTGTGGCTGCTGCCGACGCTGCCCACCAGCGCGACGGTCGGCAGGTGCCCGGCGCGCGCCTTGGTGGTCTCGAGCTGAGCGATCTCGAAGGCAAGCTGCGCGCGGCGCACGTTCGGCGCGTTGGTCGCGAGGTCGACCCAGGTGTCGGCGCGATCGGGGCTCACGCTCGGCAGTGCTGCCGGCAGCTTCAGCGCCAGCGGCTCCACGCCGCTGCGGCCGACGAGCGTGTCGAGCGCGTTGCGCTTGTTGCGCAGGTCGTTCTCGGCGGCGATCTCCTGCGCGGTGGCGAGGTCGAAGCGGGCCTGGGCTTCCCGGGTGTCGGTGATCGTCGCGGTGCCGACCTCGAAGTTGCGCTTGGCCGAGGCCAGCTGCTCGGCGATCGCGGCCTTGTTGCCGCGCGTCGTGGCCAGCGTGTCCTGCGCGCCGAGCACGTCGAAGTAGGCCTGCGCAAGCCGGATGATCAGGTCCTGCTCGGCGGCTTCCAGATCCGCCAGCGAGATCGCGAGGCTGCGCTCCGACTGATCGATCGTCGCGCTGTTGGCGCGGTTGTAGAGCGGCTGCGAGCCCGCGACCTGCGCGCCGGTGTTGGTGTTGTTGAAGCGGCCGATCGGCGTGTCGGTGTTCGAGCGCGTCGCGTTGCCGGCAAGGCTGACGTTGGGCCGGCGCAGCGCCTTGGTCTGTTCGTCGCGGTAGATCGCGGATTCGGCCTGCGCGCGCGCGGCGAGGTAGTTCGCGTCGTAGGCCCGGGCCGCGTCGTACAGCGACTCGAGGCTCTGCGCCGGGGCGGCGCCGGCGGCGAACAGCACGGTGCAGGCCGCGGCGGCTTGCGTCAGGACGAGAGCGATACGTGGGGGCATGAACGGTCCTCGAAACGTTGCGGGCTTGTACCGGGGCCGCCTCGGCCCGGCGGCGGTTCTGCGATGGACGGCCGATACGGTGCGACGGCCTGTCCTGGGCCGCGCGGCATGCGTCAGAAGCGGAAGCGCGAGGGCTCGCCGAAGCCGTCGAGCCGCGGTGCGACGGTGTCGAACAGCTCGACGCGCTCGAAGGCCTCGGGCCCGCGCCGCGTCGCCAGCACCGCACGCATGACGGGCTCGTCGCCGACGATCGCGATCAGCCGCCCGCCGGTCTTCAGCTGCGCGAGCAGCGCCTCGGGAAGCTGCGCGACCGAGCCGGAAAGCACGATCGCGTCGAACGGCGCTTCGTCCGGCAGGCCGCGCACGCCGTCGGCTTCGCGGACCTCGGCATTGACGACCGCGGCGCGCTGCAGGTTCAGCATGGCCTGGTGCGCCAGCGCGGGGCGGATCTCGAGGGTGATGACCTCGCGCGCCTGATGCGCGAGCAGCGCCGCCATGTGGCCCGAGCCGGTACCGATCTCGAGCACCCGCTCGTGGCGGCGCAGCCCCAGTTCCTGCAGCAGCCGCGCCTCGACCTTCGGCGACAGCATGCGCTGGCCTTCGGCCAGCGGCAGCTCCATGTCGGCGAAGGCGAGCGCCTTGCAGTCCGCGGGCACGAAGCTCTCGCGCCGCACCACGGCCAGCAGCGACAGCACCGAAGGGTCGAGCACGTCCCAGGGGCGGATCTGCTGCTCGATCATGTTGAAGCGGGCTTGTTCGATGTTCATGAAGGCAGGCGTCGAGGACTTGGAAGAAAAATTCTAGGGATCACTTCGCGGTGCCCGGCTGGCCGATCGACGCGGCATGGCCGCCGAGCCGCAGCGCGGAGCGACGCCTGAAGCCGCGCTTCGCCCAGGCCGCGAGGTCGTCGAGGTAGCAGTAGACGACCGGCACGACCACCAGCGTCAGCAGCGACGAGGTGATCACGCCGCCGATCACCGCCTGGCCCATCGGCGCGCGCTGCTCCGAGCCTTCGGTCACGGCGAAGGCGAGCGGCACCATGCCGAAGACCATCGCCAGCGTCGTCATCAGGATCGGGCGCAGTCGCACTTTGGCGGCGTGCAGCAGCGCCTGCTCGCGGTCCATCGGCGGCTGGTCGTGGTCGAGGCCGTGCTGGCCGGCGTGTTCGCCGGCGCGGGAGCGGATCGCGAAGTCGACGAGCAGGATCGCGTTCTTCGTGACGAGCCCCATCAGCATCACGATGCCGATGATCGAGAACATGTTGAGCGTCGAGCGGAACATGAACAGCGCGAGCACCACGCCGATGAGCGTCAGCGGCAGCGAGCTCATGAGCGCGAGCGGCTGCAGGAAGCTCTTGAACTGGCTCGCGAGGATCATGTAGATGAAGACGATCGCGAGACCCAGCGCGCCGATCGCGTACTCGAACGACTCGTTCATGTTCTTCGTCGATCCGCCGAAGCTGTAGCGGTAGCCGGGCGGGAAGGGCGTCGCGTCGAGCACGCGGCGGATGTCGGCCGAGACCTCGCCGGCACTGCGACCGAAGGCGTTCGCGTCGATGTTGATCTCGCGGTTGAGGTCGCGCCGGTTGATCTGGTTGGGCCCGGTGGAGGGCCGCACCTCGGCCACCTGTGAAAGCCGCACGACGCGCGGGCTGCCGTCGGCGGCGGCCGTCACGTTCAGCGGCAGGCGCGACAGGTCGGCAAGGTTCTCGCGGTTGCCGGGGGCGAGGCGCACGTTGACGTCGTAGTTCTCGCCGTCGGGCGCGCGCCAGTTGCCCACCAGCGTGCCGGCGACCAGCGTGCGCAGCGACGTCGAGAGCTTGTCGACGTTGAGCCCGGCATCGGCCGCGGCCTCGCGCTTGACCTCGATCGCGACGGTGGGCTTGTCGGGCTTCTGCGTGGTGTCGAGGTCGACGAGGCCGGGAATCCGCTGCAGCTGCGCGACGATGGTCTTCGACAGCCGGTCGAGCTCGGCGAGGTCGCTGCCCTGGATCGAGAACTGCAGGCTCTTGCCGCCGCCGAGGTCCGTCTGTCCGATGTTGGTGACGGTGATCCCGGGGACGCGCGCGAGCTTCTCGCGCAGCGGCACCGCGAGGTCGGCGACGCTGCGCTCGCGGTCCTTGCGGTCGGTCAGCCGCACGTAGACCGCGCCGTAGATCTTGCCCTGCGCCTGGCCGCTGTTGATCGTGGTGACGGTGTAGCGGACCTCGGGCAGCTCGCGCAGCGCCGCGTCGATCTGGCGCGCCCGCTGCTCGGTCAGCTCCAGCGAGGAGCCGACCGGCGTGTAGAAGTTGAGCTGTGTCTCGGAGAGGTCGGCCTTCGGCACGAACTCGGCGCCGAGCAGCGGGATCACGAAGAAGCTGGCGACGAAGGTGCTGAAGGCGAGCCCGAGCGTCGCGAGCTTGTGCGCGAGCGACCAGCGCAGGATCGACTGGTAGGCCTCGCCGAGCCGGTCGGTCAGCCGCTCGAAGGCGAGCGTGACGCGGCCGATCGTCTTCTCGTAGAGCGTCGTCGGCGGCCCGTGACCGCGCGGGGGGTCGTGCCAAACGCTGGAAAGCATCGGGTCGAGCGTGAAGCTCACGAACATGCTGATCAACACGGCCGCGACGATCGTCAGGCCGAACTCGTGGAAGAACTTGCCGACGATGCCGCCCATGAAGCCGATCGGCAGGAAGACCGCGACGATCGACAAGGTGGTCGCCAGCACCGCCAGGCCGATCTCGTGCGTGCCGTCCAGCGCGGCCTGGTGCGGGCTCTTGCCCATCGCGACGTGGCGCACGATGTTCTCGCGCACGACGATCGCGTCGTCGATCAGCAGGCCGACGCACAGGCTCAGCGCCATCATCGTGATGCTGTTGATCGTGAAGCCGAAGGCGTGCATGAACAGGAAGGTGCCGATCAGCGCGATCGGCAGCGTCAGGCCGGTGATGACGGTGGAGCGCCAGCTGTTGAGGAACAGGAAGACGATCAGCACCGTGAGCGCGGCGCCCTCGATCAGCGTGCGCTTGACGTTCGCGACCGAGACGCGGATGCCGCGCGAGTTGTCGCGGTTGACCTCGGTGCGGATGCCGGGCGGCGTGACGCTCTCGGCCTCGGCGAGCGCGCGCTTCAGGCCGTCGACGACCTCGATCGTGTTCTCGCCCTGGCTCTTCTGCACCGACAGCAGCACGGTGCGCTGGCCGTTGTAGAGCGCCAGCGTCTCCAGCTCCTGCGGGCCGTCGACGACCTCGGCCACCTGGCCGAGCCGGATCGGCACGCTCGTGCCGCCCGGCGTCGCCGCGGGACGACGCACGACGACGATGTCCTTGAAATCGTCGGGCGTCTTCAGCCGCGCGTTGACCTGCACGACGCGCTCCTGCTCGCGCGAGCGGATCGCGCCCATCGGCAGCTCCTGGTTCTCGCTCTTCACCGCGGCGAGCACCTGATCGACGCCGATGCCCAGCGCTTCGAGCGCATCGGGCTTCAGGTAGATGTTGATCTCGCGGTCGCGCCCGCCGACGACGCTGACGGCGCCGACGCCGCGCACGTTCTGCAGGCGCTTCTGCAGCACCTGCGTGGCCCAGGTGGTGAGCTCCTGTGTCGAGGTGACCGGCTTGGCCGCCTGCTCGTCGGGCAGCACCGCGACGTTGAAGATCGGCACGCTCTGCGGGTCGAAGCGCGAGACGCGCGGCTCCTTCACCTCGTCGCGCAGCAGCGGGCGGATCGCGGCGACCTTCTCGCGCACGTCCTCCGCGGCTTTTCGCCCGTCCACGTCGAGGTTGAACTCGATGATGACGACCGAGGTGCCTTCGTAGCTGCGCGAGTACAGCGAGCTGATGCCCGCGACGGTATTGACCGCCTCCTCGACCTTCTTCGTGACCTCGCTCTCGACGATCTCCGGCGAAGCGCCCGGGTAGTCCAGCGCGACGACGACGGTCGGGAAATCGATGTTCGGGAACTGGTCGACCGCGAGCCGCTGGTAGCTGAACAGGCCGAGCACGACGAAGGCCAGCATCACCATCGTCGCCAGCACCGGGTTGGCGATCGAGACGCGGGTGAACCACATGGCGCTTGCTCGTGGACCGCTTCAGCGCGCCGCGGCGGCGCGGGCCTGCGCCTCGGCCGGCAGCCGCACCGGGGTGCCGTCGCGCACCGCGCCGACGGTCGTGCGCAGCACGCGCTCGCCGGGCTGCAGGCCGGACTTCACTTCGACGTGGCCTTCGCGCGCATCGGCCACGCTGCCGCGCGCACCGAGCTCCACCGGCCGCTGCACGACGCGCCCATCGGCGAGCGCGAGCACGTAGGGCTTCGCCTGCTCGATGCGCAGGGTGCTTTCGGGCACCGTGAGCGTCGTGCGCCGGTCGAGCTCGATGCGGCCTTTCGCGAACAGTCCCTGGCGCAGGCCCGGCTGCGGCGTCACCGCCAGATAGACCAGCACCGCGCGCGTGCCGGCCTGCGTCGAAGGATTGATGCGCGCGACCTGCGCGAGCACCGGCGCATCGAGCCCGTCGACCTTCAGCCGCGCTTTCGCGCCGAGCCGCACGGCGCCGACATCCTCGGGCGCGAGCGCCGCTTCGATCTCCAGCTGCGCCAGATCGACGATCTCGATCAGCTTCTGGTCGATCGAGACCCGCTCGCCGGGCTGCGCGAGCCGCTGCGAGACGACGCCGGCGATCGGCGCGCGCAGCACGGTGTCGGCCTGCGACTTGAGCGAAAGCTCGTTCGCCGCACGCGCCGCCTGGAGCGAGGCGCGCGCTGCGGCGGCGTTGGAAACCGAGGTGTCGAGCGCGTTCTTCGAGATGAAGCCCTGGTCGACGAGGGCGCGGTTGTTCTCCAGCGCGCGCTCGGCGATGTCGAGCTGCGCCTGCGCCTGCGCCGCCTGCTCCTGCGACTGGCGCACGCGCCAGCCGTACTCGGTGGCGTCGAGCCGGCCGAGCACCTGGCCGGCGGCGACGCGGTCGCCTTCGCGCACCGTCAGGCTCTGCAGCTCGGCGGCGACCTTGGCCTTCACGAAGGCGCTGTTGACCGCCTTGATCGCGCCGGTGATCTCGAGTTCGCTCGCCAGCTCGCGCGGCGCGGCGATCGCGATGTCGCCCGCGGCCAGCTCGAGCGCCGGCGCGGCGGTCTGAACCGCGGCGGTGTTCGCCGCGGCGGCCTTGCGCGCGGCGACCGTGCGGCCGATGCCCACGGCCAGCACCGCGCAGCCGAGCAGCACCAGGCCCCAGCGGATCGCGCGCTTCATCGCTTGGCTCCGCGAGCCCGGCTGGCCGGCTTCTTCGCGGCCGGGCGCGGCACCAGGCCGTTGAGCACCAGGTCGATCTGCCGCTCGATGACCCGCAGCGGGTCGAGCCGGCCGGCCGCGACCGGGCAGGCGCCGATCGAATGCTGGTGCAGCATCATGAACAGCATCGGCGCCATCAGCGCGTGCACCACCTCGGCGGTCGGCACCGCACGGAACTCGCCGCGCTCGATGCCGCGCTCGATCACGCTGCCCATCATCCGCTCGCAGGGCTCGACGACTTCCTGCAGGTAGAAGGCCGCGATCTCCGGGAAGTTGCGCACCTCCGAGACGATCAGCTTGCAGATGCCCGAGGCCGGCGTCAGGCCGATGCGGCGCCACCACTCGTGCATCAGGTGGTCGAGCAGCTCCGGCGTCGAGCCTTCGAAGCCGCGCACGATGTCCACGCCCTCGGCGATCTCGCGCGACAGGTTCTCGCGGATCACCGCCTTCAGCAGTTCTTCCTTGCTCGGGTAGTAGAGGTAGAGCGTGCCCTTGGAGACCCCGGCGCGTGCCGCGACTTCTTCGCTGCGCGTGGCGGCAAAGCCTTTCTCGACGAAAAGCTCGAGTGCGGCGTCGAGCAGCTCCTGCGGACGCGCGTCCTTGCGGCGCTGGCGGGTCGGCGTGCCGGGCGAATCGTGCAGAACGTGCGGGTCGGGAACGAGGCTCATGGCTTTACTGACTGGCGGGTCAGTAATGTAGCCGGCGCTTCCCCGCGGGGCAAACCACGGACACGCCCCGCGTGGGGTTGCAAGCAATCGTCGCCGGCGTCGGTTCGCTGCGCCGGCCGGGCCTTCGCATGGGCGTTCGCTTCGTGACATCCGCCCGACTACTTTTCGTGACCGCAGTCCGGCGGTGCCCGACCACCATCACTGCAAAGCAGGAGAGAGACGATGAACCGCAAGAGCTGCGCGCGCAGGGTCCTGATCGGCGCGCTGCTGACTTCGGCGCTGCTGGCGGGCGGCTGCACCACCACCGCGCTGATCGTCACCGCGGTGAGTGTGGCGACCGACACCAGCGTCACGCTCGCGGTCGTCAAGCACGTGATCGAGAAGGTGAACGAAGGCGAGCCGCCGCCGTGCCACAGCCTCGACAGCGTCGAGCGCGCACTGAGCCCGCGCTGCGGCGCCTTCGTCGCCGGCTCGATCGACCCGCGCGACGTGCGCACCGCCAGGCTGCAGACCTGCCCGCTCGGCCACGCCGCGCAGGACCCGCGGCTGTGGCCGGTGCTGCCGGAGTTGATCGCCAAGGGCGCGCAGCCCGAGCACTGCCCGCAGTCGCCGCTGCTGCGCCTGGCGCAGCGCGAGGGCTGCCCCGATTTCGCCGCGGCATCGGCCGAATCGCGCGAGGCGCTGGTCTGGCTTGCCGAGGCCGACGCCCGCGCGATCCGCCACGACGTGATGCGCATGCTCAGCTGCCCGGGCGCGCGCCTGGCCGGCATGGACCGCGTGCTCGACCGCTGGCTCGCGAACGGTGCGCTGGAAGCCGGCGCGATCGGCTTCGGCGCGCTCGGCGCGCTGCATCCCAGCGGTCTCGATTCGCCGCTCGCCCGCGCGCTCGAAGCACGCGGCCACACCGCGCGCGCCGCGCTCGGCGGCCACGACGGCAAGCAGCCCTCCGGCTTCGAAGCCGCGCTGCGCAGCGCCGACTTCGCCGCGCTCGACTGGTGGTTCGACCGTCTGCCGCAACTCGCGCAAGGCGTGCCGCCGACGCAGGGCGATCAACTGCACTGGCTGCCGCTCGCGCGCGTGCTGGTGCCGAGCTTCGTCGAGCGGCCGGAGACGCAGCCGCAGCTGGTGGACTACCTCATCTCGCGCGGCGCGAGCCCGTCGCAGCGGCTGCCGTTCGACCGGGCGCTCACCGTCAAGGCCTACGCGAAGAAGCTCAACAGCCCGCTGGTCGCGCAGATGGATCCGGCGCCGGCGGGCCGGAGCATCGCCGCCGCGCGGCCCTTGCCGCCGGCCGCCTTGCTCACCGCCGGCGTGCAGACGCCCGCCGCGTTGATCGCCGCCGGCACGCGCGGCGACGCGGCCCGGCTGGTCGCCGCGCCGCAGCCCTGAGCACGCGTCGCGCGGTGGCCGCCGCAACCCGCCTGGCGCGAAGACGAGGGCGCGCCGCGCGCGTCGCGCCGGGCGGTCCCGCGCTCGCGCCGCCGGCATCAGCCGCGCCGATACCATCGCCCGCTTCTTCGTGAGCGGAGCCGCGTTTGGACATCCTTCTGCTGGTCAAGGCCGCCGTGATGGGCGTGGTCGAGGGCCTGACCGAGTTCCTGCCGATCTCCAGCACCGGGCACCTGATCCTCGCGGCCTCGCTGCTCGACTTCACCGGCGAGAAGGTCAAGGTCTTCGAGATCGCGATCCAGACCGGGGCGATGTTCGCGGTGATCTGGCAGTACCGCCGCAAGCTCGCCGATACCGTGCGCGGCATCGTGAGCGAGCGCGTCGCGCAGCGCTTCGCGCGCAACCTGCTGATCGCCTTCGTGCCGGCCGTCGTGTTCGGCCTCGCGCTCGGCGGCGCGATCAAGGCGCATCTCTTCCACCCGGTGCCGGTGGCGCTGGCCTTCGTCGTCGGCGGCTTCATCATCCTGGCCGTGGAGCGCCGGCATCGCCGGCTGTTCGGCGAGCGCGACCTGCAGGGCGAACGCATCGCGCGCGTCGAGACGGTCGACGACATGAGCGCGCTCGACGCGCTGAAGGTGGGCCTCGTGCAGTGCCTCGCGCTCGTGCCCGGCACCAGCCGATCGGGGGCCACGATCATCGGCGCGATGCTGTTCGGCTTCTCGCGCAAGGCCGCGACGGAGTTCAGCTTCTTCCTCGGCATCCCGACGTTGATGGGTGCCGGCGCCTATTCGGTGATGAAGCAGCGCGAGCTGCTCGACTGGAGCGATGCGCCGATGTTCGCCGTCGGCCTCGTCTTCGCGTTCGCGAGCGCGCTGCTGTGCATCCGCTGGCTGATCCGCTACGTCTCCACGCACGACTTCGTGCCATTCGCGTGGTATCGCATCGGCTTCGGCGCGCTGGTGTTGCTCACCGCATGGATGGGCTGGGTCGAATGGAAGGATTGAGTGCCGGATCGCCGCGGGCGACGCCTCTTCGCGGCCACGACACGTGATCGCCGCCGATCTGCTCGACGTAGCTGCGTCCGAACGGGCGCACGCCGCAGGTCTCGCAGAACCGGTGGTAACCCTGCTTGGCGCCGAACTGGTCGTCGCTCCAGGGACGCTTCGCCGGCCAGCGGCGAAAGGCGTCGGGTTGGATGATCACGCCCCGGTTCCCCACCTTCGTGCACATCGAGCAGTTGCACTTGCCGGTGCTGGCCGCGAGATCGATGTCGGCTTCGAGCGCACCGCGCCGCAGCGGCAGCTTCCGGTGTAGCTCTTCAGCATCGTCTGTCTCCAGTCGCTTGTCGGTTTTCGTCGGGGCAGCGGCACCGGCTTCGGACACCGCCGCGGCGCTTCGGCGCGCAAGCCGGCGGCTTGAGCCATGTCGGCAGCGAAGCGACAGCGATGCTGCGGCCTCGCCTCGCCCGACTCAGTCGCGCGCCCCGCTGCGCTCGAAGACGAGATCCCACACGCCGTGGCCGAGCCGCAGCCCGCGCTGCTCGAACTTGGTGAGCGGCCGATACCCCGGCTTGGGCGCATAGCCCGCCGCAGTGTTGCGCAACGCCGGCTCCCGGCTCAGCACCTCCAGCATCTGCGCCGCGTAGGGCTGCCAATCCGTCGCGCAGTGCAGGTAGCCGCCAGGCGCGAGTCGGCTCGCGAGTGCATGCACGAACGCCGGCTGGATCAGGCGGCGCTTGTGATGCTTCTTCTTGTGCCAGGGGTCGGGGAAGAACACGTGGATGCCGGCCAGCGATGCCGGTGCGAGCATCCGTTCGAGCACCTGCACCGCGTCGTGCCGGACGATGCGCAGGTTCGCCAGGCCCAGCGCGTCGATGCGCTTGAGCAGTGCGCCGACGCCGGGCTCGTGGACTTCGCAGCCGATGAAGTCGAGCTCGGGTCGTGCGGCGGCGATCTGCGCGGTCGCGTCGCCCATGCCGAAGCCGATCTCAAGGACGCGCGGCGCGCGGCGGCCGAAGACGGCGTCCCAATCGATCACGCACGGCTCGAACGGCAGCACGAAGCGCGGGCCCAGTTCGGCGAGTGCGCGGGCCTGGCCCGGGCCGACGCGGCCGGCGCGCAGGACGTAGCTGCGGATCGGGCGATGGCCGGGCGCGTGCGCAGACGCGAGGTCGTCATCGCCGTCCTCGTTTGCCGATGGTGGGGAGCACGCCGAGCGGCTCGGCCAAGGGGGCGCTGCGCCGCTCGCGCGCAGCTCGAAGAGCCGGTGCTCGCAATCGGCCTGCAGGCATTCACGGCAGCGGCCCCGCAGCCGAAGCGGCGGCGCGGGCTCTTCGTCCGGCGGCGGTGCTGCGGTGGTCGCCGCGTGCCGCACCGGCGCGCGCGCAGCGATGGCCGGCAGCCGCTCGACGACCCGCAGCGCCGCCGCAAGCCGCGCCTCGCCTTCGCCGTAGACGAGCGCGTAGCCCAAACCGGCGCCGTCGAGCGCGCCGCGCAGCTTCGCGTCGATCGGCGCGCGCACCTGCGGGCCGTCGCGCTGCAGGCCGTCGGGCTGCCAGGCGATGTCCAGGCCGGTGACGAGCGTCAGCGCGCAGCGCGACTGCCGTTCGAGCGCCGGCGCGTAGAGGCTCGTGTCGCCGAACACGAAGTCGCTGTAGATCGCGATCATCAGGGCCGTCGTGTCGGCGATCACCACCTCGGCCGCGTGCGCTGCGGCGTCGATGCGGCGCCACTGCTCGTCGGCGATGCCGGCCTGCTCGTCCTGCCGCGGCGTGCGGCCGTGCGCGTCGCAGAACTCGCGCAGCACTTCGCCGACGAGCGCGACGCGCAAGCCACGCGCGCGCAGCGCATCGGCCAGTTGCGCCGCCAGCGTCGTCTTGCCGCTGCTTTCGGCGCCGAGGATCGCGACGATCGTGCTCATGCCGTTCGCCGCGCCTGCCACGCGTGCCAGCCGGCGACCGACATCGCGGCGAACACCGCGTACAGCACCACGGTGAGCCACAGCCCCTTGAAGGCGAACAGGCCGACCGCGACGAGGTTCACCGCCAGCCACACCGCCCAGTTCTCGATGGCCTTGCGCGCGAGCAGCACCGAGCCGGTGATGCTCGCGGCGGTGGGGAAGGCGTCCCACCAGGGCACGTCGGTGTCGGTGCCGCGCGCGAGCGCAAAGCCGATCACGAGCCACAGCAAGGCCGTCGCGCCGAGCGCGAGGCCGCGTTCGCGCGGCGCGAGCGCGTGCACGCGCAGCGGCCTGCCGTCCTCGCCGTGGCCGCGCAGCCACTGCCACCAGCCCCACAACGCGATCGCGATGAACAGCCCCTGCAGGCCGGCATCGCCATAGAGCCGCGCGTCCCAGAATACCAGCGCGTACAGCGCCGAGCTGGCGATGGCGAGCGGCCACGCGAGCGGGTTGACGCGCAGGTTGCAGACCACCATCGCCAGGCCCAGCACGGCACCTGCCGTTTCGGCCCAGCTCGCCACCATCGGCCAACCGAAGGGCGCGACGGAGAAGGCAGGGCGGTTGAGCAGGCCCACCAGCACGGCAAGCCAAGCCGCAAGCGTGGCCGTCAAGGCAGCAGCACGGCCGGCGGCATCAGCGCTGCACCGGCGGCGTGAGCCGCACGAGGATCTCGTCGGCCTTGACCATGCCGAGCTCGCCGCGAGCCTTCTCCTCGACCATCTCGAGCCCGTCCTTCAAGTCGCGGACCTCGGCGGCGAGCCGCTCGTTGCGTTCGTGCGCGAGGCCGTTGCGGGCGCGTTGCTCGTCGAGCCGCGATTGCAGCCCCGACGCTCGCCCGACCCCGCCCTTGCCGAACCACAGCTCGGCATGCACCAGCACCAGCAGGCCGGCGAGGACGAGGCTCACGAGGCGCATCGCCGCGCGCGTTCAACGCAGGTTGTAGAACGCGTCGCGGCCCGGGTAGGTGGCGACGTCACCGAGGTCTTCCTCGATGCGCAGCAGCTGGTTGTACTTGGCGATGCGGTCGCTGCGGCTCAGCGAGCCGGTCTTGATCTGGCCGGCGTTCGTGCCGACCGCGATGTCGGCGATGGTGCTGTCTTCCGTCTCGCCCGAGCGGTGGCTGATCACTGCGGTGTAGCCCGCGCGCTTCGCCATCTCGATCGCGGCGAAGGTCTCGGTCAGCGTGCCGATCTGGTTGATCTTGATGAGGATCGAGTTCGCGATGCCCTTCGCGATGCCTTCCTTCAGGATCTTGGTGTTGGTGACGAAAAGGTCGTCGCCGACCAGCTGCACCTTCTTGCCGAGCGCCTGCGTCAGCTTGGCCCAGCCGTCCCAGTCGCCTTCGTGCATGCCGTCCTCGATGCTGATGATCGGGTACTTGTCGACCCAGCCGGCGAGCATCGCGGTCCAGGCGTCGGCATCGAGCTGCAGCGGCCCGCCGTCGGTGCCTTTCTCGCCTTCGAGCACGTAGCGGCCGTCCTTGTAGAACTCGCTGGCCGCGCAGTCGAGCGCGAGCGCGATCTGCTCGCCGGGCTTGTAGCCGGCCTGCTCGATCGCACGCATCAGCAGCTGCAGCGCCGCTTCGTGGTTCGCGACGCTCGGCGCGAAGCCGCCTTCGTCGCCGACCGCGGTCGACAGATGCTGGTCGTGCAGGATCTTCTTCAGCGCATGGAAGGTCTCCGCGCCCCAGCGCAGCGCTTCGCGAAAGCTCGGCGCGCCCACGGGAATGATCATCAGCTCCTGCAGATCGAGGCTGTTGTTCGCATGTGCGCCGCCGTTGATCACGTTCATCATCGGCACCGGCAGCTGCATGCCGCCGGTACCGCCGAAGTAGCGGTACAGCGGCAAGCTGGATTCCTCGGCCGCGGCGCGCGCGACGGCCATGCTGACCGCGAGCGTGGCGTTGGCGCCGAGGCGGGCCTTGTTCTCCGTGCCGTCGAGGTCGATCAGTGTCTTGTCGAGGAAGGCCTGCTCGCTCGCGTCGAGCCCGAGCACCGCTTCGGAGATCTCGGTGTTGACAAACTCGACCGCCTTGCGCACGCCCTTGCCGAGGTAGCGCGACTTGTCGCCGTCGCGCAGCTCGATCGCCTCGCGCGAGCCGGTCGAGGCGCCGCTCGGCACCGCGGCCCGGCCCATCGTGCCGGACTCCAGCAGCACGTCGCACTCGACGGTGGGGTTGCCGCGGCTGTCGAGAATTTCGCGGCCGACGATGTCGACGATGGCGCTCATGGTGGGTCTTCCTTCGGTGGTGAATGGTGGGCGAGAGCCGGCTCAGGCTGGCACGGCCGTGGCCTCGATGCGGTCGAGCAGGCGTTCCAGCGCCGGCAGGTCGATCGTGAAATCGGTGCCGCGGCCCCGCGCGTGGCCCACCTGGCAGGCGTAGCGGATGCCTTCGCAGGCGCAGCGGCCGCGGAACAGCACGTTGAAGCGGGCCGGCGGCTGCAGCTCGATCAGCGTGCCGCTCGGCGACATCAAGGAGATGCCGTGCACCAGCTGGCTGCCTTCGACGCCGATGACGATCGGCGTGTCGAGGCAGGCCCGCGCGAGTTCGCGTGCGCTGAGGGCTTCCGGTTCGAGGATCGCGTAGCCCCGCGCGCGCAGCGCGCCGGCGACCTCGGCCTCGTTGAGCAGCACGCGATCCGCGCCGGTGCGGCCGCGCAGCAGCATTACGCCGGGCGGCGGCGTCGTCGCGCCAAGTGCGACGCGCGCGCGGTCGCGCAACGCGCCGTAGCGGCGGCGCTTGTAGTCGTTCTGCCCGTAGTCGTCGAGGATCACCAGCTTGTCGAACCACACGTCGTCGTGCACCGGCACCGCGCAGTCGAGCAGCGACACGTACTGCGACTGGTGCGGCGTCGGCCGCAGCAGCGCGGACACCGGCTCGCCCATCTGCTGCGCGGCCAGCGTGAGCGTCAGGTCGTCGGTCATCCAGTGGCCGAAGTAGCGGATGCCGTACTGCGAGGTCGACAACACCGCTTCTCGCATGCGCGTCTTCGCGCGCCGGCCGACCAGCGGGAAGGGTCGCGTGTCGAGCCGGTAAACCATCTTCGACGAGAACAGATGGCCGCGCGTGAAGATCACGTCGTGCAGTTCGTACGCCATCGTCGGCGCATGACTCGCGGTGGTGCTGGCAAGTCGCTGGAGCTCATCCTCGATGCGGTCGTTCTCGCCGACGCCCGTGATGCGCGCGAGATCGTCGGGCTCGTAGATCGCCGGCGGTACCGGGGTTTCCTCGGCAGGATGCAGCACCCAGCGCCGGCGGCTCTGGCTAGCGAAGTCGTTGCGCAGGCCGAGTCGACCGCGCGCCCGGGCCAGCAAGGGCATCAGCCGCTGCATCGGCGCGAGCGCAGCCGCATCGGCGGCGAGGGACCGTTCATCGAGCTGGATCGCGGACGTCGCCCCTGGTGGGGTGGTCGGATGCAAGGACACGTCGCTCAGCCGACCGGGGTCGCCACGCCTTCGACGAGGACCATGTTGAAGTAGTCGGTCGCACCGGCGCGCTTGGGCTTGACGCGGCTGACGTAGTCGCTGTCCTCGTAGAAGGCCTTGGCCTGCTCGTAGCTTGGGAAGCGCAGCACCGCAACGCGGTGCGGCTGCCAGTCGCCTTCGAGCGACTCGTGCCGGCCCCCGCGCACCAGGTACTCGCCGCCGTAGGCCTTGACCGCGGCCGGTGCCGCAGCCATGTATTGCGCGTACTGCTGCATGTCGGTGACGTGCATCTCGACGATCAGGTAGGCCGGTGCGCTCATGGTTCGTCGTCAAGCGGTGAAGTCGTGTTCGAGCAGCGGCTGCGACTTGACGAGGCGGTCGATGCCGACCAGCTGCTCGAGCAGCGCCTTCATGTGCTTCAGCGGCACCGCGTTCGGACCGTCGGACAGCGCCTTCGCCGGATCGGGATGCGTTTCCATGAAGATGCCGGCGACGCCGACCGCGATCGCCGCGCGGCTCAGCACCGGCACGAACTCGCGCTGGCCGCCGCTGCTGGTGCCCTGCCCGCCGGGGAGTTGCACGCTGTGCGTCGCATCGAAGACGACCGGCGCGCCGGTCTCGCGCAGGATCGCCAGCGAGCGCATGTCCGAGACGAGGTTGTTGTAGCCGAAGCTCGCGCCGCGTTCGCAGGCGAGGAAGCTGTCTTCCGCCAGGCCCTTCTCCTTCGCCGCGGCGCGCGCCTTGTCGATCACGTTCTTCATGTCGTGCGGCGCGAGGAACTGGCCCTTCTTGATGTTCACCGGCAGGCCGCTTTGCGCGACGGCGCGGATGAAGTCGGTCTGGCGGCACAGGAAGGCAGGCGTCTGCAGCACGTCGACGTGCTTGGCGACGGTCTCGATCTCGGCTTCGCTGTGCACATCGGTCAGCACCGGCACGCCAAGCTCCTTCCGCACCTTTGCGAGGATCTCCAGGCCCTTTTGCATGCCCGGGCCGCGAAACGAGGTGCCGCTCGAGCGGTTCGCCTTGTCGTAGCTGGACTTGAAGATGAACGGGATGCCCAGCTCCGCGGTGATCTCCTTCAGCCGCCCGGCCACGTCCATCTGCAGTTGCTCGCTCTCGACGACGCAGGGGCCGGAGATCAGGAAGAAGGGCCGGTCGAGACCGGCATCGAACCCGCAAAGCTTCATCACGCCACCGCCTTGATGCTCGACTCGTTGCTGCGCTGTGCCTTGTGCGCCAGCGCCGCCTTCACGTAGCTGATGAACAGCGGATGCCCGGCCCAGGGCGTGCTCTTGAACTCCGGGTGGAACTGCACGCCGACGTACCAGGGGTGGAGGTTCTGGGGCAATTCGACGATCTCGGTCAGCTTCTCGCGCTGCGTGATCGCGCTGATCACGAGCCCGGCGTTCTGCAGCCGGTCGAGGTAGTGCACGTTGGCCTCGTAGCGGTGGCGGTGGCGCTCGGTGACCACCGGGCCGTAGATCGCATGGGCAAGCGTGCCGTCCTTGACGTCGGAGCTCTGCGCGCCGAGGCGCATCGTGCCGCCGAGGTCCGATTGCGCATGCCGCGTCTGGATCGAGCCGTCGGCGTCCTGCCATTCCTCGATCAGCGCGATCACCGGGTGAGGCGTCGAGGGATCGAATTCGGTGCTGTTCGCACCTTCGAGGCCGGCCTTGTGGCGCGCGTACTCGATCGTCGCGACCTGCATGCCCAGGCAGATGCCGAGGTAGGGCAGCTTGCGCTCGCGCGCGAAGCGCGCCGCGCAGATCTTGCCTTCGATGCCGCGCTTGCCGAAGCCGCCGGGCACGAGGATCGCGTCGAAGGCGGCGAGCTGGGCGACGTTCTCCGGCGTGATCGACTCCGAGTCGACGTAGTCGATGTCCACCTTCGCGTGGTTGTGGATGCCCGCGTGGCGCAGCGCCTCGTTGAGCGACTTGTAGGAGTCCGACAGGTCGGTGTACTTGCCGACCATCGCGACGCGCACCGCCGACTGCGGATGCTCGACCTCGTCGACCAGACCGTCCCAGCGCTTCAGGTTCGCCGGCGGCGTGGCCAGGCGCAGCTTGTCGCAGATGAGGCCGTCGAGCCCTTGCTCGTGCAGCATGCGCGGCACCTTGTAGATGGTGTCGACGTCCCACATGCTGATCACGCCCCACTCGGGCACGTTGGTGAACAGCGAGATCTTCGAGCGCTCGTCTTCCGGCACGCGGCGGTCGGCGCGGCACAGCAGCGCGTCGGCCTGGATGCCGATCTCCCGCAGCTTCTGCACCGTGTGCTGCGTCGGCTTGGTCTTCAGCTCGCCGGCCGCCGCGATCCACGGCACGTAGGTGAGGTGCACGAAGGCCGTCTGGTTCGCGCCGAGCTTCAGGCTCATCTGGCGCGCGGCCTCGAGGAAAGGCAGCGATTCGATGTCGCCCACCGTGCCGCCGACCTCGACGATCGCGACATCGACGTCACCGGCCGCGCCGCGCTTGATGAATTCCTGGATCTCGTTGGTGACGTGCGGAATCACCTGCACCGTCTTGCCGAGGTAGTCGCCGCGTCGTTCCTTCTCGAGCACCGTCTTGTAGATCTGGCCGGTGGTGAAGTTGTTCGAGCGCTTCATCCGCGTGGTGACGAAGCGCTCGTAATGGCCAAGATCCAGGTCGGTCTCGGCACCGTCGTCGGTGACGAAGACTTCACCGTGCTGGAAGGGGCTCATCGTTCCCGGATCGACGTTGAGGTACGGATCCAGCTTGATCAGCGTGACCTTCAGCCCGCGCGATTCGAGGATGGCCGCGAGCGAGGCCGACGCGATGCCCTTGCCGAGCGAGGACACCACACCGCCGGTGACGAAGACGTACTTGGTCATGAAATCAGCGTCTGCGAAGCGCAGCGAATCGACAACAGCACGCCTCGCAAAACAGCCCGTGGTGGTAAGGCGCGAGTATATCGGCGGGGTCTCGCGCGACCCCGCTGCGCCTCAGCGAAGCGGCATGCGTTCGAGCAGCTCCAGCACCGTGTCGGCGCACTCGCGCGGACGCTCCATCGGAAACAAGTGGCCGCCGGTGATCCACGCGATGCGGCCCTCGGTCCAGTGCTTCGTCGCGGCCATGCCGACGCGCCGCACCTCGTCGGACGAACTGCCGCCGACGAAGGCGATCGGGCAGGCCGGCCGGCGCTCTTCGAGCAGGCGGCCGATGTGATGCGGCAGGTGGTCGTAGATCTGCGATTCGATGTCGCGGTCGAAGGCCAGGCGCAGGCCCTGGCCGTCTTCGACGAGCCCGGCTTCGAGGTAGTCGCGCAGCACGCCTGGTGCCCAGCGCGCGAACACCGGCTTCGACGCGAAGTGCGCGAGCGCCGCGTCGAGGCTTTCCCAATG
>NZ_DASTPW010000009.1:0-23288 GCF_035762065.1 Methylibium sp.
ACGCTGGGCCGCGGCGGCTCCGACACCTCGGCCGTCGCGATCGCGGCGGCGATGAAGGCGCACGAGTGCCTCATCTACACCGACGTCGACGGCGTCTACACCACCGACCCGCGCATCGTGGCCGAGGCGCGCCGCCTGCACACCATCAGCTTCGAGGAAATGCTCGAGATGGCGAGCCTGGGCTCCAAGGTGCTGCAGATCCGCTCGGTCGAGTTCGCCGGCAAGTACCGCGTGCCGCTGCGCGTGCTGTCGAGCTTCACCGAATGGGACATCCCGATCGAGGACGAGGCCAAGTCCGGCACCCTGATCACTTTCGAGGAAGACGCGAACATGGAACAAGCCGTTGTCTCGGGCATCGCCTTCAACCGCGACGAAGCCAAGGTCACCGTGATGGGCGTGCCCGACAAGCCCGGCATCGCCTTCCAGATCCTCGGGCCGGTCGCCGAAGCCAACATCGACGTCGACGTGATCATCCAAAACGTCTCGCACGACGGACGGACCGACTTCTCCTTCACCGTCCACCGCAACGACTACGCCCGCACGATCGAGCTGCTCAAGAGCGCCGTGCAGCCCGCGACCCAGGCCGCGCAGGTGGTCGGCGATCCGAAAATCTGCAAGGTCTCGATCGTCGGCATCGGCATGCGCAGCCATGTCGGCGTCGCGAGCCGGATGTTCCGCACGCTGAGCGAAGAGGGGATCAACATCCAGATGATCTCCACGAGCGAGATCAAGACCAGCGTCGTCATCGACGAGAAGTACATGGAGCTTGCGGTGCGCGCGTTGCACAAGGCTTTCGATCTCGACGGCGAGCCCGCTGTGGCGGTCGCTGGCGCATAATCCGCCCCGCTCGCAGGAGTCGTGACCGAGAGGCCGAAGGTGCTCCCCTGCTAAGGGAGTATGTGAGCTAAAACTTGCATCGAGGGTTCGAATCCCTCCGACTCCGCCAGTCTGCAATGCAGACGAGTGCAACCCGGTGCAGCAAACTGCCCCGGAACCCGCGCCAAGCCTAGATCTCCCCCTGAATGCAGTACAAACCGGTGCAAGCCGGTGCGCTAGCATGCCGCCTCCAAGCGGTGGGTAGGCCGGCGGGTAGGGCCGGCTGCTGGCTTGGGGGAGAGCCCTCATGTTGACGGTGAAGGAGGTCGCGGCGGCCAAGCCGGGTGTGCACTCGGACGGCCACGGCCTGTACCTGCAGGTGGTCGAAAGCGCAGCCGCGACAAGCAAGACCTGGTTGTTCCGCTACACGTCGCCCCTGACCGGTAAGCGCCGCGAGATGGGCCTTGGCCGGCTCGCCGACGTGCCGATGGTGAAGGCGCGGTCGGAGGCCGCGAAGGCGCGAGAGCTCGTCGTCGCGCGGCGCGATCCGATCGTCGAGCGGGACAGGCTCCAGGCCGAGGAGGCCGCAGCGGCCGCGGCCCGGGCGGCCAAGGCGGTGACTTTCGAGCAGCACGCGCTGGCCTACATCGAGCGCAACGCAAGCGGCTGGCGCAACGCGAAGCACGCGCAGCAGTGGACCAACACTCTGCGGACCTACGCGTTCCCATTGTTCGGCCACAAGGCCGTGGCGGATGTCGACCAGGCGGACGTCATGGCAGCCCTCGAGCCGATCTGGGCGACGAAGACCGAGACGGCCACGCGCGTGCGCAGCCGCATCTTCCTCGTGCTCGACGACGCGCGCGCCGCGAAGCTGAGGGCAGGGGAGAACCCGGCGGCGTGGGCCGGCAACCTGCAGCACCGCCTGCCGAAGCCGCGCAAGGTCGCGACGGTGCAGCACCACCCGGCGCTGCCCTACAAGGACATGCCGGCCTTCATGCAGCGGTTGCGCGGACTCGACAGCATCAGCGCCCTGGCGCTCGAGTTCACCATCTTGACGGCCTGCCGCACCGGCGAGGCACTCGGTGCCGTGTGGAGCGAGTTCGACCTCGACCGCGGCGCCTGGATCATTCCGGCGCGCAGGATGAAGGGCGGCCGGGAGCACCGCGTCGCCCTGAGCTTCGACGCCATGGTCGTCCTGACAAGGGCGCACGAGCTGCGACAGGGGGACTGCGTGTTCCCTGGAGCCCGGCAGGGCCAGCCGCTGTCAAACATGGCCCTGACGATGCTGGTGCGCGGATGGCGCTCCGACATCACGGTGCACGGCTTCCGGTCCAGCTTCCGCGATTGGGCCGCCGAGGAGACACAGTTCCCGAGGGATCTCGCAGAGCTCGCCCTAGCGCACCAAGTCGGCGACGAGACCGAGAGGGCCTACCGGCGCGGCGATGCCTTCGAGCGGCGTCGGGCGCTGATGGACGCGTGGGCTGACTGGTGCAACGGCGCACCAGCAAGCAACCTGTAGGCAGACCTACCAGTCAGCGGGCTTCTGCAAGTTCCCCGGGTTCACGACCGGCGGCAACTGGGAGGCCGCAAGGTCCGCCGGGTCGACGTTGATCTGCCTGTGAGACCAGCGAGTCAGAGTGATCAAGGGGGTTCGCTTAGGTGCGCCAGGCGTATAGAGCAGAACCTTCTTGCGCCGCTGCTGCTTGACGATCTGCATCGCCCGCATCAGGTCGCCATCGTTGGAGACTACGGCAGCACAGTCGAATGCGTCCTGCCACGCGTCGTTGACTAGCTCCACCGCTAGGTTCACGTCCGAGCCCTTCTCCTCGGTCTTGAAGACCTCGACCGTTCTGTGCGGGGGCACCGTCGACGCCGCTCGCACCGCCTTAACGTTGAAGTGCCCCTCAGTGATCTGCAGGCGAGCACCGCAGTGAGCCTCTAGCGCACGGAGATAGACCTGCTGCTTCAGAGCCGCGTTGGGGTGGTTCGGAACGGGCGCTACTCGGGCGGTGAAGTACTTGACCTTCACCAGCGTGTTGGCGGCCGGCAGTGCCCGATCGAAGTAGGCGCAGAGATCGAGCCAACGAAAGGCAGTGCCCTTCAGGCTTCCGTAGTAGAGGTTGAAGCCATCGACGTACGCGATCGTCCGCAAAAACTGCTCCAGAAAAAGCTAGGGCCCCTTGCGGGGCCCCGGCACCGTGCGAGCGAAGCCGCACGGGAAGTAGTGCAACTGATTTTGCACGAGCCGGTTTCGTTGCGGTAGCTTTTGGACCAAAAAACCACTACGCCAGCGCGACAAACGTCGCAAGGGTGATGCTCGCTGCGCGAGCATCATACTCGCGTAAACCCTAATCACCACGGGGTTTTTGCATTGGAGAGCGGCACCTGCACGGCTAGGCTCGCAAAAAGACTCCTCGCCACCGAGCCTAGCCGTGCAGGTGCCGCAGAGGGTCTCTTTCGCGTGCACGCCGGTCAGGGCAGCTACTCCGACTCGCGCCGTTCGGCGGGTCTAGGTGGAGCACCCCATGAAGCCGAGCCCGGCGCTGTCTCGGCGACCGAGCAGCCGTCGATTCCGCACTTGCCCGTGCCGCAGCCCGCCGGCAAGCTCCGCCCGATGCCCGGCGATCTCGACCCCCTGCCGTTCACGGTCGACCCTGACGACCAGGCGTGCACGGCTGCTCGCGCCGCTGCCGATGACGCCGGCGTCGCCCGCTGGCGCGCCTGGTTGCAGGCCTACCTCGACGAGACGCTCGCGCTTGACGACGGCGAGCTCGAGCGACGCCCCGAGGTCCTCTGCTGGTTGTTCCCGATCGGCACGCGCAGCCCGGTCAACCCCGACGCGCCGGTCATCGGCCGGCACGCGATCGGCGCCGCGGTCGAGGCCGACCCGCTTCTACGCGACGCGCTGCTGCGCGCCTTCGTCCGCATGCTGGCCTTCTACGGCATCGCCCAAGCCACCAGCGGCCTGCAGTGGGTCTCTGGCCAGCCAGCGTGGGTGGAGCACCCGACGCACAACGAGCGCCGCGTGTCGCGCATGCTGCACTGCATGCACAGCGCCGGCCTGCGTGGCCGAGCGCAGGCGCTCATGACGCTCCTCGAACGAGAATTCGTCTGCGAGCCCGAGCGGCTTAAGTGGTGGCGGCACCAAGTTGCAAGTTGAGTGGAAAGCATGTCTACCGGAGCTGCAGACTTGACCACGGGGCCGATGCCTCCGCCCCCATCGCCGCTGTTCACCCTTGATCTAGGCGCTAACGGCGGCACTCTCGCACCAGCGGATGTGGGTCAGCTTGTGCGTTGGGTTCAGGACGAGCAGAACTTTTGGTCGTGGCTGAGCGGAGCGATGAGCGTGTCGCACCGGACTGCGTTCGATCAAGCAGTGCAGCCGTTGAATCAAGCGGACGGAACAGCTCGCACCCTTGCGGCGGTGATGTCTCAGGGAGATGAAAGCCGTATTCAGGGGCTTCTGTCCAACGTGCAGCAAGAGCTCACTACCGCATACATCACTAGGCAGCTCCCTCACAGCTTGAGCCGCTGGGGCAAACGCGTTGCAGAGCTACGCCAGCCCGATGAGGCCCTGGCATACCTCTTTGCGTTGCTCCCTCCTCAACCGGGATCGAACATCGTCTTCGACGGGAGAAGCACGGACATGTGGCGCGGCTTCCTACAAGGAATGTTCGATCGCTATGGCATCGCGACGGACTTGGAGCCTGCACTCCGCGCTGACCGCGCAGCGCTCGAGGACTTGCGCGGTCGCGCAGAGGACGAACTAGGACAGCAGAGCGGCCATCTGAACCAGCTTCGGAGAGACTTTGCCGCCCTCGTAAATGACGTAGCGGCCACCCTTGCTTCGCAGAAGAGCGACTTCGCGGAATCGATGGATTCACTAGAGAGTGCTCATGCCGCCGCGCTAGAAGCGCATGAAAACAAGCTCGATACGCTGCGGAAGACATTCAACGAGCAGATGGCCTTGCGCGGCCCAGTCAGCTACTGGGAGTCAAAGTCCAAATCCCACACGACGCAGGCATGGGTGTGGGGGGTCGGCGCGCTCGTTCTTATGGTGCTGCTCGCCTTGGCTCTTTGGAACGGCATCCATTGGGCACTGTTGGAGGATCCACCCAAGCCTTGGAAACTCGTGGCACTTGCAGCGACAGGTGCGATCGGTTTTTGGGTCGTCAGGCTGGCCGTGCGAATGTTCCTCAGCAACAGCCACCTTTCGACCGACGCCGGCGAGCGGGTAACGATGGTCAAAACCTACTTGGCGCTGCTCGAGTCCGACAAGATGCCTAGCGACGACGAGCGCAAACTGGTTCTCACGCCGCTGTTCCGACCGGCAACGGATGGACTGGTGAAGGATGAAGGTCTACCGCATCCGATTCTGGAGATGCTGACCCGCACCGGGTCTCGGGGATAAAAATGGCTGAGCAGTGGCAAATCTATGAGCAAGCTGCAAGGTCAGTGCTAGAGCACATCGGGCAGTACATCGGCGTTGCGATAGTCGAAGGAAAGCAACACCTCCCCGGCAAGAGCGGCACGACCTGGGAAGTAGACGCACGCGCGTATCGGGAGGATGGCAGCGCATTCTTGGTCGTCGAGGTGAGGTGCTACACGACCAGTTCGCTCAAGCAAGAACACCTTGGAGCGCTGGCCTTTCGCATTGGCGACGTCGGTGCAGCCGGCGGGATCGTCGTATCCCCGCTGCCGATGCAGGCGGGTGCGGTGTTGGTAGCCAAAGCGGCCGGCATCGAGCATGTCCGCCTTACGCCCAAGAGCACGACCACTGACTACTTGGCAGAGTACATGGGGCGGCGCTTCATCGGCGCGTCGGTCGTCGAATCGATCAACGCGACAGACTGGTGCGACGCAGAGGTCATCCGTGGCTCCGTAGACGGCCCCGGAACTTAGGAGCCGCCCATCTGAGGCGCATCCGAACTCATGCGAGCTCGATCGGCGGCAAACCGCACTAGCCGATGGCCTTCGAATCGTCGCGGATCTGGCGAATCGTCAGGAGGTGGCGCCAGTGTTCGGTGAACTCGTCCGCTTGCTGGCGTGTAAGCCCGGCGGCTACGAGGATGAATTGCCGAGTCTTGTCCGACTTCATGGCGTCCATTCCGTCGTCAAGCGTGTCGCTCATTCGTTCGATGTGAAAACAGTTTTGCTGCTTGCTCCAGAGGACGTTGCAGAGTTCAAGGTCGAGCATGGTCACCTCACTGGCTTGGTCAATCGCATGCGGCGTCGGTCGTAGACCGGGAACAGCAAGTGTTCGAAGGTAGGAATTGTCGCGCTCGTCCCCGAGTCGCTGACCCGTCACGCCAGCGCGCCTAGCCGCAGCCAGTCGGCCGCGGCCTGCTCAGGCTGCAGATTTCTCCAGTGCGCGTCGGCATAGAGCTGGTCCCGGTCTCGTCGAGTGCTCGACCTTCAGTCCGGGCGCGACGACGGCTGCCTCACCGAGCGGGCAATTCAGAAAGCGCAAACCGCACAAACGAAAGCCAGTTGGCAGCCATCGCCCGCCTGGACTCACGCTGTTCAGCCACTTGGCTCGCAGTGAGTCCAACATGACTGTCGTCGCTGGTTTCGACCGGCCAACTTCCATTGCACTGCGACACACGCCCGTTGTTGACGAACACCAGCCACTCGTCGTTCAGGCTCATGCTCAAGTTGCAACTGTCTCCCCCCGTGGTCAACCTTCGGATGGCCTCCGTCGAACTCGACTTCAATGCCTCTTGCACCTCCACAACGTAGACGGTCGTGTCCCCATCTCGGGTCAAGCCTGAAACACGGACGCGAAGGACTTCCTCCGCCACACGCACTCGCTGCCTTGCGGCGACGACGGCTTCACTGGTCGACCACGACCAAACTGAACCTTCACACGAACAAGCAAATCCTGCGGATGGAGCAAGCAGGGTCAGGGCGAGAAGCAGCTTCTTCATGGAGGGTGTTGGGTGTCGACAAGCATGGCGGGCGCAGGCTCGAACTCTCGAGCGATGAGTTTGCAGCCACGCAATTGTGCGCAATGGCGGTACGACGGCCTTTTCGTGAACTGAAGCGCGGCGGTCGACGGCCGATGACGGGCGGCGGACGGTTTGCGCGTGAGTCGCGGCTCAGAACTTGATGAGCCGTCCCACCACAAACGCAATTGACCGAATTCCCAGCGGCGCACAGGGTTTAGCAAGTGCTTAAGTTGCCCCATGGCGGCCGCGCTGTAGCAACTGCTGCAGTTGCTTTAGCAGCCTCCCAACACCAGGATTCAGGCACCGCAAACCCTTGGAGCAAGCTGATGAGCACCCCACCGATCACCCTGCAAGAGCTGTCCCCGTTCGAGCAGGAAGTTATTCGCCTCGTACGGGCTGGCGTGAGCCCCGGAGATGCGGAGGCTGCTGCCCGTGCCCGAGCCAGATCAGAGTGGTGGGCGCTCGTGGCCGAGTGCGCAGCTCGAAGCGACGACTGACGTGCCGAACTACCGGCCGAACATGGCCGCAGTCGGGTCGTAAGCCAGCACGGCCTGGCGCGTACCTTCGGCCACGACCTCGTCGTATCGCTCGATTTTCGGCGTGTCGATCAGCGCCAGGACGTAGGCCGACGCCCAGTCGGGCGAGCGGCCGATGCGCTTGACGATCTCGTCGCGGCTGTGAACGAAAATCGAGATGCCGCGCAGCTCCCACGTGAAGGCAGCAAGGTCGGCTCGAAGGCGCTGATCTGGAGGCAGCGCGATGCCGGTGTCGTTGGTCGGGTCGAGCGCCTCGCGCATGCGCCAAAGCAGCTCGCTGCGCTGGTTAAAGAAGCGCAGCCGGCCCGACTGATCGAGCCCGACCGCCTTCTCTGAAACGTTCACGCCGCGCACCGGCAGGCGCATGCCGTTCAGGGTGTCAAACGGCGATGCGCCGACGCCGATGACGTCGATGTGGATGGGCGAGTCGTCGCGCCGCGCAGCCACGACGAGGCCGGCGACAACCGGCCCGTCTGGCGTCTGGGCGCCGGCGTGCACGTGCGGCTTATCGAACCACATGCCGGTGTGCCGCGTCGCGATGACCGTAGAGTCGCGGCCGCCGCGGGCCACGTCGACCCCCATGCTCACCATCTCGCCACGCGGCGAGCGCGGGCGCCAGCGGGCCATGGCCGCGTCGATCCACGCGGTCGGGATGACCTGCTGCGGGTCGTCCTCGGTGCCAGCGCTGAAGTCGCCGCGCAGCATCTGCGATCTCAGCGGCTCCGGCAGCGCCTGCAGCGTCGCCATGTACCCGGTCCGCTCGAGGTACGGGTTGTCGGCGAGGCGCGCGGCAATGAAGGTGCGCGACTGAGGCACGATGGTCTCGCCGTCATGAACGAACGGGGTGCCGTCGAGCACCTCAGTCTCCTTGCCGTCCAGCATCGCGAACCAGCGCAGCTCGCCTGGCTTCGCCGGGTTCGGATGGAGCGGGTCGAGCCATGGGGCGAAGAAAGTGACGACCCATCGGCCCTCGGCGGTCGTCGGCGGGTTGAACGTCAGCAGGGCTTGGCATCGCTGCTCCGGGTCTGTCGAGCGCAGCCAGCCGAGCAGCGCGCGGACCTGCGCCTCGAGGAAGTTGGCCGCTTCGTCAAAGACGAGCAGGTCGTGCGGCCGGCCCTGGTACTTCTGCCAGTCGTCGAGGTTCGGCACGCTGCCGAATTCGATCTGCTGGTTGCCCGGCAGGCGCCAGATTCGCTCGCTGCCGTTGAACCCGTCCCGGTTGCCGAGCAGCGCGGTGAAGCGGTCGATGATGCCCACCAGTTGCGTCGCTTCGCGCCGCAGGAACAGCACCTTCGAGTGCTGCATCAGCGCCTTGCCGCAGCCGAGGTCGGTCTTACCGCCGCCGGCCGCGCCGCCGTAGCCGACGACGTCGGCGCTCGACTCATAGGCCATGGTCTGCGGCCCGGGCAGCGGCCGCCAGTCGATGCGCTCGGCGATCGGCGTCGGGCTGCGCTCGTCGCGCAGCTTCGCGACATCGCGCGCGATGCTGTTCAGGTTGGTCATGCGAGGTCGGCAAACGCTGATGCAGACTTCGCAGGGCGGCGGCGCTTCGCCGGCGTAGCCGGGGTGGGCACTGCCTCAACGACCGGTGCGGCGCGGCTCGCCTTGAGCGCGGCCACGTCCTCGGCTAGGCGGTGGAACTCGACCGCGCGGACGTGGAGGTCGAGCAGGCGCGCGAGGCGCTCGGCGGCCTCGACAGTGATCTGCCCGGTCGATGCCGCATTGATGATGGCGAGGCTCTTCGCTTCGATTGTCGGCGCCTCTCGAAGACCGTCGATCACGACACGCTCGGCGTCGGGCCGCGGGGGCGGCGCGACGTATTGCAGGTAGAGCTGCATCGACTTTGGATCACCCGCTTTGGCGAGCTCCCCGATCTTGTCGAGCACGGCCTCGCGATGGGGCTCCAGGCGCCTGCGAACCAAGTCGCCAGCCGTCGGTGCTCGCTCGCCTTCGGTCAGCGCTAGGCGGTCGTCGCTCATGCAGTCAGCTCGCGGCCTTGGGGCCGTACCACTTTCCAGCCACAGAACTTCCACTCGTGAGCAGCGAGCCCGTCGCCGCCATACCGGGGTTCGCGGCGTCCGCCTGCAGCTGCGCGTTGACGCCGCCGCGGCGCAGCGCCCATGCGTTCCACGCGGCATTGCTGCGCGAGGTCTGCTCGTCCATCGCGCCGAAGAAGTCGGTCTGGTCGATCACGTCGCCGGGCGTGCCCTCGGCCAGATCGAGCCCGCGCGCGGCGTAGCTGCTGCGCTGCGTGCCGGCCAGTTGCTGCGAGCGGCGGCGCGCGGCGTCCGCGTCGAGGTTGCCCTTGCGCTCGGCCTGCCGGGCATTGATCTCCGCGACCTCGGCATTGTTCTCCGCGACCTTCTTCTGCGTGCGCGCGGCCTGGTACGAACTGGCCGTGCCGACGACCAGAGAAGCGACGGCGACAGCGATGTAGGCGTAGCTCATTGCAGTGCCTCCACGGCCTCGGGCGTCAGAAGCAGATCGCGCAGCTTCAGCGAGTCCTGCTCGTTTGTCGGGTTCGCATGCACCGTCGTCCACCACGTATCGGCATGCGCGAAGGCTGCCCATCGCTCGCCCGCGGGGATGGTCGTCGACTCATAGCCGGTGAGGCGCTGCTCTCCGTCGGGCCGGATGATGGTGAGATCGCCGAGAACCCAGCCTAGATGCGCCTGCTTGGCCGGCTCGAATACGAGGCCGACACCGGCCTTGATGAAAGTCTCGCGGCAGTAGATGCTGGGGGCGTGCAGCTCGCGCGTAGGGGCGTCGATCGAGTTCGAGCGTGCGACCTCGCCCTTCATGCGAGCTGTGAGCTCCTGGCGCTGGTTGGCCAGCAGTGCGACCTGCTGTTGGGGCGCATCGGCGATCGAGCCGAGCAGCGTCTCGGAGGTCATGGTCTAGTCCTTTTTGCGACGGCGTCCGCCAGCACGGTAAGGTGTTGATCGGTGGCGGCGATAGCAGTCAGCAACGAGCAGCGCGCAGACACCGAGCGGGCGGCATTGGCCGCTTGCACCTGTGTCTGGCGCAGTGCGAGGTACTCGTCCACTCGCAGCATCTGCGTGGTCAAGAGATCGCGAAACGCGAGGGCGCTCGCGGCGGGCGTCTGCGGCACCGGGTGAGCGGCGTCGAGCTCGGCGGGCGACGGGTAGTCGTTCATCAACCGGCGGTCGTATGCAGGCGGAAGATGCCGGTGGCCGTTGTGCCGGTCGCGAGCACGCGCTTGACCGCCACATCGACGATCTGGCCGGCGGCGAGGCCGGTCAGCGTTGCGGTGCCGCCGCCGGTGAGCTGTACCGCGACATTGCCCGCGCCGAGCACCTGAAGGCCGACGCAGGGCAAGTCTTGGTAGGTCGGAAGGTCGGCGCCGTCGCTGGGCGTGACAGGGAAGGCGTCGTAGCTGGCGCGCAGGGCGCCGCCGGGGGTACGAGGTGCGGTGATGGGCATAGCGTCGGCCTCCGTGGTGGTCAGAACTTGAGACCGCGATTCGCGGCGCTCTTCGAAAAACTGATAGCGGCGCGCACGACATCTGGGTGGCACTCGAGCCCGCTCTTGGTGAGGTACTCAGCAACGCGCGGATCACGGGCGATATATCGCTGGGCTCTCGCAAAGTCAGCGGGCGACACCTCGTCGCGCTTCATCATTTCGAGCGCCTCGCTACGCCAGGCGGCACGTGTCTCAAGGCTGGCCGGCTCCCGAGCAACCTGCTGTGCGAGCACTCGAAAGTCGGCGGCGTCGGCCGATGAGGCGCCAAGGTCAGTCAGTACCTCGCGCAGCTCGGCTACGTCGGCGCCGTCGATGCTGCCGTCGGGCAGCACGCCCTCGAGTCCGGTGCCGAACATGCGCCGGCCCTGGTCGGCGTCGCGCTCGGCCTGAATGTGTTGGGGCGTCGTCGAGCGAGGTTCGGCCGGTGTCTCTTCCGAGGTTGGCTCGTCACTGCCGAGAAGGCTTGCCGGTGCCGACGGTGTAGCAGCGGGCGTTGCGGTCGACGGGTACAAGCGCCCGGCGCGGGCAGCATCGGATTGATCGACGTCGCTCATGCCTTCACCTCGCCGAGACGGGCCTTCAGCACCTCGGCCGCCTGCTTTGCAGCGACCTCGAACGTGGTGCCGCGACTGACCGTGTACTGGCTCACCGCGACCTGGTCCTTGATGGCGGAGCCACCGAGCGCCGCGCAGAGCTGGTCGACGACGCATGCGAGCGCGGAGGCCGATGCGGCGCTGTTGCGAGCGACGTGGGGCTGCAAATGGCCCGTCGCATTGAGCAGGCCTTCTTGCGCGCCGGCATGCCGGGCCTTGAGGACGCGGCCCATCATCGGGAGCAGGTCAGCCGTCGGTGCGCGGTACGTGTGCAGTGCCTCGACGAAGGCGGCCGCGGCCTTGTCGAGGGCGCGTGCGTCGGCGATGGCCGCATCGACGGCTGCCGTCAGCGCGCGGTGGTCCGTTGCGGTCGCGCGCACGGCGGCATCGCGGTGAGCGGCCATGCGTCGGTCCATGGCGGCCTCGCGCTCGATGTGCAGCCCGTCCCGGTACGCCGCGCTGGCCGACAGCGAGGCCACGATCGCATCGCGCTCGGCGCGCAGCGCTGCGTCGGTGGGCTTGATCAGCAGCTCGCGAACAATCTCGCCGAAGCGCGCACGTGCTGCGGCGTTGGCCGCTTCCTCCGTGGCGATGAGCTGGTCGATCGACTCGACGGTCGGCGCGGTGGGTGTGTGAGGTTTCGTCATCCCGCCAATGTCGGCGGGCGGCGGCTATGCGCCTAGCGTTGTCATGCCTCCGTCACGGCCTTGACAAGCTCTGGCGATGAGCAGACCAAGTTGCAAGGCAGCTTGCCCTTCACGGCAAGCCGTCCGCCGGCGGTGCCGATGGTCTGCATGCAGCCTGCCAGTGGCTCGGGCACATGCATCGCGGCTCTCTGGATGGCCTGCAGAGCAACGGCATCGGGCCTCCGCGCGGCAGGGAACACCGCGGCAGGCTCGATGCATGAGATGCGCCTGGTGTGGCTTGTGAGAGCCATCCACGCGAGCACGACACCGATGCCCTTGGCGCTGAACGGCTGGCCGTCGATCTCAAAGTTGCGGCCGCCACGCCAGGCGAAGTGCACGGCGCCGCCGGGCCGTGCCCCGCGGTCACGCACGCGCTCGAGTCGGAGCTGCTCAAGCGGTGGGCCGAGTTCGGCCGACAGGCGGCCGAGGGCGACTAGGCGCAGCACTCGGGCAAGCGCATCGTCGGGCGCGATCATGTCCATCAGTGGGCCCTCTGTGCCGCGGCCACAGCAGCGTCGATGCGTGCGAGGCGCTCGGGCCAGCGCGCGTCAAAGGCCGGGAACTCCCTGCGCCACACGCCGCGCTCGCAGACCAACGGCGCATCGGCCTCGATCGCTTCGCGGAACGCCAGATGCAGCGGCCGCTCGCGCACGTTCGTGAACAGCCGGCCGTCGCGGCGCTGGTGCAGGTCGAACCCGAGGTCGGCCAGCGCAACAGCAGCCGTGCCCTCGTCTACCTCGATGCCTGGATGCGCGGCTTCGACCCAATGGGCCGCTACCCCGACGTTCAGGCTGCAGCGCCGCGTCCGTAGGCGGGCGCCGTCAGTTAGGAGCCGCTCGAGATGCAGGCGGACCAAGTGGTAGACCGCGCTGCGCCGGATGGGCGCGAGCTCGGCCGAGGCGGCCTGCTCGGTCTGGTCGGTAGGGGTCATGGGGTGGTGCCTTTCGGGGGTTGGATGGTGGGTAGAAGGTCATAGGTGTCCGCAAAAGCTTGCCATTGCTGCGCCCGCGGCGGAGTCAGGCTCCGCCGCGTGATGGCTTCGGGCGTCTCCGGGGCGGGCCCCTGACGATCACGCGGATGGGCTGCGCGGTGCGCCGCCGGCCGGTCACCCAGTTCGACACCGTCGACCGGTTCACCTCGAGGTGCCGGCCGATCGACTCGCACGTCCAGCCCTGCAGCCGCAGCGCGCGCGCCTCGGCGACCACGTGATCGGAGAAGCGGGTGCGGTGGTGCCCGCCGCCGACTGGGTAGCCGTTCAGCGCGCTTTGGACGAAGCGGATGTGCTGGGTCATATGCCTACGTGCGGGTGGGTGCGTGCGCTCTGGTGACGTTTCGTCGTCAGCGCAGGGTCGGCTGTGCGGCGCCGCCTTGTCGATCAACGGCGGTGGGGGTCCGGGTAATTTTTTGCGGATAGAGCCGCCTTCGGCCTTCACTGCTCTGCACGCACGCACGGTTGTCTATAGACAAACCGTGCAGTGCGTGCAGCCCGAAGCAGTTGTGCACGGGTGCACGGATGAGCATCCGTGCGCGATCCGTGCATCCGTGCAGGCCTAACGCGCAGGGATTCACCTGCTCGCGGCGGTCAAAGAATGGCGATCGAGTCATCGTCGCCCCACGAATACAGCGCCTCATCGCCGGCGCACAGGCTTCGGAGCGCTTCTTTCGCGCGTTGCCGGCGGACGTCCCTGGCGCCTGCCTCGGGCTCGGACATAAGCTGCGCCGCCGCCGCGATGACCTCCGCCGCTGGAATGCCGTTGAGCCGGGTCTGGGCGAACTCGTCGACCGCCGTCACCACCCGCCGCTGGTTGTCGGTCAGCTTGCGAGCCTCGACAGTCGAAGCGGCCACGGCCTCCGTCACAACGCAGCTCGTGATCGGCTCTAGATCGTCGTCGACGCCAAGGTGAACGACCTCAAGCCCGAAGCCCCACTCGAGACCGTCCTCACCGTCCTTGGATTTGCTCAAGCGAAGCCGACGACCCTTCGGGTCGCGCACGACCTCGAGCTCGGCGTCGGCGGCCGCCTTCAGACCCGACCAGCCCCGCGCGCCCTTCGCTGCGTCTTTGCCAGCGTGGTGCACAAGCAAGATCGTTGCGCCGGTGGCTTCGTGAATGCGCTTGCAGCGCCCCAGCGCGGCGCCCATGTCCTTACCGGCGTTCTCATCCGAACCAGGGGTCACCTGTGCCCACGTGTCGAGCACGATGACGTCGGCCCGGCCGATCTCGCGGATTAGCTCGTTCGGGTCGGCGTCGGTCAGCAGGTTCGGCGCCGCCACGATCAGCTCGACGCCGACCGCGTCGAGGTCCGGCAGTCTGTGATGTCTCGCGTAGGCCTCGACACGCTTGGCGAAGCCACCTGAGCCTTCGGCGACGACGTAGACCACGCGGCCCCGTGCAACCTTGCGACCGCGCCATCCGATGCCGCGCGCCACAGCGGCCGACAGATCCCAGACAACAAACGACTTGCCCGAGCCCGAAGCGCCGTAGACGACCACCAGCTCGCCGCGGGGAACGACGCCTTTGACGTGCCAGCGCGAGGCCGGGCGAGCCGCCAGTTCACTCGGCCTGATGACACGCAACTTCGAGCGCCGGACCTTGACCTCCTCACCGGCGGCGGCGCTGATGCGCTGCAAGTACTCCTCGAGCTCTGCGGTAGGGGGCTCGGCCCGCACTGCAAGCTGGGGCAAATCGTCAGTGGCGCCGTCGGGCAAGCCCGCGAGGGCGGCCGCGCGCACAAGGTAATCGACGCGACGCTCGAGCTCGGCGCGGGCGCTGGCGACCACATCGTCGAACCCATCGGCGACCAAGGCGTCGTGACGCGGTCGCCAAGCTGCCTCGGCCGCGGAAAGGTCGCCGCCATGGTCGAGCACGACGTGAGCGGTCCAGGCGTCGAACGTGCCAATCAATGGATCGCTTGCGTGATCGCTCTGCCATAGGCCATCTCGGCCGGGGATCAGCCGTACGCACGGTGTACCGGTGGCAGTGCTTGGTGCCCAGCGACCCCCGCCGTCGGTGCTGTACCCGTGGCGCGCGAGGATGTCCTCGACGTTGGCTTGCTCGTTGAACTCGACGCGATAGCTCGATGCGAACGCAAGGCGCGCGCCCTTGCCCTCACCGGTGCTGATCGCAAGCTGCGCCTGCTCGCCGGAGAACAGGGCCTGCTGCTCGCGCAGGAACACTATGTCGTTGCAGCACCGTCGCCACCATGCGAGGAAGTCGGCGGGCAACTCGGGCGCGTCGTCCATGCGCCGCTCGCCGGCGTACCGCTGTTCGTAGGGCCCAGCCCCGTCCCTGCCCAGATAGGTCGTGCCCGGCAGGCAGTCCTGCAGGTTCGATTGCCCTGCGCGTAGCTCGAGGATGGTGCCGTGCAGCTTCGAAGAGAAGACGACCCGCCCGAGATCCGGCGGGACCTTGAAGGTGCTGCGCCCGCCGCTGCCCGGCCGCGTCGACGTGGTCCGCACGCCTGACGCCATCAGGTCATCTAGGTTGAAGCCGCAGCGTGCGAATCCTGCCCGCGCGGGCTCCACGTTGTCAGGGTCGATAGAGCCCAGGCCGTTGCGGGCGAGCGGCATACCGTAGCCACTTGCGTTGTCATCGATCGCGTCGACCGGACGCTTCTGCCACTCGTCGCCGACCGGGCGCTTCGACATCGGGTGCAGCGCGCACAGCTTGAAGCCGAGCGCCTGAAGCCGGCGGGCTTCGACGTGTTTGCCGGCGTTCATGCGCACCTCCGCGCGCTCGCGGCCTTCACATACGCGGCGTACGGAATGCCGAGCAGCTCAGCGGCGGCTTGGCGGGCGCGCAGAGAACTCCACCTGCGCGCGCCCCTGCGGCTCAAGCAGACGATGGCGAGCTCGCGGTACACCTCGCAGAGCGCCAGCTTCGGGTCGAACTTTCGGTGTGACGACGGCTCGACGTCGCAGGGCTCGCCGGTGACCCGAGCCAGGCACCAAGCGGCATCGTTCGCGACCGCGGTGTGGAAAGCGGGGCACTGGCCGTGCCAGTCACCCGCGATTGCCCGGCGGTAGACGCAGACTGCGTGGCGCAGTGCAGCCAGAGTGTCGGCCGATCGATTGTGCGCAATGGAACCGCGCAGCGTTGTATTGGGTGCTAAAGTCATGCGTCGGCTCCTTTTCAGCCGGGCCTCGTGAGAGGCGCATTTCGAGACGGGCCCTGGCAGGCCCGTTTCCCTTTCAGACGGCCACGAAAGTCGTGACGTGCGCTTCGAGCGCGGCCAGGTGCTGGCGCGCTTCAGCAAGATCAACAACGACGTGCTGATCCAGGTGCAACAGGCACTCGCCGGCGGCGTCGGTCTTCACCAGCACGCGCACGCCGAGCCCGGCGGCACGCTCGACGAGCACGGCAAGTTCGGCCTCGGCCAGCTCAGCCCTGCGCACTGGATACCCCCGTCTCGAGGAAGCGGCGCACGTCCTCGGCACGCCAGACTGTGGTGCCTGGGCCGAGCTTCACGCTCGGCGGAAACCGGCCGGTCTTGACGCCTAGCCACCAACTGCGCTCGGAGACCGGCACGAGCGGAGGGATGCCGCGCTTCGGGTCGCCAATGATCTGGCGAATGCGGAGGTAGCCTTGCTCGGGGATGGGGTTGTGGGTCATGTTGCGCGGCCGTAGTGGATCAAGGTGATGTCACTGTCGATCGCGCTCCGCAACTTAAGCGTGCGCGGCTCCGCAGTGCCTAGCAGGCAGTGTCAGAACGGTGCCCAGACTTAACCGAACGCCGCCTTTCAGTGCCATGCAGGCAGTGTCAGAACGGTCCCAGGACTTAAGCGAACGCCGCTTTGCAGTGCCTAGCAGGCAGTGTCAGAACCGCGCCCGGACTTAAGCGCCCGCGCACCTTCGCGGCTGCCTCGTTCCAGCCTCAGCCTGGCGGCGGGTAGAGAGGCGGGTATGAAAGCCAAGACCCGCTAGAAGCCGCGTAAATGCTTGATCCACGGCGGACTCCGACTCCGCCAGCCCAAACAAGCCCGCCCCTCGGCGGGCTTTCGTTTTGGGCCGGCGGAGTCGGCGAGTGCCGAGGCATCGGCCCAAGCCGATGCCGAGCAATCTCTTGCACCGCCATCCGCACGCCCCTCTTAAACTCCACCCACCCTGCGGGCGTCGTTCAATGGCAGGACCTGAGCTTCCCAAGCTCAAGACGTGGGTTCGATTCCCATCGCCCGCTCCAAGCCTCTTGCGCACCGACCACGCACGATGAAGCCCGAGCTGTCCCTCGTCGTGCTGGGCGACCTTCCGTCCGCTTTCGCCGGTTCGTCGTGGGCTCGCTTCGATACCACGGCCTGCGCGACGCTCGACGAATTGAGCCAGCGCCTCGCGGCCGGCCCGGTCGACGCTGTGCTGCTGTCCGGGAGCGTCGCGGACGAGGCCTGCGACCTGCTCGACTGGCCCGGCCTGTCGCAGGCCTGCGCCGCGGCAGCCGTGGTCGTCGCGGTGCAGGCGCCCAAACCCGATCTCGCCTTCGCGCTGCTCGACCGCGGCGTGCACGACGTCGTCGACGCCGATCGCCCCGAGGCCTTGGTTCGCGCGGTCACGCTCGCGGTGCGGCGCCGGCAGGTCGAGCACGTGACCCGTGCCGCCTACGCGACCGACCTCGCGACCGGCCTGCCGAACCAGATGCAGCTGCTCGAGCACATGAGCCACATGATCGCGTTGCGCGAACGGGAGCCGGCGCCGATGGCGCTGCTCGTGATCCGCGTCGAAGGGCTGGGCACCGCCGAAGCGCAGCTCGGCCCAGCGGTGTCCGCGGCGCTGCGTCGCAAGCTCGCCGTGCGCCTGCGCGCGGTGCTGCGCGCCAGCGACGTGGTCGCCGCCGTCGGCAGCGATGCCTTCGCGGCGCTGCTCGCCTGGATCGATTCGCCGCAGGCGGCCGAGCGCGTCGGCGTCAAGGCGCAGCGTGCGTTGCAGCGGCCGTTGCGCGTGGCCGAGCGCGAGCTCGGGGTGACCGCGAGCGTTGGCGTCGCGCATTGCCCGGCGAAAGGCGGCCATGCGGCCACGCTGCTGCGCGACGCCTTCGCGCAGGCCGCGGCACGCGCCGCGTCGGGCCGGGCCGCAGGCGCGTCGCGCTACGGCGATCTGGGCGGCGTGCCGTTGGCCGCCAACGACGACAGCAACGAGTCGATGCTGTGACGGCGAGGCGAGAGCCTCAGACGAACAGCCACCACAGCAACGCGCCGATCAGCAGCCACTTGCCGGCGTAATAGACCCGCCGGTGGCTTGCCTTCAGCGCCTTGGCCTTCAGCCGCAGCCGGTAGGCGTGGAAGAAGAACTTGTTGATCGCGCCGACCGGCTCGTCGCTGGCCTCGTTCTGTGACGAGGCCGCGGCCATCACATGCTTCGCGAAGAAGCGGTTGAACCAGCGCACCGGCGCAGCGTGCAGCGGCCGTTCGACATCGCAGAACAGCACGACGCGCTGGTGCTGCGTCTCGTTGGCCGCGTGGTGGATGTAGGTCTCGTCGAACATCACCGGCTCGCCGTCCTTCCAGAAGTAGCGCTGGCCATCGACCTCGATGAAGCAGCCCGGATCGTTCGGCGTGACCAGCCCGAGGTGGTAGCGCAGCGAGCCGGCATACGGATCGCGGTGGCGCTGCAGCGTCGCGCCTGGCGGCAGCGACGCGAACATCGCAGCCTTGATCGTCGGAATGCTCTTCAGGAGCGCGACCGTCTGCGGGCATTGCGCTTGCGCGCTCGCCAGATCCTTGCCGTACCAGGTGAGATAGAAGCGCTTCCAGCCGGTGCGGAAGAAGGAGTTGAAGCCGATGTCGTTGTAGCTGTCGGACGCCCGGATCTGGCCGGCTTCGGTGAGCCGCAACGCCTCGTCGCGGATCGCCTGCCAATTCGCCTGCAACGGCGCGAGCTCGGGGAACTGCCGTGTGTCGAGGTAGGCCTTCGCGGGCACGCGCGAGAACAGGTACATCAGCGCGTTGACCGGCGCGAGCACGATCGTGAAGTCGAGCGCGCGCTTCAGCGGAAAGCGCACCTTGCCGCGGAAATGGATGAAGAGCGCCGAGGCCAGGAAGACGGCCAGCACCCAGTGCCGCGGTTCGGGCGTGAAGTTCATCGCTGCACCTCAGGCGCCGTGCGCCGTCCCGCCGAGCGGGAGTTCGCACTTGCAAAACCCTCGCCCCTCATCGCTGGATGTCTCCGAGGCAGAGGTACTTGATCTCGAGATAGTCGTCGATGCCGTGATGCGAGCCTTCGCGGCCCAGCCCGGACTGCTTGACGCCGCCGAAGGGCACCTCGGCCGTCGAGATCAGCCCGGTGTTGACGCCGACCATGCCGTACTCGAGCGCCTCGCCGACGCGGAAGATGCGCCCGATGTCGCGGCTGTAGAGATAGCTTGCGAGGCCGAACTCGGTCGCGTTGGCCGCGGCAACGGCCTCGGCTTCGGTCTTGAAGCGGAACACCGGCGCGACCGGGCCGAACGTCTCTTCGCGCGCGCAGAGCATGTCGCTGGTCGCGTCGGCCAGCACGGTGGGCTCGAAGAAGCGGCCGTGCAGCCGTTTGCCGCCGACCAGCAGCTTCGCCCCCTTGCTCACCGCATCGGCGACGTGCCGCTCCACCTTCTCGACCGCTGCGTCCTCGATCAGCGGCCCCTGGTTCACGCCGGCCTCGAAGCCGTTGCCGGTCTTCAGCGCCTTCACCTTCGTCGCGAGCTTCTCGACGAAGGCGTCGTGGATGCCGTCCTGCACATAGAGCCGGTTCGCGCAGACGCAGGTCTGGCCGGCGTTGCGGTACTTGCTGGCGAGCGCGCCTTCGACGGCGCTGTCGAGGTCGGCGTCGTCGAAGACGATGAACGGAGCGTTGCCGCCGAGCTCGAGGCTCAGCTTCTTGATCGTCGACGCGCACTGCTGCATCAGGATGCGGCCGACTTCGGTCGAGCCGGTGAAGCTCAGGTGACGGACGACGCCGCTGGCGCACAGCACTTGGCCGATGTCGACGGACCGCTTCGCGTCGGCCGTCAGCACGTTGAGCACGCCGGCCGGCATGCCGGCGCGCTGCGCCAGTTCCGCGACGGCGAGCGCCGACAGCGGCGTCTGCTCGGCCGGCTTGATCACCACGGGGCAGCCGGCGGCCAGTGCCGGCGCCACCTTGCGCGTGATCATCGCGATCGGGAAGTTCCAGGGCGTGATCGCAGCGGCCACGCCCATCGGCTGCTTCAGCACCAGGTAGCGCTTGTTCGCGTCGGTGGTCGGCACGAGCTCGCCGTAGGCACGCTTGCCTTCTTCGGCGAACCACTCGAGGAAGCTCGCGCCATAGACGACCTCGCCCTTCGCCTCGGCCAGCGGCTTGCCCTGCTCGGCGGTCATGATCCGGGCGAGGTCGTCGGCATGCCGATGCAGCAGCGTGAACCACTCCATCAGGATCGCGCCACGCTCCTTGGCCGTCTTGCCGCGCCACGCGGGCCAGGCCTTGCCGGCGGCGGCCAGTGCCGCTTCCGCTTCGGCGGGGCCGAGGTTCGCGACCTGCGCGAGCTCCAGGCCGGTGGCCGGGTCGGTGACCGCGAAGCGCTCGGCGCCGGCCTGCCAGCGGCCGTCGATCAGCGCATCGGTCTTCAGCAGGCCGGCATCGGCCAGCGCGGCCAGCGGCGAGGTCTTCGTGTCCAGGGCGGTCTCCTACAGCGCGAAAAGCACTTTAGCGGCGAGGGGTGGCCCGGCTTGTTGCGGGGGCGACTGCGGCGCAGCGCAGGACGCCGCCATGCGCCGGCTTAGACTCTGGTTGGTTCAACCAATCGGGCAGATCCCGTGAGCATACGCAGCATCGGCTTGTTTGACGCCAAGACGCATCTTTCGGAACTCGTCGCGCATGCCGAGCAAGGCGGCGAGACCGTCATCACGCGGCACAACCGCCCGGTCGCACGCATCGTGCCCTACGTCGCGCACGCTGCCGCGCCGGCGGCGCGCAAGGCGGCGCTGAAGGCGCTGCTGAAAGCCGCCAGCGGACGTCGGCTCGGCATGGACTGGAAGGCGCTGCGTGACGAAGGCCGCAAGTGATGGGTCCCGCGAGCTTCGTGCTGGACACCTCGGTGACGCTGGGCGCCTTGTTCGAGGACGAGCAGGACGCCTATTCGCTGGCGGTGCTCGCCTCGATGGCCGAGGCGGAAGCGCTCGTCCCGGCGTTGTGGCATCTGGAGCTGAGCAACATCCTGGCGCGCGCCTTGAAGGCGGGCTGCCTGGAGCCGCTCGACGTGGCACAGAGCTGGAAACGGCTCGAAGCGCTCGGCATCTCCGTTTCGCCGACGCCGCAGGATGCCCATCACTGGGTGCAGCGCAGCGTCGAGTGGGGGCTGACCACCTACGATTGCTGCTACCTCGAACTGGCCCGCCAGCGACGCCTGCCGCTGGCGACCAGGGACGCCGCGCTGGCGGCCGCAGCCGAGCGCGTGGGCGTCGCCCTGTACCTGCATTGACCCCCGAGACCCGAGAAGCGAGCCTGACGTGAAAGCCTCCGAGATCCGCACCGCGTTCCTGAACTTCTTCGAGTCGAAGGGGCACGCCATCGTTGCCTCCAGCCCGGTGGTGCCGGGCGACGACCCGACGCTGCTGTTCACCAACGCCGGCATGAACCAGTTCAAGGACGTGTTCCTCGGCTTCGATAAGCGGCCCTACAGCCGCGCGACGACGGCGCAGAAGTGCATCCGCGCCGGCGGCAAGCACAACGACCTCGAGAACGTCGGCTACACCGCGCGGCACCACACCTTCTTCGAGATGCTGGGCAACTTCAGCTTCGGCGACTACTTCAAGCGCGACGCGATCCGCTACGCCTGGGAGCTGCTGACCGAGGTGTTCAAGCTGCCGAAAGAGAAGCTCTACGTCACCGTCTATGCCGAGGACGACGAGGCCTACGACCTCTGGACCCAGGACATCGGCCTCGGCGCCGACCGCGTGATCCGCATCGGCGACAACAAGGGCGCCCGCTACGCCTCGGACAACTTCTGGATGATGGGCGACACGGGTCCCTGCGGCCCCTGCACCGAGATTTTCTACGACCACGGCGAGCACATCGAGGGCGGCCTGCCCGGATCGCCGAACGAGGACGGCGACCGCTACGTCGAGATCTGGAACAACGTCTTCATGCAGTTCAACCGCGACGAAGCGGGGGTGATGCACAAGCTGCCGAAGCCGAGTGTGGACACCGGCATGGGCCTCGAGCGCGTCACCGCGGTGCTGCAGCAGGTGCACAGCAACTACGAGATCGACCTGTTCGTCGCGCTGCTGGCGGCCGCGAAGAAGGCGGTCGACGACGCCGGGGGCCGCGATAGCGACAAGGACTCGCCATCGCTGAAGGTCATCGCCGACCACATCCGCGCCTGCTCGTTCACCGTCTGCGACGGCGTCATCCCGGGCAACGAAGGCCGCGGCTACGTGCTGCGCCGCATCGCGCGCCGCGGCATCCGGCACGGCTACAAGCTGGGCGCGCGCAAGCCCTTCTTCCACCAGCTCGTCGCCGAGCTGGTGCGGCAGATGGGCGAGGCGTATCCGGAACTCAAGCGCTCGCAGGCGCGGGTGACCGAGGTGCTCAAGCAGGAAGAGGAGCGCTTCTTCCAGACGATCGCCAACGGCATGGAGATCCTCGAGACGGCCCTCGCGTCCCTGCAACAGGCGGGCGCCAAGACGCTCGACGGCGAACTCGCCTTCAAGCTGCACGACACCTACGGCTTCCCGCTGGACCTGACGGCCGACGTCTGCCGCGAGCGCGGCGTCGGCGTCGATCAGCCCGGCTTCGACGCGGCGATGAAACGCCAGCGCGACCAGGCCCGCGCCGCGGGCAAATTCAAGATGGCCGCCGGCCTCGACTACACCGGCGCGGCGAGCACCTTCCACGGCTACGAAGGCCTGCTGCACGACACCGCGAAGGTGGTCGCGGTCTACGTCGACGGCGTCGCGGTCACGCGGGCCGCGGCGGGCGACGACGCGGTGATCGTGCTCGACCACACGCCGTTCTATGCGGAGAGCGGCGGCCAGGTCGGCGACAGCGGCGAGCTGCGCAACGCGACGACGCGCGTCGTCGTCGAAGACACGCAGAAGATCCAGGCCGAGGTCTTCGGCCACCACGGCCACGTCACCGAGGGCTCGGTCTCGGTGGGCGACGTCTTCCGCGCGAACGTCGACGGCACGCTGCGCGCGAAGACGATGCGCAACCACAGCGTCACCCACCTGATGCACAAGGCCCTGCGCGAGGTGCTGGGCGCGCACGTGCAGCAGAAGGGCTCGCTGGT
>NZ_DASTPW010000010.1:0-116046 GCF_035762065.1 Methylibium sp.
CGGCCATGTTGCCGACATTGGCGCCGCGGAAGCGGTAGATCGACTGGTCGTCGTCGCCCACCGCGAACAGGAAGGAGTTGCGGCCCAGGAGCTTCAGCCAGCGGTACTGCAGGCGGTTGGTGTCCTGGAACTCGTCGATCAGGATGTGGCGGAAGCGCCGGCCGTAGTGCTCTCGCAGAATTTCATTCCTCGACAGAAGTTCGTACGAGCGCAGCAATAACTCGGAAAAGTCGACCACTCCTTCGCGCTGGCATTGCTCGTCGTAGGCGGTGTAGAGCTCGGCGAAACGGCGCGTGTTGTCGTCGGCGGGCGGCACGTCGCGCCCGCGCACGCCTTCTTCCTTGTTGCCGTTGATGAAGTACTGCACTTCGCGCGGCGGGAAGCGCTCCTCGTCGACGTTCATGCCCTTCAGCAGGCGCTTGATCGCCGCGAGCTGGTCCTGCGAGTCGAGGATCTGGAACGCCGCCGGCAGGCCGGCCTCGCGCGCGTGCGCGCGCAGCATGCGGTTGCACAGGCCGTGGAAGGTGCCGATCCACATGCCGCGCGGGTTGATCGGCAGCAGCGTGGAAAGCCGCGTCAGCATCTCCTTCGCGGCCTTGTTGGTGAAGGTCACCGCGAGCACGCCGGCCGGCGAGACCTGGCCGGTCTGCACCAGCCAGGCGATGCGCGTGGTGAGCACGCGCGTCTTGCCCGAGCCGGCGCCGGCAAGGATCAGCGCATGGCCCGCAGGCAGCGTGACCGCGGCCAGTTGCTCGGGATTCAGGTGAGCGAGGAGCCGCGCGTCGACGGGCTCGTGATCGAACTGCGGCGCATCACGGCCGTCGGGGCGGGCTTGCATCGCGGGATTCTAGGAAGCGCGTCGATGCAAGACCCGCGGCGAATGCACGGCGCTCGGCTGGCTATCCTTCGGCCCATGGCGGACGCTTTGTTGATCGGCGTGTCGGCGCGCATCTACCACCCGAACGTGCCGCATGCGGACCTCGGCGGGATCTTCACGAAGACACTGCACTACCTCGAGCAGTCGGCGGCGCACTGGGTGATCGGCGGCGGCGCGCTGGCGCTGATGATCCCGCCGGTCGAGAGCGAAGGCCTGCTGCGCCGCATCGACGTGAGCCTGAGCGACTACGCCGAGCGGCTCGACGGCCTGGTGCTGCAAGGCGGCGCCGACGTCTCGCCCGCCTGCTACGGCGAGCGGCCGCTCGACCCGGCCTGGGCCGGCGACCCGGTGCGCGACCAGTACGAGATGGAACTGATCGACGCCTTCATCACCGCCGGCAAGCCGGTGCTCGGCATCTGCCGCGGCATGCAGCTGATCAACGTCGCCTTCGGCGGCACGCTCTACCAGGACATCGCGACGCAGCTGCCGAGCGCGATCGCGCACGTCGATCCGGCGCGCTACGACAGCCAGTTCCACCGCGTTCGCATCGCGCCGGGCAGCCGGCTCGCCGCGCTGTACCCGGGCTTCACGCATGCGGAGATCAACTCGATCCACCACCAGGGCATCAAGGAGCTGGGGCGCGAGCTGGTGGTCGAGGCGGTGGCCGAGCCCGACGGGATGATCGAAGCGGTGCGCTGGCAGGGGCCGAGCCACGTCTTCGCGATGCAGTGGCACCCGGAGTTCATGGCGCAGCGCGCGCTGCAGCCGGGGCAGCTCGACGGCGGGCCGATCCTGCGCGAGTTCCTCGGCGCGGCGCGCCAGCGGCGCGAGGCGAGCGGCGCCGCAGGCCCCGAAACCTAAAATCGCCGCCCACCCACCGGACGGCGCCTTGCGGGGCGCCGTTCTCCTTTTCGTGCCCGCCATGACCGAACTCGCCAAGTCCTACGAACCCGGCCCGATCGAAGCGAAGTGGGCGCCGTGGTGGGAGCAGCGCCGGCTGGCCGAGCCGACGCTCGATGCGGACAAGCCGTCGTTCTCGATCCAGCTGCCGCCGCCGAACGTGACCGGCACGCTGCACATGGGTCACGGCTTCAACCACACGATCATGGACGCGCTGACGCGCATGCATCGGATGCGCGGCTTCAACACGCTGTGGCTGCCCGGCACCGACCACGCCGGCATCGCGACGCAGATCGTCGTCGAGCGCCAACTGCAGGACGAAGGCAAGAGCCGGCACGACATCGGTCGCAAGAACTTCGTCGCGCGCGTGTGGGAGTGGAAGGAGGTCAGCGGCAACACGATCACCGGCCAGATGCGCCGGCTCGGCGACACGGTCGATTGGTCGCGCGAGTACTTCACGATGGACGCGACGCAGTCGGCCGTCGTCAATGAGAGCTTCGTTCGGCTGTACGAAGAAGGCCTGATCTACCGTGGCAAGCGGCTGGTGAGCTGGGACCCGGTGCTGCGCTCGGCGGTCTCCGACCTCGAGGTGGAAAGCGAGGAGGAAGACGGCTTCCTCTGGCACATCCGCTATCCGCTCGCCGACGGATCCGGCTCGTTGGTGGTGGCCACCACGCGGCCGGAGACGATGCTCGGCGACACCGCGGTGATGGTGCATCCCGAGGACGAGCGCTACACGGCCTTCGTCGGCAAGCAGGTGACGCTGCCGCTGTGCGATCGGACGATCCCCGTGATCGCCGACGACTACGTCGATCGCGCCTTCGGCACCGGCGTCGTGAAGGTGACGCCGGCGCACGACCTGAACGACTACGCGGTCGGCCAACGGCATGGGCTGCCGATGATCGGGATCCTGGCACTGGATGCGACGGTGAACGACCGGGCGCCCGAGGCCTACCGCGGGCTTGATCGCTTCGTCGCACGCAAGAAGGTCGTCGCCGATCTCGACGCGCTCGGGCTGCTGGTGGAGACCAAGAAGCACAGGCTCGTCGTGCCGCGCTGCGCGCGCACCGGCCAGATCGTCGAACCGATGCTGACCGACCAGTGGTTCATGGCGATGAGCAGGCCCGGCCGCGACGGGGAATCGATCGCGGGCCGCGCGGTGAAAGCCGTCGAGCGCGGCGACGTGCGCTTCGTGCCGGCGCAGTGGGTCAACACCTGGAACCAGTGGATGAAGAACATCCAGGACTGGTGCATCTCGCGCCAGCTCTGGTGGGGCCACCAGATCCCCGCCTGGTACGGCGAGGCGGGCGAGATCTTCGTCGCCCGCAGCGAGGACGAAGCGCGCGCGAAAGCCGAGGCCGCCGGCTACCGCGGCGAACTGAAGCGCGACGAGGACGTGCTCGACACCTGGTACTCCGCCGCGCAGTTCCCGTTCTCCACCGTCGGCTGGCCCGGCGAGACGATCGAGCAGAAGCTCTTCCTGCCGTCGAGCGTGCTGGTGACCGGCTTCGACATCCTGTTCTTCTGGGTCGCCCGGATGATCATGATGACGCTGCACTTCACCGGCAAGGTGCCGTTCCGCGATGTCTACATCCACGGCCTGGTGCGCGACGCCCAGGGCCAGAAGATGAGCAAGAGCGAGGGCAACGTGCTCGACCCGGTCGATCTGATCCAGGGCTGCGAGCTCGCGACGCTCATCAGGAAGAGCACGGTCGGCCTGCGCAAGCCCGAGCTCGCGCCGAAGATCGCGGCGCGCCTCACCAAGGAGTACCCGCAGGGCATGCCGGCCTACGGCGCCGACGCGCTGCGCTTCACGATGGCGAGCTACGCGAGCCTGGGCCGCGACATCGCCTTCGACACCAAGCGCTGCGAGGGCTACCGCAACTTCTGCAACAAGCTCTGGAACGCGACGCGCTTCGTGCTGATGCATTGCGAGGGCCACGACTGCGGCTTCAAGGAGCACACGGCCGACGAGTGCACGACCGCTGGCAACAGCGGTCAAGCCGCTGTTCTGTGCGGCTACCTGCACTTCTCGCAGGCCGACCGCTGGATCATGGGCGAGCTGCAGCGCGCCGAGGCCGCGGTCGCGCAGGGCTTCGCCGACTACCGGCTCGATCTCGTCGCCAACGCGGCCTACAGCTTCGTCTGGGACGAGTACTGCGACTGGTACCTCGAGATCGCCAAGGTGCAGATCCAGACGGGCGACGACGCGACGAAGCGCGCGACCCGCCGCACGCTGATCCGCGTGCTGGAGACGGTGCTGCGCCTGCTGCACCCGATCGCGCCCTTCATCACCGAAGAGCTGTGGCAGGCGGTCGCGCCGGTCGCGCAGCGTGCGGTGGCGGGCGGCGGCAAGTCGATCATGCAGGCGCCCTACCCCGTCGCGCAGCCCGAGCGCATCGATGCGAAAGCCGATGCCTGGATCGCGAAGCTGAAGGCCGCGGTCGGCGCCTGCCGCAACCTGCGCTCGGAGATGAACCTCTCGCCGGCCGAGCGCGTGCCGCTGCTGGCGCACGGCGATGCCGGCTTCGTGCGCCAGGCGGCACCCTTGCTGCAGGCGCTGGCGAAGCTCGCCGAGGTGCGCGTGTTCGACGACGAGGCCGCGTTCGCGCAGGCGACCGAGGCGGCGCCGGTGGTGATCCAGGGCGAGGCGCGGCTGGCACTGCATGTCGAGATCGACGTCGCGGCCGAACGCGAACGGCTCGGCAAGGAAGTGACGCGGCTCGAAGGCGAGATCGCGAAGGCGAACGCCAAGCTCGCGAACGAGAGCTTCGTCGCGCGTGCGCCGGCCGCGGTGGTGGCGCAGGAGCGCCAGCGGCTGGCCGACTTCGGCGAGACGCTCGAGCGCCTCAGGCGCCAGCGCGACCGCCTGGCTTCGTAGCGGCCGGCTGGTCGGCTTCGCCTTCGGCCGAGGCTTCCTCGAGCGCGCGCAGCAGCGCCTCGGCGTCGGCGTCTTCGAGTTCGGCCGGCAGCGTGTCGAGCACCGCGTCGCTGAGGGGCGCGTGGCTCGAATCGCGGTAGCTCGCGCCACCGCCGCGCAGTTCGTCGTCGAGCATGCCGAGCGGCGCCGGCTGCGAGACGGGGCCGTGCAGCGGGCTCGAGCCGGTCGACTCGAACGGGTAGGTGGCGCCGGGGGTCTCGTGAAGGATCTCGTGCAGCCGCTGCGCGACGGTCCACACGCTGCGCACGCGCGACTCCTGCGTGTAGCCGGCCAGCCGCGAACTGGCGTGCAGGTTGGGCACGCCGTGCAGCGGCCGGCCCGGATCGAACAGGCCGGGCTCGACGCTGTCGAGCCAGGCGCTGGCGAGCCGGCCGCTCTTCAGCGCCTCGGCCAGCGCCGTTTCGTCGAACAGCGCCGAATGCGAGGTGGCCAGCACCACCTGTCCGGGCTTGCACATCGGCAGGTAGCGTTCGCCGAGCAGGCCCTGGTAGCGGCTGTAGTAGGGCAGCTGGAGGCAGACGGCGTCGGCGGTTTCGAGCAGCTCGCGCAGGCTGATCGCCTCGATGCGCCAGCGGCCCCAGAGCAGGTCGCTGGCATGCACCGACGGGTCGTAGCCGACGAGGCGCGAGCCGAAGCCACTCAGCATCGCCGACAGAGAACGCGCCGCGGGCGCCAGGCCGATCAGCCCGACCGTGGCCGAGGCCAGCTCGCGCCCGACGCCGACCTCGGCACCGTCGAAGCCCGGGCGCATCAGCGCGATCAGCGCGCCGATCATGAACTCGGCTTCGGCCGGCGCGGTGGCCGCCGAGCCGCGCACCACCTCGATCGAAGCCTGCGCGCAGGCTTCGAGATCGACGTTGTCGAAGCCGGGCTCGATGCGGCCGATCGCGCGCAGCATCGGTGCGGCGTCGATCATCCCGGCATCGACGCGCAGGGCCGTCGGCAGGATCGCGGCGCGGGCGATCGCGAGGTTCTCGCGCAGCGCCTGCGGCTGGGCGGCCAGCTCCGGCGCATGGAGCACGTGGTAGCGCGCCTGGAGCCACTGCAGGACTTCGGTTTCTATCGGCTCGACGATCAGCAGGTCCATCGTTTGCTCAGCTTCGCGGCGCGGTGGAAATCACGCGCCGATACGCATGCCCAGGCCACGGCTCGGCGAGGCTACATGGGTGCGATGCCAGAATCAATCGAACTTCGACGGAGTGCAAACACGATGCTGATCAACAAGGCGATCTTCCCCGTGGCCGGACTCGGCACCCGCTTCCTGCCGGCCACCAAGGCGCAGCCGAAGGAGATGCTGCCGGTGGTGGACAAGCCGCTGATCCAGTACGCGGTCGAGGAGGCCTACAACGCCGGCATCCGCGAGATGATCTTCGTCACCGGCCGCAGCAAGCGTCCGATCGAAGACCACTTCGACATGGCCTACGAGCTCGAGATGGAGCTGGAGGCGGCCAACAAGTCGGACCTGCTCGCGCTGGTGCACCAGGTCAAGCCCGACGACATGGAATGCGTCTACGTGCGCCAGGCCAAGATGATGGGGCTGGGCCACGCGGTGCTGTGCGCCGAGCGCCTGGTGCGCAACGAGCCTTTCGCGATCCTGCTGGCCGACGACCTGATGGTCGGCGAGACGCCGATCCTGCGGCAGATGGTCGACCAGTTCGCCGACTGGCGCGCGTCGATCATCGCGGTGCAGGAGGTGCCGGCCGAGCAAACGCGGCGCTACGGCATCGTCGCCGGCACGCCGGTGAGCGACCGCATGATGGACATCTCGCGCATCGTCGAGAAGCCGGCGCCGGAAGTCGCGCCGTCGCGGCTGGGCGTCGCCGGCCGCTACATCCTGATGCCCGACGTTTTCAACGAGATCCGCAACCAGCCGCGCGGCGTCGGCGGCGAGATCCAGCTCACCGACGGCATCGCAGGGCTGCTGCGCCGGCAGAAGGTGTTCGCCTACACCTACGAAGGCAAGCGCTACGACTGCGGCAGCAAGGAAGGCTTCCTGCAGGCCAACGTGGAGCTGGCCTTGACACACCCGCAGGTCGGCGCGGGCTTCCGCGACTACTTGCGCTCGCTGTCGCTATGAGTCGGACCGTCGTCTAGCCGCAGCCGCCGCGGATCCGGCTTCGCCGGTCCGCCTGCGGCGCCCCTTGAGGGGAGCGGCGAAACCGAAACGGGGTGGTCAACGTCTGCGAAGGAAGTGGGTGAATTCGTCGCCGTTCGCCTGCTGCTCGAGCAGCTCGTTGCCGGTCTGACGCGCGAAGGCCTGAAAGTCGCGCACCGAGCCCGGGTCGGTCGCCAGCACCTTCAGCGTCTGGCCGCTCGACAGCTCCGCCAGCGCCTTCTTCGCCTTGAGGATCGGCAACGGGCAGTTGAGGCCCCGGGCGTCCAGTTCCTTGTGCGCTTCCATCGTGATTCCTGGCATCTGCGAACGACCGCGAAATTCTAGGCCGAGGGTTTCAGCGGCTCCATCCAGCGCGGCTCGATGCCGCGCCCACGCAGCCACTGCGCGAGCGCATAGCCGGTGCCGGCCGGCCAGCAGCGCACCTCCTGCGGCGCGAACAGGCGGTACTCGGCGAGTTCGGGCGACAGCACGATTTCGCCGCGCGCCTTCACGTGGTAGGCGACGATCAACTGATTCAGCCGCTGGAAGTCCCAAACGCCGATCGGCGTGACGGCGCCCACGTCGAGCGAGGTCTCTTCGAGGACCTCGCGCGCGACCCCCTCCTCCGGCGTCTCGCCCGCTTCCATGAAGCCGGTGACGAGCCCGAAGAACTTGCCCGGCCACAGCGCGTTGCGCGCGAGGAAGAGCTTGCCGTCGCGGTCCTCGCATTCGATGACCGCGGCAAGCACCGGGGTCGGGTTGTTCCAGTGCGTCCAGCCGCAGGCCGGGCAACGCAGCCGGCGCTTCGGGCCGCCGTCCTCCGCGAGCTCGATCCACTCGAGCGGGGTCGCGCAGTGCGTGCAGTAGCGGTACTCGTACTTCACGCCGGCTCCGGCGATCAGGCAGGGAACACGCCGGTGGAGAGGTAGCGGTCGCCGCGGTCGCAGACGATGAACACGATCGTCGCGTTCTCGACCTCGCGCGCCACTTCCAGTGCCGCCCAACACGCGCCCGCGGCCGAGATGCCGGCGAACAGGCCTTCCTCGCGGGCGAGCCGGCGGGCCATGTCCTCGGCGTCGGCCTGGCTCACGTTGATCGTCTCGTCGACGCGCTGCGGCTCGAAGATCTTCGGCAGGTAGGCCTCGGGCCACTTGCGGATGCCGGGGATGCGCGAGCCTTCGCTCGGCTGCGCGCCGACGATGCGGATCGCCGGGTTCTTCTCTTTGAGGAAGGTGGACACGCCGGTGATCGTGCCGGTCGTGCCCATGGCACTGACGAAGTGGGTGATCTGCCCCTGCGTGTCGCGCCAGATCTCGGGCCCGGTGGTCTCGACGTGGATGCGCGGGTTGTCGGCGTTCGCGAACTGGTCGAGCACGCGGCCCTTGCCTTCGCGCTGCATCTGCTCGGCGAGGTCGCGCGCGTACTCCATACCGCCGGCCTTGGGCGTGAGGATCAGCTCGGCGCCGAAGGCCTTCATCGTCTGCGCACGCTCGATCGAAAGATCCTCCGGCATCACCAGCAGCATCCGGTAGCCGCGGATCGCGGCAGCCATCGCGAGCGCGATGCCGGTGTTGCCGGAGGTCGCCTCGATCAGCGCATCGCCGGGCTTGATCTCGCCGCGTTCCTCGGCGCGGCGGATCATGCCGATCGCCGGCCGATCCTTCACCGAGCCCGCCGGGTTGTTGCCTTCGAGCTTGCCGAGGATCAGGTTGCCGCGGCGCTCGTTGTCCTCGCCGGGCACGCGCTGCAAGCGCACCAGCGGCGTGTTGCCGATGGTGTCTTCCACGGTCGGATAACGAGGCTTCGCGGCGCGTGGCATGGCGTTCTTCGGGCGTCGAAAGGTCGTTTGATTGTGGCAGCGCGACCCAAAGCCCTTGCCTTCGCCACGCCGCCGTGCGCGAGGCCGGATGGCAGAATCCGCGGCGTTCAGACACCGGCCCCGGTGGTGAAATCGGTAGACGCGCGGGACTCAAAATCCCGTTCCGCAAGGAGTGTCGGTTCGAGTCCGACCCGGGGCACCAGCCACCCACCTGACGAAGCCGAGCGCCGCCGCGCGACGCGCGTCGCTCAGCGCGCCCGACGAGCAGCATGCCTTCACTGCCACCGATCACCCAGGCCCTGATCCTGATCAACGTGGCGGTGTTCTGCCTCGATCAAATCCTGTTCGGCCCCTGGTTCACGCAGCTGTTCGCGCTGTGGCCGATCGGCGAGCGCTTCATGCCGTGGCAGATCGCGACCTACGCCTTCCTGCACGGCGGCATCGGCCACCTGTTCTTCAACATGCTGGGCCTGTGGATGTTCGGCGCCGAGCTCGAGCAGCTCTGGGGCCCGCGCCGCTTCGTCCAGTTCTACGGCTCCAGCGTGCTCGCGGCAGGGCTGACGCAGCTGCTGATCGCGGCGCTGCTGCAGTCGCCCTACCCGACCGTCGGCGCCTCGGGCGGGCTGTTCGGCCTCTTGCTCGCGTTCGGGATGCTGTTCCCGAACCGGACCATCATGCCGCTGTTCCCGCCGATCCCGATGAAGGCGCGCACCTTCGTGATCGTGTTCGGGGCCATCGAGCTGGCCCTGGGCTTCGCGCAACCGACCGGCGGCGTCGCGCACTTCGCGCACCTCGGCGGGATGCTCGGGGGCTGGCTGGTGCTGCGCTACTGGCGCGGGCAGCCGCCGTTCGGCAGGCGCTAGGCCGCCGCGCGGCGGCCGGTGCGCTCAGCACGGCCGCCGTTGCGTTCACTTCGTGCCGAAGATCCGATCGCCGGCATCGCCCAGCCCCGGCACGATGTAGCCGTGCTCGTTCAGGCGCTCGTCGACCGCGGCCACGGTGATCGGCACGTCGGGATGCGCCGCCTGCACCGCACGCAGGCCCTCGGGCGCGGCGAGCAGGTTCACCAGCTTCATGCTGGTGACGCCGGCGCCCTTCAGGCGCGACAGCGCGGCAAGCGCCGAGTTGCCGGTCGCGAGCATCGGATCGACGACGATCACCAGCCGCTCGCCGATGTCCTCGGGCAACTTCACGTAGTACTCCACCGGCTCCAGCGTCGCGGGGTCGCGGTAGAGGCCGATGTGGCCGACCCGTGCGCCGGGCAGCAGATCGATCATCCCGTCGAGCATGCCGTTGCCCGCGCGCAGGATCGACACGAGGCACAGCTTCTTGCCGGCGATCACCGGCGCGCGCGTCGTCGCGACCGGCGTCGTGATCGCGATCGACTCGGTCGCCAGATCCCGGGTCACCTCGTAGGCCAGCATCGCCGCGATCTCGCGCACGAGGCGCCGGAAGTTGTCGGTCGTCGTCTCCTGCATGCGCAGGTAGGTGAGCTTGTGCTTGAGCAGCGGGTGGTCGATCACGTGGACGGTCATCGCTCTGTCCTTTCGAGGCGTCATCGAGCCCGCGGCTTCAGCCCTTCGCGCACCGTCGGATGGCGCAGCGCGACCCGCAGCTCGGTTTTCAGCCGCCGGTTGTCGAGGCGGCGCGATTCGCTCAGGAAGCTCAGCGCCATGGGCCCGAGCCGCTCGCGCGCTTCGTCGCGGCCGATGCGCGGCGGGCGCGGCAGGCCGTGCAGGTCGGCGACGAGATCGAAGTGGTCGCCCATGCGCAGGTCGCCGTCGTCGCTGACGTGGACCGCGCGCTGCGGCTTCGCGCGCAGCAGCGCCGCGATGCAGGCGCGCGCCAGATCGTCGGCGTGGATGTGGTTGGTGAACACGTCGTCCTCGCGGCGGAGCACCGGCGTGCCCCGCACGACGCGCTCGCGCGGATCGCCGCCCTCGCGGTCGGGTGCGTAGATGCCCGGGATGCGCAGCAGGCTCACGTTCGCGCCGAAGGCCGCGCCGAACCATCGCAGGCGGCGCTCGGCATCGACGCGGCGGCGCGCGCGGTCGGTCGCGGGCGCGACCGTGCGGGTCTCGTCGAAGCGTGCGCCGGCCGCGTCGCCGTAGACGCCGCTGGTGCTGCCGTAGACGATGCGGCGCACGACGCCGCCGCGGGCCAGCGCGCGCAGCAAGGCGGCGGTGCGCGGATCGCCGGCGCCCTGGGCGGGCGGCGGTGCCAGATGAAGCACGCGGCCTGCCAGCGCCGCCAGGCGCCCGAGCGACCCCGGCGCGTCGAGGTTGCCGAGCAGCGGGCGGGCGCCGAGCGCGCGCAGCGCAGCCGCGTGGGCCGGCTTGGAAGTCAGCGCGCAGACGCGCCAGCGACCGCCGAGCTCGCGCAGCACGCGCTGCCCCACATCGCCGCAGCCGACGATCAGCAGACGCGCCCGGCGGAAGGCGCGTGGCGGCGAGGGCGACGGGTTCAGCATGGCGCCCTGCGCGCTTCGAGCCAAGGCCTCGAGCCGGCGAGCCGCGAGGGCCGGCGGGCACAATTCGAGGTCGTCGAAACACGCATCAGTCGAGGATAGCCAATGAGTTTCAAGGTCACGGTGCAGCCCGCCGGCCGCAGCTTCGACGTGGCACGCGACGAAGCGGTGCTCGCCGCCGCGATCCGCCAGGGCATCGGCCTGCCCTACGGCTGCCGTGACGGCGCCTGCGGCTCCTGCAAGAGCCGCCTGCTCGAAGGCCGCGTGATCCACGGCGCGCACCAGCTGAAGGCCCTGAGTCCGGCCGAGGAGGAAGCCGGCTTCGTGCTGACCTGCTGCGCGACACCGCAGACCGACCTGACGATCGAGGCCCGCACCGTCGCCACCGCCGGCGAGTACCCGGTGCAGAAGGTGCCTTGCCGCGTCGCGACGATCGCCCGTCCCGCGCCCGACGTCGCGGTGCTGACCTTGCAGCTGCCGGCCAACCTCGTCTTCAAGTACCGCGCCGGCCAGTACCTCGAATTCCTTCTGCGCGACGGCGCGCGCCGCAGCTATTCGATGGCGACCGCGCCCGGCGACGCGGCCGGCGGCACGGTCGAGCTGCACCTGCGCCACATGCCCGGCGGCAAGTTCACCGACCACGTCTTCGGCGCGATGAAGGAGAAGGAGATCCTGCGCATGGAGGGCCCGTTCGGCAGCTTCTTCCTGCGCGAGGAGATCGACAAGCCGATCGTGCTGCTCGCCTCGGGCACCGGCTTCGCGCCGATCAAGGCGATCGTCGAGCTGATGCGCCAGAAGGCCATCGCGCGCGACGCGGTGCTGTACTGGGGCTGCCGCAGCAAGGCCGATCTCTACATGCACGACTGGGCCGAGCAGGCCGCGGCCGCGATGCCGAACCTGCGCTACGTGCCGGTGCTGAGCGAGCCGAAGCCGGAAGACGCCTGGTTCGGCCGCACGGGCTTCGTGCACCGGGCGGTGATGGAGGACCTGCCCGACCTGAGCGGGCACGAGGTCTACGCCTGCGGCGCGCCGGTGATGGTGGATGCGGCGCAGCGCGATCTCGTCGAGCGGTGCGGCTTGCCGGCCGACGCGTTCTACGCGGACAGCTTCACCAGCGAGGCGGACAAGCACTAGTCCACCGGCGCGCACGCCCGACGCGCTCAGAACGGGTACTGCCGCCCCGTCGTCTGCACCGTCACCCAGCGCAGCTCGGTGAATTCGGCCACCCCGGCCTTGCCGCCGAAGCGCCCGAGTCCCGAGCCCTTGACGCCGCCGAAGGGCATCTGCGCCTCGTCGTGCACCGTCGGCCCGTTGACGTGGCAGATGCCGCTGTCGATGCGCTTGGCGACTTCGAAGGCGCGTGCGATGTCGCGGCCGAACACCGCGGCCGACAGGCCGAACTCGTTGTCGTTCGCGCATTCGACCGCCGCCTCGACGCCGTCGACCCGCACGATCGCCTTCACCGGCCCGAAGGTCTCCTCGTGGTAGATCCGCATCGCGCCGGTCACCCGATCGAGCAGCGTCGCCGGCATCAGCGTGTTCTCGGCCTTGCCGCCGCAGACCAGCTTCGCGCCCTTCGCGAGCGCGTCGTCGATCAGCGCGTTGCAGTGCTCGACGGTGCCCATGCCGATCACCGAGCCCAGCACCACCGGGCCCTTGCGCGGGTCGCCGAGCGGCAACGACTTCGCCTTCGCCGCGAACTTCGCGACGAAGTCGTCGGCGACCTTCGCATCGACGACGATGCGCTCGGTGCTCATGCAGATCTGCCCGCTGTTGGCGAAGGCGCCGAAGGCGCAGGCGGCGACGGCGGCGTCGAGGTCCGCGTCGTCGAGCACGATGAACGGTGCCTTGCCGCCGAGTTCGAGCACCGCCGGCTTCAGGTGCTTCGCGCAGGTCTGCGCGATGAGCTTGCCCACGCGCGTCGAGCCGGTGAAGTTGACGCGGCGCACCGCCGGGTGCGCGACGATCGCCTCGACCAGCGTGCCCGCATCGGCCGGCGCGTTGGTGAGGTAGTTGACGACACCGGCCGGGAAGCCCGCGTCCTGCAGCGATTCGATGATGAGCTGGTGCGTGCGCGGGCAGTTTTCGCTGCCCTTGAGGATCACCGTGTTGCCGCAGGCCAGCGGCGTCGCGATCGCGCGCACGCCGAGGATCACCGGCGCGTTCCACGGCGCGATGCCGAGCACCACGCCGGCCGGCTGGCGCAGGCCCATCGCGAGCGAGCCCGGCACGTCCGAGGGGATCACCTCGCCGCTGATCTGCGTGGTGAGCGCCGCGGCCTCGCGCAGCATGTCGGCCGCGAGGTGCACGTTGAAGCCGGCCCACAGCGCCGATGCGCCGGTCTCGGCGGCCATCGCCTCGGCGAACTGCGCGGCCTTGGCTTCGAGCGCGTCGGCCGCCTTCAGCAGAAGCGCGCGGCGCGCGCCGGGGCCCGTCTGGCCCCAGGTCTTGAAGGCCGCGGCGGCCGCGTCGGCGGCCATCGTCGCGTCGGCCACGCTGGCCGCGGGTGCGCGGGTGGCGACGCTGCCGTCGAGCGGATTGCGGCGCTCGAAGGCGGCGCCGTGCTGCGCGGTGACGGCCAGGCCGTTGATGAGCATGGAGAGGTCGGACATGGCGGGCTCCTGGGACGAGGGTGACGAGGACGAGGGCGAAGGCGAGGAAGAGGCAGGCGTTGAAGACGGCGCCGGCGTCGAAGCGGCCTGGCCCAGGTAAGCCTGCCTCACGATCGACGACCTTGCGAGCAGCGCGGCCGGCCCGCTCGCGACCAGCCGGCCCCGTTCGAGCACGTAGCCGCGGTCAGCCACCGCGAGCGCACGCCGCATGTTCTGCTCGACCATCAGCACGGTGGTGCCGGCGTCGGCGATGCGCCGGGCGATCGCGAGCAGTTCGGCGACCATCTTCGGCGCCAGGCCAAGCGAGGGTTCGTCGAGCATCAGCAGCTTCGGTGCGCTGATCAGTGCACGCGCGACGGCGACCATCTGCTGCTCGCCACCGCTCATCGTGCCGGCGAGCTGCTTCGCGCGTTCGGCGAGCCGGGGAAAGTCGCGCAGCGCCTGCGCGATGCGCCGTGCGCGCTCGGGCGCGCTCACGAGCCAGCCGCCGAGTTCGAGGTTCTCGGCGACGCTCATCTGCGCGAACAGCTGCCGGCCTTCGGGCACCAGCACGAGGCCGCGCTCGACGATCGCGCTGGTCGCGGTGCCGGGCGCGATCTCGGCACCGTCGAGCCTCACGACACCGCGCCGCGGGATCAGCCCGGCGATCGCCTTCAGAAGCGTCGTCTTGCCGGCGCCGTTGGGGCCGAGGATCACGGTGAGGCCCGGCTTCGCTTCGAGCGTCAGGCCGCGCAGCACCTCGAAGCCGCCGTAGCCGGCGCTCAGGCCGTCGATCTGCAGACGGGCGCCGCTCATGCCGCTGCCTCCGACAAGCCGGACGACATCGCAAGACCGCGCTGTCGGCAGCCCCGCCGCATGGGCTCGCTTCGATCCCCGCGACGCGGGGCCCCTCTTTGCCGGCTTCGCCGGCCCTGCGGAGCGCGGCTCATGCGGCGACCTCCTCGCCGAGGTAGGCCTCGATCACCTCCGCATGCCGCACCACCTGCGCGGGCGTGCCGTCGGCGATCTTGCGGCCCTGGTGCAGCACGAGCACGCGCTCGACGTGCGCGAGCAGCGTGGTCACCGCATGCTCGATCCAGATCACCGCGAGCTCGAGCTCGTCGCGCAGGCGGCGGATCAGCCGGGCCATCGTCTCGACCTCGCCTTCGGTCAGGCCGGCGGCGACCTCGTCGAGCAGCAGCAGCCGCGGCCGCGTCGCGAGCGCCATGCCGATCTCGAGCAGCCGCTGCTGCGAAGGCGTGACCGACGCGGCCGGCGCCGAGGCCAGCGCCTCGAGGCCGAGGAAGCGCAGGATCGCCGCCTCGTCGGCCAGCAGCGCCGGCGCGGCCCGGCGCCGGCCGGCGAAGCGCAGCCCGAAGCCGACGTTCGCGGCGACGCTGAACGACCCGAACACCCGCGGCGTCTGGAAGCTGCGCGCGATGCCTTCGCGCGCGAAGCGGTCGGGCCGCGCGCCGGTGAGATCGAGCCCCTGCGCGCGCAGCTGCCCGGCCGTCGGCGCGACGACGCCCGACAGCGCGTTGAAGAAGGTCGTCTTGCCGGCCCCGTTCGGGCCGATCAGCCCGACGAGTTCGCCGGGCGCGAAGGCCGCGCTGACGGCATCCACCGCGACCAGCCCGCCGAAGCGAACCGTCAGCTCGCGCGCTTCGAGCAGCGGGTGGCCGTTCATCGGCGCAAGCTCCACGGCGCGCGCAGCGATGCCGTGTCGAAGCGCGGCAGCCGCAGCGAGGCCAGCCCGCCCGGCAGGTAGAGCACGCACAGGATCAGCAGCAGGCCGAGCGTCATCATGTAGAGCTGCGGCATCGAGAGCCGAAGCGTCTCGGCCAGCAGGCTGAACGCCACCGCGGCGATCAGCGGGCCCCACAGCGTGCCGGCGCCGCCGATCAGCACGATCAGCACCGTCTGGAAACCGATGAAGGGGTTGAAGACGGTGTGCGGATCGATGTAGGTCCAGCGCACGCTCATCGCCGCGCCCACCGCGCCCGCGAAGGCCGCGCCGAGCGCGAAGCCGGCCGTCTTCACGAGCCGGGTGTCGACGCCCAGCGTCTGCGCGCGCTGTTCGTCTGCGCCGATGCCGGCCAGCGCGAGCCCGAAGCGGCTCGCGCGCACCGCGATCGCCGCGAGCACCGAGCCGGCCGCAAGGACCAGCACGGTCAGGTAGACGGTGTTCGGCTCGGGCACCGTCGCGAGCACGCGGCCGACGGTGCCGGTGACCTGCTTTTCCCAGGTGGTGACGGCGTGCGCGATCAGCTCGGTCATGCCGAAGGTCAGCACCGCGAAGTAGGTGCCGCGCAGGTGCAGCACCAGCAAGCCCATCACCGCGGCGACGAGCGCCGCGACCGCCGCGCCCAGCGCGATCACCAGCGGCCATGCGAGCTGGTCGAGCGTCAGCGCGCTCGCATAGGCGCCGAGCCCGAAGAACGCGGCGGTGGCGAGCGAGACGTAGCGCGTCGGGCCGCAGAAGAGGTTCCAGCTCGTCGCGAGCGCCGCGTACATCAGACAGCTCAAGCCGAGCGAGACCGCGAACGCGCTGCCCCAGGCCGGCAGCGCCAGCGCCCAGCCGACGAGGGCGAAGAGGATCAGCAGGTCGCGCTTCACCGAGCTCGCCTCATCGCGGGTTGAACAGGCCGTTCGGCTTCCACAGCAGCACCGCGATGAACACCGCGTACGACAGCAGCGACTTCAGCGACGGGCTGGTGTAGTGCATGCCGATCGCCTCGATCACGCCGAGCCCGAGCCCGCCGGCGAGCGCGCCGCCCATGCTGCCGAAGCCGCCGAGCGTGATGACGATCAGCGCGGTGACCGTGTAGGGCCCGCCCATCGACGGCGAGATCGTGTAGCTCATCGACAGCAGGCAGCCGGCGACGCCCGACAGGCCGAGCCCGATGCCGAACATCAGCGGATGCAGCCGTTCGGTGTCGATGCCGACCAGCTTCGCGCCGGTGGGCGACTGCATCAGGCCGCGCACGCCCTTGCCCAGCAACGTGGTGCGCAGCAGCGCGATCAGCGCCGCGCTCGCCGCGAGCGCCAGCACGAACAGCAGCAGCTTGTTGGCCGCGAAGCCGGCGCCGCCGATCGAGACCGGCTCGGCCAGGTAGTCGTAGCCGCGCAGGTCGCCGCCCCAGACGCTCTGCGCGAAGTTCTGCACCAGGAACATCAGACCGAAGCTGGCCATCAGGCCGCGGGCCTCGAAGATCTCCACGTTCGCCGAGCTTCGCGTCAGGGGCCGGATGCACAGCCGATGCACGACGAGGCCGACCGCGAACAGCAGCGCGAAGCTCCCCGGGATCATCAGCAGCGGCGAGACGCCCCAGCCGACGTGCGCGGCCCAGGTCGCGAAGGCGCCGAGCATCAGGAACTCGCCGTGCGCGATGTTGAGCACGCGCATCAGCCCGTACTGCAGGTTCAGCCCGAGCGCGACGAGCGCGTAGATGCCGCCGGTGATGAGGCCCGAGGCGATCAGCTCGAGCCAGGCGTGCAGGCTCATGCCGACAACGTCAGGTCCATGCCGGCTTCGGCGCGACCAGCGGCGCGGTCGCGTTCGACTTCGGCCACACCACCTCGAACTCGCCCTTCTGCCACTGGCTCACCGTGCCCGGCGTGCCGACGTTCTCGCTGCCGGCGAAGCGGATCTTGCCGAGGATGGTCGCGTGCTCGTTGCCGGCCACGTAATCGCGGATCGCCTTGCGGTCGAGCCCCGCCTTCGCGACCGCGGCGCTCAGGATCTCCAGCGAAGCCCAGGTCGCGCCGCTGGCCCAACGGTCGGGCTCCTTCTGGGCGCCGAACTTCGCGACGTGCGCGTCGTAGTAGGCCTTGGCGCCGGGGCTCGTCTTGCCGTTCCACGAGCCCATGCCGAGCACGCCTTCGGCGCCCGCGGCCATCACGTTGCGGTAGAGCTGGAACGCGGTGCCGACGCTCGCATAGAAGAAGCGCGGGTTGAAGCCGATCTCCTTGGCCTGCCGGCTCGCGAGGATGGTGTCCGGCGGGTAGCTCAGCGAGACGAAGGCGTCGGGGTTCTTGTCCTTGATCGAGCGCAGGACCGGCGACAGGTCCTTCACGCCGCCGGGGTAGCTCTTGTCCTCGACGATGCGCAGGCCCGCGCCCTGTGCCGCAACCTTCAGCGCCGCGTAGTTCTCCAGGCCGAACAGGTCGTCGACGTAGATGGTGGCGAGCGTCGTCGCGCCGCTGGCCTTCAGCATCGCGACCAGCGCGTCCATCATCGGCTTGGGTTGCTGCAGCATGAGGAAGAAATACGGCAGCTTCATCTCGACGAGCCGGCGGCTCAGCGCCGTCGGCGCGAGGAAGGGATAGCCGAAGCGGTTGGCGAGCGGCGCGACCGCGAAGTTCGCGTTGCTGCCCCAGGGCGGCAGCACCAGATCGACCTTGTCCGAGCCCATCAGCTTCTCGTAGGAGCGCACGCAGGTCTCGATGTCGCTGCGATCGTCGCTGCTCACCAGCTCGATCGGGCGCCGGCTGCCCTTGACGTTCAGGCCGCCCGCGGCGTTCTGCTGCTCGGCCCACAGCAGGTAGTTCGGCTCCTGGCTCACCTGCGCGCCGGTGGTCCACGGCCCGGTGCGCGCGATCGTGTAGCCGATGCGCACCGGCGTCGTCTGCGCGCGCAGCGCGGTGGGCAACGCCAGCGAAGCGGCGGCGGCCTGGACGATGCTGCGCCGGCGCACGCCGGCAGGCAGGGGGGCGGGGACGGTGCGGGTGCGGCTCATCGGCGTCTCCTCCTCGGCTCGGGCCGGCCGGGTCCGCGGATTCTCGAAAGCCGCCGCGCCGCGCGCTTCGCCAGCCATGCACGCGACTTGCCGAAGCGTGCACGGCAGCCTCGGACTTACCCGCAGCCGCCGGGCCGCACGGTGACTGGGCGCTACGCTTCGGCGGCGGGCCGCGCCGAGGACCCGCGCCGAGGAACCTCTGCCACACCGCGATGACCGCGCCTGCCCGCATCGTCACCACCGAGGCCGTGCCCGCGCGCGAGCGCGTGCGCGCCTGGGCCGAATGGATGGAGCGGCTGTTCCAAGGCCTGAAGTCCGACACCTACGGCGACACCGGCTTCGACGGCCGCGTCGCGACGCTGCATGCCGGCGACGTGGTGCTGTCGAGGCTGGAGGCGAACCGCCACCGCGTGAGGCGCAGCGCCTCGCTGACGCACGGCGAGCGCCTGCCCTACCTGAAGATCGTCGCGCCGTATGCGGGCTGTGCCGGCGTCGGCCAGCAGGGCCGCGAGACCTGGGTGACGCCCGACCAGTGGAGCATCTACGACACCACCGACAGCTACGCGGTCGCGAACCCGACGCCGCGCGTCGAGCACCTCATCGTGATGATCCCGAAGCAGCGCCTGGCCGACCGCGGCCTCGCGCTCGACCCGCTGATGGCGCGCCGGCTCGGCGGCTCGGGCGGCGTCGCGCGGCTCGCGCTGGAGACCATGCGCTCGGCCTGGCGCGAACTGCCCGGCATGAGCGACACCGCGGCGCGCGGCGTCGGCGACGCGATCACGCAGTTCGTGCATCTGGCGCTGCTCGACCTCGCCGGCGAGGGCACCGCGCTGACGCAGCGCGAGGCGCTGCGCGAACGCATCAAGCGCCACGTGCAGCAGCACCTGGGCGATGCGCGCCTGAGCGTCGATGCGCTCGCGCTGGCGCTCGGCTGCAGCCGGCGCCAGCTCTACAACGCCTTCAGCGAGGAGCCCGACGGCGTCGCCGGCTACATCCTGCGCCAGCGCCTGCTCGCCTGCCGCGCCGCCTTCGAAGACCGCGCGAACGCGCAGCGCTCGATCACCGACATCGCGCTCGCCTTCGGCTTCACGAACATGGCGCACTTCAGCCGCGTGTTCCGCGGCCGGCTCGGCGTCGCGCCGAGCGACTACCGGCGGGCGGTGGGGTGAGGCTCGCCTTCGAGGAAGGCTATTCCCCGAGGTAGGCCGCGCGCACCTTCGGGTCGTTGAGCAGCGCCTTCGCCTCGCCGCTCATCGTGACCTCGCCGGACTCCATCACGTAGCCACGGTTGGCAAGCGCGAGCGCGCGGCTCGCGTTCTGCTCGACCAGCAAGATCGTCGTGCCCTGCCGGTGGATGTCGTTGACCACCTCGAAGATCTTGTCGACCATGATCGGGCTGAGCCCCATGCTGGGCTCGTCGAGCAGCAGCACCTTGGGCTTGGCCATCAGCGCGCGCCCCATCGCCAGCATCTGCTGCTCGCCGCCGCTCATCGTGCCGGCCAGCTGGGCCCTTCGTTCCTTCAGACGCGGGAAGATCGCGAAGACCTTGTCGATGTCCGCCTCGACCTCCTTGTCGTCGCGGCAGAACGCGCCCATCTGCAGGTTCTCGGTGATCGTCATGCGGGTGAAGGTGCCGCGGCCCTCGGGCACCATCACCAGCCCCTGGCGCACCAGGTCCCACGGGCCCTGGCCCTTGATGCTGCGGCCCATGAACTCGATCTCGCCGGCGCCGGGCGGCTGCAGCCCGGTGATGGCCTTCAGGGTGGTGGTCTTGCCGGCACCGTTCGCACCGATGAGGCTGACGAGCTCGCCCTGATGCACTTCGAGGCTCGCGCCCTTGACGGCCTGGATGCCGCCGTAGGCGACCTTCAGGCCGCTGACTTTGAGGAGGGTGTCGGTCATGAGGTCGGTGCGCGATCAATGGGCGACGTGGGCGGCTCCGAGGTAGGCCTCAATGACCTTCTCGTTTCTCTGGACATCCGCGGGCGCGCCTTCGGCGATCGGCTTGCCGTAGTCGAGCACGGTGACGCGGTCGCACAGGCCCATCACCAGCTTCACGTCGTGCTCGATCAGCAGGATGGTGCGGCCGTCGTTTCTGATGCGGTCGATCAGCTCGCGCAGCACGACCTTCTCGGTGGCGTTCATGCCGGCGGCCGGCTCGTCGAGCGCGATCAGCTTCGGCTCCGTGGCGAGCGCGCGGGCGATCTCGAGGCGGCGCTGGTCGCCGTAGCTCAGCGTGCGGGCCTTGAAGTCGGCGTACTTGCCGATGCCGACGTAGTCGAGCAGCTGCCGCGCACGCTCGGCGATCTCCGCCTCCTCGCGCTTGAAGCGGGGCGTGCGCAGCACGGCGCCGACCAGGCCGCTGGTGGTGCGGATGTGCCGGCCGACCATGACGTTCTCCAGCGCGGTCATGTCGGCGAACAGGCGGATGTTCTGGAAGGTGCGCGCGATGCCGGCCTTCGCGACCTCGTGGACGGCGCTCGGCTTGTAGGGCTTGCCTTCCAACTCGAAGACGCCGCCGTCGGGCGTGTACAGGCCGGTGATGACGTTGAAGAAGGTGGTCTTGCCCGCGCCGTTGGGGCCGATCAGGCCGTAGACCTGGCCGCGTTCGATGGTGATGCCGACGTCGCTCAGCGCCTGCAGGCCGCCGAAGCGCTTGGAGACGTTGGCCACGCGCAGGACGGTGCGCTCGGGGTGGTTCATCGCGCGCCTCTTCAGGGGTTGATCGCCTGCGGCCGGGCGGCGGTCGCCTCGGCGTCGGTGAGCTTCGGCTGCGCCGACTTGCCGTGCTCGGGCGCGGGCCACAGCCCGCGCGGGCGCGAGAGCATCACGAGGATCATCGCCAGCGCGATCATCAATTGCCGCAGGATCGACGCATCGAGGCGGCCGTCGGTCATCTGCTGCAAGGGGCCGGCGACGTAGCGCAGCACCTCGGGCAAGGCCGCCAGCAGCACCGCGCCGACGATGACGCCCGGGATGTGGCCGATGCCGCCGAGCACCACCATCGCGACGATCATCACCGACTCCTGCAGCGAGAACGACTCGGGCGAGACGAAGCCCTGGAAGCTCGCGAACAGCACGCCAGAGACGCCGCCGAAGCTCGCGCCCATGCCGAAGGCGAGCAGCTTCATGTTGCGGGTGTTGATGCCCATCGCCTTCGCGGCGATCTCGTCTTCGCGGATCGCCATCCAGGCCCGCCCGATGCGGCTGCGCTCGAGGCGGTAGCAGATCAGCACGCTCACCACCACCAGCGCTAGGAACAGGTAGTAGTAGTTGGTGACGTTGTTGATCTTGAGTCCGAACAGCTCGTGGCGTTTGGCGAACTCGAAGCCGAAGAGCGTCGCGGAGTCGATCTGCGCCAGGCCCTTGGGGCCGTTGGTGATGTTGTAGGGCGCGTCGAGGTTGTTGAGGAAGACGCGGATGATTTCGCCGAAGCCGAGCGTGACGATCGCGAGGTAGTCGCCACGCAGCTTGAGCGTCGGGGCGCCGAGCACCACGCCGGCCAGCGCGGCCACCAGCGCGGCCAGCGGAATGGCCAGCCACAGGCTGATGTGCAGCCCCTCGGGGAAGGCCTGGGCGATGGCCGGGAAGGCCTCGGGCAGGTGCGTCGAGGCGAGCAGCGCGAACAGGTAGGCGCCCACCGCATAGAAGGCGACGTAGCCCAGGTCGAGCAGGCCGGCGTAGCCGACGACGATGTTCAGCCCGAGCGCGAGCAGCACGTAGAGCAAGGCGGTGTCGAGGATGCGCACCCAGGCGTTGCCGAACTGCTGGGCGACCAGCGGCAGCACGAGCAGGCCGATCGCGCACAGCACGAAGGCGAGCAGCTTGGGGCCGCTCGTGGCGGCATGGCGGGAGGACGAGGCGTTCATGGCGGCGTGGCCCTCTCAGGCGCGGTCGGCCACGCGCTCGCCGAGCAGACCCTGGGGGCGCAGCGTGAGCACGAGGATGAGCACGACGAAGGCGAAGATGTCCTGGTAGTGGCTGCCGAGCACGCCGCCCGTCAGGGCGCCGATGTAGCCGGCGCCGAGCGCTTCGATCAGGCCGAGCAGCACGCCGCCGACCATCGCGCCGGCCAGGTTGCCGATGCCGCCGAAGACGGCCGCGGTGAAGGCCTTCAGGCCCGGGAGGAAACCCATCGTGTGCGAGGCCGAGCCGTAGTTGGCGGCCCACATCACCCCGGCCAGCGCGGCGAGCGCCGCGCCGATGATGAAGGTGGCGGAGATGACGGTGTCGGGCTTGACGCCCATCAGCGAAGCCACGCGCGGGTTCTCGGCGGTGGCGCGCATCGCGCGGCCCAGCTTGGTCTTGTTGACCAGGTACATCAGCGCGGCCAGCGTGGCGACGGTCACGCCCAGGATCAGCAGCTGCACGTTGGTGATGACCGCGCCGCCAATGGCGTGCGGCTCGGTGGGCAGCAGGATCGGATAGCTCTTGATCGTCGGCTGCCAGATGATCATCGCGATGGTCTGCAGCAGGAGGCTCATGCCCATCGCGGTGATCAGCGGCGCCAGGCGCGGCGCATTGCGCAGCGGGCGGTAGGCGAGCTTCTCGATGACGAAATTGAGGACGCAGCACACCAGCACCGCACAGGCCAGGCCGATCAGCAGCAGCGCCCAGCCCGGCAGGCCCGCGTCGCCCAGCACGCGGATCACGCTCCAGCTCGTCAGCGCCCCCACCATCAGCACTTCGCCGTGCGCGAAGTTGATCAGGTTGATGATCCCGTAGACCATCGTGTAGCCCAGCGCCACCAGCGCGTACATGCTGCCCAGCACGAGGCCGTTGATGACTTGCTGAAGAAAGATGTCCATCGGCCGAAGCTCCTGCCCGAGCGACGCACCGGCAAGCCGATGTCGCGGGTTCTTGATCGTGGTTGACAAGCCTTCCGAAGGACGGCCGCGCATCCTTGGCTGAAAGGCGTTAGCAAAAAGCCCGCCAGCAGCGGGCTCGGTGGGCGGCAGTCTAGACAGCGCGGCAAAGCACCAAGCTGCGGGTCAACCCGGCTTGCGCACAGCAGGGCGCTCGGCGTTTTCGCGCCGCAGCGCTTCGAGCTTCTCGGCGATCTTGATTTCCATGCCGCGCTCGACCGGCCGGTAGAACACTTCGTCGACGCCGTCGGGCAGGTAGCGCTCGCCCGCCGCGAAGCCGCCGGCCTCGTCGTGCGCGTAGCGGTAGCCCTTGCCGTGATCGAGCTGCTTGGCGAGGCGGGTGGGCGCGTTGCGCAGGTGCAGCGGCACCGGCCGGCTGGTGTCCTTCGCGACGAAGGCGCGCACCGCGTTGTAGGCGCGGTAGACCGCGTTGCTCTTGGGCGCGACCGCGAGGTAGACCACCGCCTCGGCCAGCGCGAGCTCGCCTTCGGGCGAGCCGAGGCGCTCGTAGGTCTCGGCCGCGTCGAGCGCGAGGCGCAGCGCGCGCGGGTCGGCCAGGCCGATGTCCTCGCTCGCCATGCGCACGAGGCGGCGCGCGACATAGCGCGGATCGACGCCGCCGTCGAGCATGCGCACGAACCAGTACAGCGAGGCGTCCGGATCGGAGCCGCGCACGCTCTTGTGCAGCGCGCTGATCGCGTCGTAGAACTGGTCGCCGCCCTTGTCGTAGCGGCGCAGCTGCTCGCCGAGCGTCTGTTCGAGGAAGGGCTCGTCGATCGCGTCGCGGCCCGCGCCCGTCGCGACCGCGGCGACGTTCTCGTAGGTGTTGAGCAGCCGGCGCGCGTCGCCGTCGGCGTAGGCGATCAGCCGGGTGCGTGCCGCGGCGTCGAGCGACGGCGCGGCGAGCAGCGCGCGGCCGCGTTCGATCAGCTCGGCCAACTCGGCATCGCCCAGCGGTTCGAGCACGTGCACCGTCGCGCGCGACAGCAGCGCCGAATTCACTTCGAAGGCCGGGTTCTCGGTGGTCGCGCCGATGAAGGTGAACAGGCCCGACTCGACGTGGGGCAGGAAGGCGTCCTGCTGTGCCTTGTTGAAGCGATGCACCTCGTCGACGAAGACGATCGTGCGCCGACCCATGCCCTGCGCAACGCGTGCCTGCTCGACCGCCTCGCGGATCTCCTTCACGCCGCCGAGCACCGCGGAGATCGCGATGAACTGCGCGTCGAACGCATCGGCCATCAGCCGCGCGAGCGTGGTCTTGCCGGTGCCGGGCGGCCCCCACAGGATCATCGAGTGCGGCCGGCCGGACTCGAAGGCCGCGCGCAACGGCTTGCCGTCGCCGAGCAGCTTCGGCTGGCCGATCACTTCGGCGAGCGTCTTCGGGCGCAGCCGTTCGGCCAGCGGGATCGAGCCGTCGTGGGCCCGGTCGGCGAGGTCGCTCACGCCGCCTCCGCGCGCCCTACTGCGAAATCACGTCGACGCCGGCGGGCGGCGAAAAACGCAGCCGCTCGGCAGGCACCGCCGCATTCGCCTCGAAGCCCTTGAAGTCAAGCCGCGAGCGTTGTCCGAAGGCGTCGACGATCTCGATCGCCGCGAGCAGCGGGCCCTTGAAGCCGATCTTCAGGGACTGGAAGCTGCCGTCCTTGGTCTTCGGCAGCGCCTGGGCCCATTGCAGGCCGTCGGCATCGGGTAGCGGCTTCAGGTCGAAGTCCCGGTCGATCGCACCGCCGGCGAGCAGCGCGGCCGGCGTCGAACCGAGCGCGCGGTCGAAGGGCCGCACGGTGACCTGGTTCAGGTCGACGTCGTAGAGCCAGACCTTCTGGCCGTCGCCGACGATCGTTTGCGCGTACGGCTTCGCGTAGTCGAAGCGGAAGCGGTTCGGCCGCAGGAACTCGAAGCTGCCGGTGGACTTCTTCGTCTTCGCGCCGTCGGGCGAGGTGACCGTCTGGGTGAAGTCGGCCCGGCCGCTCTTCGCTTCGGCGACGAAGCTTCTCAAGGCGTCGAGGGCGTCGGCCCGCGCGAGCGGCGCGACGAGCAGCGCGATCGCGACGAGGGGCGCCAGCGCACGGCGTTTCATTCGCGTCATTCGGCCGAGCGCTGCGGAACGATCAGCTCGCGGTTGCCGTTGGTGGCCATGCTGGAAACGAGCCCCGATTTCTCCATTTGTTCCAGCAGCCGCGCCGCGCGGTTGTAGCCGATGCGCAGGTGGCGCTGCACCAGCGAGATCGAGGCGCGCTTGTGCTGCAGCACGATCGCGACCGCCTGGTCGTACATCGGGTCGCTCTCGCCGTCGCCGGCGCCACCCGGCACGCCGTCGAGGGCTGCGTCGTCGTCGAGCGTGCCGCCTTCGAGGATGCCTTCGATGTAGTTCGGCTCGCCCTGGCTGCGCAGGTAATCGGCCACGCGGTGGACCTCCTCGTCGCTGACGAAGCAGCCGTGCACGCGCACCGGCAGCCCGGTGCCGACGGCCATGTAGAGCATGTCGCCCATGCCGAGCAGCGCCTCGGCGCCCATCTGGTCGAGGATGGTGCGCGAATCGATCTTGCTCGAGACCTGGAACGCGATGCGCGTCGGGATGTTCGCCTTGATGAGGCCGGTGATCACGTCCACGCTGGGCCGCTGGGTCGCGAGGATCAGGTGGATGCCGGCCGCGCGCGCCTTCTGCGCGAGGCGCGCGATCAACTCCTCGATCTTCTTGCCGACGACCATCATCAGGTCGGCCAGCTCGTCGATCACGATCACGACGTGCGGCAGGCGCTCCAGCGGCTCGGGCTGCTCCGGCGTCAGGCTGAACGGGTTCGGCAGGTGCTCGCCCCTGCCCTGCGCATCGTCGACCTTCTTGTTGTAGCCGGCGAGGTTGCGCACGCCGAGCTTGCTCATCAGCTTGTAGCGGCGCTCCATCTCGCCCACGCCCCAGTTGAGCGCGTTGGCGGCCTGCTTCATGTCGGTGACGACCGGGCACAGCAGGTGCGGGATGCCTTCGTAGACGCTCATCTCGAGCATCTTCGGATCGATGAGGATCAGCCGGACGTCGCGCGCCTCGGCCTTGTAGAGCAGGCTCAGGATCATGGCGTTGATGCCGACCGACTTGCCCGAGCCGGTGGTGCCCGCGACGAGGCAGTGCGGCATCTTCGCGAGATCGGCGACGACCGGGCCGCCGACGATGTCCTTGCCGAGGCCGAGCGTGAGCATCGAGGACGCCGCGTTGTACGCCTCGCTGCCGAGGATTTCGGCCAGCCGGATCATCTGGCGCTTGGCGTTCGGCAGCTCCAGCGCCATCGTCGTCTTGCCGGGGATGGTCTCGACGACGCGGATGCTCACGAGGCTGAGCGCCCGCGCCAGATCCTTCGCGAGTCCGACCACTTGCGCGCCCTTGACGCCGACCGCCGGCTCGATCTCGTAGCGCGTGATCACCGGCCCCGGCGAGGCCGCGACGACGCGGACCTCGACGCCGAAGTCCTTGAGCTTCTTCTCGATCAGCCGCGAGGTCATCTCGAGCGACTCGGCGGTCACCGTCTCGGTACGACCCGGCGCCGCGTCGAGCAGATCGACCTGCGGCAGCTTCGTGTCGGCGAGGTCGACGAACAGCGGCTTCTGGCGTTCCTTCGCGACGCGCTCGCTCTTCGGCAGCTCGGCGACGGTCGGCTCGATCAGCACCGGCTCGATGGCCGCGGCGGGCCGCTCCACTTCGAGCTGGTGCTCGCGCTCGCGCTGCGCCTTGGCGCCGAGGCGGATGTCCTCGGCGCGATCGAGTCGCAGCTGCCGGCGTTCACGCCAGCCGTCGAACATCGAGCCGATGGCCTCGGCGACCGTCCCCCACGAGAAACGCAGCGCCAGCGGCAGGCCGAGCAGCAGCACCGCGATCCAGAAAACGCCGGAGCCGTCGAAGCCGATCGCGCGCAGGCTGAAGCCGCCGAGCAGATGGCCGACCAGCCCACCGCCGTGGCGGCCAGGCAGGCTGGCCTCGAAGTGCCAGAGGCGCGTCGATTCGAGCGCGCAGCTCGCCGAAAGCAGCAGCGCGATGCCGAGCCACAGCATCCAGGCCGAGCGCTCGTGAGGATCGGCCACGACGGCGTCGGGCGCGCGGTCCTTGGCGCTCGCGCGCAGCCAGCGCGCCAGCGCCGCGAGCCAGGAGGTCGCGCCGATGAGCAGCAGCCACCAGGCCGAATGGCCGAAGAAGAAGAACGCCAGATCGGCGAACCATGCGCCCGCGACGCCGGCACGGTTGCCCGGCTTGTCGAGCGTTCCGGAGGTGGACCACGCGGGGTCGTCCGCGCTGTGGGTTGCAAGCGCCAACGCGACCAGCAGCCACAGCGCCGCCCCGAGCACCACGACGACCTGCTGCCGCCAGTGCATCGGCGAAGGCTTGACGGGCGGCGCCGCGACGGCGGACTTGCGTGCTTTGGTGGGGCCTGCGGCGCGGCCCTCGGCCGGGCTGTCGATGCCCAGCGAACCGAGAGGAAAAGCCATGCGCGCGATTGTGGTGGATGGCTGCCGTCACGCTGCAACAACGCGCAGCGGTCGAGCTGCTGCGACGGCCGCGGTCCCTGGCGCGGGCGCTCGCTCAGCGGTGCGCGAGCCGCTCCATGATGTGGACCGAGCCGTTGTCCTGCGTCTGGATGAAGCCGCGCTCTTCGAGGTCCTTCATCACGCGGCTGACCATCTCGCGCGACGCGCCGACGACCTTCGCGAGATCCTGGCGCGAGACCTTGTTGCGGATCAGCTTGAACTCGGCGCCGTCCTCCGCCATGTCGAGCAACGCGCGGGCGACGCGGCCGTAGACGTCGAGCAGCGCAAGCGATTCGATCTGCCGGTCGGCCGCCCGCAGCCGCGCGACGAGGCCGCGCATGATCGCGTAGCTGAGGCTGGAGTTCTCCGGCAGGCAGCGCGCAAACTCGGCGCGGCCGAGCACCAGCACGTCGCACTGCACCTCGGCACGCACGGTGGCCGAATGCGGCTCGTTGTCGATCAGGCTCATCTCGCCGAGGTAGTCGCCGGGCTGCAGCACGGCGAGGATCACTTCGCGACCGCGGGCGTCGGCGGTGACGACACGGGCGCGGCCCGTCAGAAGGATGTACAGCGCGTTGGACTTCGTCCCCTGCTCGACGATCACTTCGCCGCGGCGGTAGCGACGCTTGACGACGCCTTCGGCGATCGACTGCGCCTGTTCGCCGGTCAACAGCGAGAACAGCGGCACGCGGCGGATCAGATCGAGGTTCGACAACATGGCCATCGCAGTCTTCCTTCTGGTGGTGATCGATGCATCGAGGCCATCCCAGGCCTCGAAATCTCCGCGCCCGCCCCCAATAAACTCCCTGTGCTGCGCGAAGCTCGTGACTCGTGAAATCTTGCCGAGCCGAATGTAGCCGAAGGCCAGTGCTCACTGGTCTTCTGATCCGCCCTGATGCAGGCGACTTTCCGGAACCCTTCTCGATGAGCACCACCACCCACGCCCAAGTCCTGATCCTCGGCTCCGGCCCGGCGGGCTACACCGCCGCCGTCTACGCGGCGCGCGCGAACCTTCAACCGCTGCTGATCACGGGCTTGGCGCAGGGCGGCCAGCTGATGACGACGACCGAGGTCGACAACTGGCCGGCCGACGTGCACGGCGTGCAGGGCCCGGAGTTGATGCAGCGCTTCCTCGAACACGCGGAGCGCTTCAAAACGAAGATCGTCTTCGACCATATCCATACGGTCGATCTTGCGAAGCGCCCGTTCATGCTGAAGGGCGACAGCGGCGTCTACACCTGCGACGCGCTGATCATCGCGACCGGCGCCTCGGCGATGTACCTCGGCCTGCCGTCCGAGGAGGCCTTCATGGGACGCGGCGTCAGCGGTTGCGCGACCTGCGACGGCTTCTTTTATCGCGACCAGGCGGTATGCGTCGTCGGCGGCGGAAACACGGCGGTCGAAGAGGCCCTTTACCTGTCCAACATCGCGAGCAAGGTCACGCTGATCCACCGGCGCGACAAGTTCAAGGCGGAGCCCATCCTCGTCGACAAGCTGATGGAGAAAGTGGCCGCCGGAAAGATCGAGCTGAAGCTCTTCCACGTGCTCGACGAAGTGCTCGGCGACGCGAGCGGCGTGACCGGCGTGCGCATCAGGCATACGCAGTCGGGAGCGACCGAGGACGTCGAACTCAAAGGCTGCTTCATCGCGATCGGTCACCGGCCGAACACCGAAATCTTCCAGGGACACCTCGAGATGAAGGACGGCTACCTCCTGACCCGAAGCGGCCTGCAGGGCATGGCGACGATGACCAGCGTGCCGGGGGTGTTTGCCGCCGGCGACGTGCAGGATCACGTCTACCGTCAGGCCATCACGAGCGCTGGCACGGGCTGCATGGCGGCACTCGACGCGCAACGCTTCCTGGATCAGGGCTCGACGGGCGTTTGGTAGCGGCAAGAGGCTGAGCGAAGGTTGCCGGCACGGCTTCGCCCGCTACAATCGCCGGCTTCGCGCGAGGCGGCCCGCCGTCTCGCCGAGCTGCACCCCCACTTTCACCGGAGAAGCGTCATGGCACGCGTCTGTCAAGTCACGGGCAAGCGCCCGGCCGTCGGGAACCGCGTGTCCCATGCCAACAACAAGACCAAGCGTCGGTTCCTGCCCAACCTGCAGTACCGCCGGTTCTGGCTCGAGACCGAGAACCGCTGGGTTCGCCTGCGCGTGACCAACGCAGCGCTGCGGTTGATCGACAAGGTCGGCATCGAGCAGGTCGTTGCCGACCTGCGTGCCAAGAACGCACTCTGATTTCTTAGGAGCCGATCATGGCCAAAGGCGGACGCGAAAAGATCAAGCTGGAATCCACGGCAGGGACCGGCCACTTCTACACGACCGACAAGAACAAGAAGACGACGCCCGACAAGCTTGAATTCATCAAGTTCGATCCGAAGGCGCGCAAGCACGTCGCGTACAAGGAAGTGAAGCTCAAGTGAGTGCTTGACGCTGTCGAGCACCAGCCAACAAAAAGCCCGCCGATCGGCGGGCTTTTTGTTGGGTGCTCGATCTTGCCGATCAGGCGTGCGCCGAGCGCAGCCGCAGCGCGAAGTCCTGCAGCGCGGTGATGCCGCTCTCTTCGGCGCGCTTGCACCACGACTGCAAGTCGGCCACCAGTTGCTCTGCCGAAACGCCGGTGCGCGTCCACAGCTGGCGGAGCTCCTCGCGCATCGTCACCAGCTTGTCGAGCACCGGATGCTCCGCGCGGGCACTGGCCAGATCGCCGTGCAGCGCCTGCGGGATGTTCTCGGCATCCCGGTGCAGCCAGCGCTGCGCGAGGCGAAGCTGACGGCTGCGCAGCGTGTCGTGCTCGCCCTTGGCCTTCAGCTTGGCCAGCTCGCTGCGGCAAACGGCCTTCAAGGCGCGTCCGTAATTCGCCATCAGCTCGTAACGGTGGGCAATGATGGCTTCGAGCGTCTTGTCGTCGGCCACTGGGCGGATGGATCCCAGCGCGAGCTTCGGCGCCGTCTTGCGCACCGTCGCGAGGCCCAGCTTCTCCATGCCGCGGATGTAGGCCCAGCCCACGTCGAACTCGAAAGGCTTGACGGAAAACTTCGCCGAGGTCGGGTAGGTGTGGTGGTTGTTGTGTAGCTCTTCGCCGCCGATCAGGATGCCCCAGGGCACGACGTTGCGCGACGCGTCCGGCGCCTCGAAGTTGCGGTAGCCCCGCCAGTGGCCGATGCCGTTGATGACGCCGGTGGCCCACCACGGAATCCAGGTCATCTGCACCGCCCAGACCGTCGCGCCGATCGCGCCGAACAGGTAGATGTCGAGCAGCAGCATGATGCCGACGCCCTGCCAGGTGAAGCGGCTGTAGACGTTGCGCTCCATCCAGTCGTCCGGCGTGCCGTGGCCGTACTTGACCATCGTCTCGGGGTTGCGCGACTCGGCGCGGTAGAGCTCGACACCGGTCAGCAGCAAGGCCTTGATGCCGCGCGTCTGCGGGCTGTGCGGGTCTTCCTCGGTCTCGCACTTCGCGTGGTGCTTGCGATGGATCGCGACGAACTCCTTGGTCACCATGCCGGTGCCGATCCACAACCAGAAGCGGAAGAAGTGCGCGACAGCCGGGTGCAGGTCGAGCGCCCGGTGCGCCTGCGCGCGGTGCAGGAAGACCGTCACCGCGGTGATCGTGATGTGGGTGGTGACCAGCGTGAACAGCAGGACTTGCCACCAAGTCGCCTCGAGGGCGCCGTGCGCGAGGCCGGCCACCAAGGCGTCCCAGATCATCGTCAATGAATCCATCAAGCGTCCTGTCGTGTCATGCAGATGTCAACCCTGCGGGATTGTAGGAGCCGCGTCTCGGCGGAAAGATCCCATGGCGGTGATCCGAGGGGATTTCCGGCCGGGTTGGTCACGCCCGGCGCTGCCAAAGGGCCGCGAAGAAGCCGTCGGTTCCATGGCGGTGCGGCCAAAGGCGAAGCACGTCGCCGTGCACGAGCGACTCCGCGGCATCCACCTTGGCCCGGCGCAGCGCGTCGGCGGCCGGCAAGGTTTCGAAGTCCCGATGCGTCTGCGTGAATGCAGCGGCAATGTCTTCGTTCTCGGCCGCGAGCAGGCTGCAGGTCGCGTAGACGAGGCGCCCACCCGGCTTCAGCAGCCGCGCGGCGCTGGCGAGGATCGCCGCCTGTTTCACCTTCAGCTCATCGATTCCCGCCGGCGCTTGCCGCCACTTCAGATCAGGGTTGCGCCGCAGCGTGCCGAGCCCGGAGCACGGCGCATCCACCAGCACCCGGTCGATCTTGCCGGCCAGCCGCTTGATGCGCTCGTCGCGCTCGTGCGCGATCTGTGCCGGGTAGACATTCGACAGCCCGCTGCGCGCAAGCCGGGGCTTCAGAGCGTCGAGCCGGTGGCCGGCCACGTCGAAGGCGTAGAGCCGGCCGGTGTTGCGCATGGACGCACCCAGCGCCAGCGTCTTGCCGCCGGCGCCGGCGCAGAAGTCCACCACCATCTCGCCGCGCCGCGCCTCGGTCAGCAGGCACAGAAGCTGGCTGCCTTCGTCCTGCACCTCGACGTCGCCCCGGCGAAACGCCTCGGTGCGCTGCAGCGCCGGCTTGCCCTCGATGCGCAGCCCCCAGGGCGACCACGGCGTCGGCGTCGCCTCGATGCCTTCGGCGCGCAACGCGGCCTGCGCCTCGGTGCGGGCGGTCTTCAGCATGTTGACGCGCAGGTCGAGCGGCGCCGGCGTCGCGAGCGCGATGGCGAGCGGCATGAACTCCGCATCGCCCATCGCCGCCTTCAACGGCTCGACCAGCCATTCGGGCAGGTTGTGCCGCAGCCGCTCGGGCAGGGTCTCGATGTCGATCGCGAGAGCCCGCTCGCGCCAGGCGCGCTCGTCTGGCGAAAGCGCCAAGGCGAACACCTGCGCGTCGCCCTGCCATGCCAGCACCGCGAGGCGCCGCTCGATCGGCCCGCTGCCGGACTGCGCGAGGTGCTGCCACAGCAGCCGCCGGCGCAGCACCGCATACACCGTCTCGGCCAGCGCATGCCGCTCGCGTTGCCCCAGCTGGCGATGCCGCGCGAAGAACGACGAGACGACCTGATCGGCCGGCGCAGCGAAGCCGAGGACCGCGCGCAGGAGTTCGGAAGCGAGGTCCAGCAGCGCCTTGATGTGCATCGCCGGGATTATCCCGGCTGCACTTCGCGCGGCGGTCTGCCTACAAGCCGCCGGCGCGCAGCGCCTCGCGCACCGCCGCGGCCTGCCGGCGCGACACCGCGAGCCACTCGTCCACCGGCGCGACGCGCACCGCCCAGGTCTCGGCGCCGTCGTCGCTTTCGCCGTCACCGGCGCCGGCGGGCCGGCGTTCGAGCGCGCGCACCGCCGCCTTCGCGACGACGGCGTTGCGATGCACGCGCAGGAAGCGCTCGCCGAGGCGCTGTTCGATGTCGCTCAGCGCATCGTCGAGCAGGTAGCTGCGCTCCGCGGTGCGCAGCGTCACGTACTTCAGCTCGGCCTTCAGGTACAGCACCTCGGACAGCGGCACCCGCACGATGCGCCCGCGCTCGCTGACGACGACCACCGGTGCCTTGGCCGCCGCCGAGGCACGCGCGGCGGCGTCGGCCGCGCGACGACGCGCGACGCGCTCCAGCGCCGCCTGCAGCCGCTCGCGCCGCACCGGCTTGGTCAGGTAGTCGGCCGCTTCGAGCTCGAAGGCCTGCAGCGCATGCTCGGCGTGCGCGGTGACGAACACCACCGCCGGCGCCTGCGCGCGCGAGCGCAGCTTCGACGCCAGCGCCGCGCCGTCCATGCCGGGCATCTGGATGTCGAGCAGCAGCACGTCGGCCTGGTGCGATTCCATCCACGCGAGCGCCGCCGCGGCCTGCGACATCTCGCCGACGACCAGCGCCGCCGGCGCACCCGGCGTCTCGGCGACATCGCGCACCAGCAGCGCCAGGCGCTGGCGCGCGAGCGGTTCGTCGTCGACGATCAGGACCCGCAGCGCCGGCTCGTTCATCGCGGGCTCCTCACATCGGCACCGCGATCAGCACGCGGTAGACGTCGCCGTCGAGGCCGGCGCGGAAGTCGCCGGCCACGTCGTGCAGCAGCCGCAGGCGCTCGCGCACGTTGCGCAGGCCGATGCCGTGACCCGGCACAGAGCCGCTGCCGGCGACGGTGTTGGCGACCAGGATCTCGGCCCGGCCGCGCCGCAGCCGCGTGCGAACGCGCACCGTGCCACCGGCCGGCGCGGGCTCGACGCCGTGCCGCACCGCGTTCTCAACGAGCGGCTGCAGCAGCAGCGCGGGCAGTCGCGCAGTGTCGGCGGCCGGATCGAGCTCCCACTGCAGTCTGAGCCGGTCGCCGAAGCGCACCTGCTCGATCGCGAGGTAGCGGCGCGCGAGTTCGACCTCGTCGTGCAGGCTCACCGTCGCCTGCGGCCCGTGTTCGGCGAGCGCGACGCGAAACAGCTCGGCCAGGTCTTCCAGCACCGCCTCGGCGCGGCGCGGATCGGTGCGCACCAGCGCGATCGCCGAGTTCAGCGTGTTGAACAGGAAATGAGGCCGGATGCGCGACTGCAGTTCGGCCAGCCGCGCGGTCGTCGCCGCCGGCAAGGCGAGCCGCGCGCGCTGGCGCAGCCACAGGAAGAAGGCTGCGGCCGTCACCGCGCCGCTGCCAGCGACGGCTGCGATACGCAAGGCGTGCAGCGACGCCGCAGGCCGCGCCTCGCCCCATTGCAAGGCCGACCAGAGCAGCCAGCTCGCGAGGGCGCAGGCCGCGCCGGCCGTGCCGACGAAGGCCCATTGCCACGCGGCGCCGAGCCCGATCAGCGGCTTCTGGATCGCGCACAGCAGCGCCAGCCACAGCAGCAGCGCCGGCAGCGCGAAGGCGGTGCCGGCCGCGAACTGCAGCGCCCAGTCGGCTGCATCGGCGACGAAGAAGGCGGCACCCAGCGCGAGCAGCACCTCGATGAACACGACCGCGCGCAGCACGACGCCGACGTGGCATACGTCGAAACCGGGCGGCTTCGCGAGCGCCGCAGCGCGGGGCTCGAAGCCCGATTCGCCGCCGAGCCCGCCGAAGCCGGTCCTCAAGGCCGACGCACGGCCGCTCGCGTTGCGAGACGTCGCTTGCTTCAGGTCGGCAGGTGCGTTCAAGGGCGGTCTCGATGCCGGGCCGGCGCAAAGCCGACTCCTACAATCGATTGTGTCCAAGCGATCGACGCCGCCGCAAGCCGCCGATCCGCTCTTCCCCACCGCCAGTGCCCGATCACGATGCCTCGTTCACGCCCGAATGCCCGCCACCTTGCCGTGACGCATCGCAGGAGCGCACGATGAGCCAGTTCGACCGCAAGACCGAAGCCTGGTCGGCGCTGTTCTCCGAGCCGGTGAGCGAGCTCGTGCAGCGCTACACCGCGAGCGTCGGCTTCGACCGCCGCCTGTGGCGCGCCGACATCGAGGGCTCGTTGGCCCACGCCGAGATGCTCGCCGCGCAACGGCTGATCACCGCCGAGGACCACGCGGCGATCGTGCGCGGCCTGCGGCAGATCGCCGAGGACATCGAGGCCGGCCGCTTCGAATGGAAGCTCGCGCTCGAGGACGTGCACCTGAACATCGAAGCGCGGCTGACCGCGCTGGTCGGCGATGCCGGCAAGCGGCTGCACACCGGCCGCTCGCGCAACGACCAGGTCGCCACCGACGTGCGGCTGTGGCTGCGCGGCGAAATCGACGCGATCGGCGCCTTGCTGCTCGCGCTGCAGCGCGCGCTGGTCGAGGTAGCCGAGCCGAACGCGGAGGTGATCCTGCCGGGCTTCACGCACCTGCAGGTCGCGCAGCCGGTGAGCTTCGGCCACCACCTGCTGGCCTACGTCGAGATGTTCGCGCGCGATGCGGAGCGCATGGCCGACGTGCGCAAGCGCGTGAACCGGCTGCCGCTCGGGGCCGCGGCCCTGGCCGGCACCAGCTACCCGCTGGACCGCGACCGGGTCGCCGCGACGCTGGGCTTTGAAGGCCTCTGCCAGAACTCGCTCGACGCCGTCAGCGACCGCGACTTCGCGATCGAGTTCACCGCGGCGGCCGCGCTGTGCATGGTGCATGTCAGCCGCCTGAGCGAGGAGCTGATCCTGTGGATGAGCCAGAGCTTCGGCTTCATCGACCTGGCCGACCGCTACTGCACCGGCTCGTCGATCATGCCGCAGAAGAGGAACCCGGACGTCCCGGAACTCGCGCGCGGCAAGACGGGCCGCGTGGTGGGCCACCTGATGGCGCTGGTCACGCTGATGAAGGGCCAGCCGCTGGCCTACAACAAGGACAACCAGGAGGACAAGGAGCCCTTGTTCGACACGGTCGACACCTTGAAGGACACGCTGCGCATCTTCGCCGAGCTGGTCGGCGGCATCGTCGTGAAGCCCGAAGCGATGGAGCGTGCCGCGCGCAAGGGCTACGCGACGGCGACCGACCTCGCCGACTACCTGGTGAAGAAGGGCCTGCCGTTTCGCGACGCGCACGAGATCGTCGCGCACGCGGTCAAGCACGCGATCGGCCAGGGCCTCGATCTCGCCGAGCTGCCGCTCGATGCGCTGCGCAGCTTCCACCCGTCGATCGAAGCCGACGTGCATGCGGCGCTTTCGCTGCGTGGCTCGCTCGATGCGCGTCAGGTCGTCGGCGGCACCGCGCCGGCCCAGGTGCGCGCGCAGATCGCTCGGCATCGCGCGCGCCTGGCCGGCTGAGCTGCATCCGCGCGCCGGCAGCTCGCGTAGAGCCGGCGATGCCCGCAAGAAGAAGCTTCCTCGCCGCCGGTGGCGGCCTGCTCGGCCTCGGCACGATCGCCGGCTGCTCGCCGCTGGGGACGATCAATGCGCTTGTGCCCGGCGACACGCACGAGCGCATCGCCGATCGCCGCTACGGCGACGACGAGCGCCAGCGGCTCGACCTCTACCGCCCGCTCGGCCGCGCGCCTGCCGGCGGCTGGCCTGCGGTGCTGTTCTTCTACGGCGGCTCCTGGAACAGCGGCGCGCGGGCCGACTACCGCTTCGTCGGCGAGGCGCTCGCCTCGCGCGGCATCGTCTGCGGCGTCGCCGACTACCGGCTCTATCCGCAAGTCGCCTACCCCGATTTCCTGCGCGACTGCGCGAACGCCGCGGCCTGGATCAGCACGGGCGCTGTGCACCTCGGCCTCGACGCGCGCCGGCTCTACCTGATGGGCCACAGCGCCGGCGCCTACAACGCCGCAATGCTCGCGCTCGACGCGCGCTGGCTCGAAGGTGCGGGGCTGGCGCCGGCACGCTTCGCCGGCTGGATCGGCCTGGCCGGGCCCTACGACTTCGTACCGATCGGCAACCGCGCCGTGCGTCCTGTGTTCCACCATCCCGACGTGCCGCGCGAATCGCAGCCGATCGTGCATGCGGACCGGCGCGCGATCCGCAGCTTCCTCGGAGTCGCCGAGACCGACAGCTTCGTGGATCCGCAACGCAACAGCGCGCGGCTGGCCGAGCACCTGGAGCGCGCCGGGACCGAGGTGACGCTGCGCTGGTACCCACGCGCGAACCACATGACGCTGGCGGGTGCCTTCGCGCGGCCGCTGCACTGGGTCGCGCCGGTGCTCGACGACGTCGAGGCTTTCGTCAAGCAGGCGTGAGTCAGCCGATCAGGTTGGCCACCGTCAGCAGCGCAAGCAGCAGCATCCAGAGCACGACCGAGCGCCACACCAGCCCGACGACGCTGCGCAGATGGCCGAACTCCGGCGTGAGGCCGGGCGTCGCCGCGGCAGCGACCGGCGGCGGCTCGGGCCCTTCCAGCGCGACCGCGACGTCGAAATCCGCCAGCGGCCCGGCCGGCCGCTGCACCTGCGGAGCGCGCCCGCCGAGCCGCACGCCGACGGCGCCGGCCGCGGCCGCCAGCACCACGCCGTCGTTCGACGACGGCCACAGCACCGCGTCGCGGCGCCAGCAGGCGATCGCCTCTTCGAAGTCGCCCACGACCGCGAAGCCGAAGGCCGTCATCCGCGACGGGATGAAGTCGATGCGCTCGAACATCCGCCGCGCGATCTGCGCCAGCCGCTCGTTGACCGGCACGCCGGTCGTCGCGCCGCGCTTGGCCCCGTGCCGCGCGACGAAGCCGGCCATCCGGTAGAGCACCGCGCCCGCCGGGCCGAAACCCAGGGTCGCCAGCACGATGAACCAGAAGAACACGCCGAACACGTGACGGTGCGCCGCGAGCAGCGATTGCTCGATCACGTGGCGCAGCAACTCGTCGCGCGGCAGATCGGCCGATTCGATGCGCTGCCATTGCGACAGCAGCCGGCGCGCCTCGATCTCGTCGCCGCGTTCGAGCGCGTCGCGGATGTCGGTGAAGTAGTGGCTGAACTGGCGGAAGCCGAGCGTCAGGTAGAGCACCGCGGCGTTCCACGCCAGCCCGAGCAGCACGTTGACATGCATCAGCGCGAAGTACACGAGCCACACCGCCACCGCCGGCACCAGCGTGGCGATCGTCCACACGACCCAGGCGTGATGCTCGCGGCCGGCATCGAAGTTGCGGCCGGTCCAATCGGCCCAGGCGGTCAGCGCGTCCTGGATCGCGTGGCGACGCGGCAGCGGGCGCAATTGCTCGAGGGCAAGGGCCAGCAGCACGGCGAAGAAGCTCATGCGATCGATGATAGCCAGCGCCTTTTGCTCGGCCGGCGTGGCCGGTGCCGCGGCTCAGGCGGCGAGGAAGCGGTAGAGGTTGCGCAGCATCGCCGCGGTCGCGCCCCAGATGAAGTACTCGCGCGCCTCCGTCGACTGCCCGGCTTCGCCGGCTTCGGCGACGCGGCGCCACGGCATCGACAGGAACTCGCGCCGGCCGACCGGGGACTCGAAGGCGTGGCGTCGGTGATGCGCCGGGTTCATCAGGAAGTCCAGCGGGACCTCGAACACTTCGGCGACTTCGAACGGGTCGGGCCGCAGCGTGAAACCCGGCGAGACCAGCGCGACCACCGGCGTGACCACGAAGTTGGTGACCGTCGTGTAGGTCGGAAGCTCGCCGATCAGCTCGACGTGCTCGCGCGCGAGGCCCACCTCTTCCTCGGCCTCGCGCAGCGCGGTGTCGGCCGCGCTCGCGTCCTGGGGCTCGCTGCGGCCGCCGGGAAAGCTGATCTGGCCGGCGTGGTCATGCAGGTGATCGGTGCGCAGCGTCAGCAGCAGCGTCAGGCCGCGCTCGCGCGTCACCAGCGGCAACAGCACGGACGCCGCCGCGGGCTCGCGATCGATCAGCCGGCCGTCGCCGGGGAACTCGACCTGCCAGGCCGGCTGCGCAAGGAAGCGCGCGCGCAGCGCGCCGGCGGTGAGACGGGCGGGATCGATCGCGAGCAGATCACTATCGGCGCCGGTGACCGGCACCGCGCGCGGGTCGAGGATCGGAGGGCGCTGCATGCGACGAGCTTATCGAGCCTCAAAAAAACGAAGCCGCCCGCAGGCGGCTCGTTCGAAGCAGCGCCTCGTCAGGCCAGCTTTTCCTTGATCCGAGCCGACTTGCCGCTGCGCTGACGCAGGTAGTACAGCTTCGCGCGGCGCACGTCGCCACGGCGCTTGACCTCGATCGACGCGATCAGCGGGCTGTAGAGCTGGAAGGTGCGCTCGACGCCTTCGCCGCTGGAGATCTTGCGCACCGTGAAGCCGCTGTTGAGGCCGCGATTGCGCTTGGCGATCACCACGCCTTCGTAGGCCTGCAGGCGCTTGCGGGTGCCTTCGACGACCTTGATGCTCACGATCACCGTGTCGCCCGGCGCGAACGGCGGGAAGGTCTTGCCGAGTCGAGCGATTTCTTCCTGCTCGAGCGTCTGGATCAGATTCATGGGGACTCCTGCGATCGTGCCGGGCGGTGTTGGAGGAGGAGTTCGGACGCGGCGCGCCGAAAGCCGGGCAGAGGATCGAAAAGCCGCGAAGTATAGGTGCTCAGCCCTTCGCGGCCGGGACTGCGCTGCGCAGCCAGGCTTCGTCGGCGCTCGAGAGTCGCCCGGCCGCGCGCGCCGCGGCGATCAGATCCGGCCGCCGGGCCAGCGTCAGCGCGAGCTGCTGCTCCCGGCGCCAGCGGGTGATGTCGGCGTGGTGGCCCGAGAGCAGCACCGCCGGCACCGCGTCGTCGCCCAGCCGCTCCGGCCGGCTGTAGTGCGGGTGGTCGAACAGGCCGTCGGCGAAGCTGTCGCGCTGGTGCGAGGCCGCGTCGTTGAGCACGCCCGGCTGGAGACGCGCGACGGCATCGAGCAGCGCCAGCGCCGCCGGCTCACCGCCCGACAGCACGAAGTCGCCGAGGCTCAGCTCCTCGTCGACGTGCCGGTCGATGAAGCGCTGGTCGACGCCTTCGTAGCGGCCGCAGACCAGCACCGCGCCGTCGCCCTGCGCCAGCTCGCCGACGCGCCGCTGATCGAGCCGCGCCCCGGTCGGGCTGAACAGGATCACCGGTGCCGGCTTCGACCGGGCCGCCTGTGCCGCGGCAAGCGCGCGCGCAAGCGGCTCGACCAGCATCACCATGCCGGGCCCGCCGCCGTATGCGCGGTCATCGACGCGGCGGTAGGCGTCGTCCGCGAAGTCGCGCAGCGCCCAGGGCACGACCTGCACCGGTCCGCCTTCGGCGAACGCACGCCGCGTGACGCCGACCGCCAGCCAGGGTGCGAACAGTTCCGGGAACAGCGTCAGCAAGTCGAAGCGCATGGCGCTCAGCCTTCGTGCCAGTCGGCGCCCCAGTCGACGACGATGCGGCGCGCCGCGAGGCTGACCTCGTCGACGTAGTGCGCGACGAAGGGAATCAGCCGCTCGACCCCGTCCTCCGACTCGATGCGCAGCACGCTGTGCGCACCGGTATCCAGCAGGTCGGCGACCCGGCCCAGCACGACGCCCTCGCGATTGAGCACCTCGAGGCCGATCAGATCGACCCAGTAGTACTCGTCGGCGTCGGCGGTCGGAAAGCTCGAGCGCGCGACGAACACCCGCCAGCCGCGCAGCGCCTCGGCGGCGTCGCGGTCCTCGATCTCGCGCGACTGCGCGACGATCACGTCGGCCTGCTCGCGAGCGGAGGTGATGCGCAGCAAGCGGCGGCTTGCGCCGCGCGCGCCGTCGGGCGGCTGCAGATGCCAGCGGCGCGACGAGAACAGCGCCTGCGGATCCTTCGCGAAGGCCTGCACCTTGATCGCGCCCTTGACGCCCCAGGCGTCGAGCACGCGGCCGACCTCGATGGCGTCAGCCGGCCAGGCTTCTTCGGCTTCAGCGGCGCCGGGGCCGCTCATCACGAGGGCCTCACCGGCGGGAGGCTCGCTCAGGCCGCGGCAGCGGGTGCCGCAGGCGCGGCAGCGAGCTTGGTCTTCGCGTCCTTCACCAGACGCGCGACGGTCGGCGACATCTGCGCGCCGTGCTGCACCCAGTGATCGACACGATCGAAGGCGACGCGCAGCGGCTCTTCGCCGCCGGTGGCCACCGGGTTGTAGAAGCCCACGCGCTCCAGGAAGCGGCCGTCGCGGCGGTTGCGCTGCGGGGCGGCGACGATGTTGTAGAAGGGGCGCTTCTTGGAGCCGCCGCGGGCGAGTCGGATGACGACCATCTGGATTCCTCGATTCGGTTGGTTGATCGCGCCGAGCCGGGGACACGTGCCGGTGGGTTGGATCGGGGAGTCTCCGGCGCCGTAGATACGCCCCGCATCGAGCAGGACCGTCGCCGAAAAAGCCGCGGATTATAGACTCGCGCCCCATGCCGGCCACCCCTTCGCCCAGCGCCCGGACCTTGATCCGCCCGAGCCGCGCCGACGACGCCGAAGCGCTCGCCGCGATCTACGGCTGGCACGTCGAGCACGGCACCGGCACCTTCGAGCTCGAGCGCCCCTCGCCCGACGAGATGGCCCGCCGCCGCGACGAAGTGCTCGGCCGGGGCCTCCCCTGGCTGGTCGTCGAAGCCGAAGGCCGGGTCCTCGGCTATGCCTACGCGAACTACTTCCGCCCGCGCATGGCCTATCGGTTCGCGCTGGAGGACTCGATCTACCTCGCGCCCGAGGCGCAGGGCCGTGGCCTCGGCCGGCTGCTGCTGGCCGAGCTGATCGCGCGCTGCGAGGCGCAAGGCGCGCGCCAGATGCTCGCGGTGATCGGCGACAGCGCGAATGCCGGCTCGATCGGCCTGCACCGCGCGCTCGGCTTCGTCGACGCCGGCGTACTGGCCGCCAGCGGCTGGAAGTTCGACCGCTGGCTCGACGTGGTGCTGATGCAGCGCGCGCTCGGCCCGGGCGCGTCGACGCCGCCCGGCGATCGCGGATGAGGCCGCGCCGCTCGAAAACGCTCGCGACCTGGCTCGCCGTGCTGGCCGGCGCGCTTGGTGGGCACCGCTTCTACCTGCACGGCGCGCGCGACGTCGCCGGCTGGGCCCATGTGCCGGCTGCGCTGCTGGGCGCATGGGGCGTCGCGCGCATGCTGTCGCTCGGCCACGACGACCGCCTCGCCTGGCTGCTGATCCCGCTGCTCGGCGCGGCGATCAGCGCCGGCATGGTCGCGGCGCTCGTCTACGGCCTGACACCGGACGAACGCTGGAACGCGCGCCACGGCGAGGGCCGCAGCGGCTGGCTCGCGGTGTTCGGCGTGCTGGCTGCGCTGATCGTCGGCGCGACCGTGCTCATCTCGACGATCGCCTTCGCCAGCCAGCGCTACTTCGAAGCGCAGGGCCTGAGCGGCACGCTCGGCCAGTAGCGCGGCTCGCGCGGCACCGCAGTGCGGCTCGCGCGGCCGCGGCGGCGTCAGGCGAACAGCGCGCGGTGCTGCTCGCGCAGCGCGGCCTTCTGCACCTTGCCCATCGCGTTGCGCGGCAGCTCGCTGGCGACGATCACCCGCTTGGGCACCTTGAAGCCGGCGATGTGCTGCTTGAGGCTCGCGATCAGCGCCGCCTCGTCGAGCTTCGCGCCGCGCCGCTCGATCACCACCGCGACCACCGCCTCGCCGAAATCGGCATGCGGCACCGCGATCACCGCCGACTCCTCGACGCCCGGCTGCTCGTTGAGAAAGCCCTCGACCTCCGCCGGGTAGACGTTGTAGCCGCCGGTGATGATCAGGTCCTTGCTGCGCCCGACAATGGTGAGGTAGCCGTGCTCGTCGAAGCGGCCGACGTCGCCGGTCTTGAACCAGCCGTCGGCGGTGAACTCCTCGGCGGTCTTCTGCGGCATGCGCCAGTAGCCGGCGAAGACGTTCGGGCCCTTGACCTGCACGTCGCCGATCTCGCCCGGCGCGAGATCGCGCTCGCCGTCGCGCACGCGCAGCTGCACGCCCGGCAGCGGCCGGCCGACGGTGCCGCCGACGCGGCCGATGCGCTGCGGGTCGTCCTGGTCGCGGCAGGGGTTGGAGGTGAGCATCACCGTCTCGCTCATGCCGTAGCGCTCGAGGATCGTGTGGCCGGTGCGCTCCTGCCAGGCGCGGAAGGTCTCGATCAGCAGCGGCGCCGAGCCCGAGACGAACAGCCGCATGCGCGAGCAGGCCTCGCGCGTCAGGCCGGGCTCCTGCAGCAGCCGCACGTAGAGCGTCGGCACGCCCATGAACACGGTGGCTCGCGGCAGGCGTTCGAGCACCGCGCGCGGATCGAACTTCGCAAGCCACAGCATCGGGCTGCCATTGAGCAGGGCGCCGTGGGCGGCGACGAACAGGCCGTGCACGTGGAAGATCGGCAGCGCGTGGATCAGCACGTCGTCCGACCGCCAGTCCCAGTAGCTTTTCAGCGTGCGCGCGTTCGACAGCAGGTTGCCGTGGCTCAGCATCGCGCCCTTGCTGCGGCCGGTCGTGCCGGAGGTGTAGAGGATCGCCGCGAGGTCGCTCGACGCGCGCGGTACGGCCTCGAAGCGGTCGGGCATCTGGGCCGCGCGTTCGAGCAGGCTGCCGTCGCGTGCCTCGCCCAGCGTGAACACGTTCTTCACGCCGCGCTGGAACGCGAGCTTCGCGACCCAGCCGAAGTCGCGCGGCGCGCACACCAGCACGGCTGGTTCGGCATCGTCGACGAAGTACTCGAGTTCCGCGCGCCGGTAGGCGGCATTCAGCGGCAGGTAGACGAAGCCGGCGCGCAGCGTCGCCAGGTACAGCAGCAGCGCCTCGACCGATTTCTCGGTGTGCACGGCGACGCGGCTGCCCGGCGCGAGGTCGAGCGACACCAGCAGGTTCGCGAGCATCGCGCTGGCGCGATCGATGTCGCGCCAGCTGTAGGCCAGGCCGGTGTCGGTTTCGATCGCGAGGCGATCCAGGTCGTGCGGAAAGCCCCCGCGCAGCGCGCCGTAGAGGTTGTGATCGTCCACGGCGTCCTCAGTCGAGCTTGGCGCCCGAAGCCTTCACCACTTCGGCCCAGCGCTTGATCTCGGCCTCGACGAAATTGCCGAAGGCAGCGCCGGTCAGTGCCGCCGGCTTGGAGCCGAGCTGGACCCAGGTGTCCTTCAGCTCGCCGCCGATCGTGCGCGTGACCTCGCCCGCCATCCGCTCGATCAGCTCCTTCGGCGTGCCCCTGGGCGCCCACAGGCCGTACCAGGTCGCGACCTGGTAGGTCGGCACGCCGCCCTCGCCGGCCGTCGGGATGTCGGGGAAGCCCGGCGAGCGCTGCTCGGCCGCGACCGCCAGCGCCTTGATGCGCCCGTTCTTGATGTGCACCGCCGAAGAACCGAGGCCGTCGAACATCACGTCCACCTGGCCGGCGATCAGGTCCTGCAGCGCCGGCCCCGCGCCGCGATAAGGGATGTGGGTGATGAAGGTCTTGGTCTGCAGCTTGAACAGCTCGCCGGCCAGGTGATGCGAAGTGCCGTTGCCGGCCGAGCCGTAGTTGAGCTTGCCCGGGTTCGCGCGCACGAACTTCAGCAGCTCGGGCAGGTTGGCGGCCGGCACGCGCTGCGGATTCACCACCACCACCTGCGGCACTTTCGAGACCAGCGCGACCGGCACGAGATCGCTGCGGATGTCGTAGTCGAGCTTCGGGTAGACCGAGGGCGCGATCGCGTGATGCACCGCGCCGAGGAACCAGCTGTAGCCGTCGGGCGCCGACTTCGCCGCGATGCCGGCGCCCACCGTGCCGCCGGCGCCGCCGCGGTTGTCGACCAGCACCTGCTTGCCGAACTGGCGGGTCAGCGCCGCCGACAGCGGCCGCGCGAAGGCGTCGGTGCCGCCGCCGGCCGGAAAGGGCACGATCAGCGTGACCGGCTTGCTCGGCCAGGCGGCCTGTGCCGCCGCCCAGGACGGCACGGCGAGCGCGGCAGGCGCCGCCATCAGGCGGCACAGGGCCGCGCGGCGGCCGCGAGAAGGAACTTCGGTCATCGCATGTCTCCGTCGTTGTCGTCGATCGGGCCCTGGGCTCGGCCCCGCTTCAAAGCTGACGCGCCACGCGCCGCGAGCTCACCACTTCGCCGTGCGCGAAGCGTTCATGCTGCGACTCGACCGCGTCGAGGTTGTAGAGGTAATTCACCATCATCCCGAGCGACTGGCGCAGGCCCTTCGCGCTGCAGTCGCCGGCCCAGTTGAGGCGCTCGAGCCGCGCACCGTTGTTGAGGTGGAATTTCGCGACCGCGTCGCCGCCGGGCGTCACCGTGGCGCGCGCCAGGTAGTGCGCGGCGAGGCGCTCGATCGCAGCGCGGCCCGCGGCCGAGACGCGCTCCGGCGCGAAGCCGGCACCCAGGCCGGCGAGATCGGCACCGAACTCGGCGACCAGCGCCGCATCGGCCGCGGCGAGCTTCGCGCGCTGGCGCGCCGGCAGCGCCTCGCGCCCGGCGACGCGGGCAGCGTCGCGACGCAGCCAACCGGCGAAGCCCGGCATCGGCGAAAGCGTGCAGAAGGTGCGCAGCTGCGGCAGCTCCTGCTTCAGCCGTTCGGCGACGCGCTTGATCAGGAAGTTGCCGAGCGAGACGCCCTTCAGCCCCGGCTGGCAGTTGCTGATCGAGTAGAAGGTGGCGACCTTGTAGTCCGCCGGCGGGCCCGGCGGCGAGCCCGGGTCGATCAGCGGGCCGACGGCCGCGGGCATCTCGGCCAGCAGCGCCACCTCCACGAAGATCAGCGGCTCGCCCGGCAGCTGGGGATGGAAGAACGCGAAGCAGCGGCGGTCCGGCTGCAGGCGGCGGCGCAGGTCGGCCCAGCCGGCGATCGCGTGCACCGCCTCGTGTTCGATGATCCGCTCCAGCAAGGCCGCGCTCGAGCCCCAGTCGACCCGCTGCATCTGCAGGAAGCCGGCGTTGAACCACGAGGACAGCAGGTGCTGGAAGTCGGCCTCGACCGCGGCGAGCTCGGGCCGCGTCTTCAAGGCTGCGAGCAGCGAACGCCGCAGCGCGACGATCGCGGCAACGCCACCTTGCACCCGGCTCAGCCGGCGCAGCAGCTCCTGGCGCGGCGGCTCGGCGCGCAGGGTCAGCTCGATCAGCCCCGCGGCCGAGGGCGCGGCCGCGTAGCGCTGCGCCGCTTCGAGCACCGCGCCGGGGTCCGGCCCGAAGCGCGATTCGAGCAGCGCGAACAGCGCCGCGTGCTGCGAGGCCGGCAGCAGCGCCAGCTCGGCCAGCAGTTCGCCGGCGATCACGAAGGCGTTCGCGTCGCCCGGCTCGGACAGCAGCCGCGCGCTGGTCCGCGCGATGCGTTCGAGGCGCCGGGCGTCGTCGAGCGCCGGCGCAGGCGGCGACGATCCGGCGGACCGGCGGCCCCGGCGCAGGCCGGCCGAAGCGGTACCCGGCGCCGTGTTCACGCGAGCGCCTTCGCACGCCGGGTCGGCTTGCGCATCGCACGCCTCGGCGCCTGCTCGGACGCCCGCAGCGCCTTGAGCGCCTGCAGCTGGGCCATCAGGTGGCCGTGCATCAGCCGGCCGGCGCGCTCACCGTCGCGCGCGAGCAGCGCCTCGATCAGCGCACGGTGCTCGCCGATCGAATCGTCGATGCGCCCCGGGTGGTGCAGCTGGCGGCCGCGCAGCAGGCGCATGAAGACGCGCAGCTGGTCGGTCGCCCGCGCGAGCCACGGGTTCGCGGCCAGCTCCTGCACGCGGCTGTGGAAGACATGGTTGGCACGGTAGTAGCCGTCGAGGTCGCGCGCGGCGGCGTGGCGTTCGAGCACGTCATGCAGCCGGGCGAGATCCTGCAGCTGCGCGTCGCTCGCCCGCAGCGCCGCCTCGCGCGCGCACTCGCCTTCGAGCAGCGCCATCACCGGGAACAGCCGCTCGGCGTCGTCCTCCGAGATCTCGGTGACGCAGCAGCCGCGGCGCGGCGTCGCGCTGACCAGGCCTTCGGCCACCAGCACCTTCAGCGCCTCGCGCACGGGGGTGCGGCTGATCGCCCACTCCGACGCCAGCGCGCGCTCGTCGATCCACTGGCCGGGCGCGAGCCGGCGCTCGAAGATCGCCGCCCGCAGCCGCGAGGCCACTTCCTCGTGCAGGGACACCGGGCGGATCGCGCCGGAAGAAGCATTCCAATCGCTGAGGTCGGCCATGGCGTTCGCGGGTTGCCGGGACCGTAGCCGACAAAATTCATAATTACAAGAGCCGTCACCGGCTCGGAAACCCGACATGTTTCAACCCTCGCAAGACGACGTGCGGCGCTTCTTCTGCAGCGTGGCCGCGAAGCGCAAGGCCGGCATGCCGCTGACGCCGATCGAGGCGCAGGCGGCCGACTGGATCGCCGAGCACCCCGAGTACGCGGCCGACTTCGCCGATGCCGAGGCGGCGGTCGCGCGCAGCTACAAAGTCGAAGACGGCCGCACCAACCCCTTCCTGCATCTGTCGATGCACCTGTCGATCACCGAGCAGCTGTCGATCGACCAGCCGCGCGGCATCAAGCCGGCCTACGAAGCGCTGCTTGCGCGGCTCGGCTCGGCGCACGAGGCGCAGCACGCGGTGATGGACTGCCTGGGCGAGACGATCTGGGCCTCGCAGCGCAGCGGCCTGCCGCCGGACGGCGCGGCCTACCTCGACTGCGTGCGCCGGCGCGCGGCGCGCTGAGCGCAGCTGCCGCAGCGCGTCGACCGTCGGCCATGGAAAAAGCCGCCGGACCTTGCGGTCGGGCGGCTCGATGCCGGGCCGGCGGTGCTTACTTGAAGCGCGACTGCGGCACGGTGCGCATGTCGGACGGCAAGGTGCTGATGTAGTCGGCGATCGCCTTCAACTCCGCCTGGGACAGCGGCTTGGCCTGCGAAGCCATGATGGCGTTGGCGCGGCCGACCAGCGGGTTCTTGTCGGTCTGGTAGGCCTTCAGCGCGACGTAGAGGTAGTCGGCGTACTGGCCCGAGAGCTTCGGGTAGCTGGCGTCGATCGGCTTGTTGAAGTTGGCGCCGTGGCAGGTCGCGCAGACCTGCACCTTCGCGGCGATGGCCTGGTCGGCGGCCTTGGCCGGCGCCTCCGGCACCGCGGCCTGCGCGTCCACCTGCTGCGCGTAGTAGGCCGAGAGGTCGGCGATGTCCTGCTCGCTCAGCGATTCGGCGACGCCGCGCATGCTCGGGTGCTTGCGCTCGCCCTTCTTGTAGGCGTTCAGAGAGGCCGCGAGGTAGGCCGCGTTCTGCCCGCCGATCTTCGGCACCTTGTAGATCTCGGGGAAGCTGGCCTGGTAGCCCTCGATGCCGTGGCAGCCGACGCACATCGCGTTCTTCTTCGCGCCGGCCGCCGCGTCGCCGGCCTTGTTCTGCGCATGCGCCGGAGCGGCCCAGACGGCCAGCGAGGCGAGGAGCGCGAGCGTCGCGCGAAGCGAATTCTTCATGGTGAGCAAGGCAATCAAGACGCCGGCGTCGGCGGGTTTGGAACGGCGGCGGAGTATAGGGGGACCCCTATACTGAATCGGACCTCCCAAGCACATCGGCGCGCGCCTCGCGTGAGCCTTTCTCCCATGAAGTTTCAAGGCTCCGACCAGTACGTCGCGACCCCCGACCTGATGCTCGCGGTCAATGCCGCGATCGCTTTGAAGCGGCCCTTGCTGATCAAGGGCGAGCCGGGCACCGGCAAGACGATGCTCGCCGAGGAAGTCGCCGCCGCGCTGAAGCTGCCGCTGCTCCAGTGGCACATCAAGAGCACGACGAAAGCGCAGCAGGGCCTGTACGAATACGACGCGGTGAGCCGGCTGCGCGACAGCCAGCTCGCGGATGTCGAAAGTTCGGCCAAGGTCAAGGACATCCAGAACTACATCGTGCGCGGCACGCTCTGGCAGGCCTTTGCGGCCGAGCAGCCCACCGCCTTGCTGATCGACGAGATCGACAAGGCCGACATCGAGTTTCCGAACGACCTGCTGCGCGAACTCGACCGCATGGAGTTCCACGTCTACGAGACCCGCGAGCTCGTGAAGGCGAAGCACCGGCCGCTGGTGTTCATCACCAGCAACAACGAGAAGGAGCTGCCCGACGCCGTCCTGCGCCGCTGCTTCTTCCACTACATCAGGTTCCCCGAGGCCGAGACGATGCGGCGCATCGTCGACGTGCACTTTCCCGGCTTGAAGAAGGAGCTGCTCGCCGCCGCGCTGAAGAGCTTCTACGACGTGCGCGGCCTGCCCGGCTTGAAGAAGAAGCCGAGCACCAGCGAGCTGCTCGACTGGCTGAAGCTGCTGGTCGCCGAGGACATCCCCGCCACCGCGCTGCACAGCGCCGACGACAAGGTCGCGATCCCGCCGCTGCTCGGCGCGCTCTTGAAGAACGAGCAGGACGTGAGCCTGTTCGAGAAGCTCGTCTTCATGCAAAGCCGCAACCGCTGATGGAACCGTCGCTGCGCAACGCGATGCGTGAAGGCCTGGCCGACGCGGTCGGCTTCGTCGTCGGCGCGCTGGCCGGCTGGTGGCTCGGCGCCCAGTTCGGCTTCGACTTCGTGCGCTCGGCCGGCTACGACGCGAAGGCGATGGTCGGGCTGGTCTTCATCGCGCTCGGCTGCGGCGCGGGCCGCTGGCTCGCGCGGCGCTGGATCCTGCGGCGATGAGCGCGGCGCCCGCGGCCTGGCCCGAACCGGTCACCTTGACCGGAAGGCACGCGCGGCTCGAGCCGCTCGCGCTCGACCATGCCGTCGCGCTGGCCGACGCCGCGAACGACGGCGAGCTGTGGAAGCTCTGGTACACGAGCGTGCCGGCACCGCAGGACATGCACCGAGAGATCGAGCGCCGCCTCGCGTTGCAGGCGGCCGGCTCGATGCTGCCGTTCGCGGTGTTCGATGTCGCCGGGCGGGCCGTGGGGATGACGACCTACATGAACATCGACGCGAAGCACCGCCGCGTCGAGATCGGCTCGACCTGGTACGCCGCCAGCGCGCAGCGCACGCCGCTGAACACCGAGTGCAAGCTCATGCTCCTCGGCCACGCCTTCGATGCGCTCGACTGCATGGCGGCCGAGTTCCGCACCCACCGGCTCAACACGCAGAGCCGCCGCGCGATCGAACGGCTCGGCGCGCAGCTCGACGGCATCCTGCGCGCGCACAGCCGCGCGGCCGACGGCACGGTGCGCGACACCGCCGTCTACAGCATCACCGCGGCCGAATGGCCCGCGGTGCAGTCGCACCTGCGCTGGCAGCTCGCCAAGCCGCGCTGAGCTCGCATGGCCACCGCGACCGACGGCACCTGGCTGCCCGGCATCGGCGACGCGACGCCGGCCGGCTGGTTCACCGTCGTCGCCTATGCGGCGGCGGCCTGGTGTTGCTGGCGGCTCGTGTCGCGCAAGGGGCTGCAGCGCGCGCCGATGCCGCTGGCGCAGCAGCGCTTCTGGTGGCTGCTGACCGCGGTGATGGCCTTCCTGAGCGTGAACAAGCAGCTCGACCTGCAGACCGCCTTCACCGAAATCGGCCGCGCCGTCGCGTACGCCGGCGGCTGGTACGAGCAGCGCCATCAGGTGCAGGTCGTCTTCATCGCCGGCGTCGCGGTGCTCGGCGCCTTGCTGCTCGCGGCGCTGTGCCAGGTCTCGCGGCCGCTGACCCGCGACCGCGCGCTGGCGCTCGGCGGCCTGGTCTTCCTCGGCAGCTTCGTCGTGATCCGCGCGGCCTCGTTCCATCACGTCGACCTGCTGATCAACGACACCGTGCTGGGGCTGCGCTGGAACGCCGTCTTCGAGCTGACCGGCATCGGCCTCGTCGCCGCCGGCGCGCTGCAGGCGTGGCGGCACGCGCCGGCATCTGAACGGCCGGCGTCGCCGGCCGCCCCACGCGCAGCGCCGGTGCGCGCCGCTTTCACGCCCTACCGGGGGCCGGCCACGCAGGCACGCAGCGCGGCGCCGAAGCCGCGGCAAGCGGCCACGCCGCGCAGCGCCTCCGGCGACGACCGCCCGGTGCGCTCGCCCGGCGATCCGCGCAACCGCTGAGGCAGGAGCCGCACGATGCTGATCGACTTCTTCTACACGCTGCGCGCCGCCCGGCTGAAGGTCAGCGTCACCGAGTACCTGAGCCTGCTCGAAGCGCTGAAGCTCGACGTGCTGGCGGATGACGAAGGCCCGTCGATCGACCGCTTCTACGTCCTCGCGCGCACCGCGCTCGTCAAGGACGAGGCGCAGTTCGACAAGTTCGACCGCGCCTTCGCCGCGTACTTCAAGGGCGTCGAGATGCTCACCGACTTCACGCTCGAGGTGCCGCTCGACTGGCTGCGCCAGACGCTGGAGCGCGAATTCACGCCCGAGGAACTCGCCGCGATCGAGACGATGGGCTGGGACGAGCTGATGCAGACGCTCAAGCAGCGCTTCGAGGAACAGAAGGAACGCCACGAGGGCGGCAGCAAGTGGATCGGCACCGGCGGCACCTCGCCCTTCGGCCACGGCGGCGCGAACCCGCAGGGCATCCGCATCGGCGGCGCGGGCCGCACCAAGAGCGCGGTGAAGGTCTGGGAGCAGCGCGCCTACCGCGACTACGACGACGGCAAGGAGCTCGGCACCCGCAACATCAAGGTGGCGCTGCGCCGGCTGCGGCGCTTCGCGCGCGAGGGCAGCGAGCTCGAGCTCGATCTCGACGGCACGATCCACGGCACCGCGGCGAACGCCGGGCTGCTCGACATCCGGATGATTCCGGAGCGCCACAACAAGGTGAAGGTGCTGCTGCTGATGGACGTCGGCGGCACGATGGACGAGCACGTGCATCGCGTCGAGGAACTCTTCAGCGCGGCCAAGAGCGAGTTCAAGCACCTCGAGTTCTATTACTTCCACAACTGCGTCTACGACTTCGTCTGGAAGAACAACCGCCGTCGCTTCGCCGAGAAGCTGGCCACCTTCGACCTGATCCGCAAGTACAACCGCGACTACAAGCTCGTCTTCGTCGGCGACGCGACGATGAGCCCCTACGAGATCCTGCAGCCGGGCGGCAGCGTCGAATACAACAACGAGGAGCCGGGTGCCGAATGGCTGCAGCGCCTGACGCACGCCTTCCCGAAGTACGCCTGGATCAACCCGGAGCCGCAGGGCGTGTGGGGCTACCGGCAGAGCATCGCGATCGTCCAGCAGCTGATGGGCCAGCGCATGTTCCCGCTGACGCTCGGCGGGCTCGAAGGCGCGATGCGCCTGCTCACCAAGTAGCGCGCGCGTCCGTTCGACGCCGTCGCGCGCGCCGGCCTGGGCTGCGACCCGGCATGGCATGTGCCCGAAGGCGAAGCCTCCGACATCCAGCGTCGGTCTATCGCACCAGCCACACTCGCATCGATGACGACCGGGCGCCGTGACCCTCCCCGTTGGCCGCGGCTCCGGCTCGCATCGATGCTGCTGACGGTCGCGGTGATCGCGGCGCCCGCTGCCTTCGCGCAGACGCCGGGCGACGACGAAGACGCCTCGGCTTCGGAGCAGCGCCGCAACGAGCGGGTGCGCGGCGAAGCCGATGCGCCGGCCGCGAGCGCCGAAGCCGCGAGCGCGCCCGAGCGCACCGAAACCGCCACGACGCGGCTCGACGCGGTCAAGGACGGCGCCTACGCGCTCGAGTTGCGCGGCCCGAGGCGCGTGCGGGAACTGCTCGCGCGTCATCTCGACCTCGCGCGTTTTCGCACGCAGACCGACATCGCGCCGGTCGAACTCGGCCGGCTGATGGCCGCGACGCCCGCCGAGGTGCGCGCGCTGCTCGAGCCCGAAGGCTGGTTCGAGGCGCGCGTGGACGTGCAGCGCGTGCCGGCGCCCGAAGGCGGCGGCGTGCCGACGATCCGGGTCGAGGTCGATCCCGGGCCGCCGGTGCTGGTCGGCCGGCTCGACTTCCAGTTGCGCGGCCCCTGGTCGGCCGCGCTGGACGACAACGATCCCGAGAGCGAGCGCCTCGCGCGCCGCTGGGCGCGGCTGCAGCGCGGCTGGGCGCTGCCGAGCGGCCGCGTCTTCACGCAAAGCGGCTGGAGCGATGCGAAGAACGCGCTGCTGATCGCCTCGCGCTCGCGCGGCTACGCGAACGCGCGCTATGCCGACACGCTGGCCGACATCGACGTGCCCAAGCGCCGCGCCGACCTCTCGGTCGCGCTCGACAGCGGGCCGCTGTACCGGCTGGGCGAGGTGCGCGTCGAGGGGCTGCAGCGCACGCCCGCGTCCGCCGCGCTGAACCTGCGGCCCTTCGAGCTGGGCAGCGTCTACACCGAAGGCGCGCTGCTCGACTACCAGGAGGCGCTGCAGAAGGTCGGCCTCTACGAGGGCATCGCGGTCGAGCTCGACCTCGATGCGCCGGACCCGGCGAACGCGGTGGTCATCGCGCGGCTGCGCGAGGCGCAAGCGCAGAACGCGAGCTTCAGCGTGGGCTTCTCCAGCAACACCGGCCCGCGCTTCGGCGTCGAGCACACGCATCGGCGCTTCTTCGGCCGCGACCTGGTGGCCTCGAGCAAGCTGCGCTTCGGCCGCGACGAACGCACCGCCTCCTTCGACCTGCTCACCTACCCGAAGGAAGGCGGCGTGCGCGACCTCGCCGGCGTCAGCTACGAGTACCTCGATGCCGGCGGCGCGCTGACGGTGACGCAGCGCGCGCGCATCGGCCGCCAGCGCGAGACGCAGCGCATCGACCGCCTCGTCACCTTCGAATACCTGCAGACGCGGCTCGAGACCGCCACGCGCAGCGGCACCGACCGCGCGCTGTGGGGCAACGTCGCGTGGTCGCACCGCGACGTGAACAACCTGAGCTTCCCGACGCGCGGGCTGATCGTCGGCGCGCAGGCCGGCGGCGGCGCGGCGCGCGATGCCGACGGCGAACAGGGCCCGTTCGCGCGCCTGCAGCTCGGCGCCACCTGGTACCGGCCGCTGGTCGCCGGCTGGCTCGGCCAGTTCCGCGGCGAGGTCGCGCAGGTGGTCAAGAAGGAGACGCAGGGCGTGCCCGACGCGCTGCTGTTCCGCGCCGGCGGCGACGACTCGGTGCGCGGCTACGGCTACCGCACGCTCGGCCCGGTGCGCGACGGCGCGGTCGTCGGCGGACCGGTGCTCGCCACCGCCAGCGTCGAGGCGATGCACCGCTTCACCGACGCGCGCGGCTCGCGCTGGCGCGACTGGTACTACGCCGCCTTCGTCGATGCCGGCAACGCGGCCGACGACTGGAACGAGCTCGACCCCGCGCTCGGCTACGGCGTCGGCGTGCGCTGGCGCAGCCCGATCGGGCCGCTGCGCGTCGACCTCGCCTACGGCGAACGGGTGCGCAGCGTGCGGCTGCACATCAGCGTCGGCGTGAGCTTCCGGTGAGCACGGCATGAGCGAGACGCCCGAAGGTCGCACCTCGCTCGCACCGCCGCCGGCGGCGCCGCCGCGCAAGCCGCGGCTGTTCGGCAAGCTGACGCTCGCGCTGCTGCTGGCGCCGCCGGTCGCCGCGCTGGCGGCGATCGGCGCGCTGTGGCAGGGCCTGCACACCGAGGCCGGCACGCGCTGGTGGCTGGCGCGCATCGCGCGCCACGTGCCGGCCGTCGCGATCGACGCGCCGCGCGGCGCGCTGCTCGGCCGCGACGCGAAGTTCGCCGCCGACCGCCTCGTGCTGCGCCTGGGCACCGCGACGCTGCGGATCGACGGCCTGCGCCTCGACGGCCTGCACGCCAGCGGCTGGCGTGCGACCTCGCCCTACGCCCGGCTCGACGCGGCGCTGCTCGCGGCAGATCGCATCCGGCTCGAGACCGCACCCGATCCCGCGCCGAAGCCGCCCTCCCCGCCGCCGATGTCGCTGCGCACGCCGGTGGCGCTGCGCGTCGACGCGCTGCGCATCGCGGCCTTCGAGCTTGCGGCGCTGGGCGCGCCGGTCGAGCAGATCCGCGCGCGCATCGAGGTGGGCGCCGAGCATCGGCTCGACGACTTCAGCGCACGCTGGCGCGGCCTCGTCGCGCAAGGCCAGGCGCGGCTCGAAGCCGACGGCGCGATGCAGCTCGAAGCGCGCAGCACGCTCGCCGCCGATCCGAACGCCGCGTCCTCGCTGCTGCCGCCGGGCGCGCGCGAGCTGCGGGTCGAAGTGCAGGCCAGCGGGCCGCTCGCGCGCTTCGATGCGCAGGCCGCGCTCGAACTGCAGGACCAGCGCGTCGATGCGAAGGCGCAGCTCGCGCCTTTCGAGCGCGCGCCGCTCTCGCGGCTCGACGCGCGCTTCGACAAGCTCGACCTCGCCCGGCTTGCCGGCGCGCTCGGCAACGCCGCGGTGCTGCCGGGCACCGCGCTCGACGGCACGCTGCAGGTCCAGCTGACGCCCGAGCAGCCGCTGGTCGTGCAGGCCACGGTGCGCAACGCCGAGCCCGGCCGCTGGGACCGCCGCCGGCTGCCGCTGGCCGGGCTCGACCTGCTCGCGCGCGGCGCCGGCAGCGCCTGGACGATCGAGCGCGGCCGGCTGCAACTGGCCGGCGACGGCGCGCGCGCGGCCGGCAGCGTCGAGGCCGCCGGCCGCATCGACGCGGCGCGTGCCGACGTCGAGCTGCGGCTGCGCGACGTGCTGCTGCGTGCGCTCGACGAACGCGCGCCGGCCCTGCGGCTGGCCGGGCCCATCAAGCTGCAACACGAGCCGCCGGCCGGCGCGAGCGGTGCGGGCGTGGTGCGCGTCGATGCGCAGCTCGAGGCCGTGCAGCTCGCGACGCCGGTCTCGCGCGGCACGGCGGCCGCGAAGCCGCTGCTGCGCGAGCCGCTGCGCCTGGCGCTCGCGGCGAGCGCCGACCTGCAGGCCGCGCGCTACACGGTCGACAAGCTGCAGGCGCGCAGCGCCGGCGCGCGGCTCGACGGCAAGGGCCGCGCCGAACGCGACGGCGCGGCCTGGCAGGCGCAGGCCGAGCTGTCGCTGGCCGAGTTCGATCCGGCGCCGTGGCTCCCCGGCGATCCCGGCGCGGCGTGGAAGCGCGCGCGCAACCGGCTCGCGGGGCAGCTGAAGCTCGACGCGCGCGTGCCGGCGGCGCTGCCGGCGCCCCCGGCGGCAGCGCGCAAGGCCGCGGCGCCGCCCGAAGCGCTGCGCTGGCTCGCCGCCACGCAGGGCCGGCTCGACCTGCGCTTCGCCGACAACCTGTTCGCCGGTCAGCCGCTCGACCTGAACGCGCAGGCCGAAGCCGACGGCCGCGGCAACGCGAGCGCGCGGCTCGACGCGCTCGCCGCCGGCAACCGTGCGAAGGGCGAGCTCGTGCTCGCGCTCGCGGCCAGCCGCACCGGCGGCGAACGCGCGCAGCTGGAGATCGACGCGCCGGCGCTGGACCGGCTCGCACCGCTCGCGCAGGCTTTCGGGCTGGGCGCGCTCGCGGGCCGGCTGCAGGCGCAGGCCAGCGCCGACGGCCCGCTCGGCGCCTGGCTCGGCGGCACGCCGAACGCGGCGCTGCGCACGCGCGGCGACGCCAAGGCGCAGAGGATCGACGCGGCCGGTGTGACGCTTGCCGCCGGCACCGCCCGCTGGGACCTGACGCTGCCGGCGCGCGCCGACCTCGGCGGCACGGCCGATCCCAAGCTCGAAGCACGCGCCGAGCTGCGCGAGCTGAAGTCGGGCGGCCTCGCGGTGCCGCAAGCCACGCTCGATCTGGCCGGCAGCCTCGCGGCGCACCGCGCCCGCTTGCAGGCGACGTTGCGGCCGGGTTCAGCGCCGACGCAGGCCGCGGCGGATGCGCAGGCCGCCGCCGCGTCCCGCTCCGGCGTCGCGAGCAACGCGGACGGCGCGGAAGCGGCGAAGCCGAACGGCCTCGGGCCGCTCGCGCTGGCGCTCGACTTCGAAGGCGGCTGGCAGGCGCAGCCGGCGACCGAAGGCGGGCTCTGGCGCGGCCGCTGGAACGAACTGCTGCTGCGCCCGGCGGGTGCGCGCTCGGCCAGCGCGGCGACGCCGCTGGTCGAGGCGCGCGGCGTCGAGCTCGAATGGCAGCAGGGCAGGAGCGGCCTGCGCCTGGCCGTCGCGCCGGCGCAGGCCGAGGTGCTCGGCGCGGTGCTGCGCTGGAGCCGCGCCGAGTGGTCGCGCACGACGGCGGCGGCGGGCGCCGCGCCGAAGGACCGGATCGAGCTGGACGCGACGGTCGAGCCGTTTCGCGTCGCGCCGCTGCTGCAGCGGCTGCAGCCCGATTTCGGCTGGGGCGGCGACCTGCTCGTCGCCGGCAAGGCCCGCGTGCGCAGCGAACCTGCGCTCACCGCGGCGATCGAGATCGCGCGCACCGGCGGCGACCTGACGGTGCAGGAGTTCGACGTGGTGCAGCGGCTGGGCCTGAGCGCGCTGCGGCTCGACCTGAACGTCGCGCAGGGCGTCTGGGCCGCGACGCAGGTGATCGACGGCGAGACGCTGGGCCGCGTCGCCGGCGCGCAGACGGTGCGCGGCCGCGGCGGCGACGGCGGCGCGCTCTTGCCGGCGGCGGATGCGCCGGTCGAAGGCGCGATCCGGCTGCAGGTGGACAACCTTTCCACCTGGGGCGCCTGGGTGCCGGCCGGCTGGCGGCTGGGCGGCGCGCTCGACGGCGTGGTGACGATCGGCGGGCGCTTCGGCGCGCCGGAGCTCACCGGCTCGCTTTCCGGCCGGCAGCTCGCGGTGCGCAACGCGCTCGAAGGCGTCGCGCTGGCCGACGGCGACCTGCAGGCGCGCTTCGACGGCGAGACGGCGAAGCTCGAGAACCTGAGCTTCCGTGCCGGCGACGGCAAGCTCGAAGCGCGCGGCGACGCGCGCCTGGGCGCCGCGCCGCGGGCGAACCTGCGCGTCAACGCCGAGCGCGCGACGGTGCTGGGCCGCGTCGACCGGCGCGTGGTGGCCAGCGGCGAGGCGCGGCTGGCGCTCGACGCGCAGGCGATCCGGCTCGAAGGCGAGCTGCGCGCCGACGAGGGCCTGATCGACATCAGCCGCGGCGACGCGCCCAAGCTCGGCGAGGACGTGCGCGTGCGCCGCACCGCCGCGACGCCCGGCGAGGCCGGCGTGCCGGCGCCGGCCACCGCGCCGCCGGCGCCGCCGCGCAACGTCGACCTGCGCCTGGCCGTGGCGCTGGGCGAGCGCTTCCGGCTGCGCGGCCGCGGCATCGACACGCGGCTCGAAGGCCGGCTGCTGCTCACCTCGCCGAAGGCCAAGCTCACCGCGAGCGGCGAGATCCGGACGGTCGACGGCACCTACGAGGCCTACGGCCAGAGCCTGGTGATCGAGCGCGGCGTGATCACCTTCGTCAGCGACATCGCCAACCCGCGGCTCGACATCCAGGCGGTGCGCGCGAAGACCGAGGTGCGCGTCGGCGTGATCGTCTCGGGCAGTGCCCAGTCGCCGCGCGTGCGGCTGTTCTCCGAGCCGGAGCTGCCCTCGACCGAGAAGCTCGCGCTGCTGGTCACCGGCCGCAGCTACGACAGCCTCGGCGGCGCCGAGACCGCCTTGCTGCAGCAGGCCGCGATGGCGCTGCTGGCCGGCGACGGCGGCGACGGCCAGAGCAAGTTCGACGTCGCGCGGATGCTGCAGCTCGACGAGCTCTCGGTGCGCCAGAGCGACGGCGCGGTGCGCGACACGGTAGTCACGCTGGGCAAGCAGATTTCCGATCGCGTCTACGTCGGCTACGAGCGCGGCCTGCAGGCCGCAGGCGGCAACTGGCAGCTGATCTACCGGATCGCACAGCGCTTCACGCTGCGCGCGCAGTCGGGCGACGACCCGGCCGTCGACCTGATCTGGATGTTCAGGTGGAACTGATGACGCCCAGCCCCGTTGCGGCTTCGCCGCTCGCCATCAACGGGGCACCGCTGGCGGCCCGGCGAAGCGGGATCCGCGGCGGTCGTTGAGTGGACAACCGCTCTACCAGAAGCCGACCCATTGCGCGAGCCGGTTGCCGCCGTGCCCGAGCGCGAAGCCGAGCACCCACCAGGCCAGCATGCCGATTTCCAGCCGCCAGCGGTTCAGGCCGTGGCGCGCGTTGAGCCACAGCGTCAGCAGCACCGCCGGCAGCTCGCGCAAGGCGATGGCGACCAATCCCCAGAACAGCCCGCCGAGCGCGAGGCCGAGCGGGATCAGCGTGAAGGTGGAGACGACCCGCACCGCGTTGAGCATCGCGTGGTACTGCGGCTGGTTCAGCGCGAGGTAGACCTGGTGCGCGAGCTGGTAGCGCGCCAGCAGCAGCGACAGGGCCAGGATCGACAGGATCGGCCCGGCGTCGCGGTAGCGCTCGTCGTAGAGGATGTCGATCAGGAGCGGCCCCGTGGCGAACAGCAGGCCGGAGCCCAGCAGCATCACCGGATCGACGCGGCGGCGCGCCTTCAAGTAGATCTCGGCGAGGCGCTGCGGATCGTTGCGCGCCATCTCGCTGAAGGCCGGCAGCAGCACGTTTCCGAACAGCTTCTCCATCACCAGCACCGCGGCCGACGAAAGGCCGAAGGCCACCGAGTACAGGCCCATGTAGTGCGCGTCGGCGACGCCGGCGAGCAGCAGCCGGTCGGCGTTGAGCGCCCACACGCCGACCGCCGACGACAGGAACAGCCACTTGCCGAAATGCATCAGCTCGGAGAGCACCGTGCGGTCCCAGGCCCAGCGGTTCTTCACCTCGGGCCAGAGGCGGTGGCTCAGCACGGTGTGCAGCGTCTGGCCGATCAGGTTGGCCGCGACGATCGCCCAGATCGAGCGCGTCAGCCAGGCCAGCACGATCATCACGACGATCTGGGTGATCTGCTGGGCCAGCTCGAGCGACACGTAGCGGCGCATGTCGAGCTCGCGCACCGCGGTGTGCACGCTGGTGGAGTGGAAGCCGTGCGCGATCGAGCCGAGGCCGCTGGCGGCCAGCACCCACGGCAGCACCGGGGCCGCGTAGGTGGAGTTGGCGGGCACGAACCCCATGAGGTTCGCCGCGTACAGCAGCAAGCCGAGCAGCACCGTGACGGCGCACAGCACGAAGCCGCGCACCACCTGCACGCTCCACACGGTGTTCAGGAAGACCCGTTCCTTCGCGCGCTCGTGCCGCACGACGCTCTGGTGCAGGCCGACGTCCGACAGGTTCAAGAGCACGATCGAGACCGTCAGCACGATGGCCATCACGCCGAACATCTCGGGCACCAGCAGGCGCGTGACGACGAGGTTGGCGCCCAAGCGCAGCACGTGGCCCAAGCCCACGCTGCCGGCGGACCACAGGCTCGCGCCCATCATGCGTTTGCGCAGCGACGGCCGACGGCTCTCGACGCGGCTCGGATCGGGGGGAATGGCGGACTCCGGCTTCGCGGCTTCGGGCACTGAGGACATCGCTGGCAATTGTCGAACGCGCGCCCCGGCCGTCTCGAGTGAATAGTTCGCGCGCTGCGTCGCGCCCCCGGGAGTCGAGGGCCGGCGTGTGGAGGCGAAAGGTGTTGGCGGCCCCGACAGGAATCGAACCTGTATCTGCCCCTTAGGAGGGGGCCGTTCTATCCATTGAACTACAGGGCCCGGGCGTCGTGGCTCGACGGCGGCGCGGATTGTGCCCGAGGGCCCCCGCTGCAACCTCCGCGCAAGCCTTCGATGCGCGAGCGCGACAGCACGTCAGCGCGGGCCGCGGCGCATCGCGCGGCTGAGCAGCACCACCGGGATCAGGCCGACCGCGACGATCGCGATCGACGGCAGCGCGGCCTCGGCCAGCCGCTCGTCGCGCGCCAGCTGGTAGGCGACGACGGCCAGCGTGTCGCTGTCGAAGGGCCGCAGCACGAGCGTCGCCGGCAGCTCCTTCATCACGTCGACGAACACCAGCAGCGCCGCCACCGCGGCCGAGCGGCCGAGCAGCGGCGCGTGCACGCCGAAGAACAGCCGCGCCGGCCCGGCGCCGAGCATGCGCGCGCTGTCGTCGAGGCTCGCCGGGATGCGCGCGTAGCCCGCCTCGACCGACTGCAGCGCGACCGCGCTGAAGCGCACCAGGTAGGCGTAGATCAGTCCGGCGACGCTGCCGGTGGCCGCGAGCGTGACCGTGTTCGCGAGCAGCGAGCCCGGCGCCGCCGCCTGCACCCAGCCGAGCGGCAGCAGCAGGCCGACCGCGATCACGCCGCCGGGCACCGCGTAGCCGAGCGAGACCAGCCGCGCCAGCGGCCGCGCGAGCCCACCGGCGCGCTGGCGCAGCACGAAGCCGAGCAGCCCGGCGATCGCGACCGCGGCGGCGGCGGCGAGGAGCGCGAGCTTCAGGCTCGTCCAGGCCCAGCCGCCGAAGCGCGCCCACGGCAGGCCGAATTCGCCGTGCAGCGCCTCCCGCCAGACGCCCTGCAGCAGCACCGCGACCGGCAGCACGAAGCCCAGCAGCACCGGAAGCGCGCACAGCGCGAAGGCCAGCGCGGCGCGCCGGCCGCGCAGCGCGACCGGCCGGCCTTCGCGCGCGTCCGGGCGCAGGCGGCCCGCCGCGAAGCGCAGCCGCGCCTGTGCGCGCCGCTCGGCCCACAGCACGATCGCGACCACCGCCAGCAGCACCGTCGCGAGCTGCGCCGCGGCGATGCGGTCGTCCATCGCGAGCCAGGCCTTGTAGATGCCGGTGGTGAAGGTCTGAAGGCCGAAGTAGGCGCCGACGCCGTAGTCGGCCAGCGTCTCCATCAAGGCGAGCGCGACGCCGGCGGCGAGCGCCGGCCGCGCCAGCGGCAGCGCAACCCGCACGATGCGCTGGCCCAGCCCCGAGCCAAGCAGCCGCGCCGCTTCCATCAGGTGCACGCCGCGCTCGACCAGCGCCGCGCGCGTCAAGAGGTAGACGTAGGGATAGAGCGCCAGCGTGAACAGCACGATGGCGCCGGGCAGGCTGCGCACGTCGGGCCAGAGGGCGCCGCTCGCGCCGCTCCAGCTGCGCAGCCAGGTCTGGGCCGCGCCGCTGTACTGGAGGAAGTCGGTCGCCGCGTAGGCGAGCACGTAGGCCGGCATCGCCAGCGGCAGCAGCAGCGCCCATTCGAAGACGCGGCGGCCCGGAAAGTCGAACAGCGTCACCGCGACCGCGGTCGCGCCGCCGACCAGCGCCACGCCGGCGGCCACGCCGAGCGCCAACCCGGCCGAGCCGAGCAGGTAGCCGGGCAGCACGGTGTCGAGCTGGTGCCGCAGCGTCGCGAGGCCGTTCGCCGAGGGCTCGAACCAGGCGCCGATGACGCCGAGCATCGGCAGCGCCAGCGCCGTGCAGACGACGACCGTCCACCGGCGCGCATTCATGCCTGCCGTGGCCGACGAGCCGCCGGGGCCCGCCACGCGGCCCGGTTGGCAATGCGAATGCCTGTCATTTGAAGTCCGCTGATTATCATCGGCCGATGCTGTTGAGCCTCGACCAAGCTTCGATCGCCTACCCCGCGGCGGCCGGCTCGGAGTCGGGCTCCGAGCCGGAAAAGGCAGGTCCGCGGCGCGCGGTGGACGCGGTGTCCTTCGGGCTGGCGGCCGGCGACATCGGCGTGCTGATCGGGCCCTCGGGCTGCGGCAAGACCTCGCTGCTGCGGGCGGTCGCCGGGCTCGAGCCGCTCGCCGGCGGACGCATCACGCTCGGCGATCAGGTGCTGAGCGACGCGGCCGGCGGCCGGATGCTCGCGCCCGAGCAGCGGCGCATCGGCATGGTGTTCCAGGACTACGCGCTGTTCCCGCACCTGAGCGTCGCGCAGAACGTCGGTTTCGGGCTCGCGAAGCAGCCCCGCGCGGCGCGCGAGGCGCGGGTCGCCGAGCTGCTGGAACTGGTCGGCCTGGCCGGTGCCGGCGCGCGGGCGCCGCATCAGCTTTCCGGCGGCCAGCAGCAGCGCGTCGCGCTGGCCCGCGCGCTGGCGCCGTCGCCGCGGCTGCTGCTGCTGGACGAGCCTTTTTCCAGCCTCGACGTCGATCTGCGCGAGCGGCTCGCGCAGGAGCTTCGCGCGATCCTGAAGCGCTCGGGCACCACCGCCCTGTTCGTCACGCACGACCAGCTCGAAGCCTTCGCGCTCGGCGACGTCATCGGCGTGATGCACCGCGGCCGCCTCGAGCAGTGGGACGCGGCCTACCAGCTCTACCACCGGCCGGCCACCCGCTTCGTCGCCGACTTCATCGGGCACGGCGTGTTCGCGCCGGCGCGCATCGTCGGCGGCAGCGGCGGCGCGCCGCGCGTGCTGACACCGCTGGGCGAACTGCTCGACCGCGGCGAATGCCCCCTGCCCTCGGCCTACCCGGCGGGCGAGTGCGAGGTGCTGCTGCGCGCCGACGACATCGTTCACGACGACGCCAGCCCGGTGAAAGCACGCATCGAGCGCAAGGCCTTTCGCGGCGCCGAGTTTCTTTACACGCTGCAGCTGGCCAGTGGCGAGCGCGTGCTGGCCCACGTGCCCTCCCACCACGACCACCAGATCGGCGAGTGGATCGGCATCCGCGCCGAAGTCGATCACGTCGTGACCTTCCCGCGCACGAGCGCCGTTTGACGCAACTTTCCGGGAAGAACGCGACTCCGAGCCGCGGAGCCCGGTCCTATACTGGGCTGCGACTTTTTTAAGCAACTCCCTAGGGAAAGCGGTCATTCGATGGGTACCAAGACCAAGGTCGTCGGCTGGGTCACTCTGGGCGCCGTCGCCGGCGCGCTCGCGACGATGCAGCTGACCGCGATCGCGCGCAGTTCCACCGCGGCGCTCCCGCTCGAAGAGCTGCAGCAGCTCGCCGCCGTCTTCGGCATGGTCAAGAGCGACTACGTCGAGCCGGTCGACGAGAAAAAGCTGATCACCGACGCGATCGGCGGCATGGTCGCCGGGCTCGACCCCCACAGCCAGTACTTCGACAAGAAGACCTTCAAGGAATTTCGCGAAGGCACCTCCGGTCGCTTCGTCGGCGTCGGCATCGAGATCGGCATGGAGGACGGCCTGGTGAAGGTGGTGAGTCCGATCGAAGGCTCGCCGGCCTTCCGCGCCGGCCTGAAGAGCGGCGATCTCATCACCAAGATCGACGACACCTTCGTCAAGGGCCTGACGATGGACCAGGCCGTCAAGCGCATGCGCGGCGAGCCGAACACCAAGGTGCTGCTCAACATCTTCCGCAAGGCCGAGAGCCGCAGCTTCCCGGTGACGATCACCCGCGAGGAGATCCGCATGCAGAGCGTGCGGGCCAAGATGGTCGAGCCGGGCTACGCCTGGCTGCGCGTGAGCCAGTTCCAGGATCGCACCGTCGACGACTTCATCACCAAGGTCAACGATCTCTACAAGCAGGACGCCAACCTGAAGGGCATCGTGCTCGACCTTCGCAACGACCCGGGCGGCCTGCTCGAGGCCTCGGTCGCGATCTCGGCTGCCTTCCTGCCGAAGGACGTGACCGTGGTGTCGACCAACGGGCAGATTGCCGAGTCGAGGGCGACCTTCAAGGCCAACCCGGAGTTCTACGCCCGCCGTGGCAGCGACCCGCTGAAGAAGCTGCCGGACGCGCTGAAGACCGTGCCGCTGGTGGTGCTGGTCAACGAAGGCTCGGCCTCCGCCAGCGAGATCGTCGCCGGCGCGCTGCAGGACCACAAGCGCGCCACCATCATGGGCAGCCAGACCTTCGGCAAGGGCTCGGTGCAGACGGTGCGCCAGCTCTCGGCCGACACCGCGCTCAAGATCACCACCGCGCGCTACTACACGCCGAGCGGCCGCTCGATCCAGGCCAGCGGCGTCGTGCCCGACGTGTGGCTCGACGAAACCGCCGAGGGCAACGTCTACGCCGCCCTGCGCACCCGCGAGGCCGATCTGGAGAAGCACATCTCCAGCGGCCAGGGCGCCGAGGTCAAGGACCCGGCGCGCGAGAAGGCGCGCGAGGAGGCGATGAAGAAGCTCGAGGAGCTGAACAAGTCCACCGACAAGGACAAGACGCCGAAGCCGCTGCCCGAATTCGGCAGCGCCGAGGACTTCCCGCTGCAGCAGGCACTGAACCGCCTGAAGGGCAAGACGGTGCTGGCCTCCAAGACGCAGACCGAGCGCAAGCCGGAAGAGATGTCGAAGGTGAACTGAGCCTCGCCCGACGGCACCGCGGCCCGGCGGGCAGTCCGTCGGGCCACACCCCAAGCCCGCCGCCCGGCGGGCTTTTTCTTGCCCGAACTTATGCTCGCCGCATGAACGACGACCAGCTGCTGCGCTACAGCCGACACATCCTGCTGGACGAGATCGGCATCGACGGCCAGCAGCGGCTGCTCGACGCGCATGCGCTCGTGATCGGTGCCGGCGGCCTCGGCGCGCCGGCACTGCTGTACCTGGCCACCGCCGGCGTCGGCCGCATCACCGTCGTCGACCACGACACAGTGGACCTGACCAATCTGCAGCGCCAGGTCGTCCATCAGCAGTCCGAAATCGGCGCGCCGAAGGCCGAGTCGGCCGCGCGCCGGCTGGCAGCGATCAACCCCGGGGTCCACATCGAAGCGCGCGTCGAGCGCGCCGATGCCCCGCGGCTGGCGGCATGGGTCGCCGAGGCCGACGTGGTGCTCGACTGCAGCGACAACTTCGCGACCCGGCATGCGGTCAACCGCGCCTGCTTCGCGCACCGCAAGCCGCTGGTGGCCGGCGCCGCGATCCGCTTCGACGCGCAGATGTCCGTCTACGACCCTCGCGACCCCGCGAGCCCCTGCTGGGCCTGCCTGTTCCCCGAGGACGCCGGCTTCGAGGACGTCGCCTGCTCGACGATGGGCGTGCTCGCGCCGCTGGTCGGCATCGTCGGCAGCATGCAGGCCGCCGAGGCGCTGAAGCTCTTGGTCGGCAGCGGCCGCTCGCTGGCCGGCCGTTTGCAGATGCTCGACGCGCGCACGATGGAATGGACCGAGATCCGCGTCGCGCGCCGCGGCGACTGCCCCGTGTGCACCGAACGATGAACCCATGAAGAACGCCGCCGACATGTCCGACGCCAAGCCCTCGCTGCACGCGCGCAACTTTCCGACCGCCGAGGAAGACGCGGTCGTCGCCGCCTCGCGCTACGCCGGCCCTGGCAGCGCCTACCGCCTCGCCTTCGACGACAAGGACTTCCTGCTGCGCGACGAGTTGCGCCCGGTGCGCATGCAGCTTGAGCTGCTCAAGCCCGAGCTCGTGCAACGCGAGCACGGCATCGACGCGACCGTCGTCGTCTTCGGCAGCGCCCGCGTCGTCGCGCACGACGTCGCCACCGCCGCGGTCGCCGCCGCGCGTGACGGGGGCGACGCCGATGCGCTCAAGCGCGCCGAGATGCAGCTCGCGATGAGCCGCTACTACGAGGAGGCGCGTCGCTTCGGCGGCATCGTCACCGCGCAGGCGAAGCGGATGAAGGACCCGATCGCGGTGGTCACCGGCGGCGGGCCGGGCGTCATGGAAGCCGGCAACCGCGGCGCCTTTGAAGCCGGCGGACCGAGCATCGGTTTGAACATCGTGCTGCCGCACGAGCAGGCGCCGAACGACTACATCACGCCCGAGCTGTGCTTCCAGTTCCACTACTTCGCGCTGCGCAAGATGCATTTCCTGATGCGCGCGATCGCCATCGTCGCCTTCCCCGGCGGCTTCGGCACGCTCGACGAACTGTTCGAGGCGCTCACGCTGATGCAGACCGGCAAGATCCGGCGCCGCCCGGTGCTGCTGTTCGGCCGCGAGTTCTGGACGCGCCTGGTCGACTTCGACGCGCTGGTCGCGACCGGCATGATCTCCACGCCCGACCTCGACCTGTTCCGCTTCGTCGAGACCGCCGACGAAGCCTGGCGCCTGATCGAAGGCCACTACCGGCTCGATGCCACCGCCAACGGCGCCGCGGCCGAAGACCTCTAGCAGTACCTGCACAGGACCGCCATGAGCCTCAGCTCCGCCAAGCCCCGCGTTAGCCTGATCGGCGCGCCCACCGATGTCGGGGCCGGCGCCCGCGGCGCGTCGATGGGCCCCGAGGCGCTGCGCGTCGCCGGCCTGCAGGCGACGCTCGAAGGCCACGGCCTGGAAGTCGTGGATCGCGGCAACCTCGCCGGCCCGGCCAATCCCTGGCAGGCGCCGGCCGAAGGCTATCGGCACCTGGCCGAGGTCGTCGCATGGAACCATGCGGTGCACGGCGCGGTGCACGCCGAGTTGCAGGACGGCCGGCTGCCGATCCTCCTCGGCGGTGACCACTGCCTCGCGATCGGCAGCATCAGCGCGGTCGCGCGCCACTGCCGCGAGGCGGGCAGGAAGCTGCGCGTGCTCTGGCTCGACGCGCATGCCGACTTCAACACCAACCTGCTAACGCCCAGCGGCAACGTGCACGGCATGCCGGTCGCGTGCCTGTGCGGCAACGGGCCGCAGCCGCTGATCGAGATCGGCGGCCAGGTGCCGGCGATCAGCCCGAAGTGGGTCCGCCAGATCGGCATCCGCAGCGTCGACCCCGGCGAGAAGCGCCTGGTGCACGACGCCGACCTCGAAGTCTTCGACATGCGCTACATCGACGAGATGGGCATGCGCCACACGATGGAGCTCGCGCTCGCGACGCTGGACGCGAACACCCATCTGCACGTGAGCTTCGACGTCGATTTCCTCGACCCGCCCATCGCTCCGGGCGTCGGCACCACCGTCAACGGCGGGCCGACCTACCGCGAGGCGCAGCTGTGCATGGAGATGATCGCGGACACCGGCCGCCTCGCCTCGCTCGACGTGATGGAGCTGAACCCCGCCTTCGACGTGCGGAACGCGACCGCGTTGCTGGCGGTCGATCTCGTCGAGAGCCTGTTCGGCAAGAGCACGCTGATGCGCAAGTAGCCGCGGGCGCTCGCTTGCCGGCCCTCTCGGGCAAGGACGCTCTGCCGGTTCGCTTGATCGCGAGAAGGGCCGGTGGGGCGCGGACCGGGGCCGCGGTCGCTCAGAACTTCGAGCGAAGGCTCACGCCGAACGAGCGCTCGCGGCCCAGCGGCAGGAAGGCGCCCGAGCCGTAGCTGCCGTACAGGCGCCGGTCGGCGACGTTGACGATCGACAAGCCGAGCGCGTGACGCCCGAAGTCGCTGCTCCAGGAAAGATCCCAGGACGCACTGCCCGGCAGCTCGATCGGGCCATTCAGCAGACCGCTCTCGCCGGCTTCGGCAAGGGTTCGTCGCGATTGGGCGACCAGCGCCAGGCCGAGCTGAGACGCCGGTGCGATCCAGGCCGGCAGGCGCACGTCCGCCAGCAACCGCGCCGCACGCCGGGGCGAGCCGACGCCGGAGTAGAACTGGACGCGGTCGTTCGCGTCCCACAGCCCGCGGTCGTAGCGCCCGCCCCCATAGCGGCTGAACTCCAGGCCGGCGCTGACTTCGAGCCAGGGTGCGACGCGCCCGGCGTACTCCAGCTCGACGCCACCGGCCGAACGCGGTGGAGGGATGTCCGTGCCGCTCGCATACATCGGCGCCTCGCCGCGGTCGGCCAGGCGGAACCACTCGACCGTGAACAAGGCTCGGCGCTCGGCAAGCGCGAGCTTCAGCCCCGTCTGGTGCTGCTGCTGTCGGTAGCGCGAGGTCGCGCCTTCGCCTGCGGCCGTCAAGCTGCTGGCTTCGAAGTTGCGCTGTTGGCCCGCATACAGCGTCAACGCCGGGGTGGCCTTCCATGCCAGCCCCAAGTCCCACAGCGTCGAAGGTGGCACGCCACTGGTCTCCAGCGGCACGTCGTCCGCTCTGGAGGAGAAGTGGTACTGGCCCCGACGCAGCGAAACGCGGCCACGCCAGGCGCCCCATTCGAGCTGGTCCTGCACCAGCCATGCGTACTGCTGGCCGCGCGAGTGGATGACTTGCTGGAACGGCTCATTGGCCTCGCCCTCGCTCAGCGGCGTGAGGCCGGGCTGGAACCCGTCACACGCGCAGAACCACCAGCTCTCGAACCGCTTGGGCCGCCGCTCGCGCCACGTCCCGCCGTCGATCGCGAACAGCAGTTCGTGCGCCACTTCGCCGGTATCGGCGCGGCCGATCAGGTTGAGCTGTGCGCCGTGCAGGCTCAACCGCTGCGCGAAGGTGCCACGCTGAACCAGCGTGCGGCCCGGCAGGTAGGCGACCAGATGCTGCTCGCCTTCGCCGCGCAGGCTCTCGAGGCGCCACAGCAGGCGCATGCGCCAATCGTCGGCGAGTCGAAGGCGCAGGTCGACATCGGCGAGCGTCGCTCGTACGGCGCGGCCGTCGCCAGGCGCCACCGGCCGCGCGCGCCCCGCCACGATCTGCCCCGGCAGCGGGGTTTCGACGCTGTCGCCCGGCGCGGCGACGACACGCGTCGACGGCGGGGGCGCGTCGCGGCGGTGGTCGCTCAGCAGGCTCATCAGCACCTCGGCGTCGCCGGCTCGCCAGCGCAGTGCGCCGAGCAGGCCGCTCGCATGCACCGGTTCGTAGCCGCCGTCGGTGCTGCCGCTGCGTTTGCCGTATGCCACGAGCCGCCAATCGGCGGCGCCACCGGGCGCGGATTCGAGGTCGGTGATGGAGGTGAGGGTGCCGCCGTCGCGCGTGTCGAACGCGGTGCGCTGCATGCTGCCGGTGCCGGCACCGGGGCGCTTCAACTCCAAGTTCGCAAGGCCGCCACGGCCGTTGGAGTCGGCCGCGCCGGCGACCGTGCCGTTCGGGCCCTTGGCCACCTCGATGCGCTCGATGAACGCGCTCTCGAGCATGTTGGCGCTGCGCAGCGTGCGCATGCCCGAGATCTTGGGCTGGGCTGACAAGCCTCGAACCGTGACCGGCGCATCGACGTAGAACGCGCCGCCGACGTTCGTCGGCTCGCCCGCGCCAGCGACGAAACGCAAGGCCTCGGCGGCCGTCGGCTCGCGCTGCAGCAACAACGAATCGCGCGTCAGCACCGAGACCGCCTGGGGCAGATCGACCAGCGCGGTCTGGGTGCGCGTGACCGATTGCCCGTACGAGGCACCCAGCCCCCCGTCGTCTTGCCGGCGTACGGCGTGCATCACGACCCGGTCGAGCAGCAGCATGGCCCGCGGATCGCCGGGCGGCGGCTCGCCCGGTGCAGGGCTCGGCGCCGAGTCCCCCGGGGCCAGCGGCCACAAGGGCGCAGACGCGTCGCGATCCGGCTCGCTCGCGACGATGACCAGGGTGTCGCCGGGCGCCTCGCTGCGCGCTTCGAGCGCCGTGCCACGCAGCGTCTGCTCCAACGCATCGGCGAGGCTCAGCGAGCCGGCGAGTGCCGGTGCGCGCAAGTCGCGCACCAGCGCCGGCGAGAAGCCGAGCACGACGCCGTAGCGCGCGCCGATCTCGATCAGCGTGCGCGCGAGCGGCTGGGCCGGCAGATCGAGCGTGAGGGCGCGCGCCGACACCGCAGCCTGCGCCGCAGGAGGCGGCTTCTGCGCCAGCGCAACCGGGGGCAGCGCCGCCGCGGCCAGCAGGTTGGCGAGCCGCAGGGTGCGGATCGTCGCGGCAACGGTTTGGCGTTTCGGCATGGAGCGTCGCGCGATCTTCTTCGGCCCGCGCGCTGTCGCGACGTGGCAAGTCCTGGACGCCTGTGTCTTCGGCCGATCAGCGATGGGCTTGAGGGCCCGGAGCGCACGGTGCAGAGCGTGCTTCACGATCCACCGACAGGCCGCGACCGTCGTCTGGCGGCAGCGGCAGCGCAGCGGACCGCTCGAACCGCCTGGGCCGCCGTCAAGGTTCGCGCTGGGTGGTGCCGTCGGCGCGGCTGTGCGCGCGAAACGCCCGCACCCCGTCGATCAGCCGCGAGTGGTCGATGCCGCGCAGCACGATGCGTCGCACGACGTACTCGCCGACGAACAGCAGCGCGACCAGCGGCATCGTCGCCAGGTTCGCGAACGCCGACCACCAGGGGAGCGGCGCGGCGACGAACAGCAGCACCGAGGTCGCGGCGATCGCGACGAAGGCCGCGGCCCACATCTGCGTGACCCGACGGGTGTAGTGCTCAACGCCGTCGGGCAGCACCCCGCCGCGCACGTGGCGCGCGAGGCGCGTGATCAGCGGCCCGCGTGCATCGCGCAGCGAGAGCCCGAACAGCGAGGCAAGCGCGAGGTTGAAGCCCGCATGCTCCGCGACGTAGAGCACCGCGCCGTGCGCCATCAGCCAGCTATGCGCCGCCGCGACCCCGGCGACGATCAGCGCCGCAGCGAGCAGCCCCGCCACGCGGCCGAAGCGGTACGCGACCGCGCCGATCAGCGTCGCGGAGCCGGGCGCGAGCATCAGCCAGGGCGTCCACGCGGAGCCGACCTCGATCGCGTGGTGGCAGGCGAGCAGGTAGAGCGCCGTCGCGACGACGCCCAGCAGCGCGGTCGCGGCGGCGCGGCGGTCGATGGGTGGGGAGGCGGCGGAAGCGTGCATCGGTGAGCGCGGGTATCGCCGCGGCAGGCCGGGCGCGGACGGTATCTTCGCAGCCCCGATGGCCGACCTCGCCGCACCCCCCTGCCCCGCCGTGCGCCCGATCACGCCGATCGTGCTGCGTGCATGGACCGCGACCACCTGCGCCGGCGCCGGCCGCGCGGCCTTGCTGGACGCGCTGCGCGACGGCCGCAGCGGCCTGCGGCCGAACGACTTCAGCCGCACGCCGATCGCGGCGTTCATCGGGCGCATCGAAGGCGTCGAGGACGCGCCGCTGCCGGGCGGGCTCGCGCGCTGGGACTGCCGCAACAACCGCCTCGCCTGGCTCGCGCTGCAGCAGGACGGCTTCCTCGACGCGGCCCGTGCGGCGATCGCGCGCCACGGCCCCGGGCGCGTCGCGGTGCTGATCGGCACCAGCACCTCGAGCATCGGCGCGAGCGAGGAGGCCTATGCGCGGCTCGCGCCCGATGGCGGCTTCCCGCCCGACCTGCAGCGGCCCGAGGTGCACACGCCGCATTCGCTCGGCGGCTTCGTGCGCGAAGCCCTCGGCGCGCGCGGCCCCTGCTGCACCGTCGCGACGGCCTGCTCGTCGAGCGCCAAGGTGTTCGCGCAGGCCGAGCGGCTGCTGCGGCTCGGGCTGGTCGATGCGGCGGTCGTCGGCGGCGTGGACAGCCTGTGCCAGAGCATCCTCTACGGCTTCCACGCGCTGCAGCTCGTCGCGCCCGAACGCTGCCGGCCTTTCGATGCGCGGCGCCAGGGCATCAGCCTGGCCGAAGCCGGTGGCTACGCGCTGCTCGAACGCGCGGGCGCGGACGACGAGGCCCGGTCCCTGCTGATCGGCTGGGGCGAGTCGTCCGACGCGCATCACATGGCCGCGCCGCATCCGGAGGGCCGCGGCGCCGAACGCGCGGCACTCGATGCGCTGGCGCGCGCCGGGCTCGACGCCGGCTCGATCGACTACCTGAACCTGCACGGCACCGCGACGCCGAAGAACGACGCGACGGAGGCGGCGATGGTCGCGCGCCACTTCGCGGCGCCGACGCGGGCGAGCTCGACCAAGGGGCTCACCGGCCACACGCTCGGCGCGGCCGGCATCGTCGAAGCCGTGATCACGCTGCTCGCGCTCGAACACGGCTTCGTTCCTGGCAGCACGGGGCTCGACGCGGCCGATGCCGAGCTGCCCGAGGCCTTCCGCGCGCTGCTCGCCCCTGCGCCGCAAGCCCGCCCTTTGCGCGTCGCGCTCAGCCATTCCTTCGGCTTCGGCGGCAGCAACGCGGTGCTCGCGTTCGCGAAGGACCGTGCCGCGCTCGAAGGAGCGCGCCGATGAGCGCCGGCGCGATCGACCTCGGCGTGCTGGGCGTCGGCCTCTGGGCCGAGGGCCTGCCCGGCTGGGCCGCCGCGCGCACGGTGCTGCGCGGCGACGCCGGCTGGCCGCTTGCGATGCCGGGTCCGGCGCCGATGACGCTGCTCGCGACAGCCGAGCGGCGCCGCGCGTCGGCCTCGGTACGCGTCGCGATCGCGGTCGCGGAGGAGGCCTGTGCGCAGGCGGGCATCGAGGCTTCGACGCTGCTCTCCGTCTTCGCCTCCACCCACGGGGAGCTGGGCCTGACCGACGAGATCTGCCGCACGCTGGCTGCGCAGCCGGAGGCGATGTCGCCGACGCGCTTCCACAACTCGGTGCACAACGCGGCCTCGGGCTACTGGACGATCGGCGCCGGCTGCACCGAAGCCTCGACCGCGATCAGCGCTTGGCAGCACAGCTTCGCCGCGGGGCTGCTGGAAGCCGGCGTGCAGGCGGCGAGCGAGCAGCGGCCGGTGCTGTTCGTCGCCTACGACGCGCAGGCCTCCGGCCCGCTCGCGAGCATGGCGATCAGCGGCTCGAGCTTTGGCGCGGCGCTCGTGCTTGCACCGTTCGCGACGCGCGGGCCGCGGCTTGGGTTGCGGCTCGACGCGGCCGGGCCGGCGCCGCAGGCGCCGCCCTGGCCGATCGACAATCCGCTCGCACCCTGCCTGCCGCTGTTCGCGGCGCTCGCCCGCGAAACCCCGGCTTCGCTCGGCTTCCCGCTCGCGTCCGGCATGGGGCTCACTGCTAGCATCTTCGGCCCCGACGAAGGCTTGCGCGGGATTCAGGAGTACCCACGATGACCCTTTCTTCGAGCCACGCGGCGCGCGCCGACGTACTGATCCTCGGCGGCGGCCTCGCCGGCCTGACGCTCGCGCTGCAGCTGCGCCAGTCGATGCCCGATCTGGACGTGCGCATCGTCGAACGGCGCGAGCACCCGGTGCCGGTCGCGGCGCACAAGATCGGCGAATCCAGCGTCGAGATCGGCGCCCACTACTTCGCCGAGACGCTCGGCCTGAAGGCCCACCTGGACAGCGCGCACCTGCGCAAGTTCGGCTTCCGCTTCTTCTTCAGCGAAGGCCACGAGCACCTGGGCGGCGCGACCGAACTCGGCGCCAGCCGCTTCCTCACGACCCCGAGCTGGCAGATCGACCGCGGCCTGTTCGAGAACTTCCTGGCCGAAGAGGCGCAGCGCCGCGGCGTGGGCTTCGAGGACGGCGCGACGGTGAAGACGATCGACCTCGATGCCGAGGGCGACCACCAGGTCACCGTCGCCTCGAAGTCGGGCGACGAGCGCACGCTGCATGCGCGCTGGCTCGTCGATGCCGCCGGCCGCGCCGGGCTGCTGAAGAAGAAGCTCGGCCTCGCCGAAGCGAACGGCCACGACGCGAACGCGGTGTGGTTCCGAATCGATGCGCGGCTCGACGTCGACAACTGGGTCGAGGACCCGGCCTGGCGCGCGCGCTGCTCGCCGGCCGCGCGCTGGCTGTCCACCAACCACCTGTGCGGGCCGGGGTACTGGCTCTGGCTGATCCCGCTCGGCTCGGGCGCGCATTCGGTGGGCATCGTCTGCGACGCGAAGATGCATCCGCTCGAGACCATGAACACCTACGACCGCGCGATGCAGTGGATCGCGCAGTACCAGCCCTGCGTGCATGAAGTGCTCGAAGCGCATCGCGACAAGCTGATGGACTTCGCGTTCTTCAAGAACTACTCGTACGGCTGCAAGCAGTTGCTGTCGTCCGAGCGCTGGGCGCTGACCGGCGACGCCGGCCGCTTCCTCGACCCCTTCTATTCGCCGGGCTCGGACTTCATCGCCATCGCGAACACCTACATCACCGAACTCGTCGCGCAGGATCGCGCGGGCAAACCCACGCGGACCAACGCACGCTTCTACGACGAGATGCTGCGCTCGCTCTACGACAGCTCGCTCGCGCTGTACCGCGACCAGTACCCGCTGTTCGGCAACCCGCGCGTGATGCCGGTGAAGGTGTTGTGGGACTACACCTACTACTGGGGCGTGATGTGCCCGCTGTTCTTCCAGCAGCGGCTGACCGACCGCGCCGCGCTGGCCGACCTGCGCGAGCCGCTGATGCGCGCACGTCGCGTCAACGATGCGATGCAGGGCTTCCTGCGCGCCTGGGGCGAGCAGACGATGCCGCCGGCCACCGCGCCGGCCCGCGAGCCGCGGCCGACCGCGCCGATGCTCGACCAGGCCAGCCTGCCGTGGTTCGCCGAGCTCAACCGGGGCCTGCGCGACGCGCTCGACGACCAAGCCTTCCGCGCGCGCATCCGCGCGAACGTCGAGCTGCTCGAGAAGCTCGCCGCCGAGATCGCCTGGCGCGGCGTGCAGGACGACGCCCGACTGGCCGCCCAGCGCAGCGACGCACTGCCCGACGGCCGCCCCGGCGACCTGCTGTTCACGCTGGCCGAGCCGGCGCTGGCCTGAGACGACGCCCGGCCGGTCAGGCCGGGCCGAGGCGCGCGCCGAGCCGCTCGGTCAGGTGCTGCACGTTGGTCGTCGACATCAGGTGCGCATGCAGCAGGCCGAGCGCGCCGTTGCGGGCGAGCTCGAGCAGCGTCGCATCGGACAGCGCCTTGAGCCGGGTCTCGTCGATCACCTGCAGCCCGCCGGCGTTCAGCGCCCGGCCGTCGGCAAGCTTCACGTCGATCTGCACCGACTTCAGCAGGCCGAGCTCGACGAGCCGGCGGCACAAGCCGCGCGTGCGCTCGACTTCGGCCTCGAAGGCATCGAGAAAGCCGATCGTGTCCTTCAGATAGGGCGTGGCCTCGCCGTCGTCCTGCACCAGCAGCTCGCCTCGCGCGTCGTTCAGGCCTTCGTAGCCGGCATCGACGAGCACCGCGGCCTGGCCCTGGGCGTCGCGCGCGTAGGCGAAGGGGTAGCGGCGGATGAAGGCCGGCACGTAGCGCGCGTCCCAGCGGCCGGCGCCGTCGGGCGGCAGGAACAGGTTCTCGTTCTCGCGCAGGCCCAGCAGCGCGATCGGGCTCACTTCGAGCGGTGCGTCCGGCGGCGCGGCCGGCGAGCGGGTCTCGACGAAGCCGATCACGTACTCCTTCGAGGCTTCCGGAAACTCGCTCGCGGCGACGAAGCAGGCATGCAGCTTCGCGAAGCGCGGCGCGAGCCGCTCGCGATCGAGGCGCTTGCCCCGGTGCGCGTGCCGGTCGAGCGCGACCGGGTCGAGGTAGAGGTCGTTCGCCTGGCTCATCCGTGGGCTCCGTGGGGCGCGCTCAGGCGCGGGTTGTCGGCTTCGGGCGCACGGCTGACGAGCAGCTTGTCCACCCGCTTGCCGTCCATGTCGACCACCTCGAAGCGCCAGCCGTCCCACTCGACGACGTCGGCCGCCTGCGGCAGCCGGCCGAGCAGCAGCATCGTCATGCCGGCCAGGGTGTTGTAGCGCCCGCGGCCTTCGTCGGGCAGGCCGCGCAGGTCGAGCCGGTCCTTCAGCTCGGGCACCGGGATCAGACCGTCGATCAGCCAGGAGCCATCGGCGCGCTGCACCGCCCACGAGTCCTCGGCGGTCGGCGTGGTGAATTCGCCGGTGATGGCCTCCAGCACGTCGCGCAGCGTGATCACGCCCTGCACCTCGCCGTACTCGTCGACGACGAAGACCATCTGCGTCGTCGAGCCGCGGAACTGTTCGAGCAGTTCCATGCCGGTCAAGGTCTCGGGCACGAAGACCGAGGGCTGCAGACCTTCGGTGAGGCTCAACGGGCGCCCGCTCGTCACCTGCCGCAGCAGGTGCTGCGCGCCGACGACGCCCAGCACCTCGTCGAGCCCGCCGCGGCACACCGGGTAGCGCGAGTGCTCGTGCGCGCCGATGATCGCCAGCGCTTGCTCGACCGGCACGGTCGCGTCGAGCCAGGCGATCTCGCCGCGCGGGATCATCATCGAGCCGATCTGGCGCTCGTCGAGGCGGAAGACGTTGCGCACCATCTGGTGCTCGTGCGCCTCGATCACGCCGGCGTCGAGCCCCTCTTCCAGGCTTGCGGCGATCTCCTCTTCGGTGACGCCGCGGTTGGCCGTCTCGCGCACGCCGAGCAGGCCGAGGATGGCGTTGGTCGTGCTCGACAGCAGCTTGACGAAGGGCCGTGTCGCGAAAGAAAGGCCGCGCATCGGTCGCGCCACGAGGCGCGCGACCGTCTCCGGATAGAGCTGGCCGATGCGCTTGGGCACCAGCTCGCCGAAGATGATCGTGAGGAAGGTGATGATCACCACGACGAGAGCGAGCGAGCCGATGTCGGCCGCGCGCGGCGGCGCATCGAAGCTGTGCTTCAGCCACGCGGCCAGCGGCTGCGAGAAAGCGGCCTCGCCGACGATGCCGTTGAGCACGCCGATCGAGGTGATGCCGATCTGCACGGTGGACAGGAACTTGGTCGGCTCGTCGTGCAGTTCCATCGCGGCCCGCGCGCCGGCATCGCCGGTCTCCACCATGACCTGCAGCCGCGCCTTGCGGCTTGCGGCCAGCGCCATCTCGGACATGGCGAACACGCCGTTCAGCAGGATCAGGAAGCCGAGCAGCAGAACGTCCATGCAGGCCGCGCCGCCCTCGCGACGAGGGCGCGTGGAACACCAGGTGGGGAGGGTTTCAGCGTAGCAGAATCGACCGATGCGCTACCTCGTGGGCGACCTGCAAGGCTGCTGCGACGCCCTCGAGCGGCTGCTCGCGACGATCGATTTCTCGCCCTCGCGCGACCAGCTCGTCGCGCTCGGCGACCTCGTCAACCGCGGGCCGCGATCGCTCGCGGTGCTGCAACGGCTTTCGGGCCTTGGCGACAGCGCGACCTGCCTGCTCGGCAACCACGACCTGCACCTGATCGCGGTGGCGCACGGCGTGCGCGAGCCGGGCACGAAAGACACGCTGGGCGCGATCCTCGAGTCGCCGCAACGCGCGGCCTGGATCGACTGGCTGCGCCACCGCCGCATGGCGCTGCAGGCCGACGGCTGGCTGTGCGTGCATGCCGGCGTCGCGCCGGCCTGGGACCTGGAGCTCACGCTTCGACTGGCCCGCGAGATCGAAACGCAACTCACCGGCCCCGGCCTCGGCGACTTCCTGCACACGATGTACGGCAACGAGCCGGCGCGCTGGCGCGGAGGCCTCGAAGGCGAAGCCCGCCTGCGCTTCGCGGTCAACGCGCTGACGCGCATCCGCTTCGTCGACGAACACGGCGCGCTCGACTTCAAGGCCAAGGACGGCGCGACGAAGGCGCCGAAGGGCCTCGTGCCCTGGTTCGACGCGCCCGGGCGCAAGACCGCCGGCGTGCCGATCGCCTTCGGCCACTGGTCGACGCTCGGCCTGCTCGAGCGACCCGACCTGCTCTCGCTCGACACCGGCTGCGTCTGGGGCGGCAAGCTCACCGCGATGCGGGTGGACGAAGGCCGGCGCGAGCTGATCCAGATCGACTGCGAGCCGGCGCAACGGCCGGGTTAGCACGGCGACAATCGCCGCTCCGGAAGCGTGGCCGAGCGGTTGAAGGCACCGGTCTTGAAAACCGGCGACGGGCAACCGTCCGTGGGTTCGAATCCCACCGCTTCCGCCAGACCTTGGGTTCGTTCGACGCCGCAGGCGTTGCGCCGAAGCTCATGTCGCGCAGCGACGTGGGCGCGGGCAGTCTCACAGCCCCGCCACGCGCCTGTGCGCTATCGCTTCAGGGGATCGTGCCCCCAGTTCATCAGCGACCACCGCCAGCGCGTGTCGCGCACGTCGCCCGCGGGCCGCTGCGCCATGTGGCGCTTGACGTAGCCGACGACCTTGCGCATGTGCTGCAGGTCGTCGTCGTCCAGCTCGGCACGCTTCGTCTTCAGCAGTTCGACGATGCGCCGGCCCGACTGGTGGCCCACCGACTCCTTGCCGTCGGCGTCGCGCCAGCCCACCTCCTTCGACTCGTCGCGCTCCAGCCAGCGCTCGATCTCCCCGGCGGTCATGTTGACCGCTTCGTCGAAGGCCGCGAGCGTGTCGTCGCGGGTCGCGGCGCCGCTCACCTCAGCCGCCCTTCTTCTTCAGCGACCCCGGCTTGTGGATCGCCGTGGCGCCGCTCTTCGCGCTGCGCACCTCGTACTGCGGCGCGTCGGGCGTGGCCTTGGCGGTGTGGCCCTTGACCTTGTCGGTGTGCGTGACCTTGCGCACCACGGTGCCCTCGGTCTTGCCTTGCGACGTCTTCCACTCGACCGCGTCGCCGGCCTTCAACTGCTTGGTGGACATGGCTGCTCCTGTGGCTCTTGCGGGCGTCCAGCCAGCAACCGCTATGCCCGGCCACTCCCCCATTCCTTGGATGGCCCGCGGGCGCGCCGTCGGCGCCAATACGCGGCTGCGGGGAAAAAGGGAGGAAGCACATGACGACCGAGTGGCATGAGCAGATCTGGGAGGTGGTGGTCGTCGGCACCGGCATGGGGGGTGCGACGCTCGGCTTCGCGCTCGCGGCGCAAGGGCGGCGGGTGCTGTTCATCGAGCGCGGCCACGACCTCATGCGGCGTGCGCCAGCCCCGCTGGCGCCGGTGGGGGCCGACGACGAAGCGCCGCAGGCGCGCATGGCCCGCGGCCATTGGCCGACGCGGCTGCATGGCCAGACGAATCGCGGCGCGGTCGACGTGCTGCCCTCGCTTGGCTGCGGCACCGGCGGCTCGACGCTGCTCTACGCGGCCCAGCTCGAGCGCCTGTTCGCCGCCGACTTCGAGCCGCGCGGCCACTTCGCCGACCTGAACGGCTCGACGCTGCCCGAGGCTTGGCCGGTCAGCCATGCCGAAATGCTGCCTTGGTACCGGCAGGCCGAACGGCTCTTCCGCGTCTGCGGTTCGGCGGACCCGCTCGACCCCGATGCGGCGACGACGCTGCGCGAGCCGCCGCCGATGTCGGCGCGCGACGTGCACTTCATGCGCTCGTTCCGCGAGCTGGGCCTGAAGGCCTACCAGGCGCACGTGGCCTGCGACTTCATCGACGACTGCGTCGGCTGCGGCGGGCGGATCTGCGAGCACGGCTGCAAGAGCGACGCCCGGCGCGCCTGCCTGGAGCCGGCGCTGCGCGAGCACGGCGCGACGCTGGTCGCCGATTGCGAGGCGGTCGCGGTCGAGGCCGACGCGCAGCGTGCCCACGGCGTGCGCGTCCACTGGCAGGGCCGCGAGCTGCTGGTGCGCGCCGAGCTCGTCGTGCTGGCCGCCGGCGCGCTGATGACGCCGCGCATCCTGCTGGCCAGCACCAGCGCGCACTGGCCCGAAGGTCTCGCGAACCGCTCCGGCGCGGTCGGCCGCAACCTGATGTTCCACGCGACCGACTTCGCCGCGGTGCGCCCGCGGCTGCCGCAGCCGGGCGTCGGGCCGCAGAAGGCGGTCGCGACCAACGACTTCTACCTCGACGCGGGCGGCAAGCTCGGCGCCTTCCAGTCGATCGGCATCACGCTCGAGCCGGGGATGGTCTACGCGCAGCTGCTCGAGCGCATGCCGAGGCTGCCGCGCGTGCTGCGCCTGCCGGTGCGCGCGCTGCTGCACCTGGCGGCGGCGGCGATCGGCCGCACGCTGCGCGGCTCGACGCTGTTCGCGACCATCACCGAAGACCTGCCCTACTGGCACAACCGCGTGCTGCGCGACGAGGCGGCGCCCGGCGGCGTGCGCTTCGAGTACCGCTACTCGGCCGAGCTCGATCGCCGCGCGCGGCGCTTTCGCGACCTGCTCAGCCGCAAGCTGCGCACCCACCACCGGCTGCGCTGGCTGAGCTTTCGCCACAACCTGAACTTCGGCCACGCCTGCGGCACCTGCCGCTTCGGCGACGACCCGGCCACCAGCGTGCTCGACCGCGACAACCGCGCGCACGGCATCGACAACCTCTACGTCGTCGATGCGTCCTTCTTCCCGTCGAGCGGCGGCACCAACCCGAGCCTGACGATCGCGGCGAACGCGCTGCGCGTCGCGCAGGCGATTGGCGCGCGGTTCGCGTCGGCGAGCGACGAGCCGCTCGCCCAGCAAGCCTGAATCACGAGGCCGCCGCCGGCGCCGGCCGGTGCCGGCGCCGCAGCCGCCCGAGCAGGTGCTCGGCGTCGTCGACGAGGGTGTAGACGACCGGGATCACCAGCAGGCTCAGCAGCGTCGACGTCAGCAGCCCGCCGATCACCGAAATCGCCATCGGCGCACGGAAGCTCGGGTCGGCGCCGATGCCGAGCGCGATCGGCAGCATCCCGGCCATCATCGCCAGCGTCGTCATCAGGATCGGCTGCGCGCGCTTGTGGCAGGCGTCGAGCAGCGCGTCGAGGCGATCCATGCCGGCCAGGCGCTGCATCACCGCGTACTCCACCAGGAGGATCGAGTTCTTCGCGACGATGCCCATCAGCATCAGCAGGCCGATGAGCGAAGGCATCGAGAACGCCTGCTGCGTCATCAGCAGCGCGACGAAGGCGCCGCCCAGGCTCAACGGCAGCGCGGCGAGGATGGTCACCGGCTGCGCGAAGTCCTTGAACAGCAGCACCAGCACCACGTAGACGCACAGCACGCCGGTCAGCATCGCGAGGCCGAAGCTGCCGAACAGCTCCTGCTGCGATTCGAGATCGCCGCTCGCCTGGCGCTTGACGCCCGCGGGCAGCGCGCGCAGCGACGGCAGCGCGTCGACCTCCTTCGCCACGTCGCCCAGCGCGCGGCCGTTGAGCTCGACCGAGAGCGTCACATTGCGCGAGCGGTCGTAGCGGTCGATCTGCGCCGGCCCGCTGTCGAGCCGCACGCTCGCGACGCTGCCGAGCAGCACCGGGGCGCCGCGCGACGACGGCATCGCGAGCCGCTCGATCGTCGCCAGATCGCTGCGCGCCGCCTCGGGCAGCCGGACGCGGATCGGCACCTGGCGCTCGTCGAGGTTGAGCTTGGCGAGCTGGGCCTCGTAGTCGCCGGCGGTCGCGACGCGCAGCGTGTCGCCGATGCCCTGCACCGTCACGCCGAGATCGGCGGCGCGCGCGTAGTCGGGCCGCACGACGAGCTCGGGCCGCAGCAGGCTGGCCGTGGAGGTGACGTTGCCCAGCCCGGGCAGCGTGCGCAGCTCGCGCTCGATCGCCTGCGCGGCCTGCGCGAGGCTGCGCGGCTCGTCGCCGGAGAGCACGAGCTGCAGCTTCTCGCCCGAGTCGCCGCTGCCCACCGTGATGCGCGCGCCCGGGATCGCGGCCAGCCGTTCGCGCAAGGCGCCCTCCACGTCCTGCTGCGAGGTGTCGCGCTCGCCGCGACCGACCAGCTTGACGAAGAGCTGCGCCTTGCGCACCTCGCCGGCCTGCGAAAGGCCGCCGCCGGGCCCGCCGCCGGCCTGCGCGCTGCCGATGGCCGTGAACACGCTCGCGACCTCCGGGCTCTGCACGATCAAGGCGCGCGCCTGCTCGGCCGTCGCGCGGGTCTCCTCCAGCGTGCTGCCGGGCGCCAGTTCGATCGACGCGGCGGTCAGGCTGCGGTCGGCGGGCGGGATGAAGCCGGTGGGCAGCAGCGGCACCAGCGCGATCGAGGCGACGAAGAAGGCACCTGCGCCGATCGAGGTGATCCAGCGGTGCCGCAGGCACCAGCGCACCGCCGCGAGGTAGCGGCGCATCACCCAGCCGTCGCGTTGCTGCTCGGGCAGCGGCTTGAGGATGTAGGCGGCCATCATCGGCGTGATCAGGCGCGCGACCACCAGCGAGAAGAACACCGCGATCGCGGCCGTCCAGCCGAACTGCTTGAAGAACTTGCCGGCGATGCCGTCCATGAAGGCGGTCGGCAGGAACACGGCGATCAGCGCGAAGGTCGTCGCGATCACCGCGAGGCCGATCTCGTCGGCCGCCTCCAGCGCCGCCTCCAGCGGCTTCTTGCCCATGCGCAGGTGGCGCACGATGTTCTCCACCTCGACGATCGCGTCGTCCACCAGGATGCCGACCACCAGCGACAGGCTCAGCAGCGTCACCGTGTTGAGCGTGAAGCCGAACCACTTCATCGCGAGGAAGGTCGGGATGATCGACAGCGGCAGCGCCACCGCGGCGACGAAGGTCGCGCGCAGGTCGCGCAGGAACAGCCACACCACCAGCACCGCGAGCACCGCGCCTTCGTACAGCAGGTGCATCGAGCCCTCGTAGTTGTCCTCGACGGGCGTCACGCTCTCCGTCGCCTCGGTGAAGACGACGTTCGGATGCTCGGCCGCGAGCTGCTCGATTGCGAGGCGCACGCCGCTGCCGACGTCGATCTCGCTCGCGCCCTTGCTGCGGGTGATCTCGAAGGCGACCGCCGGCTCGCCGCCCTGCAGCGCGAGCGAGCGCCGCTCGGCGCCGGTGTCCTTCACCTCGGCGACGTCGGCCAGGCGCACGCGCCGGCCTCCCGCGAGCGCGATCTCGATCTGCGCAACCTCCTCGGCGGTGCGCACCGTGCCGAGCGTGCGCACCGACTGCTCGGCGCCGCCGAGGTCGGTGCGCCCGCCGGCCGACTCGAGCTGCACCTGGCGCAGCGTGCTCGAGATGTCGGCCGCGGTGACGTTCAAGGCCGCGAGCCGCGCCGGATCGACCTCGACGCGCACCTCGCGGTCGAGCCCGCCGATGCGCGCGACCTGCCCGACGCCCGGCACCGACAGCAAGCGCTTCGCGACCGTGTTGTCCACCAGCCAGCTCAGCTGCAGCTCGTCGCCCGCGGCGCCCGCGTCCGCGTCGGCAGGCCGGGCCTGCACGGTGTAGCGCAGGATCGGCAGGCCGGTCAGCGTGATCTTCGAGACGACCGGCTCTTCCAGTTCCGTCGGCAGGTCGGTGCGGATGCGGGCGACCGCATCGCGCACGTCGTTGACCGCCTCGGCGACGTCCTTCTCGAGCACGAACTCGACGGTGGTCGACGAGCTGCCGTCGGTGACCGTCGAGGTGATGTGCTTGACCGCGCCGATGGTCGCGATCGAATCCTCGATGCGCCGCGTGACCTCGGTCTCCAGCTGCGAGGGCGAAGCGCCCGGCAGGTTCGCGGTGACGGTGACCGCGGGCAGCTCGATGTCGGGGAAGTCCTGCACCTTCGCGCCGCGAAAGGCCATCAGGCCGGCGATCGTCAGCAGGCCGAACAGCAGGATCGCCGGGATCGGGTTGCGGATCGAGAAGGCGGAGAAGTTCATCGCGGTCTCCGCGCCTCAGGTGGTGCGCGCCGCGGTCGCGGCCTTCGGCGGCGTGCCGGGCGAGGCCGGCTCGGAAGCCGGCGGCGCGTTGCCGGTGGCAGGCGGGGCGTCCTGCACCGCGACCACGTCGCCGTCGATCAGGAAGCCGGCGCCGCGCACGACCACCGTCGCGTCGGCCCCCAGGCCTTGCAGGATCTCCACGCGCTCGCCCTGGCGGCGGCCGGTGACGACCGCGGTCTGCTGCACCCGGCCGCCCTGGCCGAGCCGGTACACCAGCGCGTTGCCGTCGCGCACGACCACCGCGGTGGCCGGCACGGTAAGCGCGGGCGCGGCGCCGAGCGTGATCTCGCCGCGCGCGAACATGCCGGCGCGCAGGCGCGGGCTCGGCGCCAGGTCGACGTAGACCAGCGCGGTGCGGTTCGTCGTGTCCACCGTCGGGCCGACCATGCGCACCCGCCCTTCGATGCGCGCCGGCCGGACCGCGTCGCCGCCGGCGTTCTCGTCGAGGCCGAGCATCACCGTCTGGCCCGGCTCGATGCGGCCGAGCTCCGAGGCGAGGAACTCGCCGCGCCATTCGAGGCGGCCCTGGCGGATCAGCCGGAACAGCTCGGTGCCCGCCGGCACGACCGCGCCGACGGTCGCGCTGCGCGCGCTGATCACGCCGTCGTCGGGGGCCAGCACCTCGGCTTGGCGCCGCGCGATGCGCTGGGCCTCCAGGCTCGCCTTCGCCGCCGCGAGCCGCGCCTCGGCGGTGCGCTCGGCGGTCAGGTACTGCGTGATCTCCTGGCCGCTCAGCGAGCCGGTGGCCTGCAGCTGGCGCGCGCGCTCGGCGTTCGCGCGCGCCTCGCCCAGCGCGGCCTCGGCCTCGGCAAGCGCCGCGCGCTGCTGCGCGAGCTGCGCTTCGAGCGTCTCGGTCGCGAAGCGCGCGAGCACCTGGCCGCGCTTGACGACGTCGCCGACACTCGCGCGCAGCTCGGCCAGCCGCTGGCCGTTGGCCTCGGCGCCGATCACCGCCTCCTGCCAGGCGGCGACGTTGCCGTGGCCGCCGAGCGTGCGGCCCCAGCGCTCGCTCCTCGGGCGCTCGACGGTGACGGCCAGCGCCGGCCGCGGGGCCGCGGCGGCGCCGCTGCCGGGCTTCTTCGCCTCGGGCTCGGCGGCATTGCCGGCGCCACGCGCGAGGACGAGCGCGACCAGCGCGGCGACGGCGGCGGCCAGCACCGCCAGCCACAGGCGCGGGTGCCGTCGAAAACGATCGATCGAAATCATCAGCGAACCCTCCCGGGCGCCGCGGGCGCCTGCGAAGAAAGAAGAAGGCGAAGACGCGCGATCACGAGCTTGCGCCGGCCGTGGCCGCCTGCTCGTCGGCCGCGCGCCAGCCGCCGCCGGTCGCGCGATGCAGCGTGATCCATGCGCCGATGCGATCGCGCTCGACGCCGATCAGCGCCTCGCGCGCGGCGAGCAGCGTGCGCCGCGCCTCTTCGAGTTCGAGCACGCTCGCGGCGCCGACGCGATAACGCGCGTCGATCGATTCGAAGTAGCGCGCGTAGCCATCGGCCGCGGCGCGGGCGTCGTCGGCGCGCTTGAGCGCGGTGTCGAGGTTGACCAGCGCCTGCTCGACCTCGCGCACCGCGGCACGCGCGACCGCGCGGTAGTTGCCCTCGGCCTCGGCATGGCGCGCGCGTGCCGCATCGACTTCGGCGGCGCGCCGGCCGGCATCGAACAGCGGCAGGCTGAGCGAGGGCCCGATCGACCAGGTCGGGCCTTCGCTGCGCGAGCCGTAGGCCTCGAAGCGCGTGCGGCCGATGCTGCCGAGGAGGCTCAGGCGCGGCAGCCGGTCGGCCACCGCGACGCCGATGTCGGCGCTCGCCGCGGCCAGGCTGCGCTCGGCGGCGGCGAGATCGCGCCGGCGCTCGAGCACCCGCGCCGGCACTGCGTCGATGCGCAGGGCGGCCGGCTGCGGCAGCCCGCCGGCCGCGACGCGCGCGAGCCGCGCGCGCAGCGCCGGCTCGTCGAGCCCGGTCAGCTCGACGAGCTGCTTGACGTTCAGCTCGCACTGCCCGCGCTGCTGCGTCGCGCGGCTGCGCGCTTCCGCGAGCGAGGCTTCGATGCGCGCCAGCGCCGCCGGCGCGGTGAAGCCGGCCTCGGTCTTGAAGCGGGTGAACTTCACGGTGTCGGCGGTCGAGTCGGCATTGCGCTCGGCCGTCTCGGCCAGTTGCAGGCAAGCGCGGTGATCGAGGTAGGCGCTCGCGACCTCGGCCTCCAGCGCGAGCCGCGCGGCCTCGGCATCGGCGACGCGCGCGTCGAGCCGCGCGAGCGCGGCCTCGCGGCTGCGGCGCACCGCGCCGAACAGGTCGATCTCCCAGTTCAGATCCACCGCGGCGCTGGTGCTGGTCGAGATCACCGCGCCGCTGCCGGCGGCCGACGGATCGCCGCCGCCGACGCCGGTGCCGAGGCTGCGCGAGCGGGTGATCCCGGCGCTGCCCGCGAGCGATGGCAGCGCGGCCGCCCGCGCCTGCACCGCGCTGGCGCGCGCCTGCTCGACGCGCGCCAGCGCCTGCGCGACCGAGGGGCTGCCGTCCAGCGCCGCGCCTTGCAGCGCCGCGAGCGTCGGATCGTCGAAGGCCTGCCACCAGGCGGGCGCCGGCGCCACGGGCGCGCTGCCGGGCGCGGGGAGCGGTGCCTGCCAGGCGACCGCCTGCGCCGGCTCGGGCGCGCGATGCGCCGGCCCGACCGCGGCACAGCCGGCCAGCGCGACCGCGGCGAGCGCCAGCAGCGCCGCGCGGATGCGCAGGCAGGGCGCGGGGCGTCGTGCAAGCGTCATGGCGTTCCCTTCGACGCCGAGCCCGCGCCGGCCGCCGGCGCGGCGGCGGCACGGCGCGCGCGCTCGTGATCCACCAGCGCGGCGCCCTGCTCCGCGAGCCGCCGGACCAGCCGGCGCACCGCGGCGTCGCTGCCGATCAGCCGCGGCCGGATCGCGTGCGTCACCTGGCGCGTCATCACGAAATGCGAGCCCATCGCCACCAGCACCATCGCCAGCGTCTCGATGTCCAGGTCGATGCGCGCGGCGCCGACGTGCCGCTGCAGCATCCGTTCGAGCGCGCGCTGGTGCGGCTCGATCGCCTCGGCCAGCGTGGTCGCGAGCACGCCGCTGGGCTCGGCCATCTCGTGCGCGAGGATCACGAAGAACGGGTCGGCGTCGGCGCCTTCGAGCAGCGGCTCCAGCTGCGCGCGGAAGAAGGCTTCGAGTGCGTCGCGCAGCGGGATCTCGGGCCGCTCGAAGCGGCTCGAGGTGGCGACGAACTCGCGGATCGGCGCTTCGAGTACCTCGCGGTAGAGGCCCGCCTTGTCGCCGAAGTGGTAGTGGATCGCGGCGACGTTGGCGCCAGCGAGGTCGCAGATGTCGCGCGTGGTCGCGCGCCGGTAGCCGTCGCGCGCGAAGACCTCGGTCGCGGCGAGCACCAGGCGCCGTCGCGGGTCGGCCTCGGCCGCGATGCGCGGCGGCACGCGCGGCGCAGCGGTTTTCGCGCCGGTCCGGGCGCGTGAGGCCGCACCCGCCTTCAACACCGGCTTGCGAGGGCTTGTCGTTCGTGAGGGCATCGGCGGGGCCTGCGACCTGTGGCGTCGAGGCCCGGATTCAAGCACATGCTTGAATCGATTCAAGCAAGCGCTTGATTGCCGTGTGCGAAGTAAGGTTGCTGCGGCGGGCCGCCGCCGGCGGTCATCGCGTGGTCACCGCGCGGTCATCCCCGCGTCAGCCGATGCAGGTGCGGTTCTTGCCGGTGCGCTTGGCTTCGTACAGCGCCTCGTCGGCGCGTTCGAGGGCCTGCACGAGCGTCTCCTCCTCGCCGCGCCAGGCGGTGACGCCGGCCGAGAACGTGACGAACACCTGCCCTTCGGCATCGCTCATGAACAGCTCGGCCGAGAGGCTGCGCTGCACGCGGGTGAGCACGCGCTGGGCTTCGTCCACCGGCGTGGCCGGCAGCAGCACGACGAACTCCTCGCCGCCGTAGCGCGCCAGCGTGTCGCCGGGGCGCAGCGTCAGCTGCACGCGCCGGCTGAGGAACTTCAGCGCCTCGTCGCCGTTCGCGTGGCCGAGGCGGTCGTTGAGCTTCTTGAAGTTGTCGAGGTCGATCAGCGCGACCGACAGGACCGCCGCCTCGCCCTCATTGCCGGGAGCGGGCGTTCCGCCCGCGTGGACCGCGCGCTGGCGCTTGCCGCGTTCGGCCTCGAAGGCAGCGAGCAGGCCGCGGCGGTTCGCGATCTGCGTCAGCGGATCGGTCGAGACCTCGCTCGACAGGCGCCGGATCTCGTCTTCCAGCGCGGCGACGCGCTGCTGCATCGCGTCGGCCTTCAGCTGCTCGTTCGCCAGGCGCTGCTGCGAGCGGCTCACGTCCTCGTGCACCGCTCGGCTCTCGGCGACCAGTTCGCGCACGGTATCGGCCAGGGTGTCGAGCGAGTCGGCGCTCTCGATCGCGGCGGCGTGCCGGCCGAGCCGCTCGGAAAAGCGCCCCGTCTGCGCGCCCAGCGCGGCGATCTCGCCGAGCATCTGCTGGATCGAGGCCTTCAGCGCGATGCGGGCCTCGGCGCGTTCGCTGCGCAGCGTGCGCTGGCGCTCGCGCGTGGTGCGCAGCAGCTCGCCGACCGAGCGCACGCCGCGCGCGCTGAAGGCGGCGTCGCCTTCGAGCAGCTCGCGGCGCATCACCTCGGCCTGGCCGCGGACCCAGGAGTCGTCTTCGGCCAGGTCGGCCAGGCTCGCGGTCAGCTCGCGCGCCAGGCCGCCCAGCTGAGCGAGCAGGTGGTGGCGGTGCTGCAGCACGCGCCGCGCCTCGTCGCAGGCCGCGGCGATCGCTTCGGCATGCGGCTGCGGCCCCTCGGCGGCGAGCCGCGACTGCAGGGCCGCGAGCTTGTCCGCGACCTCGCGCCCGCGCGGCTCGCTGCGCGGCAGCGCAACCTGCACCGTCGCGCCGAAGCTCGCGGCGACGTCGGGCCAGGCGGTCGGGGGAGCGGGCGTCGAAGGCGGCGCGGGCGGCGCGATCTCGATCGGCGCGGTCCTCACCGCGGCCGGCACCGGCGGCACCGCCTCGTCGAGCGCCGCGAGATCGGTCACCGGCTCGTCACGCGCCTCGCCGTCCCAGCTCGCGACCAGCTGCGTCAGCCGGTGATGCAGCCGGCGCGCGTCGCTGCGGCTGCCGCCGAGCACGCGAAAGAGGCTGTCCTTGCGCCGCGCGGTGGTCCATTGCTTGCTGCCGCGTTCGAGCCCGCGCACCGCGCGCTCGATGAGCTTGGCCCAGGCGTCGCCGGAGGTGTCGGCGCCGGCCGTCTCAGGGGCAGCGGCGGCTTCCATCTCGCATGCTCCGCGGCGTTTCGCGCGATGCGCGGCGCACCAGCCGGCACCCCGCAAGCAGGCGCGACGGACGCTGCACTGCCGGTCCGTTCGGGGCACCCCGTCGTCGGGGCGCGGCGAAGCCGCAACGGGCGTGGTCCATCACGCGGAGCCCGAGCGGTAAGGCCGCACGACGGTGAACTCGCCGGCGCTGTTCGCCGGCGGCAGCACCTCGACGTCCTCCGACTGCGCGATCCACGGCGCCTTGCGCGGCAGCACGATCTGCGCGAGCCAGTGGTCGAGCTCGTCGGCCGGCAGCGGCCGGCTGAACAGGAAGCCCTGCATCGTGTGGCAGCCCAGTTCCTGCAGCGCCTGCATCTGGCCCAGCGTCTCGACGCCTTCGGCGACCACGCGCAGCCGCAGCGAATGCGCGAGCGCCAGGATCGCGGTGACGACCGCGCGGCTCTTCATCTTCACGCCCAGCCCCTGCACGAAGCTGCGGTCGATCTTCAGCTCGGCGATCGGCAGCGTCGGCAGGTAGGCGAGCGAGGAATAGCCGGTGCCGAAGTCGTCGATGGAGATGTCCACGCCGATCGCGTTGAGCGCATAAAGCTTGCCGATCACGTCCTGCCGGTCCTTCATCAGGCCGGTCTCGGTGATCTCGATTTCCAGCGCGCGCGGCGAGACGCCGTGCTCGGCCGCGGCGGCCTCGATGTGCGCGATGAGATCGGTGCGCTCGATCAGCAGGCTGGGCAGGTTCACCGCGATCGAGATGTCCATGCCGTGCTGCTCGCGCCAGGCGCGCGACTGGCGCATCGCCTCGCGGATCGCCCATTCGCTCATCGGCACGATCAGTCCGGTCTCCTCGGCCATCGGGATGAACTCGAGCGGCGGCACCAGCGGGCCGCCGGCGCGCTTCCAGCGCATCAGCGCCTCGACGCCGACGATCTGCGCGTTGCGCACGTCGATCTTGGGCTGGTAGTGCAGCACCAGCTCCTCGCGCTCGATCGCCTTGTGCAGCGCGCTCTCCAGCTCCAGCTTGCGCCGGCCCTGACCGGCCAGGTGCGGCATGTACAGCGAGGCCGCGTTGCGGCCGGCGGCCTTGGCCGAATACATCGCGACGTCGGCGTTGCGCAGCACGTCGGCCACGCTCATCCCGTCGCGCGGGAACAGCGCGATGCCGACGCTCGCGGTGACGAAGCACTCCTGGCCGGCGACGAAGATCGCCTCGCGCATCACGTCGAGCACGCGCTGCGCGACGCGCTCGGCGTCGGCATCGCTGCCCACTTCCGGCAGCAGCGCGACGAACTCGTCGCCGCCGAGCCGGCCCACCGCCTCGAGCGAGCGGTGCGTCGTGAGCGCGCGCGAGTCGTGGTTCGGGCTGTCGTACATCAGCTCCGAATGCCGCACGCAGGAGCGCAAGCGCCGCGAGACCTCCACCAGCAACTCGTCGCCCGCGCTGTGGCCGAGCGTGTCGTTGATCAGCTTGAAGCGGTCGAGGTCGATCAGCAGCAGCCCGACCTGGTGGTTGCCGCGCCGCGCCTGCTCGACCGCACGCTCGGCGCGCCAGATCAGCTGCCGGCGGTTCGGCAGGCCGGTGAGCGCGTCGAAGTTCGCGAGGTGGCGGATCTTGTCCTCGGCGACGCGACGGTCGGTGACGTCCTGCACGATGCCGGCGTAGCCGGACAGCCCGCCGAGCTCGTTGAATTCCGGCTCGGCCTCGACGTGGATCACGCGCTCGCGGCCGTCGGACAAGGTCACCGAGAAGTCGGTCGCCAGCACGACGGTGCGCACCGCGGTGCGGCGCAGCAGGTGCACGAAGTCGCTGCGCTGGTCGGCCGGCACCATGCGGATCAGGTCGCGCATGTCGAAGCGGCCCTGCGACGAGAGGCCGAACACGCGCTGCGCCTCGATCGACAGCTGCAGCCCGCGCCGGTCGCGCCGCCATTCGAAGCTGCCCATGCGCGCGAGGTCCTGCGCGCGCGCGAGCTTCGACTTGCTGCGCTCGAGCTCGAGCAGCGTGCGTGCCGAGCGCAGCAGGTTGCGCAGCCGCCCGGCAAGCAGGCTCCACTGCGTGGACTTGACGAAGAAGTCGGTCGCGCCCGCTTCGTAGGCCTTGAGGATCGATGCCTCGTCGTCGAGCCCGGTGAGCATCAGCACCGGCAGCGATTCGAAGCCGGACAGCGAGCGCAGGGTGCGGCAGGTCTCGAAGCCGTCGAGCCCGGGCATCTGCGCATCGACGACCAGGATGTCCGGCGCCGCCTCGGCGAGCAGCTGCAGCGCGCGTTCGCCGCCGGTGGCCTCGGTCACCTCGAAGCCGCGTTCGCGCAACGCGATCGAGGTCAGCAGCAGGTTGACTTCGTCGTCGTCGACCAGCAGCACGCGCGCGCCGACACTCGGCTCGGTTCCTGCGGCGGGATGCGGATTCATCGGCGCTCGAGCGTGCGTGGTTTGTTGGACTCAGGCGGCCTGCTTGAGGAGCTCTCGAAGGCTGCCGCCGACGGTGAGGATTTCCCGGCGCATCTCGGCGACGCGGGCATCGAGCCCGGCCGTCTCGCGGCCGCGGATCATGCCTTCGATGTCGGCGCACAAGGCCGACAACTTGAGCGCGCCGATGCTGGCGGAAGACGATTTCAAGGTGTGTGCCACATGCTTCACGCCGTCGAGGTCGTCGGCGGCGAGCGCCGCGTCGAGCTGGGGCAAAAGACGCGCCGTCGAGGTCTCGAAGGCGTCGGCGACGCGGTCGAGCAGCCGGTTGCTGCCGCTCGGGTCGAGCTGGCGCAGCCGCTGCAGCGCCTGCGCGTCCAGGCTTGCGGCGGCCCGGACCGGCTGCGCCGTCTGCGGCGCCTCGGCGGCGGGGGAGTCGGTGGTGCCGGGGAGTTTCTGGGTCAGCATGGCGTGCAGTTCGTTTTGTCGGAAGGGCTTGGCGAGATAGTCGTCGAAACCGACGGCGATGAAATGCTGGCGGTCGCCGTCGAGTGCGTTGGCCGTCACGGCGACCACCGGCGTGGTGGCCGGCGTGCGGAAGCTGTAGCGCTGCCCGGGGTTGTGGCGGAACTGCCGCAGCGCTTCGGCGCCGTCCATGCCGGGCATCTGGATGTCCATCATGATCAAGTCGAAGCGGTGCTCGCACAAGGCGCGCAGGCCCGCGACCGCCGAGGACGCCAACCGCACCTTGAGCCCGAACTGCCGCAGCATCTGCCCGATCACTTCCTGATTGACCGGGTTGTCCTCGACGACCAGCACATGGCCGTCGAGCCGCCGCGCGAGCGCCGCGACCGGCGCGCCGGCGACGGCCACGCCGAGCATGCTCTGGCGCAGCTCGGCCTGGCGCACCGGCTTGTGCACGAAGCGCTCGAAGCCGGCGGCGCGGGCGCGCTGCTCGTCGTCGCGCGCGCCGACGCCGCCCATCAGCACGATGTTCATGTCGGCGAACTCCGCCATCGCCGACAGCCGCTGCGCCAGCGCCACGCCGTCGATGCGCGGCATGTGCATGTCGATCAGCGCGGCGTCGAAGCGCTTGCGCGGCTGGCCGGCGGAGCGGCCGCCCTTGGTGCGCTCCTCCGACAGGATCGCCAGCGCCTGCACGCCCCCGGCGGCCGGCACGACCTCGGTGCCCCAGGCTTCGAGCATGCGCACCAATTGGTCGCGACCCGCTTCGTGGTCGTCGACGACCAGCACGCGCAGCGGCGGCAGCGCGACCGCCTCGACATCGGCGATCGGCGGCGCGACCGCGGCCGCCATGGGAAGCCGCACGATGAACTCGGAGCCCGCGCCGACGCGGCTTTCGACCTCGATGCTGCCGCCCATCAGGTGCACCAGCCGCTGCGAGATCGCGAGGCCCAGCCCGGTGCCGCCGTAGCGCCGCGCCATGCCGCTGGACGCCTGGTTGAACGCGGCGAAGAGCTGCGGCAGCACCTCGGCTTCGATGCCGATGCCGGTGTCGCGCACGCTGAACTCGAACCAGTCGACGCCGGCCGGCGCGTCGTGCGCCGGCGCCGGCCCCGACGGCGGCCGCAGTTCGACGACCACCTCGCCGTGCGCGGTGAACTTGATCGCGTTGCCGACGAGGTTGGTCAGCACCTGGCGCAACCGCAGCGCGTCGCCGTGCACCACCGCCGGCAGGCCGGCGCGCTCGACCAGGCTCAGCTCCAGCCCGCGCTGCTGCGCGCGCGGCGCGAGCAGTTCCAGCACGTCCTCGACCACCACCCGCACGGTGAAGTCGACCGGCGCCAGCTCGAACTTGCCGGCCTCGATCTTCGAGAAGTCGAGCACGTCGTTGATGATCTCGAGCAGGCCCTCGCCCGAGCGGTAGACGGCCTGCGCGAAGCGGCGCTGGCGCGCGTCGAGCGGCGTGCCCAGCAGCAGCTCGGTCATGCCGAGCACGCCGTTCATCGGCGTGCGGATCTCGTGGCTCATCGTCGCGAGGAACTGGCTCTTCGCGTGGCTGGCCAGCTCGGCCTGCAGCGCCAGTCCGCGCGCTTCCTCTCCCGCACGCTCGAGCCGCTCGCGGCTTGCCTCGAGCTCGTCGCGGTGCGCACGCAGCCGGTCCTGCATCGCATTGAAGTGGGCGGCGAGCTGGCCGAGATCGTCGGCCGAGGTGATCTCCACCGGCTGGCTCAGGTCGTCGTCGGCGACGCGCGAGGCGCCGTCGCGCAGGCTGTCGAGCTGGCGGTCGATGCTGCGGCGCAGGAGCAGCATCACCACCGTGCCGCCGGCCATCGCCACCGCGCCGGTCGCGAACATCAGCCACTGCAGCAGCCCGGCGATCCAGCGGCTGGCCTCGCCCAGCGTGCGGGTGAAGTCGTCGGCCAGCGGCGCGAGGTGCTCGCTCAGCCGCTCGATGCGCAGCAGCGCCTCGGCCGCCTCGGCCTCGCTCAGGCCGCCGGCCTCGATGCGCGCGCGCAGGCGCCGGCCTTCGGCCTGCAGCGCGAGGATGCTTTCGTCGGCGCGCGCCCACAGCTGGATCGAGCGGTCCAGGTAGCTGACGTGGCGGAAGTGGCGGTAGAGCCAGATCAGGGAGTCGATGTCGTCGGGGTGGTTCTGGCCGGCGAGGAAGCCGCCCACGACGACGCTGCGATCGAACTCCGGCTTTTCCAGTTCGAGCCGCGCGCGCCGGTCGCCGAGGTTGATGTCGAGCGCCTGGACGTGACGCCACCAGTCGGTGTCGTCGCGCGAGCGGACGTAGCGCTCGAGGAAATGGATCGCGTCGCGCTGGCCCTTGGCCCACTGGCTCTCGCCGGCGATGTAGGCGCGCACGGCGATCAGCGCGTCCGAACTCAGCTTGCCGACGAGGCCGAGCGTCATCAGCATCGAGACGAAGACCGCGAGCAGCAGGCCCAGCTTGTGCGCGATCGGCAGATCGCGCAGCCATTTGCGCTTCGCGATCGGCAGGGGCGAACCGGACGAACTGCTGACCATGGCCCGAGTGTGCGTCCGGCCGCGCGAAAGTCGGCCCGGGCCGACCCCCGGCGCGCGCGACGGCGGCACTTGCACACGGCCGGCGCGCGGCCGGCGTGTCGCGGCGGCGACGTCAGAACTGGAACGCGAGCCGCACGCCGCCCCAATGGCGGCCGTCCACGGTGATCGGCGCGGCCGCTTCCTTCATCACGACGAAGTGGCCTGCGCCCATGTCGCGCCGGTAGGTCTGGAGCAGGAAGGGCTGCTGGTTGCGCGCCGAGGCGAGCCCGGTGCGGTCGTTGAAGATGCGTCGCCAGCGGCTGTTCACCGTGTTCCAGGCGACATCGCCCGGCCGCTGCGGCATGCAGTACTGGCGGATGTGGGTCGGGACGTAGCCGTTGCGGTCGGCGGCGATGCAGTAGACGACCTTCGGGCTCAAGCCGAGCACGCGCTCCTGCACCTGCGGGAACAGCCGGTCGGCCAGCGCGTTGAAGCGCGTCAGGTGCTGCGGCGGGTTGCTGCCGGCGATCGGCTGGTACTGCTCGTCGAACAGCTCGGCCGCGCCGATCGTGCCGGTGCGCAGCGCGTCCTCGAGCAGCTTGCCGATCTGCCCGGCGGCCTGCTGCGCCGCCTGGATGAAGGGCGTGTCCTCGGTGTCGATGCCGCTGGCGGCCAGCACCTCGATCAGCGTCTCGCTCAGCTTCAGCAGCGATTCGCTGCGGCCGGTGGCGGCCGCCAGCGCTTGGCTGGCGCGCTGCATCTCGGCGTCGATCGTGCCCATCTGCGCATGCACGCCGTCGCAGATGCCGCGGCTTTGCGCCGCCGCGTCGCTGATGCCGGCGACGCCGGCCTGCACCTCGGAGAGCGCGCGGTGGAAGCTGCTGCCCGTTGCCGCCGCGCCGTTGGTTTCGGCGGGCAGCTGGATCTCGCGCGCGAGCGCGCCGACGCGCGCATCGAGCTCGGCGACCGTGCCCATGATCTGTTTCGACGAGGCCTCGACCTTCGCCGACAAGTCCTTCACCGCGTCGGCGACGACGCCGAAGCCGCGGCCCGCCTCGCCGGCGCGGCCGGCTTCGACCGAGGCGTTGAACGCGACCAGGCGCGTCTGCAGCGCGATCTGGGTGATCTGCCCGGCCGCACCCGCCACCTGGCGCAGCGTGTCGACGATGCCGGCGACCTCGGCGCCGACCTGGGCCACCGCGGAGCGCGCGCGTTCGACGGCCGCAAGGCTCGCGGTGGTCGTGTCGCCGATGCCGTCCTGCGCGGTCTGCACCTCGCCGAGCTGCGCGGCGAGCGCCGCGAGCGCCTGCGCCTGGCGCCGGTTCAATTGGTTGCTGTCGTCGATCAGGCCGCGCACCTCGGCGGCGTCGCGGCCGAGGCGCGAGGCCTGCTGCGCGATCGTTCGCACCGCGGCGCCGAGGTCGGGCGCGGCTGCCCCGGGCGCGGCGTCGGCGGCCGCCTCGTCACGGGGCTTGCGGGCGAACAGGCTCAACATGGACGATCCCCTCGACGAGCGTTGCAAGCCGGCCGGCGGCCGCGATGCATCCGGCTCGGCCGGTTCGGCCGGTTCGTCCGGAGCGCCTCCTCATGAGGCATCGGCGAACGCGCAACGGACATGGGCCGCCCTAGTGATCGCGCAGCTTCACGCGCAGCCGGGCGATGCTCTGGCTGTGCAGCTGGCACACGCGCGACTCGGTCACGCCGAGCACCGCGGCGATCTCCTTCAGGTTCATGTCCTGCTCGTAGTACATGCTCATCACGTACTGCTCGCGCTCGGGCAGCGTCTTGATCGCCTCGACCAGCGCCTCGCGCATGCGGCGATCCTTGAGCATCGCCTGCGGGTTCTCGTTCTCGTCGGCGACGTGGCGGTCGAGGTAGTCGTTGTCGCCGTCCTCGCCGGTCATGTCTTCCAGGTAGACGAGCTGGGTGCCGCGCACGCGGCCGAGCAGCTCCTGGTATTCGGCCAGGCTCAGCTTCATCTGCTTGGCGATCTCGCCTTCGCTGGGTGCGCGGCCGAGCGTCTGCTGAAGCGCGTGCACCGCGGTCTCGATGTCGCGCTGCTGCTTGCGGTTGCCGCGGCTCATCCAGTCGCTGCCGCGCAGCTCGTCGAGCATCGCGCCGCGGATGCGCTGGGTCGCGAAGGTCTCGAACTGCACGCCCTGCGCGGCGTCGAAGCGGGTCATCGCGTCGGTCAGGCCGATCAGGCCGACTTGAATGAGATCGTCGATCTCCACGTTCGCGGGCAGCTTGGCGATCATCTGGTGCGCCAGCCGGCGCACCAGCGGGCTGTACTGCTTGAGCATCGCGTTCGTGTCGAGACGGCCGGTGGCGGTGTACATGGAAGCTCCAGGCAGGCGAAGGGCGCGGGCGCGACGGGTTCAGCGGCGAGCGGCCGCGAAGCTGCGCGGGCCGGTCGAAGGCAAGGCGGCGCGGCGCGGCCGCGGCAGCTCGGTACCGAAATCGGCGCCGTAGCCGGCATCGAGCGCCGCGAAGGCGCTGTCGGACAGCGGCTGCGCGAGCGCGCAGGCGAGCTGCTCGCGGGCCAGGCGGGCCAGGCGCGAGCTTGGCTCGTGGTCGGCGGTCTCGGCCGGATCGACGGCGACCCAGTCGTGCACCACCGCGCCGAGGAAGTCGTCGGCGCAGCGCGCGAGGCGCTGCGCGACCGCGCCGGCGCGCGGACTCGCGGGCTCGGCGGCGATCAGCAGGTCGTGCGCCATCAGGCGGGCGCGCGTGGCGAGCAGCTTGATCGCCGCATAGGCGTGCGTCACCGCTTCGGGCTGCAGGTCGCACAGCACCAGCGGGCGCAGCGCGTCGGCCTGCAGCTCCTGCGCGCGGCGCGCGAACAGGCGCACCAGGTCGGAGGCGCTGGCATGCACCAGCAGCACGTCGGTCCCGGGCGCCGCGTCGATCAGCGCGTCGAGGAAGCTGCTGGTCGAGCCGCTCGCATCGACATAGCGCAGCGCGAGGCCGCGCGCGGCGAGGTAGCCGACCTGCGGCGACAGCGTCTCGATGCCTTCGGCGAGGTCGAAGCCGGCCAGCTCGGCCGGCGCACGGGCGTGCTCGCCCGCATCCACGACCAGCGTGCGCAAGCCCTGCCCGGCGAAGGCGGTGCACAGCCGCTCGAGCAGCGCGCCGCCGTGCGCGAGCTCGGGGTTGGAGACGACCGGCACGCAGCGGATCGTGGGGCTGGTGAACAGGCGGCGCAGGCCCTGGGCCTGGTCGACCGGTGCGGGCGCCGGCACGAGGCCATGCGCGCGGCCGGCGCCTTCGCGCAGCGCGCCGAGCTGGCGGCTGGCGGGCAGCGTGTCGAGCTGGTCGAACCAGCTGTCGGTCGCCGGAACGGTGACGCGGGCGGCGTGCATGGCGGGCTCGCGTTCAGGCGCGCGCCGCGTTCGCCGCGGTGCCGTTGGCCTGGGTCATGCGGCGCGCCTGCATCTGCGGCGCGGCGAAGACGAGGTTCATCTCGCTCGCGTCGAAGTGGTAGGCCGGGCTCGCGGTGGCGCGCAGCGCGCGGTGCACCAGCGCCTGGCCCGACAGGCGATGCCAGTCCTCCGGCACGCGCTGGCCGTTGGCGACCGCGACGATCTTCTGCCGGTGGCGGATCACCGCGTCGAGCGCCGGCGCGAGCTTCACCGCTTCGTCGAGCTTGCTCAGCACGATGCCGCGGCAGGTGTCGGCACGGTAGGCGGTCATCACGTCGTCGATGGTTTCGCCTTGCGCGGCGGCCGAGACGACGAGCAGCCGGCTGATCGTGCGATGCGCCAGCATGTCGAGCAATTCCTTGGTGCGCGCGTCGCGCTGCGCCAGGCCGGCGGTGTCGATCAGCACCATCTTCTTGCCCGACAGCAGGTCGAGCAGGTCTTCGAGCGTCGTGCGGTCGTGCGCGGTGTGCACCGGCACGCCGAGGATGCGGCCGTAGGCACGCAGCTGCTCGTGGGCGCCGAGCCGGTAGGCGTCGAGCGTGATGAGGCCGAGGTTGCTCGCGCCGTGGCGCGTCGCGAAGGCGGCCGCGAGCTTGGCGGTCGAGGTGGTCTTGCCGACGCCGGTGGCGCCGACCAGCGCGAACACGCCACCCTGGTCTTCGATCGGCAGCTCGCGCTCGCCGGTCTGCAGGTTGCGCTCGAGGATGCTCGCGGCCCAGCCCGTTTCGTCGGCGATCTCGGGCGTCAGGCCCACCACCAGCTTGCGGATCAGGATCGGCGAGAAGCCCGCTTCCAGCAGCTTCTGCGTCAGCCGCGCCTGCGCCGGCTGGCGCTGCAGCTTCTCCATGAAGGCGAGCGCGCCGAAGCGCTCCTCGATCAGGCCCTTCATCGAACGCAGCTCGGAAAGCATCTGCGCGTCGGCCTGCGCCTCGCGCAGCGGCGCGGCGCCGGGCAGCGGCTCGGCGAGCGCGGCGACTTCCTCGCGCAGCATCGGCGGCGGCGTGATGCGCTGCGGCTGCGCCTGCGCGGCGGCGCGGCGCGGCGGGATCGGCTCGCCCAGCGTGTCGCCGGCATAGCGGCTCGCGCCCGCATCGGCGAAGCGGCTCTCGCTCGCGGCGGCGAAGCGGCTGTCGCCCGCATCGGCGAAGCGGCCGGCGTGCGCGTCGTGCAGATCGCCGAAGCGGCTGGCGCCGGCGTCGCGCGTGGCGGCGCGCTGCGCCGTCGCGGCGGCATGGGTGGCGGCGGCGCGCTGCGTGGCCAGCGCCGGCTCGGCGCGCGTGCCCTCGCCTTCGGCACGCAGCGTCGCGTCGCGCTTCTTCAGCATGCGCTCGCGCACGTAGTCCTGGAAGGACAGCGTGCTCATCGACAGCTGGGCGGCGTCCCCCTGCACCTCGGTGCGGGTGGCGGCCTTCGGCGTCGGCTGCGCGCGTTGCGCGAGCGCGGCGGCGGCCTGGCGCAGCGCGCCGGCGATCGGCGTACGGCCCGGTGCCGCGCGCGCGGGCGCCGGCTCGGCCTGGGGTTGCTGCGTCGTCGCGAAGGCGGCCGGGAAGCGGCTCGCCGCGTGTTCTTCCACCTGCGCCAGCGCGCCGGGCGCCATCGCCAGCATCTCGATGCCTTCGACGCAAGGCTTGGTGCTGAGCACGACGGCGTCGTCGCCGAGCGCCGCGCGCATCTTCTGCATCGCCTCGCGCGAGGTGCGGCCGGTGAAGCGTTGGACGTTCATGCGCTGCCTTTGATGCGGTGAAGGCGGTGGAGGGAAGTCAGGCCGCGATCGCCATCGGCTGGCCGATGATCGAAGCGATGCGGATCGAATGCGTGTCGGGGATCTCGCTGTGCGAGAGCACCTTGAGGCGCGGCGCGGCGCGCTTGAGCAGGCGCGCGATCGGCAGGCGGATCGCGTCGGGCACCAGCAGGCAGGCCGGGTGGCCGAGGTCTTCCTGGCGCTTGGCGGAGTCGGCGGCGTGGCGGCTCAGCGTGTCGGCGACGCTCGGGTCGAGCACCGGGCCGTTCGGGGAGGTCAGGGCCTGCGCGAGCAGCCGCTCGAGTTCGGGTTCGATCGCGATCACGTCGAGCTCGCGCACCGGGCCGTAGATCTGCTGCACGATCGACGGCGCGAGCGCCACGCGGATGCGGCGGGCCAGTTCCTGCGGATCGTTCGCGAGGTTCGCGTTGGCACCGGCATGCTCGGCCAGCGCCTCGACCACCGAGCGCATGTCGCGGATGTGCACGCCCTCTTCCAGCAGGAGCTGGAGCAGCTTTTGCAGCGCGGCGATCGGAACCATCTTGGGAACCACGTCTTCGATGAGCTTGGGGGCCAACTTCGTCACATGCTCGACCAGCTGTTGCGTCTCCACGCGTCCCAGCAGGCGGGCGGCATTCACTTGCATCAAGTGTGAAAGGTGGGTCGCGACGACGGTCGAGCAATCAACGACCGTATAGCCGGCCATTTGCGCCTGCTCCCTGAGGCGCTCCTCGATCCAGGTCGCAGGCAGGCCGAAGGCGGGATCGGTGGTGCTCGTGCCGGGCAGCTGCGCGGCGGCGTGGCCCGGGTTGATCGCCATCAGCATGCCGGGGAAGGCCTCGCCTTCGCCGATCACCGCGCCGCGCAGCACCACGCGGTACATGCTCGGGCGCAGCTCGAGGTTGTCGCGGATGTGCACCGCCGGCGGCAGGAAGCCCACGTCCTGCGCGAACTTGCGCCGCACGCCCTTGATGCGGCCGAGCAGGTCGCCGGCACGGTCCTTGTCGACCAGCGCGATCAGGCGCAGGCCGACTTCGAGGCCGAGCGTGTCGATCGGCTGGAGGTCGTCCCAGCTCGCTTCGGCGTCGGGCGCGATCACCGTCGGCGCGGCCGGCTTCTCCGCCTCGGCCTTCGCGGCGAGCTGGCGCTTGCGCATCCCCCACGCGAGCCAGCCGATCAGGCTCGCGATGCCGAGGAACACGACGTGCGGCATGCCGGGGATCACGCCGAGCAGGCCGATCACGGCCGCGACGATCGCGACCGACTTCGGCGTCTTGAACACCTGGCCGAGGATCTGCTCGCCGACCGCCTCCTCCTTGCCGACGCGCGAGACCACCATCGCCGCGGCCACCGAGATCAGCAGCGCCGGGATCTGCGCGACGAGCGCATCGCCGATCGCCAGCAGGATGTAGCTGTCGGCCGCCTGGCCGGCCGAGAGGCCGTGCTGCACGACGCCGATCAGGAAGCCGCCGACGATGTTGATGAACAGGATCAGGATGCCGGCGATCGCGTCGCCGCGCACGAACTTGCTCGCGCCGTCCATCGAGCCGAAGAACTCGGCCTCCTGGCCCACTTCGGCACGGCGGCGGCGGGCTTCCTTGTCGTCGATCGCGCCGGCGTTGAGGTCGGCGTCGATCGCCATCTGCTTGCCGGGCATCGCGTCGAGCGTGAAGCGCGCGCCGACCTCGGCGATGCGCTCGGCGCCCTTGGTCACGACGATGAAGTTGATGACGACCAGGATCGCGAACACGATCAGGCCGACCGCGAAGTTGCCGCCGATCAACACGTGGCCGAAGCTCTCGATCACGGTGCCGGCCGCGCCCGGGCCGGTGTGGCCTTCGAGCAGCACGACGCGGGTCGACGCCACGTTCAGCGACAGCCGCAGCAGCGTCGTGAGCAGGATCACCGCGGGGAAGGCGGAGAAGTCGAGCGGCCGCACCATGTAGGCCGAGACCATCATCACCATCAGCGCGAGCGCGATGTTGAAGGTGAACAGCAGGTCCAGCAGCAGCGGCGGCAGCGGCAGCACCATCATCGCCAGCACCATCAGCACCAGCAGCGGCACGGCGAGGCTCTTGATGGTGGCAGCGTGCGGGCCAAGCCACTTCTGGAGGGGGGCCAACAGTGCGTTCATGAGCCCGATTCTTTCCAGCGGCTCGCGATGCTCAAGCCGGAAAAGAAGCGTCTTAAGGCTGCAGTTGTCGCCGCGGACCTTCGTCCCGCGACACCTGGCTTCGCCACGATGCCCGGCAATGCGGTGGGGCGCGCGGATCATCGGTCGACCTCACCGGCATGCCCCCATGACGACGCCTCCCCTTCGCCGCGTGCCCGGGAACTCGTCCGGCTCGCCCGCCGCGCCGTCGGGTTCGGGCGCAGAGCCGACGTCCGCAGGGTCGGTGCGGCGCGCACCCGACGCGCACGGGCCCGTGCCGCGACGCCAGCGCACCGACGCAGGTGCCGCCGCGCGCGCGGCGCAAGCGCTGGCTTTGCCGCCGGGCCGCGCATTGCCCTCGCGCAGCTCGGCGCCGGCCCTTCCGTCGCACCGGGGCGGGGTGTCCTCGCTGCAGGCCATCTCCTTGCCTGATCTCGTTCCGGATCCTTGGGCGGGCGCTGGCTCGCGGGCCGTCCTGCAGGCGCCGCAATCGCCGCTGCACCGCCCGGCTTCGCCGGAGCGGGAGGCCTCCGGTTCGGGCGAGGCGCCCGCCGATTCGTTCGGGCCGCAAGCATCGGAATCCGTCGGCATGCCAGGCGGGGGAGCACCGGCGCCCGCGAAGGCGGTGGCAGCCGTGACCAGGGTGATCGCAGTGCTCCAGGAGATCGCGGCGGGACAGAAGATGACCCACGCGTTCAAGGCCGCGAACTGTTCCCGCTGGATCAAGTGCTTCGACAAGAACGGCCAACTCGAGCCGCGCGGCAGCAGCAACGACCTTTCCCTGCGGATCTTCCACGACATGCTCGACAGCCTGGAGGGCGGCACGCAAGGCGACAAGGATCTGTTGAGCGACTTTCGCCGTGCCGAGCGCCAGGCCGGTCAGCGCAACTGGCAACGCACGAGCGAGATCCTCGAAGGGGTCATGGAAGCGAGCGTTCTGCTTCGAGAGGGCTTCGTCACGATGAAGAAGGACATCGTGGACGACCTGAAATATCGCCAGCTGCCGCATGTGGCCGTCGCGGTGGCCCAAGCGGTGCTGGCCGACGGTGTCTTCAAGAGCGACGAACACGACAGCACCGCGAAGGGCATTCGCCTGCAGGTCGAGTCGCTCCGGCTCAGCGGCCAGCGGGCGGATCTGGTGGCCGAGTGGGACGACTTCACTGCGGCGCAGTCGCCGGCGGCCGAAGCGGCGGCCGAGGCCCGCAGACCCTATGGTCCTCAAGCGCTCTCCCACACCGTCGATCTCGAAGACCGGGCCGAGCAGGCAACGACGTTCCTGGAGTTGCTGCGGCAAATGGCCGTCGACGAGGAACATCTCACGTCCGCGACCGGCAAGGCTCATAACGCGCAATTCGGCCTGTGCTTCGACTTCGAAGGCGGCATCAAGGCTCGCGGCGCCGAGTTCCTGCAGCCGCTGAGCGAAAGTCCGCAGGCCGCGCATCGGCGAACGTTCGAGGCCGTGCGAGAGCAGTCCCGCGTGACCATCGAAGCCGTCCGCGACCGCACGGCCTCCATGCTGCAGGAGCTGGCCGACGCCGTTCTGGAAATCAAGAGCGGCGCCGCCGTCAAGACGCACGTCCAGGATGGGCTCGACGCCGATGGATCGAGCGCGAGGAACTGGCTCAGGGGCGCGGTGGACCGATTCGGCTTTCTCTCCCAGACGGAGTCGAGCCGGCCCTGCGTATCGACCCTGCAAGCCAAGATCGATCGTCTGCGAAACAGCCCCAGCCAAGCCCACCAGGATGCGGCCCGGCGGGTGCAGAACGCGCTGGATCAAGGCGAGCGGCCCATGGGGCCTCCGGCAGCCCGGCCTCCGAGGCCGCCCGGCACGCGGCCGACCAGGCCGGCCGTCGCTGACACGACCGGCTTGCGCCCCTACCACCGCAGGTCGACGGCTGCGGTGCCGGCCGCCGACGCGGCAGGACCGTCGCGCACCGGTCCGACGACTCGCAGCCGCAGCGCTGCGGCCACGCCGGCGAGCTCGGTCGGCAGCGTCCGGGCCGGCTTGCCGGATCGAGCCGCGGCCGCTTCGAGCGAGGCCCGCTCGGGCATCGGCGCCGGCTTCAATGCTCAGGAGGAAGTGCAATCGCGTCGCCGCGGCGCCGCCCGGGACGGCTTTCCGCGACTGCCCGCTTCGCCGGCGCACGAGGCGCCCCGGCGTCCCTGGGTACCCAGTGACGTGATGCACGCGGTGCTCCAGGCCTTGCACGAGCGGGGTGTCCTGACGGCGTCCGACTACCACGAGGTCGGTATGCGCCACGGCTTGAGCGCCGGACAGCTCGACGAAGTGCTCATGCGCGGCGGATACGACGTTTTCGAGTCGCGCCCGACGCGGATCGACGCTCCCGAGCAGCGCTGGCAGCGCATGCGCGACGAGGTGCTCGGCGTCGTCGTGCCACGCGCGCCGCGCTCCCCCATGCCCGAGGGCGCGCGCCCGGCGCGGTCCTGGGCCGACGGCGCGCCGTCCGTGGCACGAGCCGAGGAGTCCGTCGATCTGGAACGGGAGCTGATGGGGCTGCTGGAAGCGGATGACTCGGGCGCCGGCTCCACCGCGACGCGACCTTTGGCCACCGCCGCGGCTGCGAGCGCTCCCGGCGGGGACCGCGTCGACGCGGCGCGCGGGCTGCCGACGACCCCGGACCCAGCTCGATCTTCGGTGAGTCGCCGGTCCGACGTGCCGTGACGCGGGCGGCGCGCCGCGCTCAAGCGGAGCGGTGCTGCGGATCCAGCTCCGCCGGCACCGGCAGTTCCGGCAGCGCCTGCGGCATCGGCGCCTGGCCCTTCATCGCCGCACGCAGCTGGTAGACGTAGGCCAGCACCTGCGCGACCGCGGTGTAGAGCGCCAACGGGATCTCCCGGTCGAGCTCGGCATGCGCGTAGAGCGCCCGCGCGAGCACCGGCGCCTGCAGCACCGGCACCTCGGCGGCCTTGGCGGTGTCGCGGATGCGCATCGCGACGAGGTCGAGCCCCTTCGCGACGACGCGCGGCGCGCCGCCCAGCGTCTCGTCGTACTTCAACGCGACCGCGTAGTGCGTCGGGTTCATCACCACCAGATCGGCCTTCGGCACCGCGGCGAGCATGCGCCGGTTGGCCATCTCGCGCATGCGCACCTTGGCCTTGGACTTGACCTCCTGGTTGCCCTCGGCTTCCTTGAACTCGTCCTTCGCTTCCTGATGGCTCATGCGCAGGCGCTTGGCGTGCTGGAACTTCTGCAGCGGCACGTCGACCAGCGCGAACAGCGCGAGTGCGAGCAGCAGCAGCGCGAGGCCCTGCATCACGTCGCCGCCGGCCTGCGACAGGGCCGCCGGCAGCGGCAGCGCGAGCGCGGCGGCGAAACCGTCGAGATGCGTCGCCAGGTAGAAGCCGCCGACGCTGCCCAGCACCAGCGCGAGCACGCAGGCGCGCAGCGTGTCGATCAGCCGGTCGCTGGAGAAGAGCTTGGGCAGGCCGGTCAGTGGGTTGAGCTTGCCGAACTTCGGCGCGATCGCCTGCGTCGTGAAGTTCCAGCCGCCGAGCGCGAGGCCGCAGGCGAGGCCGACGATCGCCATCGTCACGCCGATCGGCAGCACCGCATGGAGGAAGGCGAAGCCGAATTCGGCCGCGCGCTGCGCCATCGCGTCGGGCTGCTGCAGCGAACGCGCGTCGAAGCGCAGGCCGGCGCGCAGCAGGTCCTTCGACCAGCCGGCCGCCGTCGGCGCGAGCGCCATCGCGAGCAGCAGCGCCGCGCCGATCGCGCCGAAGTGGCCGAGGTCGCGCGAGCGCGGGACGTTGCCTTCCTCGCGCGCCTTCTCCAGCTTGCGCGCCGAGGCTGGGAGGTTGCGGTCCTGGGCGCTGCTGGAATCGGCCATGGTTTGCCGCATTGTTCGACCCGCCCTGCTCGACGTGCGGCGGAAAAGCGGCGTGCGCGCCCGCCATTTCCGTCGCCGCGCGGCCATGCCCGCTTGTCGCCGCAAACCGGAAGCCGCCGACCGGACCGCCGGCCAGCCGGCTGTCATGCTCGCGACACTTTGGCGTGACCAGCGGGAGGCAGCGATGGCAGCTGTCATGAACACATCGCCGACTCCGGTCGCGCAAGACGACGCGGTCGCCGCGGTCCAGGCCGACCCCTGGCTGATCGGCGCGCTGCGTTGCGTCGGCGATGCGGTGGTGGTCGTCGAGACCGACGCCCGCGTGCGCTACCTGAACCCGGCGGCCGAGGCGCTCTCGGGCTGGTCGCTCGACGCGGCGAAGGGCCGGCCGCTGGCCGAGGTGATGCGCTTCGAGGTCGACCCGTCCGCGCGCCCGGCTGACGACGAGCGCGACGACGCGATCGAGCACGGCCTGGTGCTGCTCGGGCGCGGTGGCCTGCGCACGGTGGTGGATCGCTCGGCCGCGCCGGTCGAGGACGAACTCGGGCGGCGCCGGGGCGCCGTCTTCGTGTTGCGCGACGCGACCGAGCGGCTGCGGCGGGAGGCGAGCGAGTCGGCAAGCCGGCTGCGCGGCGAAGCGCTCTCGCGCATCGGCCACGAGATGCGCACGCCGCTGAACGCGGTGCTCGGCTTTGGTCAGCTGATGCAGGTGCGCGCCTGCCCCGGCCGGGACGGGGGCGGCTGCTACGTGGACCACATCGTCGACGCGGGCCGGCACCTGCTGGGCATGGTCGACGACCTGCTCGAAGGCCGTCACGACGAGCCGGGCGCCGGCCTGCGCGTCCAGATGCAGCCGGTGGACGCCGGCGAGGCCATCGGCGCGGCGATGACGATGCTGCAACCGCTGGCCGAGGCGCTCGGCGTCGAGCAGCGCGCCGAGCTGCCGGCGCAGCCGGCGCACGTGCGGGCCGATCCGCGACGGCTGCGCCAGGTGCTGCTGAACCTGGGCTCGAATGCCGTCAAGTACAACCGGCCGGGCGGTCGGGTGCGCTGGGCCATCGACGACGCCGGCCCCGGGCCGGTGCGCCTGACGGTGCACGACGACGGCATCGGCATGGCGGCCTTCCAGCTCGACCGCCTGTTCCAGCCCTTCGACCGCCTGGGCCGCGAGGCCTCAGGCGTCGCCGGCACCGGGCTCGGGCTGGTCATCACGAAGGGCCTGGTCGAACGGATGGGCGGGCGGCTCGAGATCGACAGCCAGGTCGACCGCGGCACCACGGTGACGGTGCTGCTGACGCGCGCCTGAAGCGGCCGGCGACGGCGATCATCGCGGCCTCAAGGAGACCGCCATGCCCCTCGTCACCCTCACCGTGCGCAAGCCGAAGCCGGCCGACTTCAAGACCGCGGTGCTCGACGCCGTCCATCGCGCGCTCGTGGCCTCCGGCGTGCCGGCCACCGACCTGTTCCAGCGCGTGCTCGAACTCGACGCCGACGACTTCCGCTTCGACCCGAGCTACCCCGACCTGCAGCGCCCGCGCACCGATGACTTCGTGCTCGTCGAAGTGCTGTGGTCGGTGGGCCGCAGCGTCAAGGTGAAGAAGAAGCTGCTCGAAGGCCTGATGACCGAGCTGGCCGGGCGCGGCTTCGACACCGAGAACGTGATGGTCTGCTTCAAGGAAACCAGCTGGGAGAACTGGGCCTTCGGCGGCGGCCGGCTGATCCACGCGAGCTGACGCGGCAGGTATCTCCCAGGCGATGGCGAAGTGCCGCTGACCTAGAGTCGACCCATGCCTTCTTCACCGGCCCCCACGACCTGGCTTGTCGGCGCCTCGATCGCCGTCGGTGCGCTCGCGCACGCGGCGCCCGCGGCGGGCGAGTCGCTGCGCTGCAACGGCCAGACCGCCTCCGAAGGCGACAGCCGCATCTCCGTGCTGCACAAGTGCGGCCGGCCGTCGCTGCAGGACGCCTATTGCGCGCCGGTGTTCTACGGCGACACGCTGCATCCGGTGCCCGATGCGATCGCCGCGGCGGTGGTGCCCTGCCAGCCGGTCGAGGTGTGGCTCTACGACCGCGGGCCCGGCCAGCTGATGGCCAGCGTGCGGTTTCGCGGCGGCGTCGTCGCCTCGATCGTCTACGGTCAACAGCCGCGCTGAAGCGGCGGGAGGGTCGCCACCATGCTGCAAACCGCTGCCGACGTGGTGGTGGGCCTCGTCGGCCTGCTGCACGTCTACATCCTGGTGCTGGAGATGTTCCTGTGGGACAAGCCGGCCGGGCTGCGCGCCTTCGGCCAGTCGCGCGAGCAGGCGCAGGCTTCGAAGGTGCTGGCGGCGAACCAGGGGCTCTACAACGGCTTCCTCGCCGCCGGGCTGTTCTGGGGCCTGAGCCTTGGCGCGGAGGGCACCGGCGTGAAGGTGTTCTTCCTGCTGTGCGTGCTGGCCGCCGGGCTCTACGGCGCGGCGACGGCGAGCCGCAAGATCCTCTTCGTGCAGGCGCTGCCGGCGGCCGTCGGGCTCGCGCTGATCGCGCTGGGCTGAACGCCGGAGGTCCATCCCGTTGGGGATGGGCGCGGCAGGAGGCGGTCACAGAATCGTTCGGCCCTCGTTCCTGGGGGCGTTCGAGGAGACCGCCATGAACCCTGCCATCGAGCAACTGATCGCGATCGCGAAGAAGGAAGTCGGCACCCGCGAAGGCCCGCTCAACAACACCGGCGCGCGCATCGTCGAGTACCAGGGCGCGACCTGGCTCGCGCCCGGCGCCTGGCCATGGTGCGCCGCGTTCTGCTGCTGGATCATGCGCGAGCTGCTCGAGGATTCGAGCGTGCGCCAGGGCATCGCCGCCTACTTCAAGCGTCCCTCGCTGACCTTCGGCGAAGCCGACAAGTACCGCTGCCGCGATGCCAGCGCCTTCGGCTGGGAGAAGTGGGCGAAGCAGCACGGCTTTCGCGTCCTCGACGAGCACCAGCTCGCCCGCGCCGGCGACTTCGTCGTCTTCGACTTCTCGCACATCGGCCTCGTCACCGAGAACCAGCCGAGCCTCGCGACGACGATCAAGACGATCGAGGGCAACACCAACGGCAAGGGCGAGCGCGACAGCGCCAGCGGCGACGGCGTGTGGGTCAAGGAGCGCGAGCGCAGCCTGACGAAGAGCTACATCCGGATCTTCAGCGACTGAGCGGCGGCGCTCACAACGCCGCGCGACGCAAGGTCTCGACCACCGGCCGCGCGAGCACCTCGCGCAGGCCCCACCAGCCGGCCAGCAGCGCCAGCAGGCCGCCGGCGGCGGCGCCGGCGAGCGGCACCCACAGCGGCGCGTTCCAGTCGAACTCGAACACCCAGCGGGCAAGCGCCCAGCCGACGACGAGCGCCGCGATCGAGGCCAGCGCGCCGGCCAGCGCGCCCACGCCCAGCAGCTCGGTGCGCTGCACGCGGCCGAGCAAGGCCGCGCCGGCACCCAGCGCGCGCATCACCGCGAATTCGCGCGCGCGCTGCTCGCGCGTCGCGGTGACCGCGGCGAACAGCACGACGAGCCCGGTCGCCAGCGTGAAGCCGAACAGGAACTCGACCGCGCGGATGACCTGATCGAGCACCCGCTGCACCTGCGCGATCGACGCGGACACGTCGACGCTGGTGATGTTCGGGAAGTTGCGCGCGAGCGCGTTGTCGAAGTCGCTCGACGCGACGCGCACCGTCTCGCCGTCCGCCGGCGCCGAGGCCGGCGCGCCAGGCGTTCGAGCCGGCTCGGCAAGCGGCGCGCGGAAGGCGGCCATGTAGGTCGTCGGCAGCGCCTCGGACAGTTGCGCGTTCGGGAAGATCACGAAGAAGTTGGCCCGCATCGAACCCCAGTCGACCTTGCGCAGGCTGGTGATGCGGCCTTCCTGCAGCACGCCGGCGATGTCGAAGCGCAGCGTGTCGCCGAGCTTCAGGTTCAGCGTCTTCGCGATGCCTTCCTCGACGCTGATCGCGCCCGGCTCCTCGGCGCGCCAGCGGCCGGCGACGACCTCGTTGTGCTCGGGCAGGCGCGCGTCGTGGCTCAGGTTGAACTCGCGCTCGACGAGGCGCATCGCGCGGTCCTCGGTGTAGTCGCCGGGCGCCACCTCGCGGCCGTTCACCGCGACCAGGCGGCCGCGGATCATCGGGTACCAGTCGTAGCGCGCCACGCCCGCCTCGGCGAGCTGCGCGCGGAAGGCCTGCGCCTGCTCGGGCTGCACGTTGATCACGAAGCGGTTCGGCGCATCCGGCGGCGTGGCGCGGTTCCAGCTGCTGATGAGGTCGGTGCGCAGCAGCACCAGCAGCACCAGCGCGAGCAGGCCGACGCTCAGGCTCGACACCTGCAGCACCGCGAAGCCGGGGCGCGCCGCGACCTGCCGGGTCGCGAGGATCAGCCAGCGCGGCGCGGTGCTCGCCGCCTGCGGCACCGCGCGCCGCAGCACCTGCACCGCGAGCCACGAGAGCGCCGCGAACAGCGCGACCGCACCGGCGAAGCCACCGACGGTGATCAGCCCGAGCCGCAGGTCCGACGCCACCGCCAGCAGCAGCGCCGCGAAACCCAGCGCGCCGGCGGCGAGCACGACGATCGAGCCCGGCTTCAGCTCGCCGAGATCGCGCCGGATCACCCGCAGCGGCGGCACCCGCGCGAGCTGCAGCACCGGCGGCAGCCCGAAGCCGAGCAGCAGCGTCAGGCCGACGCCGAGCCCGAACACCGCGGGCCACACGCCGGGCGCCGGCAGCGACGACTCGACCAGCCCCGCGAGCAGGACGACGAACACGAAATGCACCGCGAGGCCGAGCAGCACGCCCAGGCTGCTCGCGAGGACGCCGACGATCGCGAACTCGATCGTGTAGGCGCCGGCGATGCGCCGCTGCGATTCGCCGAGCACGCGCAGCATCGCGCAGTCGTCGAGGTGGCGTTGCGCGAAGTCGCGCGCCGCGATGCCGACCGCCACCGCCGCGAGCAGCGCCGCGAGCAGGGCGACGAGGTTCAGGAAACGCGCGCCGCGGTCGAGGGCCTGCCGCATCTCGGGCCGGCCGCTTTCGAGCGACTCGACCTGCACGCCGCGCCAGTGCTGCTGCGCGATCTGCGCCTCGGTCCAGTCGGTGAAGGCGCGCACGCGGCGGTCGCCCTCGGCCGCCGCCATGCCGGGCGGCGCGGCGACCGCGAGCCGGTAGCCGACGCGGCTGGCCGGCTGGATCAGGCCAGTGGCCGGCAGGTCGTCCAGGTTCAGCAGCGCGCGCGGCGCGAAGCTCATGAAGCCGGCGCCGCGGTCGGGTTCGAGCGCGATCACCGCGGCGATGCGCAGCGTCGCGTCGCCGAGCAGCAGCGCGTCGCCGACGCGCAGGTTCAGCGTGCCGAGCACCGCGGCATCGACCCAGACCGTGCCGCGCTCGGGCCCGCCGGTGGCCGTGCGTTCGGCGCCGCCCGGCGCGTCGGCGATCTTCAGCGTGCCGCGCAGCGGGTAGCCGTCGGCCACCGCCTTGACGGCGACGAGGCGCGACGCGCCGCCGCGGGCGTCTTCGGCGCGGCCCATGCTGGGGAAGGCCACGGTGCGCGTCACCCGCAGGCCGTCGGCGCGCGCGCGCTCGGCCAGCGCGGCCGGCGCCGGCTGGTCGCTGGAGACGATCGCGTCGCCGCCGAGCAGCGAGCGCGCGTCGCGCGCCAGGCCGGCGTTGAGCCGGTCGGCGAAGAAACCGACCGCGGTGAGCGCGGCGACCGCGAGCATCACCGCCACCAGCAGCAGCCGCAGCTCGCCGGCACGGAAGTCGCGCACGAGCTGGCGCAGCGCGGCGCGCCACAGCGACGGGCGGTGCATGGCGCCGGTCTTCATGCCGCGGCGCCCGCCTCGACGACCGCGTCGGCCTCGATCTCGACCAGCCAGCCCGGATCGATCAGCCCCTTGACCTCGACGAAGGTCGAGGCCGGGCGGATCGCGCCGAACACCTCGCCGTGGGCGCGCGCGGCTTCCTGCCAGCGGGAGACGTCGGTCAGCATCACCCGCGTGCGGATCACGTTCGCGAGCGGCACGCCGGCCTCCGCGAGGGCGGCTTCGATGATCTGCAGGCAGCGCAGCGTCTGGCCGTGCAGGTCGCCGGGTGCGGCGACGCCACCGCCCGGGGCGACCGGCGCGGTGCCGGCCACCGCGACGACCGATCCGACGCGCACCGCGCGCGAGAAACCGATCTGCGGCTCGTAGGGCGAGCCGGAGGAGACGAGCTGGCGCATCGCGGGGGTCCTTGTGGGGGCGACCTGTGGGCGGCACGCCGGCGGTCGCTGGCGATTCTGGCGGCGGCGCTGCACGCCACGGTCGCCGAGGGCCATTGCGACCGCCGCCACGCGGCGGCCGCCGGCGCAACGCTGCCGACAAATCCGCTGAAGCACTGCGGGTCCGGGCGGCGCTGCAATCAAGGCATGGTCACGACGCTGCCCTCCATCTTCGTCTCGCACGGCTCGCCGATGCTCGCGCTCGACCCCGGCTCGACCGGCCCGTTCTTCGAACGGCTCGGGCGCGCGATCGACGAGGGCTTCGGCCGGCCGCGCGCGATCGTGGTCGTCTCGCCGCACACCGCGGCAGCGCGACCGGTGCTGCTGGGCGCGCCGACGCACCATGCGGTGCACGACTTCAGCGGCTTCCCGCCCGAGCTCTACACGCTGCGCTACGGGCCGGCCGGCAGCGCCGAGGTCGCGCAGCGCGCCGCGGCGCTGCTGCAGGCCGCCGGCATCGGCTTCGACACCAGTTGCGAGCCGGGCCTGGACCACGGCATCTGGTCGGTGCTGCGCTTCGCCTGGCCGCAGGCCGACGTGCCGGTGCTGCCGGTCGCGCTGGCGCCGCGCGCGTCGCCGGCCGCGCAATGGGCGGTGGGTGCCGCGCTCGCGCCGCTGCGCGACCAAGGCGTGCTGCTGCTCGCAAGCGGCAGCCTCACGCACAACCTGCGGCTGCTGCAGCGCGGCCCGCAGGCCCCCGGCTTCGATGCCGAGGCGGTGCCCGAGCTGCCGGAGAGCCGCGCGTTCCGCCGCTGGGTCGCCGACCGCAGCGCCGCCGGCGACCGCGACGCGCTGCTCGACTACCGCGCCCGGGCGCCGCACGCCGCGCTGATGCATCCGAGCGACGAGCACTGGCTGCCGTTCTTCATCGCCGCCGGCGCCGGCGGGCTGGGCGAAGCGCGGCGGCTGCACGCGGCCGTGACCTACGGCTGCCTCGCGATGGACGCCTACGCCTTCGGCGACGGCGCGACGCGCCTGAGCCGTGCGCTGCGGCCGCCCGGGAACCCGGCCGCCGCCTGAGGATCGCAGCCCGGTCGCCGCGCCTGCGGCTCCGCTGAAACTTGCGCCATGACGCTCGCCCTCTGGCTCCTCACCGCCGCATTGCTCGGCCTGTGGTCACTCGCCGCCTGGGGCCTGCACCGGCTGCTGAGCAGCGACGCGCCCTGGCTCGTCGCGCTGCCCGAACGGCTCGACGCCTGGCTCGCGAGCCAGCGCTGGGCCGGCGAGCTCGACCGCTGGTGGCCCGGCTGGCAAGACGTGCTGCGCTTCGCCGCCGAGCTGGCGCACGGCCTGCTCGGCTGGCTCGGCGACGGCGCGCTGTGGATCGTCTGGATCGTCTGGGGCCTGGGCGCTGCGGTGCTGCTCGGCGGCGCGGCGCTGCTGGCCTGGCTGATCGGCTACGCGAAGCGGCACGCGACGCCGCCTTCGAAGGTCGAGCAGGCCGCGGCCTGAGGCCGCGCGGCGCTTCGCTCAGCGCTCGCGCCGGTAATCGGCGCGCACGGCCAGCGTCTTGTCGCCTTCGGGCGAGATGTCGTGCATCACGATGCGCAGGTCGTCGGGGCCGGTCTTCATGATGCCGATGCGCCAGCCCAGGTCGGGGCCGATGGGCGCGCGGTAGGCGCCCAGCAGCGAGATCGCGCCCTGGGCGTCGATGCTGCCCTGCAGGTGCATCACCCGCTCGCGCATGTGCCAGGAGTCGATCCACACCGCGGTGGCGCGCAGGCGCTTGTCGTCGTGGCCGACGATCAGCAGGCCCTCGTGCTCGGCCTCCTGGTGCGCCCAGCTGTACTCGAAGCGCAGGAAGCAGCCCTTCGCCGCCGGCGCGATCAGCAAGGCCGACGCGGACGTGCCCTGCGGCGTCGGCTGGTCTTCCAGCCACAGGTGCTTGCGGCCGGCCCAGCGGCCGGCGAGGCGGGGATGGAGTTCGGCGAGGTTCATCGGCAAAGGCCAGGTTGGATCGCGGTGCACGACCTTATCGGCTCGGTGGCCGCGCGCCCAGGCCGGCATCAATCCGCAGCGGCCAACGCGGTCTTGAAACTGGCATCGAGCCGGTCGATCCATGCCGCCTTCTGCGCCGGCGCCGCGAAGCTCGCCTCGAAGCTGTTGCGCGCGAGCTGGTAGGCATGGCGCGCGCCGAGCGCCGGGAGCGCCTCGAAGGTCTCGACGAAGTTCTGGTTCAGGTAGCCGCCGAAGTAGGCCGGGTCGTCGGAGTTGACGGTGGCGCACAGGCCGGCGTCGAGCAGCGCGCCGAGGTTGTGCTTCGACAGCGCATCGAACACGCACAGCTTCACGTTCGACAGCGGGCACACGGTCAGCGGCACACGCTCGTCGGCGAGCCGGCGCATCAGCGCCGGGTCCTCGACGCTGCGCACGCCGTGGTCGATGCGCTCGACCTTGAGCACGTCGAGCGCGCTCCACACGTAGGCGGGCGGGCCCTCCTCGCCCGCGTGCGCGACCCGGTGCAGGCCCAGTTCGCGGCAGCGGGCGAACACCCGCGCGAACTTCTCCGGCGGATGGCCGCGCTCGCTGCTGTCCAGGCCCACGCCGATGAAATGCTCGCGATGCGGCAGGGCCGCCTCGAGCGTCGCGAACGCGGCCTCTTCGCTCAGGTGGCGCAGGAAGCACAGGATCAGGCGGCCGCTGACGCCGAGGTCCCGCTCGGCCGCGGCGCACGCGCGCGCGAGGCCGCGGATCACCGATGCGATCGGCACGCCGCGGTCGGTATGCGTCTGCGGGTCGAAGAACAGCTCGGCATGCACGACGTGGTCCGCCGCGGCGCGCCGGAAGTAGGCCATGGCCATGTCGAAGAAGTCGTCCTCGTTGCGCAGCACCGAGGCGCCTGCGTAGTAGATGTCGAGGAAGCTTTGCAGATCGCTGAAGGCATAGGCCGCGCGCAGCGCCTCGACGCTCGGGTAAGCCAGCGCGACGCCGTTGCGCCGCGCCAGCTCGAAGATGAGCTCCGGCTCCAGCGAGCCTTCGATGTGGATGTGCAGTTCGGCCTTGGGCATCGCACGCAGCAGCGCGGGCAGCCGCGTCCTGGGGAGGGTGTCGAGATCGGTCATGTCGGGCTTCGTCTTGCTTCACGCTTCGGTTGAACGGCCGGCGGCGGCCGGCGGCGGCAGGCGCCGCGCATCGTCCTTGCTGTCTGCCTACTTCGCCGAAGGGATTTTCCCCTCGACCCCCTTCACATAGAAGTCCACCTTGTCCTTCCACGCCTGATCCGCCGCCACGCCGGCCGCCAGCGCTTCCTTGCCGTCGCTGGCGACGATCGGCCCGGTGAACACCTCGAAACTGCCGGCCCTCATGCGGGCCTTGATCTCGTCGACCCGGCTCTTCGCCTCGGCAGGCACCGCGTCGGCGATCTTGATCAGATCGTTCTGACCTTCCTTCACGCCCCACACGGTGCGCTCGGTCTTCCAGCTGCCGTCGATGACTTCCTTGATCGACTTCTTGTAGTAGCCGTCCCAGATCGCGACCGCCGAAGCGAGGTGCGCCCGGGCCGCGAAGGCGCTCATGTCGGAATCCCAGCCGAAGGCGTACTTGCCGTTCTTCTCGGCCGTCTGCAGCACCGCCGACGAATCGGTGTTCTGCAGCAGCACGTCGGCGCCGCCGTTGATCAGGCTCTGCGCCGCTTCGCTTTCCTTCGGGGGATCGAACCAGGTGTTGACCCAGACGACCTTGGTCCTGATCTTCGGGTTCACGCTCTGCGCGCCCAGCGTGTAGGCGTTGATGTTGCGCAGCACCTCCGGGATCGGGAAGCTGCCGACGAAGCCGAGCGTGTTCGTCTTGGTCATCGTGCCGGCGATGACGCCGGCGAGGTAGGCGTCCTCGTAGAACTTGGCGTCGTAGATGCGCATGTTCGGCGCGGTCTTGTAGCCGGTCGCGTGCTCGAACTTCATATCCGGGAATTTTCCGGCAACCTTGATCGTAGCATCCATGAACCCGAAGGACGTGGTGAAAATCAGACCACAGCCGGAACGCGCCAGGCGCTCGATCGCGCGTTCGGCGTCCGGACCTTCCGGCACGTTTTCCAGGAACTGCGTTTCGATCTTGTCGCCGAGTTCCTTTTCGAGCTCCTGGCGGCCGATGTCGTGGGCCTGGGTCCAGCCGCCGTCTGTCTTCGAGCCGACATAGATGAAGCAGATCTTTGCCTTCTCCTGAGCGCTTGCAGCCGGCGCGATACCGAGCACGGCGACGGTGGTTGCGAGGGCGACGAGTAGTTTTTTCATTTTTGACCTCTGTCGGTTTGAGAAATGTCCGTCTGGCTGTTGTTCTTCACCGGTCCGGCACAAACGGCTTGCCGAGCGATGCCGGCGTATTGATCAGGGTCATACGCCGGTTATGCGATATGAGAATGAGTACGACAAT
>NZ_DASTPW010000011.1:0-61494 GCF_035762065.1 Methylibium sp.
GCTCGATCTGTCGAGCCAGCGACTGGGCGAGTTGGTCACCAGCATCGGCGCGGTCGTGGCCGCCGTGGCGACCAACCGGGACGCGGCCACCGCATCGGCCGCGGCGCAGCAGGTGGATGCGTACAACCGGCAGTTGCATCCGGTGGAGACGGGCCGGGTGCAGCAGCTGGCGCAAGGCGATGTCGAGCGCGAAGCGCGACTGGGCGCGGCGGCCTGCGCGCTGGTGCGCTGCGCCGACGGCGTGCCGACCGACGATCCGAGCTACGCCTACCTGCGCGCGCTGCAGGACGAGGGCGCCGGCTACACGGCCGAGCAGGCGCTGCTGCGTCAGCAGCAAGGCCAGATCGGGCGCAGCCGGCAGACGCTGTTCGGCTATGACCCGCTGGTGGACACCAGCCTTGATTGGTTGAGCCAGAACCGCGTGGGCACACGCGCGGCCGGCACAGCGCAAGCAGTCGGCGGCGCAGCACTCATCGCCAGCGGCGCGGTCGAGTGCACCACCGGCATCGGCTGCACGCTCGGCGCGGCGAGCATGGTCTTCGGGGCTGATCAGCTTCAGGCCGGCGCGCGCACGGCCGCAAGTGGGCAGACAGCAGCAACGCAGGGCGAGCTGGTGCTGCAGTCCCTGGGCATGAGCCCGGAGGCGGCGGCGGTCAGCTATGCGGCGTTGGGGGTGGCGCCTGCCGCAGCAGGGGCGGTGGTCGCGAACCGCGCGGCGAATGCGACGGCTGAATTGAATGCATTGACCCGGGCCAGCTACGCCAACGACTTCGCTACTCACGGGCTTCAGGCCACGCCGGAGGTGATGGCGACGCCGCAGGCGCAGGCGTTGATGAGGGAGATCGCAGCGGGTAGTCCGGGGTTGTCGCCTCAACGAGTGATCGACTATGCGCGAGACTACATCCAGTCAGGAACGTCGCTACCGGTACAAAGCTTTGCGACGGCTGACACGATTGCAATCAAGGTCGTGCCCAGGGGAGAGGGCGTTACTGACTTCAGTGGCTTTTGGATGACACCACAACAGGCGCGCGTGATAGCGACGATGTCGCCTACACAAGCTGCACAAGTGCTGGGCCTACCAGCGCCACAAGCAGCGCGCATGCAACTCCAAGGCATGGACTTTGTGGCGATCTCGCCAAGAACCGGAGTCACACCCACAGTCTTCACATCAGAAATTGCGCGCATCACGCAAGGCGGAATCGCCATGCCAGGGGGCGCTCAACAACTGCTTGTACCCAATCGATCTCAATGGACACCGGCAACTCCCATTGATCCCGCCACGTTGCGGCAATGACGAAGGTTGTTATCAAGGAGTCGACAGACGTGGACAAAGTCACTTTGCTAAAGCAAAAAGCGGCAGCACTGAGACTGCTGCTCGAGCGCCACCAGCACTTCAACGGCGATGCCAGATCGCTACTGGAGACACTCACCCCGTTGTTCAATGACATTGCCGCAGGAAAAGTGGTGCCGCCCATGTATTACGCTCAAAGCCGTGCGCTCGGCAAGGACCACCCTTTCTATGAACCCGCCAGCATCTTCTCCGGCCCACATGCCGAGTTCGCCTGTGCGTTAGAGGACTGGGCGTCGCAACCCTGGTACGCCGCGCTGGAAGCACAAATGAGCCGCAAACCCTGAGCGCCAGTACGAAGCTCAAGCGCCCGGCCGGCCAGCCGGGCCTGGCCTACCTCGGCGGCCTCGCCCACGAGGCGCGCACCCGGCACCCGGCCACTTGGCAGGCGGTGGACCTCGCGGCGCAGAGCTGGAACCACCGCGCCCAGGGCCTGACGCCGGCCGGCGCGGTGATCGTGGCCATCGTGGTCACGGCCGTCTCGGCGGGCAGCGCGTCGAGTGCCGGGGCGGCCGTGGCCTCCTCGGCGGGCGCTACCGGGGCTACGGCCACCGCCGTGACCGCGGCCACCGCCGCGGGGCTGAGCACACTGGCCAGCCAGGCGGCCGTCAGCTGATCGACAACCAGGGCAACCTCGCCCGCACGCTCGACGACCTCGGCAGCCGCGAGAACGTGCGCGCGCTCGTCGTCAGCATGCTCGGCGCGGGCATCGCCAGCGGCTTGACCGAGGCGCTGAACCTGCCGCGCGGACAGCAGCTTGCCGGCGCGAGCTTCGGCACGCAGTTCCAGAGCTCGCCGGGCGCCGTCGGAGACGCTGCGGCCAGATCTCCAACCATCGTTCTTCCCTGAAGGATGCAGCCATGACAGAGGCACGCTTGTATGGCGCTTCGTCGCTGGACCTGGAAGAGGGGTGTGCCCTTTTGCAGGCCGCCGTCGCAGCAAGATTTGAGGCGCATGAAAGCTTGTATCGCGGCGGCAAGTACTACCGGCTGAGAACACGCGACGACGTTGAACTGGTGCTTCAGCTGAATTTCATTGAGGACGACGGAGAGGCAACAGAGTCCGACTTTCCACAAGCTACGCTGTTGCTATACGTGCACGGCAACAACAATGCTGTCGCGTCAACGGCTTCTTGCATTGAGAGTGCCAGAGGCGGCTTCGAGCTCCTACTGCGTACATCCGGTTGATCGACGCTACCAACTAAGGCGCAGCAACCGTTGCAAGACATGACCTGGCGCGAGATAGGCACCCAAAGCATCGGCAGCTTAGCCTCGTGGACAGCCGCATCGAGTTCACGCCGGCGGCGCCCGGTCTCTTCGTTGTCGCCTACAAGCCGTAGGCGGCGATTTGCGAAGGCCGCCCGCGCGCGATGGCGACGGGCGGCCTGCCGCTCGGCCGGTGGCGGGCTTCAGCCGATCAACGGCGCGTCCGGCAGCTCGTTTGCGTCCACCTCGCCCGCCCCACGCGGGAAGTGCTCGCGCAACTTCGCATCGACCGCATCGATCGCCTGGTTCAAGCCGTCCTCGAACCGCCCCGCGCGAAACGCCGCGCGCATGCCTTCGACGATCCGCTGCCAGTGCGCCTGCGGGACCACGCGCGCGAGGCCGCGGTCCGCGAGGATTTCGATCCTGTGCTCGGCCAGCAGCAGGTAGATCAGCACGCCGTTGTTGCGCTCGGTGTCCCAGACGCGCAGCTTGCCGAACAGCGTGATCGCGCGGTCGCGCGCCTGCAGACCGCGCCACAGGTAGCCCAGCGGCAGGCCGGCTTCGACGACGACGCGGATCTCGCCGCCGTGGCCCGCTTCGCTCGCCTGCACGCGCTGCTCGATGCGTTCGAGCGCGCCTTCGCCCAGGGCGCGGCGCGCGTCGCCTTCGTCGAGCATGCGGTGCTTGAGGATGCGCAGCCAGCGGTTCATCGTCGCCCCGTGCTTCGTGTCGTTCGTCACCAATCGCCGGAGGCGCCGCCGCCGCCGAAATCGCCGCCGCCGCCCGAGGAGAAGCCGCCGCCGAAGCCACCGCCGCCGCCGCCGCCCCAGGAGCCCCCGCCGCCCCAGACGATCGGCGGCATCCCTGCGCCCGCACCGCGACGCCCGCCGAGGCCGCGCGACGCAGCGCCGAAGCCCAGCACGCCGACGAGCACCACCGCGATCAGACCAGCCACGATCGCGATGCCGAAGCTCGCGGTCAGTACCCAGGCCAGCGCGCCGGCACCGCCGCCCGTCGCGAGCGAGCCGAGCTTGCGGCCGAGCATCGCGGTGAGCACGGTGGCGGCGACCGGCACGCCGAGCAGGAAGAAGAGCGCGAGGTCGCCGAGGTCGGTGCCCGCCGACGCGGAGCCGCCGACGCGCCCAGGCGCACTGGGCGGCGGCAGTGCCTCGCCCTTGATGCGTGCCGCGAGCCGATCGACCGCGGCATTGAGCCCGCCCGCGTAATCGCCGGCGCGGAACGCGGGCTGCAGCGTCGCATCGATGATCTGCTTGGCCGCGAGGTCGGGGATCGCGCCTTCGAGCGACTTCGCGGTCGCGATGTGCAGGCGCCGGTCGCCCTTCGCGACGACGATCAGCAGGCCGTCGCCCACTTCGCGCCGGCCGATCTTCCAGGCCTCGCCGACGCGCTGCGCGTAGCTCGCGACGTCCTCCGGCTGCGTCGTCGCGACGATCAGCACGACGATCTGCGCGCCGAGCTCGCGTTCGTGGCCGGCGAGCTTGGCTTCGAGCGCGCTGGTCTGGGCGCGGCTCAGGGTGCCGGTCTGGTCGATGACGCTCGCGGTGAGCACCGGCACCGGCCGCAGGTCCTGCGCGAACGCGAGGCTCGCGGCGAACGCGAGCAGCAGCGCCGCGACGGAGCGCGCGAGGACGCGCATCAGCTCGCCTGTCGTTGCGGTCGAGCGATCACTTCGACGCCGGCTTCTCGAAGCTCACCGGCGGCGGCGTCGAGATCTGCTGCTCGTTCTGCACGCTGAAGTTGGCCTTCGGCTCGTAGCTGAAGATCATCGCGGTGATGTTGCTCGGGAAGCTGCGCGCGAGCACGTTGTATTCCTGCACCGCCTTCACGTAGCGGCCGCGCGCGACGGTGATGCGGTTCTCGGTGCCTTCCAGTTGCACGCGCAGGTCCTGGAAGCCCTGGTTGGCCTTCAGGTTCGGATAGTTCTCGCTGACCACCAGCAGCCGGCTCAAGGCGCCGCTCAGTTCGCCCTGCGCCTGCTGGAACTTGCTGAAGGTCTCCGGGTTGTTCAGCGTGTCCGGCGTCACCTGGATGCTCGTGGCCTTCGCGCGTGCCTCGACCACCTTGGTCAGCGTCTCCTGCTCGAAGTTGGCCTCGCCCTTGACGGTGGCGACGACGTTCGGGATCAGGTCGGCACGCCGCTGGTACTGGTTGAGCACCTCGGACCACGCGCTCTTGGTCTGCTCGTCGAGCCGCTGGAAGTCGTTGTAGCCGCAGCCCGCGAGGCCGAGGCTTGCGACGATGGCGAAGGCAGCAAAGAGCGAACGGATCGGTGAGCGCGTCATGGCGGTCCTTTCGTGTTGTCGACGGGGGCGAGCGCGCGGCGACGGCGGTCGCGCGGGTCGCCGCACAGGTGCTCGCCCGCGCGGCGTTTTCAAGGGGCGGATCAGTATGCTCCGCGGCCATGGCGCTCGATGCCCTCACCGCGCTGCAAGCCGCGCAGCGGCCCACCGCGCCGGAGACGGCGCTGCGCCCGCAACGCCTGCTGCTGGCCGGCGCCGGCGGCGCGCTCGGGCGGGCGGTGCTGCACGAGGCGCTGGCCTCGGCGCGCTTCGCCGGCATCGAGGTGCTGACCGCCGGCGCGATGCAGCCCGGCCTGCGCGGGCTGCATCCGACGCCGCACGACGCGCGGGCCGCGACGCCGATCGCCGGCGAGATCGCGCTCGTCGTGTTCGACCGCGGCCGCGACTTCTACGGCCGCGACGAGGCCTGGCATCTGCCCGAGCCCGCCGAGCTGCCCGCGCTCGCGCGGCGCCTGCGCGCCGGCGGCGTGCACACGCTGGTCGTCGTCTGCCCGACCGCGCCTTCGCTGCTCCCGCAGGCGCTGCAGCAAGGCCTCGCCGACCTGAACGAGCAGGCCATCGCCGCGCTCGGCTTCGATCGACTGCTGTTCGTGCGGCCGACGCAGGACGCGCCGAAACCCACGCTCGCCAACCACGCCGAGCGGCTCGCCGCGTGGATGCTCTCGCAGCTGCGCTACATGATCCCGGCGCGCGAGCGGCCGGTGCGCGCGCAGACGGTCGCGGCCTTCGTCTTCGAGGTGCTGCGCCAATGGCCCGGCGCGCGCGTGCCGGCCGGCACGCGCGTGGCCGGTGCGCCGCTGTTGTGGGCCGCGGCACAGCAGGCCGGGCCGGCGCAGGCGGTCGCCAACTGGCTGAACGCCGAAGCCTGAAACGCGCGCCTCAGCGCTCGCGCAGCGCGGGCGGCAGCCAGGTCCGCGCGCGTTCGATCTGCTCGGCCCGCCGCTCCAGCGGCAGCGGCCCGCGCATGCCTTGCAGGACGAAGACGAGGCGCCCGCGATCGATCGACCCCTGCGCCAGCGCGCGACCGCCGTCGCGCAGCAGGCTCGCGAGCCAGGCGGCCTCCAGCGGCGTCAGGCGCTCGACGCTCTTCTGCAGATGGGCACGCGCCGCGGCGTCGGCGCCGCACAGCCCGCCGCCCCAGGGCGCGAGCCGCAGGTACAGCTGCAGGATGCGCGCCTTGCCGAGCGTGCGCTCCATCTCGACGGCATAGAGCAACTCGCGCAACTTGCGCGCCGCGCTGCGTTCGTCGCCGACGAACACCCGCTTCGCGAGCTGCTGCGTCAGCGTGCTCGCGCCCTGCACGCCGGCCGGCGTGCTTCCATCGTTCACGCCGGCTGGCGCGCTTCCGTCGTCCGCGCCGGCTGGCGTGCTTCCCTCGTCCGCGCCGGCCGGCGTGCTGCCGTCGTCCGCGCCGGCCGCAGCGTGGCCGGCGCCCTGGTCGGCGCCTGCGTTGGCCGACCACGCGGCGAGCAGTTGCGCCAGGTCGTAGCCGGGGTGCTCGAAGAAGCGCTGGTCCTCGGCGGCGACCACCGCGCGCGGCAGCCAGCCGACCACCCGCGGCGCCTTCGACGCCGCACGGCCGCAGCCGGCCGGCAGCGCGGCATCGAGCAGCGCCTCGGTGCCGAGGCCAGCGACGCCGAAGCCCGCGAGCTGGATCGACGGCTTGATCGCCCCGCCGGGCAGCTTCCACGCGAAGCCGCCGCGCAGCGTGCCGTCGATTCGCGCGCGGCCCAGCTCCGGAACCTGCGCCGCGCCGAGCGCCTGCGCGGCGCGAGCGATCGGCTGCGGCGGCAGCTCGGCGTCGATCGCGAGGCCCTCCGGCGCGAGCTTCGCCTGCCAGTGGATCCGCAGCGCCTCGCCTTCGCGCTCGCCCAGCACGAGCTCGCCGCGGTAGCGATCGACCTCGGCGCGCGTCAGCCGCAGTTGCGCGCGCGGCAGCACGAGCGCCGACGCGCCGAGCGCCGCCAGCTCGACCGAGCACGGCGCGCAGGTCGCAACCAGCGTGTCGGCCGCGCGGCGCTCCAGCCGCCAGCGGCCCCAACGCATGCCGAGCCTGCGGCCGTCGATCGTGCGGCCGTCGAGCGCCGCGAGGCCCAGCGGATGCGTCGCGACGCGGATCAGCGGCGCGACGCCGAGCTCGCGCTCGATCGGCCCCAGCCGCACGCGCTGCGACCACTCGCCGGGCTGCGCCTTCAGCACGTGCAGCGCGAAGGCGACGAAGCCGCCCGCGACGAGGCTCGCCGCCAGCGCGCTCCACAGCAGCGCGCGCAGCGCGGCGCGCAAGCCGGCGCAGCGGCCGCACGCCGCGGCGCGGGTGGCCGCGCGCTCGCCGTTCGGGCTCATGCGTCCTCCGGCCAGCGGCTGACCGTCGTCACCGCCCGCCAGGGCCCGCCCGTGCGGCCGAGCGCCGCGGCCCAGAACCAGGCCGAGGCATCGGTCCAGGCCTCGCCCGGCGCGCCCTCGATGCGCTCGCACACGCGCAGCGGCGCCTGCCCCTCGCGGCGCGCGACGAAGCAGCGCCACAGCCGATCGCGCCGGTCGTGCTCGAGCCGCGCGCCCTCGATGCGCCAGCCGAGGCCGCGGTAGCAGTCGGCCGCCGGATGCAGCATCCGCGTCGGCCGCTGCACGTCGCGCAAGACGACGAGCCGCTCGCCGTCGAAGAAGCGGCCGATCGCGCCGGGGAAGGCGTTGGCAAAGCGCTGCTCGACGGGGCTCAGGCTCATCGGGCGCAGCGCGCGCCCGTCAAACTCCCGCGGCCATTCGATCGCGCGGACGACCGGCCCGGTGCTCTCGGCGCGCCGCGCCAGCGGCAGCAGCGCGCAGGCGGCGAGCCCCAGGGCGAGCGCGCCACGGCGCGGCCAGCGCGCCGCAAAGACCGCGGCCGCGCGCTTCAGCGCTTCGAGCCGGCCGTGCGGCCGGCATTCAACGACGGTGCGCATGGGCCTCGCTCCGGGTCGTCCACGCGATCACCGCGGCGCCCACCGCGGCGGTGATCCCGAGGCCGATCGCCTGGTGCGCGGCCTCGCTCAGGCCGCCGCTCGCCTCGCCGCCGACCAGCAAGCTGTTGCGCAGCGCGTTGCCCGCCAGCACAAACACGCCGACGAGCGGCAGCCGGCGCAGCCAGATCGCGTCGCCGCGCGCGCTCCACCAGCCCGCGACGCAGGCGCAGAAGTAGGCGCACCACGCCAGCTGCACGCCGGAGCACGGCGCATCGACGATCACCAGCCGGCCATCCACCGTCATTGCTGCGCCGCTGCGTTCGGCCACGAAGCCCGCCGCGCGCAGCGCCCAGGTGCTGAGCTCGGCGGTCAGCACGCGCAGCGGCCAGCCGGCATAGAACTGCAGCGACGCGATCACCGGCAGCGCGAGCAGCACCAGGCCGGCGAGCGGCGCGCGCGGCGCGTGCGACGGCAGCCAGGCCGCGAGCGCGCTGCCGAACGCGAGTGCCGCGAGCAGCGCGCCGGCCAGCGGCGGCAGCGCGAACCACGCGGCGGTGGCGGCGGCGGTGAGCCCGAGGCTCGCGGCGAGCCAGCCCGGGCGCGGCGTGCCGAGCAGGCGCGGCGCGGCCCTGGCGACCGCAGCGGCGAGCACCGCGAGCGCGACCAGGCCGAGCGGATCGTCGGAACCGTCGGCCGCACGGCGCGCCGCCCACAGCGCATGCGGCCAGAGCGCGGCGGCCTGCAGGGCGAGCCAGGCCCACGGCGGCAGCCGGTCGAGCGCGGGCCAGGCGCCGCGCCGGGCCAGCGCGATGGTGGTCATCGTCGTCACTGCCCGCGCCCCGGCCGGCCCCAGGCGACGACCGCCGCGCGATGCCGCGCCATGAATGCCCCCGCCCGGCGCCTGCGGTTCGGATCGGCGCCGTGGCAGTGCCAGGCCGCGCCGCCGAGCAGCAGCGCGACGACGGCCAGCGCGAGCCATGCCGAAGGCTCCGGCGTGCTCGGCACCGCGGCGCCGAACACCGCCTCCTGCGCTTCGCCGACCGCCAGCGCACTCACCCCCGCCGGCAGCGGGCTCGGCTGATCGACGCCCGCGTTCGCGCCGGGCGCCGCGTTGCGCACCCGCTGGTCGATCGCGACGAAGCTGGTGTAGTGCGTCAGCAGGCCGTAGCGCAGGCCGAGCGCGGTGATCGCCTCGCGCTGCAGGTCGCCGCCTTGCAGCGCCTCCTGATCCGAAAGTTGCGCGATGCGCTCGCGCGCCCACAGGTGGCGCAGCGCGACGGCCTGCGCATCCGGCGTGCCGACCGGCACGACCTGCTGCCAGCTGCCGGCGGCCGACTGCCCTTCGAGCACGAGCCGGCCCGCCGCCGCGCCCTTCCACTTGCCGAAGATCGCGACCGGTCGGCCGCCCATCACGTCGGGCATCGCATGCAGCGACGGCGCGGGCTCGACGTCGTGGACCTCCAGGCCTTCGAAGCGCGCGCGCAGCTGCGTCAGCACCGGCGAGTCGACGATCCTGCGCAGCCGCTCGGCCTGCGCGGCGGCCTGCTCGGGCCGCGTCACGACGAAGGCCTCGCCCTGGCCGGCGCGCGCGATGCCTTCGATCAGGTGGCGGTTCACCGAGCTGCCGATGCCGAAGGCGAACACGTTCGCGCGGTCGAGGTTGCGGCGGATCAGCGCGAAGACTTCGCTCTCGACGGTGACGTAGCCGTCGGTCACGACGATCACGCTGCGCGAGACGTCGGCCGGCTTCGCGAGCGCCATCACGCGCTTCAGGGCCGGCACGATCTCGGTGCTGCCCGAGCCGCCCATGCGGTCGATGGTGCGCAGGGCCTGCTCGATGTTGGCCTGCGTCGCCGGCACCGAGCTTTCGCTCAGCATGCGGTTGCTGCCGGAGAAGAGCATGACGTTGAAGCTGTCGCTCGGGCGCAGCTGGCCGATCAGGCGGCGCAGCAGCGTCTTCGCGGTGTCGAGCGGGTAGCCGTGCATCGAGCCGGAGATGTCGACGACGAAGACGTAGTCGCGCGGGTTGATCTGCGCAGGCGCGACGGCCTTCGGCGGCTCGACGAGTGCGAGGAAGAAGTTTTCCCCGTCGGGCCCGGGATAGAGCAGCAGGCCGGAGGCGAGGGCGTCGCCGGCGAGGCGCCAGTCGAGGACGAAGTCGCGGTCGTTGCGCGGCGCGTCGCCGCTCGCCAGGCCGACTTGCGCCTGCGTGCCGCCCTCGCCTTCGACCTCGATCGCGTGCGAGGCGCTGCGCACCTCGTTGACCGGCAGCGGCGACGCGAAGCTCAGCTGCAGATCGAAGGCCGTGTTCGATCGCTCGCCTTCTCGCAGGAACTGCGCCGCGGCGAACTTCGCGGGCTCGTTCGACGCGGGGCTCCGGTACCTCGGGCCGACGACCGTCGGGAAGACGAACCGGTAGCGGCCCTCCTCCGGTGCGACCAGCTCGGTGTAGCGCAGCTCCACCGCGACCTCGTCGCCGGGCAGGATGTTCGCGACGTTCATCGCGAAGACGTTGGGCCGCTCCTGTTCGAGCAGCGCCCCCGTCTTGCCTTCGCGCTTCGCGGCTTCGAACTCGATGCGGGCCTGCCGCTTTTCCTGGATGCGCGCGCTGACGAGCCGGTCGCCGACGCGCACCGTCATCGCATGCACCGCCGAGCGCGTGCCGCCGGGGAAGACGTAGCGGGCGTCGAGCGCGCGCCGCCCCTCGTTGCGGTAGTGCTGCGTCACCGTCACGTCGGCGATCACGCCGGCGATGCGCACGTCGACCTTCGTGGCCTTCAGCGGCAGGCGGTCGGTGGCGGGATCGTCGCTTCGGACCGCGAAGTACGGGCTCTCGGCCCGGCGCGCTTCGCTGTCGTCGGCCCAGGCCGCCGTCGCGGTCAGCAGGATCGCCGCGGCGCAGGCGAGCCCGAGCACCGCGCCCCAGAGGCGCGCCGCCCACAGGCGGCCGACGCGCGACACGGGCCGCAAGGGGTAGCGCCGGGCGGGCATCGGCCAGCACGACAGCGATCGAAGAGACAGCGCCCAGCGGTCGGGGCGCAGCGAAGAGGACGCGGGGTGCATGCCGGAGCTCCTGGAGGGGCGTGCCGATCGGGGCACGACGCCAGCTTGCGCGGCGAGCGAGAAGCGATGAGGAAGCGCGCGGGGCTCGTGTGAAGCGCCGGTGAAGTCCCGGTGAAGTGCCAGTACGGTGCCGGTCTACCGGCCGTCGGGCGAAGGCGTTCAGCGCGCCAGCGGCAGCGCGAGCAGCGCCTCGGCGCCCGCGCCCGGCGCACCGCCGACGTTGCGCAGCGTCACCCGGCCGTGGTGCAGCGCCGCGATCTCCTTGACGAAGGCGAGACCGAGCCCGGTGCCCTTCTTCTGCGAATGCGGCCGCGCGAGCGAATAGAACTTCTCGAACACCTTGTCGTCGGCGTAGTCGGGGATCCCGGGGCCTTGATCGATCAGGCGCACCTGCGCTTCGCCGCGCCCGCGCGTGTCGCGCGCCGACGCCAGCAGCACGCGCACCGTGCCGCCTTGGGGCGAGAAGTCGAGCGCGTTGTCGAGCAGGTTGCCGACGGCGCGCCTGAGCAGCAGCGCATCGCCTTCGACGACCGGCTCGTCCGCTTCGGCGCGCACGCGCCGCAGGTCGCGGGCCTGCGCGTGCTCGAACAGCACGCGCACCTGCCGTGCCGCGCCGGCCGCGTTCGCTCCTTCGACCAGCTCCGTCAGCAGCGGCACCAGCTCGACCGCCTCCACCCGCTCCAGCCCGCGCCGCGATTCGAGCGCGCTCAGCTCCATCATCCGATCGATCAGCGCCTGGATGCGCGCCGTCTCGCGGCCGATGTGGGCGAGGAAGCGCTGCCGGTCGGCCTCGGGCATCTGCGGCTCGGCCAGCAGCTCGGCGGCGCCGCGGATCGCGGAGAGCGGGCTCTTCAGCTCGTGCGTCAGCGTCTGCACATGCTCGGCGACCGGGCTGCGGCCTGCGAGCGCGTCGCGCATCTCGTCGAAGCTCGCGGCGATCACGTCGCGCGTGCGCTGTGCGAGCCGCGGCAGGCTCAGGCTGCGGCGCGCCCGCGCATAGCGCCACAGCTCCCGCACGATGCCCAGGATGCCGTAGGGCCGCACCAGCCAGGCCGAGACGATCACCACCAGCAGCACGACCGCCGCGACCGACGTGGCGCCGACGACGATCGTCTTGCGCCGTGCCGCCGCGACGAACTGACCGAAGCTCTGCACCGGCTTGCCGACGCTGGCGACGCCGACGATCTCGTCGTTCGCGTGGATCGGCGCGCCGACATACATGACCGAAGCGTCGACGTCGAGCGGCCCGTCGAAGTCGACCGAGGTGCGTGCGCCGTACTTGCCTTCGAGCGTGAGCCGCACGTCGCGCCAGCCCGAGTAGTCCTCGCCGACGTGGCGGCCGAGCGAGTCGAAGACGACGCGGCCCGATCGGTCGGTGACGTACAGGCGCAGTTCGACGCGCGTCTTCTCGAAGCCGAAGATGCGCGCCTCGAAGCGGCGCGCGTAGAGCTCGCGGAACACCGTGTCGAGCCCGTCGGTGTTCAGCCCGTCGGTGTTCAGCCCGTAAGGCGCGAGGCCCGCGCTGCCCGCTTCGCCGGGCCCGCCGCCCGGTGGGCTCGAAGAGCGCGCCGGAGCGGCGCTTTCACGCGACCGCGCCTCGATCAGGGCGGCCACCAGCTGCGCCGTCTCGACCAGCGACTCCTCGGCCGATTCGCGGTAGCGCGGGTCGATGTCGGCCAGCAGCCGCCACATCAGCAGCGCGACACCGGCCGCATAGACCAGCAGCACGCCGACGAAGACGCGGTTGCGGCGGCTCAGCACGGCTCAGGCCGAAGGCGGCGCGGCCGGCAGGTCGTCGGCCAGTGCGTAGCCGCATCCGCGGTGCGTGCGGATCGGCTCGAGCGTCGGCGCCACCGCCTTCAGCTTCGCGCGCAGCGTCTTCACGTGGGCGTCGACGGTGCGGTCGAGGCTCGCGGCGTGCTCGTCCCACACCAGGTCGAGCAGCGCGTCTCGGGTGTAGACGTGGCCAGGCCGTGCGGCCAGCGTCTTCAGCAGGCCGAATTCGTAGCGCGAGAGGTCGAGCAGCCGGCCGTAGTAGTGGATGCGCCGGCGGCCGTCGTCGACGGCGATCGGCGAGGCCGGCGCCGGCGCAACCGCAGCGACACGCGCGCTGCGCCGCAGCACCGTGCGCACGCGCGCCACCAGCTCGCGCGGCGAGAACGGCTTGGCGACGTAGTCGTCGGCGCCCAGTTCGAGGCCGACGACGCGATCGATCTCGTCGCTGCGCGCGGTGAGGAAGAGGATCGGCAGCGCGTCGTCGAGCGCGCGCAGGCGCTTGAAGACCTCGAAGCCGCTGGCGTCGGGCAGGCCGACGTCGAGGATCACCAGCGCCGGCAGCGTGCGGCGCACTTCGGCCAACGCCGCCTCGCCGGTCGCACAGCAGCAGGGCTCGAAGCCTTCGGTGCGCAGCGCGTAGGTGAGGGTGTCGGCGATGCCGGGCTCGTCTTCGACGATGAGGATGCGCGCTCGCTGCAGCATGGCGCGGGGATCATAGGTGTCGATAATCTTTGAATGCCCGCCGTACCCCCGCCTGCCTCCGCCACCGAGCCGCGCCTGCCGCAGCTCGCGAACGACAGCTTCCTGCGCGCCTGCCTGCGCCTGCCGACCGAGCACACGCCGGTCTGGCTGATGCGCCAGGCCGGCCGCTACCTCCCGGAGTACCGCGCCACGCGCGCGAAGGCCGGCAGCTTCATGGGACTCGCGACCCACCCTGACTACGCGACCGCGGTGACGATCCAGCCGCTGGACCGCTATGCGCTCGACGCGGCGATCCTCTTCAGCGACATCCTCACCGTGCCCGATGCGATGGGCCTGGGCCTGTCGTTCGCGCAGGGCGAAGGCCCGCGCTTCGAGCGGCCGCTCAAGGACGAGGCCGACGTCGCGAAGCTCGAAGTGCCCGACATGGCGAAGCTGCGCTACGTCTTCGACGCGGTCGCGTCGATCCGCCGCGCGCTCGGTCAGGGCAGGGAGCAGCGCGTGCCGCTGATCGGCTTTTCCGGCAGCCCGTGGACGCTGGCCTGCTACATGGTCGAAGGCGGCGGCAGCGACGACTACCGGCTCGTCAAATCGATGATGTACGCGCGGCCCGACCTGATGCACCGCATCCTCGCGGTGAACGCCGACGCGGTCGCGGCCTACCTGAACGCGCAGATCGACGCCGGCGCACAGGCGGTCATGGTGTTCGACAGCTGGGGCGGCGTGCTCGCCGACGGCGCCTTCCAGCGCTTCAGCCTCGCCTACACCGAGCGCGTGCTGCGGCAGTTGAAGCGCGAGCACGACGGCTATCGCGTGCCGCACATCGTCTTCACCAAGGGCGGCGGCCTGTGGCTGGAGCCGATCGCCGGCAGCGGCTGCGACGTGGTCGGGCTCGACTGGACGGTGAACCTGGGCTCGGCGCGTGCCCGCATCGGCGAGCGCGTCGCGCTGCAGGGCAACCTCGATCCCAACGTGCTGTTCGCCGGCGAGGCGCAGATCCGCGCCGAGGCCGCGGCGGCGCTCGAAAGCTTCGGCCCGCCGACCGCAGGCGCGGGCCACGTCTTCAATCTCGGCCACGGCATCAGCCAGCACACGCCGCCGGAGAGCGTCGCGGTGCTGGTCGATGCGGTGCACGAGTACTCGCGGCGCCAGCGCGCGCCGCGCCAGTGAGCCGGTGTGCGTGCGGTGCAGTCCTACAGCGCAGGCAACCCGGGAAAACCCTCGAACGGCGCGGCGCGGCTTCGACTTATCCCCAAAATGAAGCGAGCAGGTCGCCGCAGTGGCTTCTGTGGCGCCGCATCATGAAAGCGACCGCAGTGACGGCTAAGTGCTTGATTCGCAACGCAGCCGTCAGCTGCTGCCGGATCGCGCAAAGCAGGCCATGCCCTTGCGGCACAAAGGCTTAGCGCCCGTCTACGCAGGTTCCGCACAAAGTTGTCCACAGCAGGCGGGGACAGCTGCAAAAGTGCTGTCCGATCAAGCACTTGAGGGCCTTCGTTGACGGAGCTTCGAGCATCTCGACCGCAACTGGCGGCTCCAACCGCGGTGCTGGGCGTCGCCGTCGATGCGCCGCAGCACAGCGGACTCGACCGGCTGCTGGACTATCTGGCCGAGCGGCCCCGGCCGCGCGGCAGTCTGGTGCGCGTGCCGCTGGGCCGCCGTGAGGTGCTCGGGCTCGTCTGGTCTTCGACGGAGCGCGAGGCCGAGCCGGCGCAAGGCGGGGCCGTGGCGCTGCGCAACGTCGTCGAAGCCTTCGACGCGCTGCCGGCGCTGCCGCCGGCCTGGTGCGACCTGCTCGATTTCGCCGCCGGCTACTACCAGCGCAGCCTCGGTGAGTTGGCGCTCGCCGTACTGCCGCCCGAGCTGCGCAGGATCGACGCGGCCGGCCTGGCGCGGCGGCTCGCGCGCATCGACAAGCGCCTCGCGAAGGCGCAGCCAGCCCGCGACGAACCGTCGTTGCCGACGCCGAGCATCGAGCAGGCCGCGGTGCTCGCGGCACTGGCTGCGAGCGAGACGCCCGCGACCACGCTGCTGCATGGCGGCACCGGCAGCGGCAAGACGGAGATCTATTTGCGCGAAGCCGCCCGCGCGCTCGACGCCGGCCGGCAGGCGCTGGTGCTGGTGCCCGAGATCAACCTGACGCCGCAGCTCGAGGCGCGCTTCGCCGAGCGCTTTCCGGATCGCCGCGTCGTCGCGCTGCACAGCGCGCTGACGCCGGCGCAGCGGCTCGGCCACTGGCTGCTGGCGCTGCGCGGCGACGCCGACCTGGTGCTCGGCACGCGGCTCGCGGTGTTCACGCCGCTCGCGCGCTGCGGACTGATCGTCGTCGACGAGGAACACGATCCTTCGTACAAGCAGCAGGAAGGCGCGCGCTACTCGGCGCGCGATCTGGCGGTGGCGCGCGGGCGCATCGAAGGCGTGCCGGTGCTGCTGGGCTCGGCGACGCCGTCGATCGAGACCTGGCACAACGCGCTGCCCGCCGCGCAGGGCGGCGCGGGCCGCTACCGGCGGCTCGCGATGCCGGGGCGCATCGGCGGCGCGGCCTGGCCGCGGGTGCGGTTGATCGACATGGGCCGGCTGCCGAAGGCGCAGACGCGCGCCAGCCCGATCGCCGAGCCGCTGCGCGACGCGCTGCGCGAGCGGCTCGCGCGCGGCGAGCAGAGCCTCGTGCTGCTGAACCGCCGCGGCTACGCGCCGGTGCTGCACTGCGCCGACTGCGGCTGGAAAAGCGCCTGCCCGCACTGCAGCGCCTGGCGCGTGTTCCACCGCCACGACCGCACGCTGCGCTGCCACCACTGCGGCCTGACGCAGCGCGTGCCGCGCGCCTGCGAGCAGTGCGGCAATGCCGACATCCGCCCGCTCGGCCGCGGCACCGAGAAGCTCGAGGAGCAACTCGCCGGGCTGCTGCCCGAAGCGCGCATCGGCCGCATCGACGCCGACACCGCGAAGTGCGCGGGCGCACTGGCCGCCGACCTGGCGCGGGTGCATGCCGGCGAGGTCGACGTGCTGGTCGGCACGCAAATGATCGCGAAGGGGCACGACTTCCGGCGGGTCACGCTGGTCGCGGCGATCGATCCCGACGGCGCGCTGTTCGGCAGCGACTTCCGCGGCCCCGAGCGACTCTTCGCGCTGCTGATGCAGGCGGCAGGCCGCGCAGGGCGCGATGCGCAGCAGGCCGCGGGCGCCGAGATGTGGGTGCAGACCTGGCACCCAGGGCACGCGCTGTACGGCGCGCTGAAGGCGCACGACTTCGAGGCCTTCGCGACCAGCCTGCTCACCGAGCGCCGCGGCGCCGGCCTGCCGCCGTACCGCCATCTCGCGCTGCTGCGCGCCGATGCGCGCACGCAGGAGCTGGCGCAGGCGTGGCTCGCGGCGGTGGCGGAGGCGGCGGGCGATCTGCCCGGCAGCGAGGAGGTGCAGTGCTACCCGCCGGTGCCGTTGACGGTGCAGCGGGTGGCCGATGTCGAGCGGGCTCAGATGCTGGTCGAGTCGGCTTCGCGGCCGGCCCTGCAACGCTTCCTCGCGGCCTGGAACCCGGTGCTGCAAACGCGGCGAGCCGAGTCGCGCGGCGTGCTGCGTTGGGCCGTCGACGTGGACCCGGTCGCGATTTGAGCTAGCGGCCGCGCTGGTGCTCGGGTGCTTCGAGCCGCTTGGCGAGCTGCGACAGCAGCAGCGTCAGCACCAGGTAGATCGCCGAGATCGCGAGGTAGGGCTCCCAGTAGCGCGCGTAGGCCCCGGCGACGGTGCGCGCCGCGAGGGCGAGTTCGGCCAAGCCGATCGCCGAGACGAGCGACGAATCCTTGATCAGCGTCACGCCCTCGTTCACCAGCGGCGGCACCATGCGCCGCAGCGCCTGCGGCACGACCACGTAGCGCATCGACTGCACGTGATCGAGCCCGAGGCTGTAGGCCGCCTGCATTTGGCCGCGGTGGATGCTCTGGATGCCGGCGCGGAAGATCTCCGAGATGTAGGCGCCGGCGTTCAAGGTCAGCGCGAGCGCTCCCGAGAAGAAGGCGCCGTGCTGCTGGCGGAATGCGCGCGCTGCTTCGCCTGAAAGCAGCAGGCCGCCGTCGGGATGCACCAGCGCCGGCATCAGCGCGAAGTGCACCAGCAGGATCTGCACGAACAGCGGCGTGCCGCGGAAGAAGCCGACGTAGCCGAGCGTGAGCCACTGTGCCGGCTTCAGCAGCGCCGCGGCGAGCGCGCTCTTCGGCGCCGGCGCTTCGCGCGAGCTGCTGACGAGCCCGAGCACCAGCCCGAGCGCAAGGCCGCCGGCGATCGCCACGACGGTGAGCTGCACCGTCATGACGAGCCCGCTCAGGAACAGCGGGCCGTAGCCGGCGAGGATCTCCCAGCGCAAGTCCACGGAGATCCTCGGCGCGAAGCGCTTACTTGGACGCGGCGCTCGCCGGCTTCGGCGCGGCGCCGAAGGCCTTCGCGTAGAGGGTGTCGTAGCTGCCGTCGGCCTTGATCGCGGCCAAGCCCTTGTTGACCTTGTCGAGCAGCTCGGCATTGCCCTTCTTCACCGCGATGCCGTACTGCTCGGGCGCGAAGGCGCTGTCGCTCACGGTCTTGAACTTCGCGCCGGCGTTGTTCTGCACGTAGTTGACGACCACGCCGTTGTCCGCGACGACCGCATCGACGCCGCCCGCCTCCAGCTCCTTCAGCGCCAGCGGCGTCGATTCGAAGCGCTTCACGTTCGTGCTGTTCTTGCCCTGCAGCTTGGTGACGACTTCGTCGCCGGTGGTGCCGGTCTGCACGCCGACCTTGAGCTTCTTCAGGTCGTCGAACTTGGCGACCTTGCTGTCCGCCTTCACCGCGATCAACTGGTAGGCGTCGAAGTAGGGCTCGGAGAAGTCCATCGTCTGCTTGCGCTCGTCGGTGATCGTGATCGACGAGATCAGCAGGTCGCGGTCGCCTTGCGCGAGCGCGTTGAAGATGCCTTCCCACGGCGTGTTGACGAACTTGATCTCGAAGCCGCCCTTGGCCGCGACGGCCGTCAGCAGATCGACGCTGAAGCCGACGATCTCGCCCTTCTCGTTCTGCGATTCGAAGGGCGCGTAGGCCGCGTCGGTGCCGACAACGTAGACCTTCGCCGGCGGCGGCGCCGAAGCAGCCACCGGCGCGGAAGCCGGCGCCGAGGCGGCCGGCGCCGGCGCGTCCTTCTTGCCGCAGGCGGCCAGCAGCACGCCGCAAGCCGCGAGCGCGGCGGTCTTCAGGAATTGACGGGTGGTCGAGTGCATGGTGCTTTCCTTGGGGTAGGTCAAGACAGAAGACGCGGCGGGCCGATCGGGCCTCCCGGTGCGCGCAGCCGCGCGAAGGCCGCAACGATACGAAAAAGCGGCCCGAAGGCCGCTTTTCCGGAAGGCGGCTCCAAGGCCGCCTTTTGCTGATGCCGAAGGATCCGGATCAGAAGTTGTGGCGGATGCCGGCGCCGAAGACGCTCAGCGTGTCGCCAGGAACCGCGAAGCTCGGGCCGTAGACGACCGCCGCCGGCGTGCCCGACTTGTTCTCGATGCTGTAGTAGAAGGCGTACAGCTTGGTGCGCTTCGACAGGTTGTAGTTGTAGCCGAGCGTCCACTGGATCGCGTCCGAGTTCGGCGCGTTGTCCCATTCGTCGGCCCAGCCGGCCGACAGGTGGAATTCGTTGGCGCCCAGCGTGTACATGCCGGTGAAGGTCACCTGGTTGCGCTTGCCGAGCGCGGTGCCGCCGGTGAAGGCCGCCGACGCGTCGCTGTACTCGTAGTTCAGGCCGAGCAGCACCGGGCCGAAGCCGTAGGCGATGGCAGCCGAAGCGCCCTCGATCACGTCCTGCTTGAACTGGTTCTCGGTCTTGCTGACGCCGGCGCCGATGTGCAGCGAGCCCTGGTCGAAGTTCACGACGCCTTCGTAGGTCTTGTTGCCGGTGCCTTCGCTGGCGTTGGCGGTGACGGCGAACGAGACCGGGCCGAAGTTCGGGCTGGTGTACTCGACGGCGTTCTGGAAGCCGATGTTCAGCGAGTACAGGTTGTCTTCCGACGTCGTGCCGGTGTTGTGGTTGAACACGCCGATGTAGTCGATCGTGCTCGCGTAGAGCGCGCCCAGGCCGATGCGGCCGAACTTCAGCTGGCCGAGGCTTGCACTCTTGATGCCGACGAAAGCGTCGCGGTTGAAGCCGCCGGCGCCGGCGCCGGTGTCGGAGCCGAAGCCGTTCTCGAGCTGGAAGAAGGCGCTGAGCCCGCCGCCCAGATCTTCATTGCCGCGCAGGCCCCAACGCGAGGCGTTGTTGTTCATCACCGTGCGGTCGGTCGTCTCGTTGTCCTGGAATTCGACGGTGGTGTTGATCCGGCCGTACAGCGTCACGCTGCTTTGCGCAAAAGCGCTGCCGGCAAAGGCCGCGGTCAGCGCGGCGGCGAGGGCGATCTTCTTCATGCTGTGTTCTCTCCGAGTTGAATGTCCGAACGCCGGCGCCTTGATCGAGGGCGCGGACCCGGCGTTCGGGTCGGGGCACTTTATGACGCGATCACGGTGGAAGCCCGCGCAACGAGCGCGGAAGCCGCCCGATCCTGCGGATCTGATGCGCCGGCACAACACCGGCGCGTCGCACCTCGTTCAATGCGGCCTTGCACCGGCAAGCCAGGCCAGGGCGCTGAAGCTGACGAAGGCCAGGGCCGTCGACGCCAGGATGATCCGCGCGACCCGCCCGTTGTCGGCGCCGAAGCGCTCGGCCAGCAGCGAGACGTTGCTGGCCGAAGGCAGCGCGGCGGCGAGCATCAGCACCGTGAGGTGAAAGCTCGACAAAGGCGCGCCGGCGCTGATCGCCGCGACGCCGATCGCGAGCACCGCAAGCGGATGCAGCAGCAGCTTGATCAGCGCGATCGGCAGCACCTCGCCGAGCGGCGTGCGCGTGTGCACGTGCAGGCCGGCGCGCCAGAGCACCGCGCCGATCGTGAACAGCGCCACCGGCGTCGCCGCGCCGGCGAGCAGCTCGACGACGCGCGCGGCCGGCGCCGGCAGCGCCGCGCCGGTGGCCGAGAACACCGCACCGAGCGCGATCGCCCAGGGCTGCGGGTTGCGCACCGGCCCGCGCAGCGCATCGAGCACGCGCCGGCCGAACGGGAGGTGGCCGCTGGCCTGCCATTGCGCGAGCACCAGGCACACCGAGGTCGTCATGAACATGTCGACCAGCATCGTGAGCATCATCGGCCCGGCCGCCTGCGCGCCGAGCAACGCCGTCATCAGCGGCACGCCCATGAAGCCGGTGTTCGGGAAGGCGGCGACGAGCGCGGCGAAGGCGCCGTCCTTCAGCTCGACACGCAGCGCGTGCAGCAGCGCGAGCGACACGCCGACGATCAACAGGGCCGTCGCGGCCCAGACCGCCAGCATCGTCGGGTCGAGCAGCGTCGAGACCGGCGTTCGCGCGCCGAACTGGAACAGCATGCAAGGCAGCGCGAAATAGAGGACGAAGCTGTTGAGCCCGGGGATCGCTGCCTCCGGCAGCACCCGCAGGCGCCCCGCCAGCCAGCCGCACAGCACGAGCGCGAAGAACGGCAGCGTGACGGCGAGGATGGACTGCATCGCGGCGCAGTATCGCCACGGCGTTTGCGCGGTCGGTGCGCGAGGCCGCTGGCTATGATCCGCCGCCCTTGCCGACCCCTGCGGTGCGCTCGCATCGCGGCGCCAACGTGTCCTCCCCACCCGCCAGCCTGAACGACGCGCAGATGCGCGCCGTCCACCAGCTCCATGCGCCATCGCTCGTGCTTGCCGGCGCCGGCTCGGGCAAGACGCGGGTGATCGTGCACAAGATCGCGCGGCTGCTCGGCCGCGGGCCGGGGGCCGAACTGGCGCCGTCGCAGATCGCCGCGATCACCTTCACCAACAAGGCCGCGGCCGAGATGCGCGAGCGCGCGAAGGCGCTGATCGGCGGCAAGGCCGCGCGCGAGCTGCTGGTCAGCACCTTCCACGCGCTCGGCGTGCGCCTGCTGCGCGAGGACGGCGAGGCGATCGGCCTGAAGAAGAACTTCTCGATCCTCGACAGCGACGACGTGCTCGCGCTGATGCGCGACGCCGGCGGCACCACCGACAACGCGACCGCACGCCGCTGGCAGTGGACGGTCAGCCTGTGGAAGAACCAGGGGCTGGAGCCGGCCGGCGCCGAAGCGCAGGCGCGCAACCCCGACGAGCTGCAGGCCGCGCGCGTGATGACCCGCTACCAGGAGCGCCTGACCGCCTACCAGGCGGTCGACTTCGACGACCTGATCGGCCTGCCCGTCGCGCTGCTCGCGCGGCACGATGAAGTCCGCGCCAAGTGGCAGCACAAGCTGCGCCACGTGCTCGTCGACGAGTACCAGGACACCAACGCGCAGCAGTACGAGCTGCTGAAGCTGCTGGTCGGCGACGGCCGCACCCGGCCCGCGCTCTTCACGGCGGTCGGCGACGACGACCAGTCGATCTACGGCTGGCGCGGCGCGACGATCGACAACCTCAAGCGCCTGCCGCAGGACTACCCCGCGCTCGAAGTCATCCCGCTCGAACAGAACTACCGCTCGACCGGCCACATCCTGCGCGCCGCCAACCGGGTGATCGCCTCGAACCCGAAGCTGTTTGAGAAGAAGCTGTGGAGCGACTTCGGCGACGGCGAGCCGGTGCGCGTCGTCGAATGCGACAGCGAGGAACACGAGGCGGAGCGGGCCGTCGCCCGGATCCAGGCACTTCGGTGCGCGGGAGGCGCCGAAGGCGGCACGCCTGGCGGGCAGGCGCTCGACTGGAAGGACTTCGCGATCCTCTACCGCGCCAACCATCAGGCGCGCGTCTTCGAGCAGAAGCTGCGCGCCGCGCAGATCCCGTACAAGGTCTCCGGCGGCCAGAGCTTCTTCGACCGCGCCGAGATCAAGGACCTGTGCGCCTGGCTGCGGCTGCTGGTCAACCAGGACGACGACCCGGCCTTCCTGCGCGCGGTCGGCACGCCGAAACGCGGCATCGGCCACCAGACGCTCGCCTCGCTCGGCGCCTTTGCGGCGACATGGAAGGTCTCGCTGTACGAGGCGCTGTTCGCCGAGACGCTGGGCAGCGCGCTGAGCGCCAAGGCCCTGGGCTCGCTGCACGAATTCGGCCGCTACGTGAACGACCTCGAGTACCGCGCGCGCCGGACCACCGGCGCCGAGGACGCGCGCACGCTGCTGCTCGGCTGGCTGAAGGACATCGGCTACGAGCAGCACCTGCACGACGGCGAGGACAGCGAGAAGCTCGCCACCGCCCGCTGGGCCAACGTGCTCGACTTCGTCGACTGGATCGCCAAGCGCTGCGGCGGCCGCCTTGAAGAAACCGCGATCGACGCCGACGGCGGCTTCGAGACCGAAAAGAAGAGCGTGCTCGAAGTCGCGCAGTCGATCGCGCTGATCCTCACGCTGGCCGAGCGCGGCAGCGATCCGAACGTGGTGACCTTGTCGACGCTGCACGCAGCCAAGGGCCTCGAATGGCCGCATGTGCAACTGGTCGGCATCAACGAAGGCCTGCTGCCGTTCAAGGCCGACGACGAAGGTCTCGACGCCGCCGCGCTCGCCGCGCGCATCGAGGAAGAACGCCGGCTGATGTATGTCGGCATCACCCGCGCGCGCCAGACGCTCACGGTCAGCTGGCTGCGCCGCCGCAAGCGCGGCCGCGAGACGGCGCCCGGCCAGCCGAGCCGCTTCATCGCCGAGATGGCGCCGAAGCCGGGCGAGGAGCCGGTGGTGGATCCGAAGGAGAAGCTGCGCGCGCTGCGTGCGGCGCTGGCTGCGAAAGCGGCGGCGCAGGGCGCGCCGCAGTCCGGCTAGCCGGTGGTGTCGTCGGGCCGCGCGGCGGCTTCGTCGATGTCGAGGATGTCCCCGCCCTGCTTGCGAAGCATCTCCTGCCCCAGGCTGCTCAGGCGGTCCTTGTCGATCACCTGGATGCGCAGGCCGGCCGGGTAGCCGTGGAAAGACTCGAAGTTCACCGTCGTGGGCGCGGCGAAGGATTCAGTGCGTCGTTGCGGCAAGGCAGCCATCGAGCTCTCCTTCACTTGTGGCGGACGCCGTCCGGAAAGCACACCGCCGCGAGGTTGTCGGCATAGGTCCGGGCGAGCTGGCGGACTGTCGCATGGTCGAAACGGCTCTGGTCGAGTCCGGCGTCGCTGTCGAGGTTCAGCACGCCGACGATTCTGCTTTCGAACCAGATCGGTTCGCTCAGTGCGGACTTCAAGCCCTGGGTCGCCGCCCGCTGCACCGGGTTGCGGCGCTTGGCGGCCGTGTCGAAGCCCGATCGTTCGGCGTCGTAGAGGCCGGTCATGCGGTGCTGCCAGGCCCAGCCGCAGACGCCTTCGCCCTTCTTCCATTCGACGATGCGTTCCTCGTTGTTGTAGGCCAGCACCGGCAGCGTCGCCGCGTAGTGCATGCGCAGGAAGCTGCGCAGCTTGAACCAGCGGGTCAGCAGCATGACGTTGACGCGCACGCTGGGCTGCTGGGCCGGGTCGAGCTGCTGCACGTACTCGTAGTACTGCGCGAGCAGCGCGGCGAGGTAGTTCTCGGCGATGCCCTGGGCCTTGCGCGCGCGCTCGGGCGCGCTGGGGTCGGAGATCACCTGGTAGATCTGCTGAAGCAGCAGCGCGATCGTCAGCGCGGCGCCGAGCCAGATCATCTGCTCGTCGGTGATCGAGCTGCGGCGGTTGCCGATCATGATCCACTGCCAGCCCACCGCCAGCAGCACGGTGAACAGGACGGCCAGCACCTTGTTCAAGCGCTACATCCCCTTGAAAAGGTGCGTGTAGCTGCGGCTGACTTCCAGCTTCTGCGCGTGTCCCTTGACCGAGACGCGCTGGCGCCCGGCCAGATCGCGCGTCACGCCGGCGATCGCCTTGGCGTTGACCAGCGTCGAGCGGTGGATCTGCCAGAACTGGTCGGGGTCGAGCTCGTCGAGCAGCTCCTTGATCGGCTTCCTGATCAGCGCCTCGACCGTCGCCGTCTGCACCCGCGTGTACTTCTCGTCGGAGATGAAGAACAGCACTTCGTCGACCGGGATCATCTGGATCTGCGTGCCGACGTTCGCCTGGATCCAGCGCAGCCGTGCTGGCGCCGCGCCGCCGTGGCCGCCGCCGCGCTGCAGCTGGCTCGACAGCTTCTCCAGCAGCGCCTGCAGGTCGCCGGGCCGCGCCGGCGTGTCGGCGACCGCGACGTCGCGCGCGCCGAGCCGTTGCTTCAGCCGCTGCACGGTGAGCGCGAGCCGCTCGCGCTCGGCCGGCTTCAGCACGTAGTCGACGACGCCCTGCTCGAAGGCCTCGACGGCGTACTGGTCGTAGGCGGTGATGAAGACGATCTCGCAGGCCGGCCGGCCGGCGTCGCCCGTGCCCGCCGTGCGCGCGATCTCGCGCGCGGCCTCGATGCCGGTCATGCCGGGCATGCGGATGTCCAGGAACACCAGCTCCGGCCGGTGCCGGGCGACCAGCTCGACCGCCTCGGCGCCGTGCTTCGCCTCGGCGACGATCTCCAGCTCCGGCCACACCTCGGCGAGCCGCGAGCGCAGCTGCTCGCGCATCAGGCGCTCGTCGTCGGCGAGGACGGCGCGCACCGCGGTCGAGGTCGGCGAGGTCATCGCTCGATGCTAAGCGCAGGCCCGTCGAGGCCACCGTCGTTCACGCTTTGCGACAACCCCGTGCGCCACCGCCACGGCGCCGCGCGCCGCAGCGTGCTTTTTCGACATCGAACCGACGGCCTGCATGACATAAACGGCCGATGCAACGCCTGCTCCACCCTCTGCTCGCCCGCCCGGCGCACCGCGCGGCCTTCACCGGCGCCCTGCTCGGCGCGCTCGTCTGGGCCATGGCCCGGCATCGGCCGGACGACCACTTCGCCCTCGCGATGGCCTGCGTGCTGCTGCTGTTCGGCGCCGCAAGCTTCGTCTGCCATGCCCTGGCGCTGGAGCCGCGGTCGCGGCGCTCGGTGCCGGCCTGGATCGTCTGCCTGGGCAGCGGCGTGCTCGCGAGCCTGGCGGGCCTGAACCTGCTGTAGGTCGTCGCGCGGCGTCGGCGGCTCGCTCATGCGCGAGCGCCGGCCCCGTCGTCGAGGCTCTTGTAGGGCACGGTCACCGTGACCAGCGTGCCGCCGCCCGGGTTCTCCGCCACGGTCAGCGACGCGCGCGCGCCGTAGAGCAGCGCCAGCCGCTCGCGGATGTTGGCGAGGCCGACGCCGGTGCCGGCGGTCGGGGCCGCCTTGTTGGATCTCGCGAAGCCGACGCCGGTGTCGGCGACGCTCAGCGCCAGCTTGCCGTGCACCACGTCGGCCTTCACCGTCAGCGTGCCGCCTTCCGGCTTGGGCTCGAGGCCGTGCTTGATCGCGTTCTCGACGAGGCTCTGGACCATCATCGGCGGGAACTCCGCCGACAGCAGGCCTTCGGGCACCTCGATCAGCGTCGCGAGCCGCTCCTCCATCCGCACCTTCAGGATCTCCAGGTAGGGCCGGATCACCGCCAGCTCGCGCCCCAGGTCGCGCGGCGCCTGCGCGTTGGCCTCGCGCATCGTCGGCATGCTGGCGCGCAGCAGCGCGATCAGGTTCTTCTGCATCTGCGTCGCGCGCTTCGGGTCGGTCTCGATCAGGTGGTCGATGCTCGCGAGCGTGTTGAACAGGAAGTGCGGCTCGACCTGCGCCTGCATCGCAGCCATCCGCGCCTCGATCACCTGGCGCTTCAGCGATTCGCTCTCGGCCACCTCGGCCGCCTGCGCCGCCTTCACCTCGGCCTGCATCCGGCCCTTGTAGGTCGCCTTGATCAGCACCGAGCCGAGCACCCAGAGGACCGCGATCTGCGGCAGCGCGTCGCCGAGCTTGACCTTGCTGATGCGCGTGCGCGGCTTGCCGGCGGCGGCCGCCACCTCCTTGGCCGCCGCGATGGCTTGCTGCCGCGCGCTCTCAGCGTCTTCGCGCGCGCTCTCCGCCTCCTGCTTGGCTTCCTCGACGGCCGCCCGGATCTCCTCGCGCGCCTCCTCGATCGCGGCGCGCACCGATTCACGATCGACGCCCGGCGGCAGCTTGATCTCGAGCTGCGAGGCGACGGCCGCGAGCGAGTCCGCCGCCTGCTGCACCGCCGAGGCCGCCGAAGCGGCTTGATCGGCCGCCTGCTGGGCGGCCTGCGGCGGCACCGGCTTCTTCAGGATGCGCAGGCCGTCCTTGTCGATGACGATTTCCAGCGCTTCGTTGCCGCCGTCGCCGGGCTTCCGGACTCGCGCGGTTGGCTGGGCCGCCGGCTCCGAGGCGCGCCCCGCCGGGGCTTGCGGCAGCGCCGGCGGCGTCGCCGCGCCGGCCTTCGGCGCATTCGGCGCGTTCGGCGGTGTGGGCGCCGCCGGGGGCACAGGCGGCGCGGCGGGCGCGGGCGGCGATTCGTCGCGTTCGATCTCGGTGACGGTCTCGCTGATGGTCCAGCTGAACGGCGGCAGCTCGCTCAGGATCGCCGCCGCCAGCAGCAGCAGCAGCGACAGCAGCGCGAAGCGCCACCAGCTGATGCCGACCAGCCAGGTCGCATAGGCGTGGAAGCCGCGCACCGTGGCTGCCGCGAGCCGCTTCCAGCCGGCGGCGAAGTCGGAGGAAAACGAGGACGGCGGGTTCATCAAGGCGGGGCGGCGGGCTCGGTGGCTGCGCACTTTAGGGGCCGGCCGGCGGCCGTCGGGCGCCGCTTGCGACCGGCCGCGCGGCCCGGCGACAGGCTGCGCCGATGCGCGACGGACGGGCCGCGCTTATGCCGGTCCGCGCACGAGCAAACAACGAAACCGTTGTTCGCTGCGCTGCAGCGGCCGTGAAGAATCGCCAGCTCGTCCGATGACCGGCTTGCCCGGCGAACCCGACCGATGAACTTCCAGCAGTTGCGCTCGGTGCGCGAAACCGTGCGGCGCGGCTTCAACCTCACCGAAGTCGCGCAGACGCTGCACACCTCGCAGCCGGGCGTGAGCCGGCAGATCCGCGAGCTGGAAGACGAGCTCGGCGTGCAGCTCTTCGTGCGCGCCGGCAAGCGCCTGACCGGGCTGACCGCGCCGGGCGAGAGCGCGCTGCCGATCGTCGAGCGGCTGCTCGTCGAGGCCGAGAACCTCAAGCGCGCCGGCGCCGACCACGCCAACCGCCAGAGCGGCCCGCTGTCGATCGCCGCGACCCACTCGCAGGCGCGCTACGCGCTGCCGACGGTGGTGCGCGACTTCCGCGCGAGCCACCCCGACGTGCAGCTGCAGCTGCACCAGGGCTCGCCGAAGCAGATCGCGCAGATGCTGATCGACGGCGAAGCCGACCTCGGCATCGCGACCGAGGCGCTGGCCTCGTACCCGGAACTCGTCGCGCTGCCCTGCTACCGCTGGACGCACGCGGTGCTGGTGCCGCCGGGGCATGCGCTGCTGGACGGCGAACTGACGCTGCCACGGCTGGCCGAGCACCCGCTGATCACCTACGACAGCGGCTACACGGGCCGCTCGCACATCGACGAGGCCTTCGAAGCCGCGGGGTTGACGCCGACGCTCGCGCTGACCGCGATGGACGCCGACGTGATCAAGACCTACGTCGAGCTGGGCCTGGGCGTGGGCATCGTCGCGGCGATGGCCTTCGATCCGCAACGCGACCGGGAGCTGCGCGCGATCGACGCGCGGCATCTATTCGCGGTCAACATGACGCGGCTGGCGGTGAAGCGCGGCACATACCTGCGCGGGTATGTGCAGGACTTCATCGAGGCCTTCGCGCCGACGTTGACGCGGGAGGTGGTGCAGGCGGCGTTGGAGGCGGAGCGCGACGCAGCGATCGACCAGGCCTAGGCGGCCCCCTCAGCGCGCTGGCGGGGGCCACCGCTCGCCCGGTGCCAGCCCGTGCCGCGCAGCGCAGCCGGCATGCAGCTCCACCACGCGGCTCGCGCGCCAGCACGCCGCCGCGCGCCACGGCTTCAAACCTTCGACGACACGCACGATGCCGCCCCGCCGATCGACGAACACCACGTCGATCGCATAGCGCATGCCCGCGGTGTGGACGCTGTTGCACGGCGCGATCTCCAGCGCTTCGTCGGGGCCGAGAGGCGCCCGGGCGAGCAGGCCACGCAAGCGTTCGTGCCACCGCAGCGCATGGCGCACGCGCAGGGCGGGCAAAACGGTGCGCATCGGCTGGGCGTGGTTCATCGCGCACGCCGCGGTGGCAGCGCGGCCTCGCCGGGCACGGGATCGAGCGGGTGCGGCGGCGGCGCGGGCGGGGCTCGCAGCGCGCGCGGCGGCCGGGAGCGATCGAGCAGTTCCTGCGCCCCTTCGGGCATGCGGTCGGGGTCGAGCCAGCGATCGGGCAAGCCGGCCTCGACCTGAACGGCCGTGGCGTGGATTTCGTCTCCGATGACTTGGTCGACCGTCTCCAGCGGCAGGTTCTTCTCGTGGCGGCCCGCATAGCGGTTCCACAGGCAGCGGCCTTTGGGAACGATCACCGCGGCGGACACCGGCACCTCGGTGCAGGTTTCGCCCGCGATCATGCGCTGTGCGAAGCCGGGGTCGAGGCGCATGAAGGCCGGCGCTTTCGCCCGGCCGCGATGGACGGACTTCGGCCGGCCTTCGTCGTCGCAAGAGATGGCGCGCGTGCTGCCGTCGGCCCACCAGATGGTGGTCTTGTCGAAGCGGCTCACTCGATAGGCGAGACAGTTCGGCGGCAAGCCGGATTGCGCGGCGGCTTTCGCATCGAAGGGCAGCGAGACACCGGCCTGCCGGAACTCGCGGCGGCCGACGCCGGTGTGCTCGTCGAACATCTCCTCGACGGTGAGGGAGTCGAGCAGCTCGAGTCTCGCCTGCCGTGCAGCGCTGAAAGCCTGAGGCTCGGCAACGACCATCTGCCGCATCGCGTTGCACAGATCGAAGCTCAGGCGCGCCATCGTCCGGCTGCGCACGCCATCGACCGGCCGCACGCGGCCTTGCAGGCGCACGTAGCCGCTGGGCGGCGTGCGGGTCAGGTCGGTGGCGGGCGACGCGTCTTGAGCGATGGCGCTCGGCACAGCGACGAAGGCCATCGCAGCCATCGCGGCGCGGGCCGCGAGCTGCTTCGGACTCGCGCCGGCGAGCTCCTCAGCTTTCGTCGTCGCTTTCATCGGCAGGCGGTGGATCGCTCGACATCACGACGGGCACGCCTGTCGGCAAGGCATCGATGGTGGGCAGGCCGAAGCCGGGGCCGCGGTCCAGGCCGTCGTGGCTGGCCCACTCGGCAACCCATCGGTGATCGAAGACGCCGAGGCGATCGATGACTTCCAGGTTGAGCGGCAGCACACCGAACTTGACTTGCACGAAGGGCGTCCACCGGCAGTGCTGGGCGCCCAGCAGCGAACTCCCGACCGACGGGATGACCATGCAGGGCTGCGCCGCGATCGTGCGCTGCTCCCAGCTGCTGGACCACGCCAAGTCGGTCATGAGTCGAGGCCCGGTCCGCGAACCGACCATGCGCCGGTTCACACCGGTCGCTGGGTCGTAGTCCGATCGGTAGGTGTTGCCGTCCGACGAGACGATGGTCGTGTAGTGGCGGTAGCGCAACCGCCAAAGGGCGCAGTCGGGAGGCACGGCCATGAAGTCGGGTGGCATCACCACTTCAGGGTAGGCATGCCGGTACTCGATGCGCGAGGCACCCGTGGCGCCGTCGTACATCACGCTGCGCGTGTCGTGATCGGCGTCGTACCAGACATCCGCCGGCAGCTCGGGCGACTGCGCCGGCAAGTTGTGAATCGCTGTGCGCACCAGATTGCAGCTCGCCAGGTTCTGGTCGTACAGCGATCGGTAGAAGCCGACGCGCCGGCCTTGCTCATCGAGCTTCCAGAACTCGCCCACGTAGCGCACATAGCCGCTTGGCACGTTTGGCAAGCCCGTGGCGCGAGCTCGAGGAACCTCGGCCGCCACCGTCGCAGAGCCTGTCGTCGTTGTTTCGATCTCACCGCCACTGCCACCGCCACAGGCGACGAGTACCGCGGTGCCCACCAAGCCGGCGAACCGGCCTGCCGGCATCGGCCGACCCCTTGTTTCACGGACCATCTTGTTCTCCTGGAGCAACCAAACGCGCGACGTGCCCGGGCACACCGCGAACCCCTACATGCCCAATGCCATGAACTTCATCGCGATGGGAAAACCCAGCACGATGAAGGTGCACGGGAAGATGAACGCGATCAGCGGAAAGAGCATCTTCACCGGCGCTTCCATCGCGAGCTTCTCGGCTCGTGCGAAGCGCTCGGCGCGGCGCTGCTCGGCCTGCGCCCGCAGCACCGGGCCGAGATCCATGCCGGTGCTTTCGGCCTGGATCAGCGCGCTGACGAGGTTGTGGATCGCCGGCTCGTTCATGCGGTCGGCGAGCTGGCGCAGCGCCTGCGCGCGCGGCTTGCCGGCGCGTACGTCGCGCAGCACGCGCGAGAACTCGTCGCGCAGCGCGCCGGCCGGGCCCTTGGCGACGGCCTGCTGCAGGCCGCCGGTGAAGTTGAGCCCGGCTTCGACGCACAGCGTGAGCATGTCGAGGAAGAACGGCAGCGTCTTGAGCGTCTGGCGCTTGCGAAGGTTCAGCTGGTCGCGCAGCCAGATACCGACGTACACGTGGCCGAACAGCGCAGACAGCGCCAGTCCCGTCCAGGGCACGCCCAGGCGCAGGCTGCTCGCGAGGATGGCGAACAACACGGCCGCCAAGGCCGCGCAGACCCAGCGCGCGGCGATGAACTGCTCGGGCGACAAGGCGTAGTCGAGCCCCGCGAGCCGCAACTGACCGAGCACGCGCTGGCGTTTGCCGATCGACAGCGCCGGCCCGAGGTAATAGGCCAGCCACTGGATCGGCCACCACACGAGTCGCATTGCGCGCGGCGGGCGGTCACGCCAGGTGCGGTCTTCCGGCGGCACCTCGGCCACCCGCTGGCCGAACCATGCGGCAAGCAGCGCGGCAGCCGTGCCGAGCACCAACGCGAGCACGAGCGGCAGCGCGGTGACGAACATCGAGTCGCGGTCCATGTCGACGCCTCTTCAGACGTCGATCGCGACGATCTTGCGGATCAGCACCACGCCGAAGAACTCCAGCAGCGCCAGCGCCACGAGCACCGCCCAACCGAGCTGCGTGCTGAACAGCTTGCCCATGTCGTGCGGCTCCATCTTCATCAGCACGAACATCAGCACCAGCGGCAGCGAGCCGACGACGATCGCCTGCAGCTTGCCTTGCGCAGTCAGCGCGCGGATCTTTCCTTCCATCGCGAGCTTGGCGCGCAGCGTGGCGGCGGCGCGCTCCAAGGCTTCGGCGAGGCCGCCGCCGGTCTCGGTGGCGATGCGCATCGCGGCGACCGCGAGGGTGACCGACTGCAAGGGCAACCGGGTATCGAGGTGACTCAGTGCCTCGTCGAGGCTTACGCCAAGACGCTGCTCGCGCAGCATCAGATCGATTTCCTGCGCAAGCGGCGGGCGGCTCTCGCGCACCAGTTGCTGCAGGCCGGCGGCCAAGCTCAGGCCAGCCTTCATCGAGCCGGCCAGCACGAGCAGCGCGTCGGGCAGCTGCTGCTCGATCCGATCGAGTCGGCGCCGACGCAGCCAGCGCAGCGCGAGCCGCGGCAACAGCACCGCGGCACCTCCGGCGAGCACCGCCAAGGGCCATGCACCGCTCGCGAACCAAGCGAGGGTCGTGACCGCGAGCACCAACGCCAGATGCAGCGCGTACAGCCGCGCCGGGTCCATGAACAGGAACATCTCGCGCAGGCGTAGGTTGGCGTCGCTGGTGAAGCGTTCGCGGTAGCGGGCAAGGCCCTGCGTGCCGAGGTGGGCGACACCCCAGGCGAAGCACGCGGCAGCGATGCCGATGGCCAGCGCGGTGACGACGAAGGCCGTGGCGGAGAAGTCGGCGGCTGGATTCATGGTGCGTCCGCCCCTGCTTCAGGAGGGCAGCGAGAACAACAGCGTTTCGATCTTCTTGCCACCCACGAGCAGGTCGCAGATGTCGTCCGACTTGCCAAGGCCACCCTGGACCGACCTTGCGACGATCCTTCTCGACAGGCCGCCACCGGGACCCTTGTTCAAGATGGAGCCGAAGTAGCACTCCGCCGAGACGACCAAGTCGTCGAATGGCGTGCTCAGGTTCAGCGTCGGCGAGAAGCGCGAGAAGTCGCCCTGCAGTCGTGGCTCGCCGTTGATGGTGATGCGAAGGCGGTTGTTGTCCGCGTCGAAGCTGCCGCCGAATTCGAGCTTCTTGCCCTGAACCTGGACGGACTTGTTCTGGGCCACGCGCGGCGGCGTGGAGCAGGCGGCGAGAACGAAGGCCAGGACCACAAAGCTGAAGTTGGAGAAGGCACGCATCAAGGTCTTTCGTCGTGGAACAAATCAAAGAGATCCGGCAAGCGCGGGAACGGGTTCGCGGGCGAACAGCCCTATGTCGAGCGCCGCGCCTTGCTCGCGCAGCTCTTCATAGAACGTGGGCACCGCATCACAAGGCTCGAAGCGACCGCGTACGCGGCCGTCGGCGCCGTAGCCGGCTCGCTCGAAGCGGAACAGCTCGAGCAGCTGCACGCGGCCGTTCTCCATACCGCAGACCTCCGCCACGCTGGTGATCTTGCGGCTGCCGCAGGCAAAGCGCGTGAGCTGCACGATCACGTCGACCGCCGACGCCGCTTGCTCGCGGATGGCCACCAGCGGCAGGTCCATGCCCGCCATCAGCACCATGGTCTCGAGACGCGCCAGCGCGTCGCGCGGCGAGTTCGCATGAAGCGTGGTGAGCGAGCCTTCATGGCCGGTGTTCATCGCCTGCAGCATGTCGAGCGCCTCGCCGCCGCGGCATTCGCCGACGACGATGCGGTCGGGACGCATGCGCAGGCAGTTCTTGACCAGATCGCGGATCGCGACCTGCCCGCGACCTTCGGCATTCGCCGGGCGCGCTTCGAGCGAGATGAGGTGCGAGTGGTTGAGCTGCAGCTCGGCCGCGTCCTCCACCGTGACGATGCGCTCGCCGTCGGGGATGAAGTTCGAGAGCACGTTCAGAAAGGTCGTCTTGCCCGAGCCGGTGCCGCCACTGACGATGACGTTCTTGCGCTGCTCGACGCACACGCGGAGAAAGGCGACGATCGCAGCGCTGACCGAATCACGGCGCACGAGGTCCTGGGGCTGCAGCTTGCGCTTGGCGAACTTGCGGATCGTCAGCGTGGGGCCCTTCAAGGCCAGTGGCGGGATGACGGCATTGACGCGCGAGCCGTCCTTCAGCCGCGCATCGACCATCGGGGAAGACTCGTCGATGCGCCGGCCCAGCGGCGCGACGATGCGTTCGATGACGCCGAGGACCGCGCGGTCGCTCGTGAAGGCGAGCGGATGGCGCGCGAGCCGCCCGTCGCGCTCGACGAAGATTTCGTCGTGGCGGTTGACCATGATCTCGGTGATCGACGCATCGGCAAGCAGGTCTTCGAGCGGCCCGAGCCCGATCGCCTCGTTCAGCACTTCGACGATCAACCGTTCACGGTCGACATGGTGCGGAATCGCGGCATCCTGGCCACGGACGATTTCGCGGATCAGCGCTTCCGTTTCGATGCGAAGCTCCGCGTCGCTCATGCGCACGAGGTCGCGGCGGCGCAAGTCGATGGTGTCGAGCAGCAGCGCGTGGACGGCCTGGCGCCAGCTGAACAGGTCGGGTGCGGCAAGCGGGGCAGCCGGGGTTTCCGACATGGCGGACGGCGCGGCTGCTGCGACGGGCTCGTCGGCCGCGCCCGGAGCGACCATCGCTGCCGCCCTGGACGCGGGCGAGCGCGAGGGCGGGAGCCGGCCATCTTCACGCGAGACGGCGAATGCCGACGCGTCACGAGAAGCCTCGGGCGACTCGGCAGCCTCACGCTTCGGCGGCATGGCGTTCGCCGTAGGCCGAAGCCCCGCATCGCGCGCGGACGCGCGCGGAGCTGCCGGACGTGACTGGACGCGAAGGCGATAACCCGCGATCGCGATCTCGTCGCCCATGTCGAGCGGACCATGGCGCACGACGCGACTGCCGTTGACCTGCGTGCCGTGCAGCGTGCCAAGGTCTTCGATCCAGACACCGTCGGACCCGAACGCCAGGCGCGCGTGCTCGCGCCCGGCGCGCCATCCGGCCAGCGCGACGACGCAGGCGCGTCCCCGGCCAATCAGTGCCGGCCAGCCGTGCAAGGGCACGACCCACTCGTCGCCCTCGGGCGAAACGACGGTGACATCGGCCAGCACCGGCCGATCTGCCGATTGGGCCGTACCCGCCGAATCAAGGACGGCATTCACTGCGCAAGCTCCTGGGCCGTCGGTGCTGGTGCCGGCGAAGCAGGCACCGGTTCGAGCCCCACGCGCGCCGGCGCTCCAAGGTAGCGGCCTGCGCGCGCTTCCGATTCGGCAATGCGCTGGCGCACCGAGTCGCTGTCCGCATCGACGATCGTCGGCGTGACGAAGATGACGACCTCGCTCTCGCTTTCGGCTTCGCGCGTGCTGCGGAACAGCGCGCCGAGTAGCGGGACGTCGCCGAGCAACGGGACCTTCGTGACGGTGGTGGACTTGTTGCGCTGGATCAGGCCGGACAGCACCATCGTCTGGCCGTCGCGGACGTTGAAGACAGTCTCGACACGACGCTCACGGAAGGCCGGCTGGCCGTTGATGGTGACGCTGCCGTCCGGTTCGCTCACCTCGGTGCTGATGCTCGCGTGAATGCTGCCGTTGCGGCCTACCCATGGGGTGACGCTGAGGCCGACGCCGTAGGTCAAGGTTTCGACCGTGCGGTCGCCAAGTCCGCCGACGACGACGATGGGCACGCGCCCGCCGACGTTCATCCTCGCCTGTTTGCCACTGCGGGCCGTCAACTGCGGGCTGGCAAGCACGACGGCGTCGCCGTCGTTCGCGAGCAGGTTGATCCTCGAGTACAGGACCGACAACAGGCCGAAGTAGCTGCGAAACGGCGTTACCGGCCGCGCGAGACGGTCGGCGCCCTCCACCGGCAGCCCGCCACCGCCGGGCAGCACATAGAAGCGATTGCCATCGGACTGGTAACTCGAACGGATGTCTCCGGCAATGCCGAAAGCCGGGCCGTTCGCCTGTGCGTCCCATTGGATGCCGAGCTCGCGCAGCCGGTCCTTGTTCTTGAACTCGACGATCTTCACATCGAGCAGCACCATGCGATCCCACCCGCCGTGGTCCTTCTGGTACTCGGTGAGGTTGACGACCTGCTCGTAGGTCTTGGTCAGCGTCGCGATCTTGTAGAGGTTCTCGTCCCCGAGATCGTGTCCGTCGATCACGACCTTGTCGCCGACGGGCGTGATGCGCAGGTTGGGCACATCGCGCAGCAGCTCACCCAACTCCGCGGCCAGGCGCTGCATCTCAGCCGGGCGCACCGTGAGACGGTACTGGCGCAGTTGACCGAGCACGTCCCAGACCTGCAGCGTCACGGTGCCGGGGGCGTTGCCGAAGAGCATGACTTCGCGGCTCTCGAGCACGCTGGCGGTAGCGACCGTGCCGCTGCCGACGACGACGCGGGCGGACTTCAGGCCGCTGAGGAGGCGGCTCTCGCCGACGAAGAGGGTGATGTCGGTCAGGGACGCGGGGCCGATATCGATGACCTGCGTGGCGGGGACGCTTACGCGGCGTGCGGGTGATGCATCGCGGGCAGGCGTGGCGGTCCGACTTGCCACGGCTGCTGAGACGAGAGCGCTGGGCGGCTTGAGGGCAGGTGTCGCGGCGGAGGTCGCTGCTGACACCGGCGCGCTTGCGATCGATGGCGTCGGCACGGGCGTGCTGGTTTGCGCAGAGACGTTCGAAGTCGTCAGCACAAGCAACAGCGTCGCTACCCATGACAGCCGGCTAGCAACCTGGACGCCGCCGCAAAGAGACGCGCGGGAGGGTGAGCGCCGAGGAGAGAAGTCGAATGCAGAGATGAACATCGGAGGCGGCGACGGTCGGTTCAGTCGGAAGAGGAAGGTGGCCGGTTGCACGCGTGCGGCTCAAGTCACTCGGCGGCGTCGGCTTGCACGACCTGCACGGTCGAGCCGATGACGAACAGTTCGGTCTCGTAGCTCAGGCGCCAGCCGCGGCACACATCGGCGCAGATCCCGGACAGCATGCGATGGGTGAGCGACTTATTCATCAGCGCCCGCGAATCCACGAAGGGTTGAACCAAGGGGCTTTTTCGAGCGGGCCTTCGGTGCAATTGGGGCCACCCTGCCGCGGTACTTCACAAGGAAGATCGCCGCCATGCATCGCGTAGACCCATGTGCCGCCCGTATTGAACTGAGGAAGGCTGATCGCTTCTTGCACATCCCATGCGAGCAGCACCCCGTCGTCTTTGACGCGAAAGATCAGCCGAAGAACGCGGTTGGGGCCAGCCAGTGCGTAGTCAAGTACTTCTTTAGGAATGCGGCTGCGAACCGGGATCGTGTGGTCGCCAGCAATCTGGCCGCCTTTCCAACGCCCGCTACCAAGGTCTAGCAAGATGCCTTCGCCGCTTCGCCAAGTGACGCGAACGATTTCAGGCAGACCCCCCTTGTCTCCAAAATATGTGTTTGTAGACAGGCCCTTCCCAAGGCTTCCGCCAAACAAGCTGCGGCCTGAAAGGGTTTCGGCACGCACACCGTCCTTGGGAGAAGCGCCTTCGGCAAGGCCGTAAGCGATGACAAGACCCATAGCCTGATGCCGATTGCCGACACCCAGACTTGTGCAGCCAATGCAGATGAGCGCAACAGCGATGGACAACCCTCGACTCACTGCCCTGCCTCCGTGACGTTCATGTTGATGCCGTAGCCGTGCTCATTGAGCCAATCAAGATAGGCGCGCATGTCGACCGTTCCTGCAATGTCGTCGCGCGTATTCGGGTTGCCGAGATAGCTGATGAACTGCTGCGTATCGGCCCAACTCATGCCAAGGGTCTGCGCTTGGACTTGGCGCGTTCTCGCCCCGTTCATCAACGTAAAGCTGCGGTCTTCATCCTGACCAGATCCCGTGTCACTGGCGGTCAGTCGGCTGCTGCTGTCATGCAAGACGGGGTTGGCAACGATCGTTCGATCGACAGACCGCATCACAACGCCGGCGGCCGTCGCCTGGTCGACCATCCAGACGAGTGCCACTCGCGCAAGGTCGCCATCAGGAAAGCTGCCGCCGATATCCGAGTGCGCACCGAGGAAGCCGCGCTCGACGCGCGTGCGATCGGTGCTCGCTTGCACTCCCATGATCGACTCGCCCGGGAACAGCGATCGATGCTCGTTGAGTGCGACCGCATGAGCGACGTGCTCGAAGGCGTCCGGAATGCGTAGCTGATAGCTGCCGGTGTGCGTGCTGAGCACGGTGTCCCACAGGCCCATGAAGCGGAAGTTCACGCGCTGGTGACGGGTCTGACCGGTTCGACGGTCAACGTACGAATAGCAACCGTTGCGCGTGTTGGCGACGATGCGGTTGGCGAACTCACGCGCCTGAGCCGCACCGCGGCTGAAACCAACGATGTCAATGTCAACGGCTTCGTCGTCGGTTGCAGCATTTGCCGCGAGCGCCAGGTTTTCCTCCATTGCCGCGATGCGCCTTGGTCCCGTGTACGACCGCCCCATGTCGATCAATCCGTCCGGATCGAGCGAGTTCGGTCCGATGCCGGTGTTTGGATCGAGGGTGCCCGGGCCCGTGATATAGAAGCGCTGGCCGTTCGCTGGGCTGTACAGCTCCCTGAAGTTGACAACATTCGAGTACGTCCGCGGATCACTCTCGTCATTGCCCGTCCCATCGAACGCAAACAGCACCAGCCCCTCGGGATCGACGTAGCGCAGCGGGTTGGCTGCAACGTAGACGAACCCGTTCGGCCCGCCTTGAAGCCCGAGCGGATCGGCGCTGAGGTAGCGCCCCTGGTCCGGGTCGTAGGTGCGATGCCGGTTGTCGTGCAGCCCCGTCTCTTCGTCCTCGTACTGGCCCGGCAGGCGCAGGTGCAGCTTGAAGGTGGCTGACTTCGTCGTCGCTCGGCCGTAGGGCGCGTAGCTCGCCGTCCAGACCACTCGGCCTGCCTGATCGGTGGCCGCCTCCGGCGCGCTCAGGTGATTCAGGTGCAGGAAGACCGTGGCTTGAGCACGCGCTTTCCATCCGCGCTTCAAGTCCTGGGCGATGCGCTGCCATGCGTCTTCATGCGGTCGCGCGACTTCGGCCTCGCCGTCGATCACAGCCAGCGGCAAGTCGGCCATGTGCACCACCAGCCGCGTGATGCGCCCGCTGGCATTCAGCTCGGCCGCGATGCGGCCGGCGTCGTCGTGGAGGTAGCCGGTCTCGGTCGATGCCTTGCCGCGCCGCACCGTCTTGCCGATGCGCTCGCCGCGGTGGCTGTAGGCGTAGCTCGCTTCAAAGTCTTGGCCCTTGACGCTCGCCAGTCTCCCGATGGCGTCCCATTCGAGCCGCTTGCCGTCAAGCTTCGTGGTCTGGCCGGCAGCGTCCGTCTCGGCGCTGCGGTTGCTGGCCTTGGCGAGGTCGATGCGCTGGGCCTGGTCGCCTTCTTGCGCGAGGAGCCGGTTGCCGTTGGCGTCGTGGTGGTAGCGCCACAGCGAGGCGGGCGTCGACGCCTGTGCAGCCACGGGCCGAAGCGCATTCGCAACCCGTTGCGCTGCGATCAGCCGATTGGCAGCGTCGTAGGCGTAGGCGGTGGCGTGCTCGCCGCTCTTGTCCATCAGCAGGTTGCCGACGCGGTCCCACAGGTAGCGATGGTCGATCAGCGCTCGTGGGTCGCGTGGCTGGGTGAACGCAGTCTGCACACGGCCGGTTGCATGACGCTGTGCCTGCGCGTGGGCAGATCCCATGCCCAGCAGGTCGATGAAGGCCGTGCGCGCTTGGTGCTGCGTCAGCGGCTCGTCCCGGCGATGCACGAGCTGCGCGAGCACGCCGGCTTTGCTGCGCTGCCACTCGGTGCGGATGCCGTTGCCGGCTTGGTGGTGCGTCAGGCCGCCGGCGTCTCTTCGGATGTCGCAGGCGAGCGTTTGGCTCGGCGCGAGCCAGCGCAGCCACGCGGTGGTGACGGTCTCGCGTCGCAACGCGGTGACTTGGCCTTGGCCGTCGCGCTCGTAGACGACGAGGCTGCCGTCGGCCAGGCTTTGCGATCGAAGCCGGTCTTGGTCGTCATAGCCGTACGCGGTGGTGGCCGCAACCGGCGTCGCGCCGACGTTCAGCGTCACCGTCTTGCGCGTGCGTCGGCCGAAGGCGTCGTACTCATAGCGCTCGGTCTGCGCTCGGCCTTGAACTTCGACGAGCCGCCGTCCTTCGTAGCGCCAGCGCGTCGTCGAGGCCGGGTTGCCTACCGCCTGCTCGGCGATGCGGCCTTGCACGTCGTAGGCGTAGCGGGCTTGGTGATCCACCGCGTCGCGCATGCGCACGAGCCGGTCGGCTTCGTCGAACCAGCGCAGCGATCGGCCGCTGTCGGCGCTGTCCAGGACAACGACGCGGCCGAAGTCGTCGAGCCGCTCGCGGGTCGTCGCCCCGTTGGCGGCGGTGGTGAGGCGTTCGCCTGGCCGCGCTTCGATGCGCGCCGGGAGACGCACCGGGCGGTCCAGCGCGTCGAAGGCGGCGCTGCGGCCTTCGTCGTGGACGTAGCGCGCCGAAGGCGCCGGCGGCTGGCCTTCGACGTCGAGCGCGCCGTCTTCGGTTTGGGTGAGGCGGCCTTGCTCGTCGTGGCGGTAGCGCCAGATGCGCTCGAAGTGGGCCGAGCGCTGGCTTGCTTCCTGCACGCGGCCGTCGGCATCGAAGGTCTGGGTCCACAGCGTGCCGCGGGCCGAGGCCATCTGATGGACGCGCCCTGCTGCGTCATAGGCCAGGCGCCAATCGCCGCGGTAGTCCTTCGGCTCGTTGGTGGCCGCGTGGCCGGCTTCGACGAGCCGGCCCTGCGCGTCGTAGGTGCGCACCTGGAAGCGAGCCTTGAGCAAGGCGCCCGAAGCGGATGGGTCGATCCAGCCCTGCGTCAGGCGGGTGATGTGGCCCAGGGCGTCGTGCACGAAGCGGCTGACGTGGCCTGCGTCGTTGCGCACCTCGGCGACGCGGCCGGCGGCGTCGTAGCGCAGGTCGTTGGTCAGGACTCCGGGTTGAACGACGCGGGTGATGGCGTTGCCGTCTTCGTCCCACTCGAATTGGGTGACGTCGCTGTCGCTCGGATCGGCCTTCGGCCCATTGGGCAGCGGCCCGTCGATGCCGGCGAGCAGGCTGCGCCCGTTGATGCGCCGGTAGGTGTGGGTGGTGCTGCGTTCGAGGGCGGCTTCGTTCGGCTGGCCGTTCGCATCGAGCGGGCTGTAGCCGGTCTCGGTGGCGCGGGTGATCTGGCCTGCTTCGTTGCGCTCGAGGCGCCACCGGTGCTCCTTGCCTTCGATGACGCTGGGCTTGGCGATCAGGCTGGGCTCGAAAACCGGCACGCGGCGGCCGGCTGGCTCACGGTCGGCGGGGTACTCGTAACGGGCGAGGAGCCGCGCTGGCGTTCGACGCGCCAGGAGCTCGGCTTGCTTGCCGGAAGGGGTTTCGACGCGCTCGACACGCACGACCCTTCCCAGCGCGTCGCGCTCACTGCGCACGGTGTCGATGGTGCGGCCCTCGGCATCGAGCCGGCTCACGGCGATGAGCCGGCCTTGGCGGTCGTAGCTGTAGGCGCGGTCGGTCTCGGCGCAGCTCGCGCAACCCGGCTCGGTCGCCCGGATCAGCCGGTGCTCGCCGCCGACGATGGCGTGCTCGTAGGTCGTGACGCCGCGCGCGGTGATCGCTTCGGTGCGGCCGACACTGCCGTTCAGGCCCGCGGGCTCGACGTGGCGCAGCACGATGCGCTCGCTCGACGGATCGGATGCAGGGCCCCTGAGGCTCAGGATCGCGCGGCCTCGATCGTCGTACGCCCAGGTGACGAGGCGTTGCGCTTCGGCGCCGTCGTAGCCGGCGGCGATGCCGGTCAGCAGCGTCGGGTGCCGAGGGTCGTCATGCAGGTAGTGCCGCACCGCGCGCTTGCCTTGCGCTGCGGGTCCGCTCACGCGGATCAAGCGCGCGGGGGTGTGGGCTCGCAGGGCCGGGTCGGCGCCCGAGGGCAGGTCGCCGCCGTAGGCGTAGTCGTAGCGGCCCACGGGCGTCTCGATGCGAGTTACGCCGCCGTAGCTGGCACCGCGGGAGGCGTAGTCCAGACGCAGCGTGCGGCCTTGCGGATCGCGCACTTCGATCAAGAGGCCTTGCAGGTCGTAGCGCAGCGAGACGAATTCGCCGGTGGCGGCGACGATCTGATCGAGGCGTCCGCGTTCGTCGAAGTGCAGCCGGCGGCCGCTGGGCCAATGCCAGACGAACTGCTCGCCGCGCGAAGTGCGGCGCGCTTCGAGGTGGCCGCGTGCGGGGTCGGTGCTGGCGCAGTGGGCGGGGTTGCTCGCATCGCGGCTGAAGATCACCCGACTGCCGTCGGCCTGCATGACTTGCACCGTCGAGCCGATGATGTGCAGTTCGGTTTCGTAACTCAGGCGCCAGCCGCGGCCAAGCAGGCGGTTGACGGACGCAGGCTGCGAGCGGGCGCTGTCGTAATGGCGCACAAGTTCGAGGCCGAGGACACCAGGCAGCGCGGGCATGTCGACTTCGGTCTGGTGCTTGTTGCCGTTGGCGAGGTTGATGGGATTGCCGATGCCGAGCATGGGGGCGTTGGCTTGGTCGGGCTGGCTCGCAGGCGCCGTGGCGCTGGTGCCGCAAGGGTCGCTGGCGTTCGCGGGGCTGCACGAGGGCGCAGGATTGGCGGGCGTGGTTGCGGGCGCCGGTGCCTGCGCACCCAGCGGCGCGGACAAGGCCATGGCGCCGGCGAGCACCAAGGCTGCATGCAACCGACGGCTGAGCTTCGAGACAAGTCGCATGGCGGTGTTCTCAGGTCGAGCCGGGCAGACAACACAACCCTTCGGTGGGCACACAGCGCTCTGGAGCGCAGCTCTGGCGGCTCGGATCGCAGCGGCCGGGCGAGCCCCCGGGGGCGCTGGCTGCGCCGCCCGGGCTGCTGGCGCTGCCGTTGGGCGTGCTTACGGCGCTGGCCGGTGTGCTCGCCGCACTGGCAGGCGCGGCAGGCGTGCTTGCGGCGCTGGCCGCGGCTTGCGGGGCGGCGGCGGCATGGGCCATCAGGTCGTTGCGGATCGGCTCGCTTTGCATGCGCACGAGCGCGGTGGCGACGACAGGGATGCGGCCGGCCGCGATGAGCGCGCGGTTGGCCGCGGGCATCGAGGGATCGAGCAGCGCTTGTGCGCGCAGCACCTGCACGATCGCAGGGCCGGCCAATGGCACCTGTTTGGCTGTGGGAATGCCCCAGGTGATGCGTAGCTTGAGGAGGTTGGCGTCTTGCAGACTCTGGCCGCTGGCGTTGCGGGCCGGGTCGGCGTTGCAGCTTGGGCGGTCGTAGGGACAGGCACGGCCGGCGATGTTGAGGTTGGGGATGACGGGCTCGGTGGTGTCGAGGTTCTCTTCGAGGCGCACGCGCCGGGCTTCGGCTGGGCTGGCGTAGTCGGTGAAGCTTTCGCGCAAGGGCGAAAGGATTTCGATGCGCGCGAGTGCTGCTTCGCCCAGAGCCTGCGCATAGCTGATTGCCAGTTCTTCGGCATTGCGGCCGCCGCCCATGAAGGGGACGAGGCCGCGCGCAAAGGCCTCGCGGATGCGCACCTCGCCGGCATGCGCAACGGAACCGGCACGCGCGGCTTGAACGGCGGCGTGGTTGGCTTGCCCCTTCGCGTGGAACAGCAAGCCCATTTGCATCACGCCGAGCAGGCACAGCAAGGCGAGCGGCAGCACCACAACCAGCTCTGCAGCACCGGCGCCGCGCTGTGTGCTTTGCGACCGGCGCGAACGGGTAGGCGCGACCAGTCCGCTGCTTGTCGCGTCGGACATCGTTTGCTTCACGGCTTGCGCTCTGCCAACCCGCGGGTGGACGGAGCGATCGATGCGGAGAGCTGGAGCTCGTTCGGGCTTTCGCCGGGGTTCGCGAGATTGGCGGGATAGCCCCCGCCGCCGCGCACGGTGTACAGGCGCGGATTCGCCGCGCCGTGCATCACAGCGACGGTGGGTGCCGCGCCAGCCCGCGAGCCGGGCGGCGCAAGTCCCAGCTCGGCCATCGCATCGCTACGCACCGCGAGGGCGGCCTGCACATCGCCCGGTGCCCTGAGCAAGGCGGTGAGCCGGCCGACCTCGCGCGCGGCCATGATGCGGCGCGCTTCGTCGGGCGTGACGTCGAGCGTGACGGTCGTGAAGCTGCGCTCGCCGCGGCCTTCCGGGCTGCCGTTGTCCACGCGCGTGCCTGTGGCGAGCACACGCACGGCCTGCATCACGGGCACCAGGGTCGAGCGCTGATCGACCTTGGTCATCGCGATCAGATCGATCGTGTCGCCTGGGCTCAGCATGCCGCTGATCGAGCTGATTTCATCGACCGCCACGGTCACCGCGCGCCGCCCATTCGCCAGCCGCGCCGAGAAGCTGGCAGCGCGCTGGCCTTCGAGTTGCGCCCACAAGACGGGCTGGCCCTTGGCCGCGGGTACGGCGAGCACGGCGTGTTCGATCTTCCCGAAATCCTCGGGTCGGATCGCGTTCGCGTGGACCCAGAGCTTGGGCACTTGCCGTACGGCAAGGTTGTTCGAGGCAAGACGGTCGCCCTTGGAGAGATCGGCTGTCGCGACGACGAGCGGGACCATGCCGTCGGGGTCGGTCTTCGGCTTTGCGGCTTCGATGCGTTGGTGGATGTAGCGGTTTGCAGCGATCGCGGCGATTGCTCCGACGAGGATCGCAATCAATGGAATCAGCAGATTGGGTGGCAGGCGCAGGCGCTTCACGGCGGCGGCTTTCGCAGGGTCGGTGAGATGGAATGGCGTGGTCGCTCAGGCGCTCACGCCGGGAGCGCGATCGCGGTGAAAAAGCGGAGATAGGCGATGCGGACCATGTCGATGAAGTACTCGACCAGCGAGGCGCGGCCGTCGAAGGGCACGGCGACGATGGCGGTGACAACGGCGAGGCCGACGAGGTACTCAGTCATGGACTGGCCGCCGATCGACAGCATCCGTTTCGACTTCATCGAGGCTCCTCGAAAGCCGCAAGGTGGACCACCGTGTGCACGGTGACAAGCCGCGTTTCGCCCGCGCTGCGCACGGCAAGCAAGGCTTCGCCGCCGCGGTCGTCCGCGAACCACCGCAGGGCTTGCGCCGCGTCGCCGTCCGCGCCGCGCTCCACGGGCACGAGACCGCGGGCTTCGAACTCGCGCTCCACGAATGCGACATTGGCGCTCACCGAGTGCCGATTGCCGTAGACGCGCATTCGCGCAAGGCGCGGCCCGTCCTGACTTTCCACGTCGCTCAACAAGCTTGAATCGGGCGGCATGGAAGGAAGGGTGCGGCGAGCCTCGGTTTGAAGCTGAGGTGCCAGCCGCGTCTGCAGCACGCGCGCGTGCAGCGGCGTGTTGGCTGAACGCTCGGGCTCGTCGATCACTTGCACCGTGACGTAGCTGCCGCCCACGACGCCTCCGACGATGCGCTGCCCCGGTGTGTTCGCAGGCTCCGACGCGGAGTCGCCGAACTGCTGGCGGTAGAAGCTCAACAGCGCTTCCACCGAACCTGGGTACCGCAACTCCTGCAGCCGCGCTTCCTGACCGTTGATGCGCATGCGGTCGCCAAGCTGCGAGACCTCCGCCTCGGGCGGCACGGGCACGAGGTGAGGATCCTGAGCCTGGATGGTTGTGGCGGCACCGAGCACGGCAGCTACAAGGGCGATAAGGCCTGCACGAAGGCGGCGGAAATCGAGCAAGGCGTCGGGCATCGTCAGCATCCCTCTGCAAGCCGGTCGCAGGGCAGCAACTGGTACGACTCACGACGCAGGCCGAACGGCAGTTCCGGGTCGCCGAGCAGGCCCGAGAAGTGCGTCGTCATCTCTCTGACCCTCGGCGGGAGCGCGTTGATGGGATAGAGGAGCCGCATGCGCTCGACGACGTTGCGTGCGGCGTGGTCGTCGCGGCCGGTCCAGGCGTCGGCCAGCACCGCGGTGCGGCGGCTGATCGAGAGATCGAGGCGGTCGAACGGCGCCGGCAGATCGATGAGGTTGGCGGGCCGCACGGAGACACGGCCGATGACGAGGTTGTCTTCGGGCAGGCGCATGTCGGCATGCCACGCTTCGCGGCTGGGCGCATGCTGATTGAAGGCAGCGAGCGACGCGGATGCTGCAACGTTGCTGCTTCGCTCGGGCAGCATCGTGCGGCCCCACGGACTGGTCCAAAGCACATTGCGTTGCTCAGCGATGTCGATCGCAGCCTCACCGGTGCGAATCTGACTGCTGCTTTCGGAGAAGAAGCGGCGGCGCACGTCGGCCGACAGCGTCGCGTCGCTTTTCCACTGCGCGCTGCCCGGCAAATGCACCGTACCTTCAAAGGCGACGTAGCGGCTCGCCAGTTCGGCGGCGTGGGTCAAATCGATGTACTTGCCGACCATCGGCACGAGCAGCAGTAGCGGCACGATCACGAGGCAGGCGACGAGAAACTCCGAGGTGGCCTGGCCGCGCGACGGGCGCATATGCGAGCAAGGCCTGAAGGACGGGCAAGGCGGGCAAGGCGGGCAAGGCGGGCAAGGCGGGCAAGAAAAACGGCTCGGCATGGACAACTCCGCAGTCAGTTCCAGTAGCGCAAAACAGCCGCGGCGCCGTACATCGCGTAGTCGGTCGCTGAAGGCGAGACCAGGCGCACGGTCCAGAAAGGGTTGAACAGGTTCGGGTACTCGTTGCGGCCGTCGGGCCGCGGCGGGCGCATGAACAACACCTCGGCGCGTGCAATGCCACTCAGCTGATCGACCACCGGTGTTTCACTGAACACCGCCAGCCGGCCGGCTGGCGAGAAGGCCGGGTTGTGGCCCGCCGTGTTCGTGTCGGACTTGCCTTTGCGCACCCAGACGCTCAGGCCAGCGCGGTGTTGAGTCGGCTCGCGGTTCGCAGGGTCGTCGACGTCGTAGGCCGAGGCCATGCCGGAGTAATAGGCGGCATCGAAGCCGTCGATGTGTCGGTCGGTGTCACGGCCGCTGCTGCTATTGCTGCTGCCATCCCCTCGGTAGTAGAAGCTGCCGTCCGAGTCTTCGCCTGCTGTTGCATTGGCGCCCGCGATACGCGTCTCGCCGAAACGTGGGATGCCAAACCTTCGCCTCGTGATGCTGCGATACGACAGGCTGTCGAACGAGGCCCAGCTGTCAAGGTTCGGCATCCAGGTCGCGCCGCGGCGAATCAGGCCGACGCGCAAAGGGCGCGCGGCGACCGAGTAAGAAGTCCAGCCGCGCTGCCGGACGACATCGTCCAGCGAAGCGAGCACGACGCCCTGAAGCCGCGCACGTTCGTCGTCCGAATAGCGGCGAACGATGGGCCCCACGCCACCCCCGACGGGGTTGACGACCGCCTGCAGTGCGGGATCCATCTCCGACGCCACACGCGACGCGATGGCCTGCGACCGCTCAAGCAAAGTGGCGGCGCGGGCGCCGAGCACGGAGACGACGGAACTGTCGAGCATCACTGATGCGGCGTTGGACGCCTGGATGAAGCCGGCAGCAACGCCGTTAATGCCATCGATGTACTCGACGAACTCGTCCGGGTCGTAGCCGTAGTACTGGGCGATCAACGATCCCACCAGCAACCCGGACAGGCGCGCATGCGGATCGACGTTGTCCGGGGGCGTCGCCCAAGCCAGTCCCTGGCTCAAGTCACGGATGCCGTTGCCTGCCCCATCGGTCGCCGTGTAGACGCTCGCGGCATGGTTCAGGAAATTGGTCATGCTCAACGTCTGCGCGATCGCGACCTGGTTGGCCACGATGGCTCGGTTGGCATACGCGGCGTAATTGAGCCCGCGCGCCTGGACCACCCCGGCGCTGTATGCGGCCGCGTCGGCTGCATTCAGCACCCTCGTTTTCTCGACGGCGATCTGGCCCGTGTTGACCATCAGATAGAAGATGGCGCAACACATGACCAGAAACGCGGCAACCAAAGGCAAAGCTTGCCCCTGGCTGCCGGTACGAAACCGGCGCCCACTCACAGCGAACTCGACTGGGTCTAGCGGCGCCGGCTATTGGCCACCGCCGCCGCCACCGGCACCGCCGGCGTTGCCGTCTTCGTAGTTGCTGAGGTTCTTGTTGGTGGCAGCTCGTGTGGCGGCCGCCGTTGCGCCCGCGGTCGCCGTGGCGCGAGCACCGGCTGTGCCTGCACCACCTGCGAGCTCGGAAGCCACGACAGCCGTCTGTCCGCGCACGACACCGCCGAACGCGGCATAGACGCCGATGGCGGCGATCGCGATCAACGCGACGATGATGATGTATTCCGTCATGCCCTGGCCGCGCTGGGCACGCCGACGGAAAGCGAAACGCTTTTGAGCGAAGCTCATTTATGTTCTCCCTGAGCAAGTGGCATGCGAGTCGATGTGTTCAACGACTGCGCAGCCACTGTATTGGGAGGACGCCGAGTGAGGGCCTCTACGAGTTAGGGATGAGTTGCAACCGACTGCTTCGGCGCCGTGAGTGGCGCCGTCCAAAGTGCTTGTGCGGCTATGCAGCGCAAAACGTCTCAAATCATCGCGGCCGGATCCAGCACCTCGTCGCCCTGCCGCTCGAACCGCGTGATCCGCCGCGGCAGCAGATGCACCGTCTTGCCAGGCTCCAATGAAAGCCGCTCGCGCAACGCCTGGTACTCGGCGCGCGGCAGTTCCACGTCGACATAGCTGCCGTCCTCGCGCTTGAACTCGATGCGCGTGTTCGGACCGACCGTCAGCGCCTGCGCGAGCCTGACCGTGATCGATCCTTCGGCCGGCTGCGCGAGGATGCTCAATTCGTGCGGGCGCACGTAGCTCACCTCTTCCGGAGCACTGCCATGGCCAAGCCGGCCATGGAACAGGTTCACGTCGCCCAGGAACTGCAGCACGAACGGCGAGGCCGGCTTGTCGTACACCTCGTCCGGCGTGCCCACCTGCTCGATGCGGCCCTGGTTCATCACGACGACGCGGTCGGCGACTTCCATCGCCTCGTCCTGGTCGTGCGTGACGAAGACGCTGGTGACGTGCACCTCGTCGTGCAGGCGGCGCAGCCAGCGGCGCAGCTCCTTGCGGACCTTGGCGTCGAGCGCGCCGAAGGGTTCGTCGAGCAGCAGCACCTTGGGCTCAACCGCGAGCGCACGCGCGAGCGCGATGCGCTGGCGCTGGCCGCCGGAGAGCTGGTGCGGGAAGCGGTCGGCGACCCAGTCGAGCTGCACCAGCTTCAGCAGCTCCATCACCTTCTCGCGGATCTTCGCGTCGCTCGGCCGCGTGGCCTTGGGCCGCACGCGCAGCCCGAAGGCCACGTTCTCGAAGATCGACATGTGGCCGAACAGCGCGTAGTGCTGGAACACGAAGCCGACCTGGCGTTCGCGCACGTCGGTGCCGGTGGCGTCCTCGCCTTCGAAGTGGACGCTGCCGGCATCGGGCACTTCGAGGCCCGCGATGATCCGCAGCAGCGTCGTCTTGCCGCAGCCCGAAGGGCCGAGCAGCGCGACGAGTTCGCCCGAGGGCATCGTGAGGTTGAGGTCGTCGCAGGCGACGGTGGCGCCGAAGCGCTTCTGCAAACCGCGGACTTCGATGCTCATGGCGATTTCTCCTGCGACGCCGCGTCGATCTGCTGCTTCACCTGCCGCTCGACGGCGAGCTTCAGCACCAGCGTCACCAGCGCCAGCCCGGCGAGCAGCGAAGCGACGGCGAACGAAGCGGCGAATTGGTATTCGTTGTAGAGGATCTCGATGTGCAGCGGCATCGTGTTCGTCTGCCCCCGGATGTGCCCCGAGACCACGCTGACCGCGCCGAACTCGCCCATCGCCCGCGCGTTGCACAGGATCACGCCGTAGAGCAGCGCCCACTTGACGTTGGGCAGCGTCACGCGCCAGAAGGTCTGCCAGCCGTTCGCGCCGAGCACGCGCGCGGCCTCTTCCTGCTCGGTGCCCTGCGCCTGCATCAGCGGGATCAGCTCGCGCGCGACGAACGGGAAGGTAATGAACACGGTGGCGAGCACGATGCCGGGCAGCGCGAAGATGATCTTCAGGTCGTGCTCGCGCAGCCAGGGGCCGAGCCAGCCCTGCAGCCCGAACACCAGCACGTAGATCAAGCCGGCGATCACCGGGCTCACCGAGAACGGCAGGTCGATCAGCGTCAGCACGAGGTTCTTGCCGCGGAAATCGAACTTCGCGATGCACCAGGCCGCGGCCACGCCGAACACCAGGTTCAGCGGCACCGAGATCGCCGCGGCGATCAGCGTGAGCTTGATCGCCGAGAGCGCGTCGGGCTCGGTGATCGCGGCGGCGTAGACGTCCCAGCCCTTCTTCAGCGCCTCGTAGAACACGGTCGCGAGCGGCACGAAGAGGAACAGCGTCAGGAACACCAGCGCGATGCCGATCAGCGTGCGGCGCACCCACGCGGGCTCGGTGGTCGCCTCGCGCAGCGAGCGCGGCGCGACGTGCGCGGCGGCGGATTGACGCAGGACGGCAGCCATCTTCATCGACCCCGCGAGCGGCCGCCGCGGATCCGGCCTCGCCGGGCCGCCAGCGGCGCCTCATCCAGGGGAAGCGGCGCAGCCGCGACGGGGGCGGTCGTCATCACAAGCCGCCCTGGCGGCGTCGCGACCAGGCCTGCAGCGCATTGATCGCCAGCAGCAGCGCGAAGCTCACCACCAGCATCACGACCGCGATCGCGGTCGCGCCGGCGTAGTCGTACTGCTCGAGCTTGGTGATGATGAGCAGGGGCGTGATCTCGGAGACCAGCGGCAGGTTGCCGGCGATGAAGATCACGCTGCCGTACTCGCCGAGTGCGCGCGCGAACGCGAGCGCGAAGCCGGTCAGCAGCGCGGGCGTGACGATCGGCAGGATCACGTGCCGGAAGGTCTGCCAGCGGCTCGCGCCCAGCGTCGCCGCAGCTTCTTCCAGCTCCTTCGACAGATCCTCCAGCACCGGCTGCAAGGTGCGCACGACGAAGGGCAGGCCGATGAAGGTCAGCGCGACGAACACGCCCAGCGGCGTGAAGCTCACCTTGAATGGCAGCCACTGGCCGATCAGGCCGTTGCCGGAGTAGATCGCGGTCAGCGCGATGCCGGCCACTGCGGTGGGCAGCGCGAAGGGCAGGTCGACCAGCGCATCGACCACGCGCTTGCCCGGGAAGTCGTAGCGCACCAGCACCCAGCAGACGACGAGGCCGAACACCGCGTTGACGCAGGCGCCCAGGAACGACGCGCCAAAGGTCAGGCGGTAGCTCGCCATCACGCGCGGCGAGGTCACCGCGTCCCAGAACGCGGGCCAGGTCAGCGTGAAGGTCTTAAGGAAGGCCGCGGAGAGCGGCAGCAGCACGATCAGGCTCAGGTAGAGGATCGTGAAGCCGAAGGCGAGGTCGAAGCCGGGCAGCACGCTGTGCCTGCGCAGCAGGGCGCGGGAGAACACCACGATGGAGCTCGAACGCGATTCAGCGCTTGGCGGCGAGGATCTGGTCGTAGACGCCGCCGTCGTCGAAGTGCTCCTTCTGCGCCTTGCTCCAGCCGCCGAAGACCTCGTCGATCGTGAAGGTGTTGACCTTCGGGAAGTCCTTCGCGTACTTCGCCAGCAACGCGGGCGAGCGCGGGCGGATCTGGTGCTTCGCGGCGATCTCCTGCGCCTCGTCCGAGTACAGGAACTTCAGGTAGGCCTCGGCCTGCTTGCGCGTGCCTTTCTTGTCCACGACCTTGTCGATCACCGCGACCGGGTTCTCGGCCAGGATCGTCGACTTCGGGTAGACCACGTCGAAGTTGTCGCCGAACTCGGCCTTGATCAGGTTGACCTCGGACTCGAAGGTCGCGAGCGCGTCGCCGATGTTGCGTTGCGCGAAGGTGGTGGTGGCGGCGCGGCCGCCGCCGTCGAAGACCGGCACGTTCGCGAAGATCTTGCCGACCAGCTCGCGCGCCTGGGCCGGCGTGCCGCCGGCCTTGATCACCGAGCCCCAGGCCGCGACGTAGCTGTAGCGGCCGTTGCCGGTGACCTTCGGGTTCGGGATCACGACGCTGGTGCCCGGCTTCGCGAGATCGGGCCAGTCGGCGATCTTCTTCGGGTTGCCCTTGCGCACCAGCAGCACCGTGACCGAGGTGGTCGGCGCGGCGTTGTTCGGCAGGCGCTTGGCCCAGTCTTCGCCAAGCAGCTTGCCGCGCGTGGCGATCGCGTCGATGTCGCTCGACTGGTTCATCGTCACGACGTCGGCTTCGAGCCCGTCGATGACGCCGCGCGCCTGCTTGCTCGAGCCGCCGTGCGACTGGTTGATCGCGATGTCCTCGCCGCTCGCCTGCTTCCACGACTTCTGGAACGCCGGGTTGATGTCCTTGAAGAATTCGCGGCTGACGTCGTAGCTGACGTTCAGCAGCGCCGGCGCGGCGAAGGCCGGCGCGGCGGCGAACGAAGTCAGCGCGGCGGCGATCAGCAGGGCACGGCGCGGCAGCTTGGAACTTGGCTTCATGGTCGGCGGGGCGGGGTCGCCCCGGGCGAAGAAAAAGGACGCCGATGCTAAGCAGCGGGCCTCCTGGCCCGAACGACAGTTTTGGCGGTTGCTTATGCGCCGCACGCGCCGAAGCCCGCCGCGGCGGGCCGCGGCGGGCTTCGGCGATGCCGCCCTACTTCTTCGCGTAGATCTGGTCGAACACGCCGCCGTCGGCGAAGTGCGTCTTCTGCGCCTTGGCCCAGCCGCCGAAGGTCTCGTCGACGGTGAACAGCTTCACCGCGGGGAAGCTCTTCGCGTACTTCGCGGCGACCTGCGGGTCGATCGGCCGGTAGAAGTGGCGCGCCGCGATCTCCTGCCCCTCAGGCGAATACAGGTGCTCGAGGTAGGCCTGCGCGACGGCGCGCGTGCCCTTCTTGTCGACCACCTTGTCGAGCACCGCGACGGGCGGCTCGGCCAGGATGCTGGTGGGCGGGTAGACGATGTCGAACTTGTCGGCGCCGAACTCCTTCAGCGACAGGTGCGCCTCGTTCTCCCAGGCAAGCAGCACGTCGCCGATGCCGCGCTCGGCGAAGGTCACCGTCGAGCCGCGCGCGCCCGCATCGAGCACCGGCACGTTGGCGAACAGCTTGCCGATGTACTCCTTCGCCTTCTCTTCGTTGCCGCCCGGCTGTTTCAGCGCCCAGCCGTAGCCGGCCAGGTAGCCCCAGCGCGCGCCGCCGGAGGTCTTGGGGTTCGCGGTGATCACCGAGACGCCCGGCTTGATCAGGTCGCCCCAGTCCTTGATGCCCTTCGGGTTGCCCTTGCGCACCAGGAAGATGTAGGTGGAGGTGTAGGGCGAGCTGTTGTGCTTGAGCTTCTTCTGCCAGTCGGGGGCGAGCAGCTTGGCGCGTTCGGCGATCTCGTCGATGTCGTAGGCGAGCGCCAAGGTCACGACGTCGGCGTCGATGCCGTCGATCACCGAGCGCGCCTGCTTGCCCGAGCCGCCGTGCGACTGCTTGACGGTGACGGTGTCGCCGGTCTTGGCCTTCCAGTGCTTCGCGAACGCGGCGTTGTAGTCGGCGTAGAGCTCGCGCGTCGGGTCGTAGGAGACGTTGAGCAGCGTCACGTCCTTGGCCGCGGCGCCGCCGGCGGCGAGGGTGAATGCGAAAGCGGCCAGCGCGCGCCGCGTGAGTGAGGTGGTCATGGTGGGAAGCGGTCCTTGCGGTTCGTCGGTCGGCGCGATGCTAGGGAGCTCGTCGCGCGTCGCGAACGAAGGAAAAGTCCGATGCTTCTGCGCCCAGCGCCTAAGCCGCGCGCGTCATGCGGCGAGCGACCATGCGTCGCCGGCCTGCTCGGCGCGGCGTGCGCGCGTCAGGCGCTGCTGCATCGTCGTGACCCAGCGCTTCGCCACCGGCAGCGGGCCGAAGCCCGATTCGGCGTTGACGTGACCGGCGTCGCCGAGCGTCATCCAGCCGCTGCCCCAGCGCTGCGCCCAGCGGCGCGTGCTGGCCGCGCTCATCCACGGGTCGTTGTCGCTCGCGATCACCGTGCTCGGGATCGCGAGGCGCGAGGCCGGCAGCGCGGCGGCGACGCCGAACTTGTCGGGCTCCGCCGGGGCCACGAACAACGCGGCGCGCACCGGCGTGTCGGCGCGCAGCAGCAGATGCCGCGCGAGCGCGAGGCAGCCGAAGCTGTGCGCCACCGCGATCCATTGCGCGTCGCGCTCGCGGTCGAGCGTCGAGGCGATGCGCTCGGCCCAGCGGTCGAGTTCGGGCCGGCTCCAATCGCGCTGCTCGACACGGCGCGCGTCGCGCACCTGCGCCTGCAGCCAGCTCTGCCAGTGGGCCGGGCCGCTGTCGTGCAGGCCGGGGACGATCAGCAGGCGCGCTCGCGCGCCGGGGGTGGCGGAGTTCATCGGTGACGGTGGCGAGCGCCGATCCGGAGAGACCGGCCATCGCGCCACCTTAGTCAGCCGTGCCGCGGCCGCGAACGAATGAATTCGCGCGTGCTTCTGCGCGGGCGGCATGCCCGGCCCGCGCTCAGACCGCCTGGCCGATCGACGCGAGCGTCGCGACGAAGCGCGCCGGCTCGGCCACCGCCCCGGCACGCAGCGGCGCGCGTTCGGCCGCATCGAGCATGCGTGCCAGCGTCTGCGGCTGCGGCGTCAGCGCACCGAGGAAGCGCAGCTCGCCGCCACGCGCGACCGCGAGCGTCGGAAAGTTCTCCACGTCCAGATCGAAGGGCGCCAGCGCGTCGCTCGCGTCCTCGATGTCGATCCACACGAAGCGCGCGCCGGGGCGTCCGCGGGCCGCGGCCTCGAAGGTGGCGCGGTAGCCGTCGCAGCTGCGGCACCACGCCGCGCAGAGGCAGGCGACGAGCAGCCCGGCCGGCACGGCGTCCACGCGCGTCAGGCGTCGAGCGCCAGCAGCTGGAGCAGCCAGCGGTTGAGGTCGTCGATCTCCTCCATGCACACCGAATGCGGCATCGGGTAGGCATGCCAGTCGACCGCATGGCCCAGCGCGCGCAGCGCGTCGCGCGAGTCGATCGCGCGCGCGATCGGGATCACGGTGTCCTGCTCGCCGTGCGCCAGGAAGATCGGCGTCGTCGCGTTCGCGTCGTGGCGCTCGGCCTGCGTCAGCGCCGCCAGCGGCAGGTAGCCCGAAAGGCCGACCAGCCCGGCCAGCCGCTCGCGATGCCGCAGGCCGGTCATCAGCGTCATCGCGCAGCCCTGCGAGAAGCCGGCCAGCACGATGCGCTCGCTCGGGATGCCGCGACTGCGCTCGCGCGCGATCAGCGCCTCGACCGCGAGCTGCGACGCGCGCAGGCCGGCTTCGTCCTCGCGGCGGGTCAGCTCGGTGCCGAGGATGTCGTACCAGGCGCGCATCACGTAGCCGCCGTTGATCGTCACCGGCCGCGTCGGCGCATGCGGGAACACGAAGCGCACCGGGCCGACCGCGGCCAGGTCGAGCTGCTGCGCCACCGGCACGAAATCATTGCCGTCGGCGCCGAGCCCGTGGAGGATGACGATGCTCGCGGTGGGCGCGGCGCCGGTGGCGAATTCGAGGGCTTCGAGGTTCATGGCGGTGCGTTGATCCAGGAGAGTTCGCGAGCGATTCTCGCGGCCACAATGCGCCCGCGCCGCGAAGGCTGCGCCCGCGAAAGCGTTTCGCGCGACGACCGGAGGACGACCGAGATGCTGCTGTTGCTGCTGGGCCTGGTGATCTTTCTCGGCGCGCATTCGACGCGCATCGTGGCCGACGGCTGGCGCGACGGCGTCGTCGCGCGCATCGGCGCGAAACGCTGGAAGGGGCTGTACGCGCTCGTGTCGCTGGTGGGCTTCGTGTTGATCGTCGTGGGCTACGGGCTCGCGCGGCAGCAGCCGGTCGTGCTGTGGCAGCCGCCGGTGTGGACGCGGCATGCGGCGAGCCTGCTGGTGCTGGTCGCCTTCGTGCTGCTGGCCGCTCCCTACGTCAAGGGCAATGCCTTCGCGACGCGGCTGCGGCACCCGATGCTGATCGGCACCAAGCTGTGGGCCTTCGCGCACCTGCTCGCGAACGGCACGCTGGCCGATCTGCTGCTGTTCGCGAGCTTCCTGGCCTGGGCGGTGCTGTGCTTCCGCTCGGCGCGCCGGCGGGATCGCGCCGCCGGCCTGCACGGCACGCCGGGCGACACCGCCGCGACGGTGAAGACCGTGGTCGCCGGTGTCGTCGGCTGGGCGGTGTTCGCGTTCTGGCTGCACGGCGCGCTGATCGGCGTGCGGCCCTTCGGCTGATCGCGCGGGCCGCCCCCAACATGACCGAGCGAGTTCCACCCGCCGGGCGATGGCCCGCCGAGGCCGCCTCCGCAACAGTGGCGCCTGCCACGAACGCGGAGCCTGCGATGACGACGAGCCAGCGAGCCACCCCTGCGAACCGCGCCGCGCGCGACGAAGACCTGGAGCTGTCCTTCGTCGGCTGGTACGACTCCAGCATGGACCTGCTGCGAGGCTGCACCGTCACCGAGTGGGGCCTGATCGCACCGGTCGGCGAACCGCAACCTGCGGCGCCGGCGGCGAACGCGCAGCGCTACGCCGGGCCCGAGCGGCGGCGGCGCCCGCGACCGCAGGCATGGTGATCGGCCTCGGCGGCGCCGGCGGCGCTTCGCACGGCCCCGCCGCGAAGCGGTCGCCATGACCGGCAGCGCCGCGATCGCGGCCGGTCTCTTCGCCGGCCCCGACGGTGCCGCACGCTGCCTCTGGTGCCAGACCAGCGAGCCCTACCGCCGCTACCACGACACCGAATGGGGCTTCCCGGTCATCGACGACACGCGGCTGTTCGAGAAGCTCTGCCTCGAAGGCTTCCAGGCGGGACTGAGCTGGCTCACGATCCTCAACAAGCGAGAGGCGTTTCGCGCGGCCTTCGCCGGCTTCGACGCCGAGCGCATCGCGCGCTTCGGCGAGGCCGATGTGCAGCGGCTGCTCGCCGATGCCGGCATCGTGCGCCACCGCGGCAAGATCGAGTCGACGGTCAACAACGCCAGGCGGCTGCTCGAGCTGCGCGCCGAGTTCGGCTCGCTCGCGTCCTATGTGTGGCGCCACGAACCCGCCGCCGAGAGCCGGCCGCCCGTGTTGGCCTGGGAGGCCCTGCGTGCGATCACGCAGTCGCGCGAGTCGGTCGCGATGAGCCGTGACCTGAAGAAGCGCGGCTGGAGCTTCGTCGGGCCGACGACCGTGTATGCGTTCATGCAGGCGATGGGCCTGGTGAACGACCACGTCGAGGGCTGCCACGTCCGGCCAGCCGCGCTCGCGGCGCGCCGCCGGCTGGCGCTTACGCGAACCGGCCCGGCCTGAGCTGTGCGCGGGCCGGCGCGGAAGGCCGGCCCCGCCGACTCAGATGCCGAGCAGCTTCTTTGCGTCGCCCAGCGCCTTCATCGACGCATCGTGGTTGCCCGCCTTGTGCGCCGCCTCGCCCTCGCTGCGCAGCGTCTTGACCTTGGCGAGTTCGGCCTCGCTCAGCTTCGGGTTGGTCGCGAGCTTGGCGTCGATGGCTTTCATCTCGCCAGGGCAACCGTGCGCCAGCGCGCTGCCGGCGGCGAAGGCGAGGCCGGCACCGACGGCGAGGGCGGCGGCCAGCTTGCGGGTGGTCTGGGGGGTGGTCATGTCTCGGTCTCCTTGGGTCGATGGTTGAAACGGGAACCCTGGCTGCCTTCGCCGCTGCGCGCGGGCGCTGGGCGAGCCCATTGAATATAGGAGCGGCGCGGCCGGCGTGCACGCGCACGGGCACCGCCCCGGCGGCTCGCGACAGCGGCTCGGCCGCCGCCGGACCCGCTCCCTAGAATCCGCGCCGATGCCCGAAGCCGACCGCACCGTGCCGCCTTCGCCGGCCATCGAAGCCGCCGCGGTGCCGCGCCCGGCCTACCGCCGCAAGCTGTTCTGGGTCGCGCTGCTGTACTTCAGCGAGGGACTGCCGCTCGGCGTCTTCTACGACCTCTTCCCGGTGTGGTTCCGCCAGCAGGGCGTGCCGCTGGCCGACATCGGAGCGCTGTCGCTGCTGGGCCTGGCCTGGACGGTGAAGTTCCTGTGGGCGCCGGCGGTCGACCACGCCCGGCGCCACCGCTGGTGGATCTGCGCGGCCAACCTCGGCATGGCCGGCGTGATGCTGGCGTTCGCTTACGCCGGCATCGCGCTCGGCGCCTGGGCATGGGTCGCGATCGGCGTCTTCACGATGCTGTCGGCCACCAACGACATCGCGACCGACGGCTACACGATCGAGCTGCTCGATGCGCGCGAGTACGGCCTCGCCAACGGGGTGCGCATCGGCTTCTACCGTGCCGGCATGCTGGCGGCCGGCGCGATGCTGATCGTCGCCGGCTGGTGGAGCTGGCCCTGGGCCTGGGCGCTGGGCGCTGCCGCCTTCGTGCTGAATGGCCTGGTCGCGCTGCTCGCGCCCGCCGAGCGCGCGCGGCCGGGCGCGCCGACCTCGAGCCTGGGCTCCGAGTGGGCGGCGCTGCGCTCGCAGCCGCTGTTCCTGGTCGCGCTGGCGCTGGTGCTCGTCGGCCTGCTGTGGCCGGTGCTGCCGCCGCTGCTCAAGTGGCTGGCCCGGCCGGAGCTGGCCGGGCTGCAGGCGACCTCGACCACCTGGTGGTTCCGCGGCGCCCTGCCCGTCGCGCTGATGTTCGCGGGCGCGGCGCTGCTGGTGGGCGCGGCGCGCGGGCGCGAGGCTTCCGCGCTGCGCGCCGGGCCGATGTTCGGCGCCTGGGTCGAGCTGCTGGCGCGGCCGGGGATGGTCGCGGTGCTGGCCTTCATCCTGCTCTACAAGCTGGGCGACACCGCGATGGGCTTCATGGTCCGGCCGTTCTGGGTCGATGCCGGCTTCACGCCGGCGCAGATCGGGCTGGTGAGCGTGAACCTGGGGCTGGGGCTGTCGATCGCCGGCGGCCTGGTCGGCGGCTGGTACGTCGACAAGCGCGGCATCTTCCGCGGCCTGTGGGTGCTGGGGCTGTGGCAGGCGGCGTCGAACCTCGTGTATGCCTTCGCGGCGTGGCAGGTCCCGCTGATGACGCCGGGTGCGCTGGTCACCGGGCTCGAGGTGGCTGCAGCCGACCAGGCGGTCGTCTACGCCGCAAGCGCCATGGAGAGCCTGACCCAGGGCCTGGGCACCGGCGCCTTCCTGGCCTTCCTGATGTCGATCACCAGCAAGGAGCGCGCGACGACCGAGTACGCGATCCTGTCGAGCATCTTCGCGTTCAGCCGTTCGGTCGCCGGCTGGGCCGGCGGCATCGGCGCCCAGGAACTCGGCTATGCGAACTACTTCTTCCTGACCTTCTGGCTCGCCTTTCCCGCCTACTTGCTGCTGCCTTCGGTGCGGCGCATGCTTGGCCGAAGCACCGACGCAACCCGCGGCGAACCTGCCGGCGCCTGACGACTCTGCCGTACATGACACCGATGCCCCGCCCCCACCCCGCCTCCTTCCACGCCGACGACGGCCGCGCCGGCTGCGCGCTGTGCGCCGCCTTCCGGCTGCTGAGCGGCAAGGCTCGCGACGCCGCCGAGCCGCAGGCCGACCTCGCCCGCGCACTGCGCCGCCGCGGCGACGCCGAGCAGGCCGACTCGCCGGCGCGCCGCCGCTTCACGCGGGCCGCGGCGGCCGGCGGCTTCGCGCTGGCGCTGCCCTCGGCCTGGGCGCAGCAAGCGCAGCGCGAAGGCGTCGATGTCGGCAAGTCCTCGCGCTTCTCGAAGCTGGTGCCGGCCGAGCAGGTCGAGGCCGCCGCCGCGCAGCAGTACGCGCAGCTGCTGGCCGAGGCGCGCAGCAAGAACGCGCTGGTCGGCGCCGAGCAGACGCAGGCGGTGCGGCTGCGCTCGATCTCGCAACGGATCATCCCGTTCGCGCCGCAATGGAACACGCGCGCGCCGGGCTGGAAGTGGGAAGTCAACCTGCTCGCCAGCAAGCAGATCAACGCCTTCTGCATGCCCGGCGGCAAGATCGCCTTCTACACGGGGCTGATCGAGCAGCTCAAGCTCACCGACGACGAGGTCTCGATGGTGATGGGCCACGAGGTCGCCCACGCGCTGCGCGAGCACGCGCGCGAGCGCATGGGCAAGTCGGCCGCGACCAACATCGGCCTCGAAGTCGGCGCCGCGATCCTCGGGCTGGGCAACGTGAGTCGGTCGCTGGCCGGCATGGGCGCGCAGCTGCTGAGCCTCAAGTTCAGCCGCGACGACGAATCCGAGGCCGACCTCGTCGGCATGGAACTCGCCGCCCGCGCAGGCTACGACCCGCGCTCGGGCGTGAGCCTGTGGACCAAGATGGGCCAAGCCACCGGCGGCGGTGGCGGCGCGGGCAGCGGTGGCGCGAGCAAGCTCGCCGAATACGGCTCGACCCACCCGCAGGGGCCCACGCGCATCCGCGACATCGAAGCCAACCTGCCGCGCGTGATGCCGCTGTACGAACGCGCGCCGAAGCCGACGCAGCGCTGGGACGCCGGCACCGAGCGGGTGACGAGCAAGCCGGCGACGCCGCCGCGCGAACAGTCCCGCTGAACGCGGCGGCTCAGACGCTGCGAAGGAATCCGGCGCGTCCGAGCGGACCGCCCAAAGGTGCGCCATCAAGGCGCAAAGCGCAGCCGTAGCTCGGGCTACGGCGAGCATGTGCAATGCCGAGGGCGTGCCTCGGGGCGGGACGAGCGGGCGTGCCGGGTTCGTTCGCAGCTTCTCAGAAGTCCTGCTCGTAGCGCAGGTCGCGCCAGCGCAGCACCGCCGACTTCAGCCGGATCTCCTCGAGCACCAGCCCCGGCGCGACCGGATCGCCCTCGCTGAGCAGCTGGCCGTTGACGATCAGCCGGCGGTTCGCGGCCTTCGACGAATACATCGAGCCGCCGATCGCGAGCTGCGGCAGCTGGCTGCGCACGTCGGCCGGCAGGTCGCGCAGGCTGCGGATCGGCGGCGCCGCAGCGACCGGCGCGGCGGCTCGCGACGCCCCGCCGCGGCCGGCCGGCGCCTCCGGCGTCGCGGCGTCGCGGCGTGGCGGTGGCTCGGCCCGGCTTGCGTCGCGTGCGGCCGGGGCCGGCTTTGCATCGACCTGCCGGCGTTCGACCGGCGCCTCGCGCGGCGGCGCCGTGGGCGCTTGCTCGCTGCGCGGCGCCTCGCGCTGCGCGATGCCGGCCGGCGCAGCGGCCGCGTCCGGCTCGGCCGGGCGTTCGGCGCGCGGCAGCGCCGGGCTGGCCGGGAGGTCGCGCGAGGGCGTGGGACTCGGTGCCGCCGGCGCCGGGTCGGCCGCCTGGGCCATCGGCGCAGGCGTGGCCGGCGGCGTGCCGCCCGCGGCCGGCACGCCCGGCACCGCGGGCGGCGGCGCGTTCGCGGCGACCGGTTCGACCGGCGTCGCCGACCACAGCGCCCAGACCGCCGCAAGCACCAGCCCGCCGCCGAGCCCCGCGCCCAGCCACAGCCAGGGCCGCGGCGCGCGGTCGGTGGACGCATCGGCCGCCGGCGTCCACGGCGGCGCGGCCGGCGCGTAGAGGCTGGGCACGCCGCCACGCTCGCGTTCGCGTTCGCGGTCGGCACGGCGCAGCGCGTCGAGGATCAGCGACATCGCCCGGTCACCCCCCGTCGGCGCGCGCCAGGCGCGGCTCGTCGATCCCGGCGGCGCGGTTGAGCTGCATCAGCGTCATCGGCCCGAGCACGCCGTCGGCGACCAGGCCCTGGCTGCGCTGGAAGGCGCGCACGCGCGCTTCGAAGGCGGCGTCGCGCGCGAGCGGATCGGAGGCAGCGGCCTCGGCCGCAGTGATCATCGCCGGCAGGTTGCGCTGCAGCCGGCCCAGGCGCTCGGCGACCCACTTCGCCGCCGGCGTCTCGCGCCCGTCGATCTGCGGCGCGACCCAGCCCGGCGGCGGCCGCCACAGCGTCGCGAACTCGCCGCGCCAGCGCGCTTGCAGCGTGGCGATCGGGACGTCCTGCTCGACGGCCCCGAGCCGCAGGCGCGCCCCGTCGCGGTCGAGGCCTTCGAGCAGCGCCAGCCGCGTCGCGCCCTCGCCGCTGCCGCCGTCGAGCCACAGCAGCGCCGGCCGGTCGAGCCGGCGCAGCGCGGCGAGGCCGGCGCGCGCGCGGTGGCAGGCGAGCCCGCGGTCGCGCGCGACGCGGCACAGCGCGGCTTCGCCGTCGATGGCGTCGGCCGGCAGCTTCCAGCGCTCGGCAAGCGCGCGCCAGGCCGCTTCGTCGGCCGTCGGCACCGCCGCAGCGGCCGGGGCCGGGGAAGCCGGGGCGTCGGCCGAGGCCGCCGGCGCAGGCGCGTTGGCGAGCGCGGCGGCCGGCGCCGAGCCGCC
>NZ_DASTPW010000012.1:0-97101 GCF_035762065.1 Methylibium sp.
GACCGCGAGGTGACGCCCGCCGACGTGGCGCGCGTCGTCGAGACCGCCCGCGCGATCAACATCTCCACGGACCAGCGCCTGCTGCTGGTGGAGCCGCAGGAATTCGTGATCGACGGCCAGGACGTGAAGGAGCCGATCGGCATGAGCGGCATCCGGCTGGAAGCCAAGGTGCACATCGTCACCGGCGCCCAGAGCGCGGCCGAGAACATCATCAAGTGCGTGCGGCGCTGCGGCCTGGAGGTCGAGCAGCTGCTGCTGAACCCGCTGGCGTCCAGCCAGGCGGTGCTGTCGGAAGACGAGAAGGAACTGGGCGTGGCGCTGGTCGACATCGGCGCGGGCACCACCGACGTGGCCATCTTCACCGGCGGCGCGATCCGCCACACCTCGGTCATCCCGATCGCCGGCGACCTGATCACCAGCGACATCGCGATGGCGCTGCGCACGCCGACCAAGGACGCCGAGGAGATCAAGATCGACCACGGCGTCGCCAAGCAGCTGCTGGCCGACCCGAACGAGCAGGTCGAGGTGCCCGGCCTCGGCGACCGCGCGCCGCGTCTTCTCAGCCGGCAGGCCCTGAGCGGCGTGATCGAGCCGCGCATCGAGGAGATCTACGCGCTGGTGCACCAGGTGATCCGCGACAGCGGCTACGAGGAGCTGCTCTCCAGCGGCATCGTGATCACCGGCGGCGCCTCGGTGATGCCGGGCATGGTCGAGCTCGGCGAGGACATCTTTCTCAAGCCGGTGCGCCGTGGACTGCCGCTGTACGCCGGCGCACTGAACGACATGGTGGCCAGCCCGCGCTCGGCCACCGTGATGGGCCTGCTCGAAGAGGCCCGGCTCGCACGCACGCGCGGCCTGAAGGCGCTGCCGGCGAGCGGCGGCGTCGGCTCGCTGCTCGCGCGCGTGCGCGACTTCTTCGTCGGCAACTTCTGAATGAACTTCCCCGAACAAGAGAGCGGCTCGCTTCCCGGACCACGCTCCGTTTTTGATGAACCCACCCACCCCCATCGCCAGGCAACTGCACACGCAAGGAGAACCACCATGCCCATCGAAATGATCGAAGAGGACTTGTTCGAGCTCGGCACCAAGATCAAGGTCATCGGCGTCGGCGGCGGCGGCGGCAACGCCGTCGATCACATGATTTCCGAAGGCGTGCAAGGCGTCGAGTTCATCTGCGCGAACACCGACGCGCAGGCGCTGCGCCGCTCGAAGGCCGGCGAGCTGATCCAGCTCGGCAAGACCGGCCTCGGCGCCGGCAGCAAGCCCCAGGTCGGCAAGGCCGCGGCCGAGGAGGCCGAAGGCCGCATCCGCGAGGCGCTGGCCGGCTCGCACATGGTGTTCCTCGCCGCCGGCATGGGCGGCGGCACCGGCACCGGCGCGGCGCCGGTGATCGCGCGCATCGCAAAGGAGATGGGCGTGCTGACGGTGGGCGTCGTCACCAAGCCCTTCGAGTTCGAGGGCGGGCGGCGCATGAAGCAGGCCGAGCAGGGCCTGTCCGAGCTGGAGGCGAACGTCGACTCGCTGATCGTGATCCTCAACGAGAAGCTGATCGAGGTGCTCGGCGACGACATCTCGCAGGACCAGGCCTTCAAGCAGGCCAATGACGTGCTGAAGAACGCGGTCGGCGGCATCGCCGACATCATCCACATCGACGCCTCGATCAACGTCGACTTCGAGGACGTGCGCACGGTGATGAGCGAGCCGGGCAAGGCGATGATGGGCACGGCCGTCGCGACCGGCCCGGACCGCGCGAACAAGGCCGCCGATGCCGCGGTGGCCTGCCCGCTGCTCGAAGGCATCGACCTGTCGGGCGCGCGCGGCGTGCTGGTGCTGATCGCGGCGAGCAAGTCGAGCCTCAAGCTCAGCGAGAGCAAGAACGCGATGAACACGATCCGCCGCTATGCGTCGGAAGAGGCGCACGTGATCTTCGGCGCGGCGCACGACGACAGCCTGGGCGACCAGCTGCGCGTCACCGTGATCGCCACCGGCCTTGCGCCGCAGCGCGGCGTGCTGCGCCCGGCGCACGGCGGACACCAGCCGCATGCCCAGCAGCACCCGCCGATCGCGGTGGTGCACAGCCAGCCGCTGCAGCGCACCGGCACCGACAACCTGCCGGTGCTGAACCATCCGGTCGTCCATGCCTCGCAGGTCCAGCCGCAGGTCGTGATGCCAGCCCAGCCGGTCAACAGCTACGCCGGCATGGACGTGCCCAGCGTCTGGCGCAACGGCCGCACCCAGGCCGCGGCCAAGGTGGATGCGCTGGCGAGCAACGGCATGGACGAGATCGACATCCCGGCCTTCCTGCGCCGGCAGGCGGACTGAGGAGCGCGTGGGCGAGGAGCCGGCGCGAGCCGGCTCCTCCGATCCACGCGTGCCGCGACGCAAGCGCCTCCCGGTCGGGAATGCGGGAGGCGAGCGGCAGCCAGCGGCCGGACGACGTTGGAACACCCAAAGCCGGGTCGGCCGGCGGCCGCGAAGCGGTGCTGCCTCAATCGCGTTGCGTCGCGAGCCCTTCCGCGTAGTGGCAGGCGACGCGGCTCGCGCCGAGCTCGCGCAGCGCCGGCACCTCGACGCGACAGCGCTCGTCCGCGAACGGGCAGCGCCCGTGGAAGACGCAGCCCGACGGCGGGCTCAGCGGCGACGGCAGCTCGCCGACGAGCCGGATCTTCTGCGCGCGCCGGGCGGGGTCGAGGCTGGGCGTCGCCGACAGCAGCGCCTTCGTGTACGGATGCAGCGGCCGGCCGAACAGCGCGGCCTTCGGCGCTTCCTCGACCACCCGGCCGAAGTACATGACCATCACCCGCTGCGCGATGTGCTCGACGACCGACAGGTTGTGCGAGATGAACACGTAGGCCACGCCGCTTTGCTGCTGCAGGTCCATCAGCAGGTTGAGGATCTGCGCCTGGATGGAGACGTCGAGCGCCGAGGTGGGCTCGTCGGCGACCAGCAGCCGGGGCGCCAGCACCATCGCGCGCGCGATCGCGATGCGCTGGCGCTGGCCGCCCGAGAACATGTGCGGATAGCGCGACGCGTGCTCGGGCCGCAGGCCCACCTGCGCGAGCATCGCGCCGATGCGCTCGCGGCGTTGCGCGGCGTCGAGCCCGGTGTTCAGCGCGAGCGGCTCGTCGAGCATCTGCGCGACGCGCTTGCGCGGGTTCAGCGAGGCGTAGGGGTTCTGGAACACCATCTGCACCGAGCGGCGCAACACGCGCTTCTGCTCGACGCTGGCGGTGCCGACGTCGATGCCGTCGATCGTCAGACGGCCCGCGGTCGGCGTCTCGACCAGCGTCAACGCGCGGGCGAGCGTCGACTTGCCGCAACCCGATTCGCCGACCACCGCCAGCGTCTCGCCCGCCTCGAGCGTGAAGCTGACGCCTTCGAGCGCGCGCACCGTCGCGGCCGGCTTCATGAAGCCGCGCGAGACGCTGTAGTGGCGCGTCAGCCCCTCGGCTTCGAGCAGATGCGGCATCGCGAGCAGCGTCGATTCGGGCAGGGCGTTCATGACAAGTGCGCTATGGCGAGTGCGGCATGGCAAAAGCAGCAGCTTCTGCGTCAAGCACCTTCAAGCAGCCGCGACGGATCCGGCTTTGCCGGTCCGTTCGGGGCGCCCCCTCGAGGGGGAGCGGCGAAGCCGCAACGGGGGTGGGTCATAACCGCGGCCGGATGCAGCGCGCCAGGCCGCCGTCGGGCATCGCGTCGAGTGCCGGGTGCTTGGCGCGGCAGCTCTCGATCACGTACGGGCAGCGCGGCGACAGCAGGCAGCCGGCCGGCCGGTCGTGCTGGCCGGGCACCAGGCCCGCGAGCGTCGGCAGGCGCGCCGCGCCGCGGCTGCGCTCGGGGATCGCCGCGAGCAGCGCCTCGGTGTAGGGGTGGTGCGGCGCGTCGAACAGCGCCGGCACCGGCTGCACCTCGACCACCTCGCCGGCGTACATCACCGCGATGCGCCGGGCATGGCCGGCGAGCAGCGCGAGGTCGTGGGTGATCAGGATCAGCGCCATCTCGCGCTGGCGCTGCAGGCCGACCAGCAGGTCGAGCACCTGCGCCTGGATCGTCACGTCGAGCGCGGTGGTCGGCTCGTCGGCGATCAGCAGCTTCGGCGCGCAGGCCAGCGCCATCGCGATCATCACGCGCTGGCTCATGCCGCCGGACAGCTGGTGCGGGTAGGCCGAGAGGCGCGAGGCGGCGTCGGGGATCTCGACGAGCTTGAGCAGCTCCAGCGCGCGGTCCTTCAAGGCCGAGCCGCTGCCCTTGTGATGCACCTTCAGCGTCTCGACGATCTGGAAGCCGACGGTGTAGCTCGGGTTCAGGCTCGTCATCGGGTCCTGAAAAATCATCGCGATGTCGCGGCCGACGATTTCGCGGCGCTGCTTCGGCTTCAGGGCCAGGAGGTCCACGCCGTCGAAGCGCATCACGTCGGCGCGCACGCGGCCGGGCTCGTCGATCAGGCCCATCACCGCGAGCATGCTGACGCTCTTGCCCGAGCCGGACTCGCCGACGATGCCGAGCAGCTCGCCGCGCTGCACGTCGAGATCGACGCCCTGCACCGCGGCGAAGGGCCGGTCGAGCGAGCCGAACTCGACCGTAAGGTTGCGGATTTCTAGAAGGCCCACTGCAACTCCATCCACACGACGTGCTGACAGCAAAAGGCACCCACCCGCAGCCGCCGCGGATCCGGCTTTGCCGGGCCGCCAGCGGCGCCCCCTTGAGGGGGAGCGGCGAAGCCGCAACGGGGGCGGGTCATTGCAGCTTCTTCAGCTTCGGGTCCAGCGCATCGCGCAGCCCGTCGCCCATCAGGTTGATCGCAAGCACGGTCGAGAGGATCGCGAGTCCCGGCAAGGTGACGACCCAGTTGGCCCGCTCGATGTAGTCGCGCGCCGACGCCAGCATCGTGCCCCACTCGGGCATCGGCGGCTGCGCGCCCAGGCCGAGGAAGCCGAGCGCGGCGGCGGTCAGGATCGCTTCGGAAAAGCCCATCGTCGCGGTGACGATCACCGGCGCCATGCAGTTGGGCAGCACCGTGTCGAACATCAGCCGCAACGGGCCTGCGCCGGCGAGGCGCGAGGCGATCACGTAGTCCTTCTGCAGCTCGCCGAGCGCCGAGGCGCGCACGAGGCGCACATAGCCCGGGATCGAGACGATCGCGATCGCGAGCATCGTGTTGAACAGGCCCGGGCCCAGCACCGCGACCACCGCGATCGCCAGCAGCAGGCTCGGCAGCGCGAGCATCACGTCCATCACCCGCAGGATCGCGACGCCCAGGCGCCTGGGGAAGAAGGCCGCGAGCAGGCCCAGCACGATGCCGGGCAGCATCGAAAGAGCGACCGCCACGACGCCGATCGCCAGCGACAGCCGCGCGCCGTGCAGCAGGCGCGAAAGGATGTCGCGGCCGACGTCGTCGGTGCCGAGCGGGAAGCGGGCGCTGCCGTCGGCGTGCCACATCGGCGGCGCGAGCAGCGCGTCGCGGTACTGCTCGATCGGGCTGTGCGGCGCCAGCACGCCGGCCAGCAAGGCGGCCAGCACGACGAGCACCAGGAAGACGAGCCCGCCGAGCGCGCCGCGGTTGGCGGAGAAGCTGCGCCAGAAATCCTGGAGGCTCGACGGCGGCGCGCCGGCGGTGGTGGGGTCGTTCGAGGAGAGGACGGCGCTCATCGGCTTCACCTTGCGTGGCGGATGCGCGGGTTCACCAGCCCGTACATCACGTCGACGATGAGGTTCACCACGATCACCGTCGTCGCGGTGATCAGGATGCCGCCTTGCACGACCGGGTAGTCGCGCCGGCCGATCGCATCGATCAGCCACTTGCCCACGCCGGGCCAGGAGAAGATGGTTTCGGTCAGCACCGCGCCGGCCAGCAGCGCGCCCACCTGCAGGCCGATCACCGTGACCACCGGCACCAGCGCGTTGCGCAGCGCATGCACGAACACCACGCGCGCGGGCGACAGCCCCTTCGCGCGGGCCGTGCGCACGTAGTCCTCGCGCAGCACCTCGAGCATCGACGAGCGCGTCATCCGCGCGATCACCGCGAGCGGGATCGTGCCGAGCACGATCGAGGGCAGCACCAGGTGAGACACCGCCGAGCGCCACGCGCCTTCGTCGGGCGACAGCCAGGCGTCGATCAGCATGAAGCCGGTCACCGGCGTCACGTCGTACTGCAGCGCCACGCGGCCCGACACCGGCAGCGCGAGCTCGGGCGCGATGCCCTGCATCTGCACCGAGAAGAACATGATGAGCAGCAGGCCCCACCAGAAGATCGGCATCGAGAAGCCGGTCAGCGCGAGCCCCATCACGCCGTGGTCGAGCAGCGAGCCGCGCTTGATCGCCGCGAGCATGCCGGCCAGCAGCCCGAACACGCTCGCGAACAGCAGCGCGCAGACCGACAGCTCCACCGTCGCCGGGAACAGCTTGAGGAACTCGCTCCACACCGCCTCCTGCGTCACGAACGACTCGCCGAGGTCGAGCTGCAGGGCCTTCCACAGGTAGACGAGGTACTGCTTCCACAACGGCTGGTCGAGCCCGAGGCGCTGCATGGCCTCCGCATAGAAGACGGGATCGAGCCTGCGCTCGCCGGCCATCACCTGCACCGGGTCGCCGGGGATCAGGTGGATCAGCGAGAACGCGAGCAGCGTGATGCCGAGGAAGGTCGGGATCACGACGGCGAGGCGGCGCAGGATGAAGGCAAGCACGGCAGGTCAGTGTCAACTTAAAGCGGTGATCGAAGGCGTGCGGCCTCAACCGAGCGGCCGCCGCGGATCCGGCTTCGCCGGGCCGCCAGCGGCGCCCCCTTGAGGGGGAGCGGCGAAGCCGCAACGGGGGTGGTCAATCAAGGCTCACGCCGCGGAAGTCGAGATCCGAAAGCGGGCCGGGCACGAAGCCCTTCACCTTCGCGCTCACCGCGGTGTAGTAGTGCGGGTAGACGGTCGGGATCACCGGCACCGCGTCGAAGACGATGCGCTGGGCCCGGCGGTAGAGCGCGGCGCGCTCGTCGCGGTCGGCGGTGACGCGCGCGCGGTCGAGCAGCTCGTCGAGGCGCCGGTCGCACCAGCCGCTGCGGTTGCCGCCGGAGGCGACCGCGCCGCAGCTCAGGTCGGGCGTCAGCATGCTGTCGGGATCGGCGCCGTTGCCCTGGTTCAGGTGACTCAGGTCGTAGTCGCCGCGCGCGGTGCGGCGCAGCAGTTCGCCCCACTCGACCATCTCGACCTTCAGCTTGACGCCGATGCGCGCCCAGTCGGCCTGCAGCAGCTCGCCGGCGCGCTTGCCGTCGATGCTGCCGCCGACCGCCATCGACAGCGTGATCGGCGCGCCGTCGTAGCCGCTGGCCTTGACGAGCGCCTTCGCGCGCTCGGGATCGAAGGCGCGCTCGAGGCTCGCGTCGTGGCCCCACATCACCGAGGGGAGGAAGCTGTTCGCCACCTCGGCCCGGCCGCCGTAGACCGAGGCGACGTAGCTCTTCTTGTCGATGCCCAGCCACAGCGCCTCGCGGAAGCGCGGGTCCGAGAGGAAGCGCCGCCGGGTGTTGACCAGGATGTAGCTGGTGATCAGCACCGGCCCGCCGAGCAGGCGCACCGTCGTGCCCTTGAACGCCTCGATCGCTTCGGCGCGCATGTAGGAGCCGACCAGGCATTCGCCCGCCTTGACCCGCTGCGCGCGCACCTTGCCGTCGGGCGTCATCGCGAACACGAGCTGGTCGATCGCCGGCTTGCCGGCCCAGTGGCCGGGGTGCGCCGCGAGCCGCAGGACCGCGTCCTTCTGGTAGCTCTTGAACAGCCACGGGCCGGTGCCCACCGGCTGGGTGTTGAGCTCCTCGACGCGGCCGTTCTTCAGCAGCGCCGCGCCGTACTCGGCGGAGAACACGGTGGCGATCTTGTCGTCGGCCAGCAGCGCGAGGAAGGGCGCGGACGGCCGCGCCAGCGCGATGCGCACCGTCTGCGCGTCGAGCTTCTCGATGCCCGTCACCAGCTCGCCCAGGCCGTTCGACGCCCAGGCCTCGAAGCCGGCCTTCGCCGATGCGAGCCACGGGCTGGCCTTCGGCGTGCGCGTCGCGTCGATCAGCCGCTGCAGCGAGAACAGCACGTCGTCGGCGTTCATCGCGCGCGTCGGCTTGAACCACGGCGTCGTGTGGAAGGCGACGTCGCGCCGGAGGTGCAGCGTGATCTGCCGGCCGTCGGCACTCGCTTCCCAGCGTTGCGCGAGCCCGGGCGCGAGCTCGCTCGTGCCGCGCTTGACCGACAGCAGCTGGTCGTAGATCGGGAAGCCCGCCATGTCGCGGGTGGTCGACGAGGTGAACTGCGTCGGATCGAAGCCGTCGGGCGGCGCGGCGCTGCAGACGGTCAGCGTCGCGGCACCCGCCTGCATCGCCGCCGCGGACGCGAGCGCCGCGGCGGCCGCAAGACGCATCGGTTTCAAGGCGCGCCGACGCTGACGCCGCGGAAGTCGAGGTCGGCCAGCGGCCCGGCGACGAAGCCCTTGACCCGCTTGTTCACCACGGTGAAGTACTCGGGGTAGACGGTCGGGATCAGCGGCACCTCGTCGTAGAGGATGCGCTGGGCCTTCTTGTAGAGCTCGATGCGCTTGGCGCGGTCGTTGGTGTTGAGGCCCGCGTCGACCTGCGCGTCGAAGTCCTTGTTGCACCACTGGCTGCGGTTGTTGCCACCGGCCAGCGCGGCGCAGGTCAGCACGGGCGTGAGGAAGCCGTCGGGATCGACGCTGCCGATCCAGTTGAGGAAGCTGATGTCGAAGTTGCCGTTGCCGGTGCGCTTGAGCATCTCGCCCCACTCGATCATCTGGATGCGCGTCTTCACGCCGATGCGCGCCCAGTCCGCCTGCATCAGCTCGGCGGCGCGCTTTCCGTCGATGCTGCCGCCGATGCGGGTGGCGATCTCCAGCTCGCTGCCGTCGTAGCCGCTGGCCCTTACCAGGGCCTTGGCGCGCTCGGGGTCGTAGCGGTTCGCAAGGCTCGCATCGTGGCCCCAGGAGTCGGGCGGGATGAAGCTCGCGGCCGGTCTTGCGCGGCCGGCGTAGACGGACTTGATCCAGGTCGCCTTGTCGAAGCCCAGCCACAAGGCTTCGCGGAAGCGCTTGTCCGAGAGCCACTTGCGCTGGGTGTTCAGCGGGATGAAGCCGCTGAGCAGCGCGGTGCGGCCCAGCACCTCGACCGGCGCGCCCTTCAGCGATTCGATGGTCTCGGCGCGCATGTTCGAGCCGACCAGGCATTCGCCCGCCTTGAGCTTCTGCACGCGCACGTTCGCGTCGAGCGTGATCGCGAAGACCAGCGTCTCGATCGGCTGCTTGCCGCGCCAGTGGTTCGGATGGGCGCTGAGCCGGAGCACGGCGTCCTTCTGGTAGCTCCGTAGCTGCCAGGGGCCGGTGCCGACCGGCTCTGTGTTGATCTTCTCCAGCGTGCCGGCCTTCATCAGCTGCGCGCCGTATTCGGCCGAGTAGACCGAGAACTCGTTGTAGTTGGCGAAGTGCTCGATGAACGCCGCGTTGCGCTTCTTGAGGTGGAAGCGCACCGTCATGTCGTCGAGCTTCTCGACCGACTTGATGTACTCGGCCGGCCCGTAGGCGTCCCAGGCGATGAAGCCGCCCTTGGTGACGGCGCGCCACGGGCTGTTGCGGTCCATCAGGCGGTTCACCGAGAACATCACGTCGTCGGCGTTCATGTCGCGCGTCGGCTTGAACCACGGCGTGGTCTGGAACTTCACGCCCTTGCGCAGGCGCGCGGTGTAGCTCAGTCCGTCGGGCGCGACCTCCATCTTTTCGGCCAGCGCGGGCACCGCCTCGCCGGTCTTGCGGTCGTTGTGCATCAGCTGGTCGAAGATCGTTGCGCCGATCGCGTCGCGCGTGACGGCCGAGGTGTACTGGCTCGGGTCGAAGCCGTCGAACGCGGCCTCGGTGCAGACGGTCAACACTTGCGCCGAGGCGCCGAACAGCGCGAGCGACAGCACCGCGCCGATCCCGAATCTCTTCATCGCCACGCCCTTCATTTCAAGCTCACACCAAAGAACTGCACCGAGCCGAACGGGCTCATCCGGTAGCCCTGCACGCGCTTGGAGACCGGCTGGTAGACGATCGAATGCGCCATCGGCACCCAGGGCGCTTCGCGGTGGAAGACCTCCTGCGCCTGCTCGTAGAGCCGGGTGCGCTCGGCGCGGTCGGTCGTGCGCTTGGCCTTGACCACGAGCGCGTCGTACTCCGGGTCGCACCACTGGCCGTAGTTGGTGCCGCCGACCGCGGCGCAGCCGAGCAGCGTGGCGAGGAAGTTGTCCGGGTCGCCGTTGTCGCCGTTCCAGCCGAACATGCCGATGTCGCTCTCGGCGTTCTTCGCGCGCTTGAGGTATTCGGCCCATTCGTACTTGACGATGCTGGCCTTGATGCCGACCTTGGCCAGATCGGCCTGGATCAACTCCGCCGCCTGCTGACCGTTGGGGTTGTAGGGCCGCTGCACCGGCAGCGCCCAGAGCTTGGTCTCGAAGCCGTTGGGCAGGCCGGCCTTCGCGAGCAGCGCGCGCGCCTTGGCCGGGTCGTGCTCGTAGCCCTTGACCCGCTTGTTGTAGCCCCACAGCGTCGGGGGCATCGGGTTCACCGCAGGCGTGCCGACGCCCTGGTAGACGGCATCGACCAGAGCCTTCTTGTCGATCGCCAGGTTGACCGCGCGGCGCACGTCGGCGTTGTCGAAAGGCTTGCGCTTGACGTTCAGGCTCAGGTAGCCGACGTTCAGGCCCGGCAGCGACAGCAGCTCGATCTTCGGGTCCTTCTTCAGCACCTCCACCTCGGCCGGCTTAGGGTAGATGCCGACGTGGCATTCGCCGGCCTTGAGCTTTTGCATCCGCACCGCGGAGTCGATCGTGATCGAGTAGATGAGGTTGTCGATCTGCGGCTTGCCGCCCCAGTAGGCGGCGTGCGCCGCGTAGCGGATCTGCGCGTCCTTCTCGTAGCGCCGCAGCACGAAGGGGCCGGTGCCGACCGGCTTGGTGTTGATGTCGCCCACCGCACCGGCCTTCAGCATCTGCGCGCCGTATTCGGCCGACTGGATCGACGCGAAGTCCATCGCGAGGTTGGCCACGAAGGCGGCGTCCACCTCCTTCAGCGTCATGCGCACCGTGTGCGCGTCCACCTTCTCGAGCTTGACGAGGTTGGCCGGCAGACCCATGTCGTTCGCGTACTGGTAGGACTGCGGCTGCGCCTTGTGGAAGGCGTTGTCCTTGTTGACCATGCGGTCGAAGGTGAACACGACGTCGTCGGCGTCGAAGTCGCGCGTCGGCTTGAACCAGTCGGTGCTGTGGAACTTGACGCCGCGGCGCAGGGCGAAGGTGTAGACGAGGCCATCGGCGCTGACGGTCCACTTCTCCGCAAGGCCGGGCACCACCGCGGTGCCGCCGCGCTCGAACTCGACCAGCCGGTTGAACAGCGGCTGCGAGCTCGCGTTGAAGGTGGTGCCGGCGGTGTAGCGGGCGACGTCGAAGCCCTCGGGGCTGCCTTCGGAGCAGTAGATCAGCGTGCCGGCCGCATGGGCCGTGAGGCTGGCGCCGGCCGCGGCGAAGCCGAAGGCGAGGGCGGCGCGCAAGGCGCGGGCGGGCGGATTCTTCACGTCGATGCGGGCCGGGGTCGAGCCGGCCGGTTGAGAGGTGAGCGCAGGGCCGGCGGTCGTCGCGCTCGTGACGCGGCGCCCGCCGGGGCGGAATCGGGATGGAGCATGAATTGTGCTCATCGAGCGGTCGCGAGCCTTGCGGGCTTGCACGAGCCCCTGCGATGCCACCGCCGTGCGAAGGCGAAGACAATCGCGCCATGCTCGCCCAACGGACCTTGAAGTCGATCACCCGCGCCGTCGGCGTCGGCGTGCACAGCGGCCGTCGCGTCGAGCTGACCTTGAAGCCCGCGGCGCCGGACACCGGCATCGTGTTCCGCCGCACCGACCTGCCCAAGCCGGTGGACATCCCCGCGCGCTTCGACTCGGTGTCCGACACCCGCATGGCCTCGACCATTGCTGCCGGCGGCGACGCGGGCGCGCCCAAGGTGCAGACCATCGAGCACTTCATGTCGGCCTGCGCCGGCCTGGGCGTGGACAACCTGCTGGTCGAGATCAACGGCGACGAGATGCCGATCCTCGACGGCTCGGCGGCCAGCTTCGTCTTCCTGCTGCAAAGCGCGGGCATCACCGAGCAGCCGGCGCCGAAGAAATTCCTGCGCGTGCTGCAGGGCGTGGAAGTGCGCGAGGGCGAGGGCGCGGCGCTGAAATGGGCGCGGCTCGAGCCCTTCCACGGCTGGAAGCTCGCCTTCGAGATCCTGTTCGACCACCCGGCGGTCAACCAGACCGGCCAGCGCGTCGAGTTCGACTTCTCCGAAGGCCGCTACCCGCGCGACATCGCCCGCGCGCGCACCTTCGGCTTCACGAAGGACGTGGACGCGATGCGCGCGCGCGGCCTGGGCCTCGGCGGCAGCATGGGCAACGCCATCGTCGTGGACGACGCGCGCGTGCTCAATGCCGACGGCCTTCGCTACGACGACGAATTCGTCAAGCACAAGCTGCTCGACGCGATCGGCGACCTCTACATCGCCGGCCATCCGCTGCTCGCGAGCTACACCTCGTTCCGCGGCGGCCATGCGCTGAACAACCAGCTGCTGCGCAAGCTGTTCGCGACGCCCGGCGCCTGCGAGGTGGTGAGCTTCGAGCGCGCGGCCGATGCGCCGCGCGGCTTCGCCGAGCCCGCGCCGGCCTGGTAGCCGCCACCGCGCCGCGCGGCTGCGGCGCACGCGGCCACGCCGGAACGCTCGCTTAGACTTTCGCGATGCTGGTGTTCCGGTGGGTCCTGTTGCTGCTGTTGATCGCCGGCATCCTGTGTTTCGCGATGTACATCGGCACCGGCCAGGTGGCGTGGCGCCGGCGCGGCTTGACCGTCGTCAAGTGGGCGGTGGTGGCGGGGCTGGCGTTCTTCGCGGTGCTCGCGCTCGAACGCATGGCGATGGCGGTCTGAGACCGCCCGCCGAACGACAACGACGGCTGGGGAGGGACGACGATGACGGTGTTCTGGTGGATCGCGGGGACCATCGTGCTGCTGAGCTTCGCGATCACCTCCGGCGCCTTCATGGCCAACATCGCCACCGGCGACGAGCGCTACAAGGACGTCGCGGCCGCCGCCTGGCGCTGGACCGTGGTGTTCGGGCTCGGCACCTTCAACATCGCGATCTTCAAGCACATCGTCTGGACGCTGCTGCAGATCTGGGGGATCGTGAGCTGAGCGCTCGGCGCAGGCCCGTGGTGGCCTGCGGTTTGCGTTGCAGGGGCCCGGAGGTGTCCGATGTTCCCGTCTGCAGCAGATCCCAAGCGCCGTGACGTCCTGAAGCGCGCCGCGCTCGCTCCGCTCTTGCCGCTCGCCTCGATCGCCGCGCCGTCGCTGCACGCCGCGGGCGATCCTTTCGAAGGCGATCCCTACAAGTCCCATCCCTGGCCCGACATGCGCCGCGAGTTCCTCGGCGCGGACGCGCGCGTCGTGTTCGATCCGCGGGTGCAGGTGCGCGGCCCGGTGACCGCCGAGAACCCGGTGGTCGTGCCGATCTCGGTGGCGGTGGCGCCCGGGCTCGGGCCGGTGCGGCGCATCGTCGCGCTGGTCGATCGCAACCCGATCCGCAAGGTGCTCGACTTCGAGCCGAAGCGCGGCGTCAAGCCAGCGGTGGCCTTCCGCTTCAAGCTCGAACAGGCGAGCGCGGTGCGCGCCGCGGTGCTGGCGGACGACGGGCTCTGGCACGTCGGCGGCGGCTGGGTCGATTCGGCCGGCGGCGGCTGCACGGTCAGCGGCGCGACGCGCCAGGACGGCAGCTGGACGCGCACGCTCGGGCAGGTCAGCGGCAAGCTCTTCGCCGACCCGGAGGGCGGCGCGCGCCTGCGCGTGCGGGTGATGCACCCGATGGACACCGGCCTGGTCGCCGGCATCCCGGCCTTCTACCTGAACCGCCTGGTCGTGAGCACCGCGCTCGGCGACGAGCTGCTCCGGCTCGCCACCTGGGAGCCGGTCAGCGAGAACCCGGTGTTCTCCTTCGATCTCGCGCAGCGGCCGAGCGGGCCGTTGCGGGTGAGCGGCAGCGACAACAACGGCAACCGCATCGAGACGGAGATCGGATGAGCCGGCGCCTTCGAAGGGCGGCCGGGCTCGTGCTGGCGGTCGCCGTCGCCGGCACGGCGGTGTTCGCGCAGCCGCGCAGCGCGGACCGCGCGACGCTCGACTACCGGCTCGAAGCGCGTGCGCTCGCCCCCGGCGTCTACGTCGTCGAAGGCGCGAACGCCGATTTCGCGCCCGCCAACGGCTGCAACATCATCAACACCGGCTTCGTCGTCGCCGACGACGGCGTGCTCGTCGTCAACACCGGCCCGAGCCGGCGCTACGGCGAGCAGCTGCGCGCCTTGATCGAGCGCACGACGCCGCGGCCGATCCGCGCGGTGCTGCACCTGAACCTGCATCCCGACTACTTCCTCGGCAACCAGGCCTTCGCCGACGTGCCGCGCTACGCGACCGCCGCGACGCTCGCCGGCATGCACGCCGAGGCGCGGGCCTACGAGGACAACCTCTACCGCACCTGCGGCGACTGGATGAAGGGCACCGAGGCGATGCTGCCCGACCGCGTGCTCGCCGACGACGCGACGACCTTGCCGGTGGGCGCCGGCCGCTTCGAGCTGCGGCACTGGCAGGGCCACACCGCGTCGGACCTCGTGCTGATCGACCGCGCCTCGCGCACCGCCTTCGCCGGCGGCCTGGTGTTCGCCGAGCGGGTGCCGACGACGCCGCATGCGCGCCTGGAGCCCTGGCTCGCGAGCCTCGCGCAACTGGCGCGCGAGCCGGGGATCGATCGGCTCGTGCCGAGCCACGGGCCGGCGGCGCGCGGGCGCGACGGCCTCGCGCAGACGCAGGCCTACCTGCGCTGGCTCGACCGCAGCTTCACGGCTGCCGCGACGCAGGGCCGCGAGATGACCGAGCTGCTCGCGCAGCCCGCCCCGTCGCCGTTTCGCGACTGGGCCGCGTTCGCGACCGAGTACCCGCGCAACGTCGCGCACCTCTACCCGGCCTACGAGCAGCGCGCGCTGCTGTCGCGCTGACGGAGCCGCTCCCGCGCGCGGAAGCAGCGCTGCTCCACCGCGCAGCAGCGCGCGGCGGACGCGGCGGGGCTTACCCGCGCCGCGGCACGTGCCGCGCCGCATCCGGGCGATGGCATGCCGATTGCGCTGAGGGCCCTCCGGAACGCGCGGGGCCGCCATGTCGAGCGGCTTGCCGGGAGCGTTCGACTTCAGGAGACAAGACCATGCGCAAGCCTCTGCTCGCGGTGTTGGTGTCGGCAGCCTGCGCGACCTTCGGTGCGCATGCGGCCGGCGTCACCGACGCGATGATCGACAACGACGCGGCCACGCCGAACGACATCCTCAGCTGGGGACTCGGCTCGCAAGGCCAGCGCTATTCGCCGCTGAAGCAGGTGAACGCGCAGACCATCAACCGCCTCGTGCCCGCGTGGAGCTTCAGCTTCGGCGGCGAGAAGCAGCGCGGCCAGCAGAGCCAGCCGCTGGTGCACGAGGGCAGGATGTTCGTCACCGGCTCGTACTCGCGCATCTATGCGCTCGACGTGAAGACCGGGCAGAAGCTGTGGAAGTACGAGCACCGGCTGCCCGAGGGGATCATGCCGTGCTGCGACGTGATCAACCGCGGCGCCGCGCTCTACGACAACCTCGTCATCTTCGGCACGCTCGACGCGCAGCTCGTCGCGCTCGACCAGAAGACCGGCGACGTGGTGTGGAAGGAGAAGATCGACGACTACGCCGCCGGCTACAGCTACACCGCCGCGCCGCTGATCGCGGGCGGCCTGCTGCTCACCGGGGTGTCGGGCGGCGAGTTCGGCGTGATCGGCCGCGTCGAGGCGCGCGATCCGAGGACCGGCAAGATGGTCTGGCTGCGCCCGACCGTCGAAGGCCACATGGGCTACACCTGGGACAAGGACGGCAACAAGAAGGAAGCCGGCGTCTCGGGCAAGACCAACGCCACCTGGCCGGGCGACATGTACAAGGCCGGCGGCGCTAGCACCTGGCTCGGCGGCACCTACGACAAGACCACCGGCCTCGCCTACTTCGGCACCGGCAACCCGGGCCCGTGGAACAGCCACCTGCGCAAGGGCGACAACCTCTATTCGTGCAGCACCGTCGCGGTCGACGTGAAGACCGGCCAGATCGTCTGGAGCTACCAGAACACGCCCAACGACGGCTGGGACTTCGACGGCGTCAACGAGTTCGTCACCTTCGACATGGACGGCCAGCGCGTCGGCGCCAAGGCCGACCGCAACGGCTTCTTCTACGTGAACGACGCGAAGAGCGGCAAGCTGCTCAACGCCTTCCCGTTCGTCAAGAAAGTGACCTGGGCCACCGGCATCGACCTGAAGACCGGGCGGCCGAACTACGTGCCCGAGAACCGCCCCGGCGACCCGACCGCCGGCGCCGACGGCAAGAAAGGCAACACCGTCTTCGCCGCGCCGAGCTTCCTCGGCGGCAAGAACCAGATGCCGATGGCCTATTCGCCCGACACGAAGCTCTTCTACGTGCCGAGCAACGAATGGGGCATGGAGATCTGGAACGAGCCGGTCACCTACAAGAAGGGCGCGGCCTACCTCGGCGCCGGCTTCACGATCAAGACCATCGACGACAGCTACATCGGCGCGCTGCGCGCGATCGATCCGAAGTCGGGCAAGACGGTCTGGGAGGTGAAGAACAACGCGCCGCTGTGGAGCGGCGTGCTGACCACCGGCGGCAACCTGGTCTTCTGGGGCACGCCCGAGGGCTACCTGAAGGCGGCCGACGCCAAGACCGGCAAGGTCGTCTGGCAGTTCCAGACGGGCTCCGGCGTCGTCGCGCCGCCGGTCACCTGGCAGGAGGGTGGCGAGCAGTACGTCGCCGTCGTCTCCGGCTGGGGCGGCGCGGTGCCGCTGTGGGGCGGCGACGTCGCGAAGAAGGTCAGCTTCCTCGAGCAGGGCGGCAGCGTCTGGGTGTTCAAGCTGATGGGCGCCGGCGGTGTCACGGCCGAGGCGGGCCGAGCCAACACGCCGGTGGCGGACGCGGCGAAGTAGGTCGAGCGGCGAAGGCGACGGCCCCGGCGCTGCAAGCGCCGAGGCCGCCGTTCTTAGCCGCAGGGTCAGCTCACTGCTGCGTCGGTACCTGCCCGTACAGCGGGGAACGCGGCCCAGGCAGCACGCCGTTGTATCGCGGCGCGCCCAGCATGCGCTGGTTCGCGATGCCGGCGTAGTTGTAGGCCGCGTCGGTCGCGGTGCCGATGATCTGCTTGACCACCGCCGTGACCAGCAGTCCGATCAGCCCGCCCTGCGCCTGCTGCTGCTGCTCGGCCGACGAGGCGGCGGCACTGCCTTGCCACAACAGCTCGCCCGTGCGCAGATCGACGATGCGGCCGGTGACTTCGACCCGCGTCTCGCTCGAGATCACCGCGTAGCTCGTGCCGTACTTCTTCACCTGCAGGTAGACGGCGGCGTCGGCGCCGAAGAAGTCGCGCAGCTTCGGGTAGGGGACCTCGGCCGCGTCGTTGGCGTTGAACACGCCGTTCTGACGGAACATCTCGTCGACCAGGTCGGCCGTCACTTCGTGCGGTTTGCGTGCGGTTCGTCGAGCGTTCGCGGTTTCGAGTACGCGAAGCCCGCGAAGCGGCGGTCATCGCGGCGGCGCTTCGCTGCCCGCGTCCCACCCGCCGCCGAGCACCCGGTACAGCGTCACCCGGCTCTGCACCTGCTGCGCCTGCACCTGCACCAGCTGCTGCTGGGCGGTGAACAGCGAGCGCTGCGCGTCGAGCACGTCGAGGTAGCTGGCCGCACCGTTGCGGTAGCGCAGGTCGGCGAGCTCGAAGCGGCGTTGCTCGGCGCGCGTCTGGGCGGCTTGCGCGCGCAGCTGCTCGTCGAGCGTCGCGCGGCCGGCGAGGGCGTCCGCCACCTCGCGGAAGGCGCTCTGGATCGCGCGTTCGTACTGGGCCACCGCGATCTCGCGGCCGGTCTTCGCGATCGACAGGTTCGCCTCGTTGCGGCCGGCGTCGAAGATCGGCTGCAGCAGCTGCGCGGTCCAGGTCCAGGCGAAGCTGCCGGATTCGAACAGGCCGGAAAGCTCGCGGCTTGCGCTGCCCGCACTGGTGGTCAGCGCGATGCGCGGAAAGAAGGCCGCCCGCGCCGCCCCGATGTTCGCGTTCGCGGCGACCAGCTGCTGCTCGGCCTGGCGCACGTCGGGCCGGCGCGTCAGCACCTCGGAAGGCACGCCGGCCGGCACGTCGGGCAGGCCCGCGTCCGACGGGAAGGCGACGGGCGCCGGCAAGTCCGCCGGCAGCGGCTGGCCGAGCAGCAGCGTGAGCGCGTTCTCGTCGAGCGCGCGTTGCCGCGTCTGCTGCGCGAGCGCGACGCGCGCGGCTTCGAGCAGCGATTCGGCCTGGCGCAGGTCGAGCTCGGAGCTGACGCCGTTGTCGAACTTCAGCCGGGTCAGGCGCAGCGAGTCCTCGCGGGTCGCGAGCGTCTGCCGCGTGATGCGCAGCAGCTCGTCGTCGACCTGCAGCGCGAGGTGGGTGGCCGCGACGGTGGCGACCAGGCTGATCTGCGCCGCCTTGCGCGCCTCCTCGGTGCCCAGGTACTGCGCGAGCGCGGCGTCGCCGAGGCTGCGCACGCGGCCGAAGAGGTCGAGCTCGTAGCCGGTGACGACCAGCCCGGCCTGCCAGCTGCGCGCCAGCGCGCCGCCGGCGGTCGGCTGGCGCGCGGCGGTGAGGCCGGCGTTGAGGGTGGGCCACAGATCGGCGCGCCGCACGTCGACCTGCGCGCGCGCCTGCTCGATGTTCAGCGCCGCGACGCGCAGGTCGCGGTTGTTGGCGAGCGCGATCGCGATCAGCCGCTTCAGGCGGGCGTCGGCGAAGAAGTCCTGCCACGCGAGGTCGGCCGCGGGCGTCGCCGCGCCGGCCGTCGAGGCGTCGGCGTTCGGGAAGGTGGCCGGCACCGGCGCGGCGGGGCGCTCGTGGCGCGGCGCCATCGACGAGCAGCCGCCGATCAGCAGCGCGGCAGCGGCGGCGGGCAGCAGGTGCAGCGCCTTCATCCGCGCCCCTCCTCGCCGACGCGGCCGCCGGGCGTCGTGCCCGGCTCGCCTTCGTGCGCCCAGCGGCGGCGCTGCCGGTCGCTGCCCTTGAACAGGCGGGTCACGACCACGTAGAACACCGGCACGAAGAAGACCGCGAGGACCGTCGCGCTCACCATGCCGCCCATCACGCCGGTGCCGATCGCGCGCTGGCTCGCCGAGCCGGCCCCGCTGGCGATCGCCAGCGGCAGCACGCCCAGGATGAAGGCCAGCGAGGTCATCAGGATCGGCCGGAAGCGCAGGTGCGCCGCCTCGAGCACCGCCTCCACCGTGCTCTTGCCCTGCGCGTGCAGGTCCTTCGCGAACTCGATGATCAGCACCGCGTTCTTCGCCGACAGGCCGATGATCGTGATCAGGCCGACCTTGAAGTACACGTCGTTCTCCAGCCCGCGGAAGGTCGCGGCCGTCACGACGCCGAGCACGCCCAGCGGCACGACGAGGATCACCGCCAGCGGGATCGACCAGCTCTCGTAGAGCGCCGCGAGGCAGAGGAACACCGCGAGCAGCGAGAAGGCGAACAGGATGAAGGCGGTCGCGCCGGAGAGCTTCTCCTCGCGCGTCTGGCCGGTCCATTCGTAGCCGAAGCCGCTCGGCAGCTGCCCCGCCAGGCGCTCCATCTCGGCGATCGCCGCGCCCGAGCTCACGCCGGCGGCCGGCTCGCCGGCGATGCGCATCGCCGGATAGCCGTTGTAGCGGACGGTCTGCATCGGCCCGGTGGCCCACCGCGTCGTCGCGAAGGCCGCCAGCGGCACCGGCTGGCCGGCGGTGTTCAGCGCGTTGATCTTCAGCAGGTCGTCCGGCTGCATGCGGGCGGGCGCGTCGGCCTGCACCACGACGCGCTGCAGGCGGCCCGCGTTCGGGAAGTCGTTGACGTAGGCCGAGCCCATGGCGGTGGACAGCGCGGCGTTGATCGCGGCGAAGCTGACGCCCAGCGCCTGCGCGCGGTCGCGATCGATGTCGAGCTGGAGCTGCGCGGCGTCCTCGAGCCCGTCGGGCCGCACGGCGGTGAGCAGCGGGCTCTTCGCCGCGGCGCCGAGCAGCTGGTTGCGCGCGGCCAGCAGCGCCTCGCGGCCGGCGCCGCCGCGGTCCTGCAGGCGGAACGCGAAGCCGTTGGCGCGGCCCAGCTCGCGGATCGGCGGCGGGCTTACCGGGAACACGGTCGCGTCGCGCAGCTTGCCCAGGGCGCCGAAGGCGCGGCCGACCAGCGCCTGCGCCGACTGGCCCTCGCCTTCGCGCTCGTCCCAGTCGGTCAGCGTGACGAAGCCGAGCGCCGCGTTCTGGCCGCTGCCCGAGAAGCTGAAGCCGAGCACGCTGACCATCGCCTTCACCTCGGGCTGGGCGAGCATGAACTGCTCCGCCTGCTGCATCACGTCGAGCGTGCGCTGCTGGGTCGCGCCCGGCGGCAGCTGCACGTTGACCAGGATGTTCCCCTGGTCCTCGTTCGGGATGAAGGCCGTGGGCAGCCGGGCGAACAGCAGCGCCACCACCGCGACGATCGCCGCGTACAGCAGCAGCCACCACGCCGCGCGCCGGAGCATGCGCGCGACCAGTCCTTCGTAGGACTTCGCGGTGCGCGTGAAGCCGCGGTTGAACCAGCCGAAGAAGCCGCGTTTCGCCTGGCCGTGGCCGGCGGCCACCGGCTTGAGCAGCGTCGCGCACAGCGCGGGCGTCAGCGTCAGCGCGAGGAAGGCCGAGAACGCGATCGCGCTGACCATCACCGCCGAGAACTGCCGGTAGATGTTGCCGACCGCGCCGCTGAAGAAGGCCAGCGGCACGAACACCGAGATCAGCACGACGGTGACGCCGACGATCGCGCCCGAGATCTGCCCCATCGCCTTGCGCGTGGCCACGAGCGGGCTCAGCCCCTCCTCGCTCATGATGCGTTCGACGTTCTCGACCACGACGATCGCGTCGTCGACCACGATGCCGATCACCAGCACCATGCCGAACAGCGTGAGCACGTTGATCGAGAAGCCGAGCGCGAGCAACGTCGCAAAGCTGCCGAGCAGCGCGATCGGCACCACCAGCGTCGGGATCAGCGTGTAGCGGATGTTCTGCAGGAACAGGAACATCACCAGGAACACCAGCACCACCGCCTCGATCAGCGTGACGACCACCTGCTCGATCGAGATGCTGATGAAGGTCGAGCCGTCGAAGGGGATCGTCGCCTTCACGCCGGCCGGAAAGAACGGCGACAGCTCGGCGACGCGCTGCTTGATGGCCTTCGCGGTCTCGAGCGCGTTGGCGTCGGGGGCCAGCTGCACGCCGATGCCCGTGGAAGGCTCGCCGTTGAGCCTCGTGCGAAAGCCGTAGGTCTGCGCGCCGAGCTCGACGCGCGCAACGTCCTTCAGCCGCACCGTCGAGCCGTCCGGGCTCGCGCGCAGCACGATCTCGGCGAACTGGGCGGCGTCGGTGAGCTGGCCGCGCACGACCACCGTCGCGAAGATGCCCTGGCCCGGCACGTTCGGCGTGTCGCCGACCGTGCCCGAGGCGACCTGCGCGTTCTGCGCGGCGATCGCCGCCGTCACGTCGGCGGTCGACAGGCGGTAGCCGACCAGCTTGGCAGGATCGATCCAGATGCGCATCGCGCGCTCGGTGCCGAACAGCTGCGCCTGGCCGACGCCGTTGACCCGCTGGATCTCCGGCAGCAGCGTGCGCGAGGCGTAGTCGCCGAGCGCGACCGGATCGAGCGCGCCGCCCTCGCTGGAGAGGATCACGAACAGCAGGAAGTTCGGGTTGGCCTTGTCGACGCGCACGCCCTGCTGCGTCACCGCCTGCGGCAGCCGCGGGCTGGCGCGGCTCAGGCGGTTCTGCACGTCCACCTGGGCCAGCGCCGGCGAGGTGCCGGGTTCGAAGCTCAGCGTGATCGATCCGGTGCCGTCGGCCTGCGTGACCGACTCCATGTAGATCAGCCCCGGCGAGCCGTTCATCTCGCGCTCGATGACGCTGATGACGCTGTCCTCGAGCGTCTGCGCCGAGGCGCCGGGGTAGGTGACGTTGAGCTGGATCGCGGGCGGTGCGACCGGCGGGTACTGCGCGACCGGCAACTGCGTGATCGCCACGCCGCCGAGCACGACGATGAACAGCGCGAGCACCCACGCGAAGATCGGCCGGTCGATGAAAAACTGCGCCATCGCGAGCGCTCCTTCAGCGGCCCGCGGCCGACGCGGCCGCAGCCGGCGCGGCGGAGGCCGCCGAGGCCGGCGCACCCGCCACGGGCGCCGCCCCGGGCGGCCGCCACGGCACCGGCTTGACCGGCGCGCCGGCGCGGATCTTCTGGAAGCCGTCGACGATCACCTGCTCGCCGCCCTTCAGGCCCTCGAGCACGACCCACCGGCCCGCCTGCGAGCCGCCCACGCGCACGCTGCGCGTCTCGACGCGGCCGTCGGCGCCGACGATCCGCACGCTGTCGCCCTGGCTCGCGCGCGCGACCGCCGGCTGCGGCAGCAGCACCGCCTGCTGCGCCTGCGCCTGTTCGAGGCGCACGCGCACGTACAGGCCCGGCAGCAGCGCGCCCTGCGGGTTCGGCAGCTCGGCGCGCAGCGTGATCTGGCCGGAGGTCGGATCGACGGTGAGGTCGCTGAACAGCAGCCGGCCCGCTTGCGGATGGACGCTGCCGTCCTCGAGCACCACGCGCACCTCGCCGGCATCGCGGCCGGACACGGGCGCGAGGCGGCCCTTCTCGATCGCCGCGCGCAAGCGCAGCGCCTCGGCCGCCGGCTGGGTGAAGTTGACGTAGATCGGATCGATCTGCTGCACGACCGCGAGCTGGGTCGCCTCGCCCTGGCCGACCAGCGCGCCCTCGGTCACCAGCGCGCGGCCGATGCGCCCGGCGATCGGCGCGTTGACGCTCGCGTAGCCGAGGTTGATCTGCGCTGTCTGCACCGAGGCGCGGCCCGCGGCGACGTCGGCCTCGGCCTGCTTTTGCGCCGCCTGGGCGTTGACGAACTCCTGCTGGCTGACCGCGTTGGCCTCGACCAGCGGCTTGTAGCGTTCGGCCTGCGCGGTCGCCTGCGCGAGGTTGGCCTGCGCGCGGGCCAGCGAAGCCTGGGCGCTCGCAAGCGTCGCGCGCAAGGGCGCCGGGTCGATCAGGAACAGCGGCTGGCCGGCCTTCACGTCGCTGCCCTCGCGGAACAGGCGTTTCTGCAGGATGCCGGTGGCACGCGCACGCACCTGCGCGACGCGCGAGGCTTCGAGCCGGCCCGGCAACTCGTCCACCAGGCCGACCGGCCCGAGCTCCACGGTGACCACGCCGACTTCCGGCGGCGGCGCGGCTGCCGCCTGCCGCGACGGCTCGTCGCGCTGCGCGCCGCAGCCGACGACCAGCACCAGCGTCGCGGCGGCGGCGAGGCGCCGCACCGCGGGCCATGACGCCGGGGACGGCCGGGCCTCGTCGAGTTCGCTCATGACTTCCTTTGGCTGGGAGGCGCGGCCGGGGCCGGCGCGGCGCGCGGCCGCGGGCCCGGTGGCCGTGCCGCGGGATCAGCCGGCGAATGTATCGAGCGAAGCGTTACGAAAGATTTCGCGGCCTTTCGCTGCGGCACCCGGCGCCCGGCCTGCAGGATTCCGTCTCGCGTGCTACCGCGACGCAAAGGCCGCGTTCACGGCGTGCGCCACGCTTGCAGTTCCAGCGTGAGCCGGCCACCGGTAAGGAAGGGCGAGCTCACCGTCTCGTTGCGCTCCAGCTTCACCAGCCCCGGCCCGGGGCAGTACCACTCGGTGGTGACGAGCGGCACGTCCTTCCAGCCGCTCATGCCGTCGGCATAGAGCCGCACCGCGGCCTCGCCGCGCACGCGCAGGCAACGCTCCCAGCGGCCCGCGGGCACGGTGACGGTCTCGTCGAGCGCCGCGATCGCATAGCGCATCGGCACGCTCGGATGGTCGTGGCGCAGCTCGGGCGGGAAACCCTGCCGGCGCTTGAGCAGGTAGGGCAGCGTCGGCGCCGGCCATTCGGTGCCGGCGGCCAGCGGCTCCTTCAGCACGTAGCGCGGCTGCGCGTCGGGCTGCGGCTCGGCCTGCTGGTCGTGCTTGGCGGCGACGCGGTAGATGCCGCTCGCGTCGCGGCGCAGCCACCAGTCGTTGCCGTCGGCGCTGCGGCGGCGCCAGGCGGTCGCGCCTTCGTAGGGCTCGCTCGGAAGCGTCGAGAGTTCGAGCTTCGTGACCTCGCGGCTGCCGTCGTCGAGCTCGAGCGTCTGGCGGTAGGTCCAGCGGTGGCCGGGTTCCAGCGGGAACAGCTCGGCCGACGGCGGCTGCCTGTCGCAGGCGCCGAGCGCGCCGACGGCCGCGACGACGCCGGCGACAAGGTTCGCGCGCCTCATTTCTCGGGCAACTGCGGCGTCGGCAGGTCGCGGATCTTGATCTCCTGCTCCTGGCTTCCGGGCCGCAGCCAGGCGAGGCCCTGCCTGCCGGCCTTCGGCTCGGCGGTGCCGATCTGGCTCACGCCCTGGCGGACCTTCTTCATGCCTTCGTCCAGCAGGCTGTGCAGGTCCTTCGAGTACGGCAGCCGGTAGGCGCGCGGCTGTGCGGCCGGCTTGCCCTCCTCGATCGCGTTGACCCAGACGTAGAGCGCGCCGGCCGACTTCGCGCCGGGCTCGTCGATCACCGCGGCCAGCAGCGTGAAGCGCTCGGGCAGCGCGTTTTCGCTCGGCCAGCCCCACAGGCCGTGCACCGCGTCGTCGGCGTAGAAGTAGAAGACGCTGACGCCCGCCACCAGCAGCGCCTTCATCCACGCCGGCCAGCGCGAGGCCAGCAGCGCAAGCGCGCAAACCAGCAGCAGCGCGCAGAAGCTCAGGACGATCGGGGTGGTCATGTGGGCGGGTCAGGGCGGGGTGGTGACGAGCGGCTTGGCCAGCGTGTTGACGTTCGCGACGCTGCCGTCCGGCAGCACCGAGAAGCGCACCGCGGTCGCCTCGTCGCCCTTGCGCGCGAGCGGCACGGCGCCGTAGAAGACGACCTCCGCGCGCGGGTTGACCTTGATCACCGAGACGTTCGCCTCCACCGGCTGGCCGTTGCGGCTCTCGTAGTACTGCAGGTTGACGGTGAACTCGCCCGGCTCGACGCCGCGGACCGTCACCACCTCCTGGTTCAGCGGGTTCACCACCTCGCGGCCGTCGACCAGGATCACGTCGCCCTGGAGCCCGCGGTCGTCGCGGTCCAGGTGCATCAGCCCGGCCTCGCGCGCGCGGAACCACACCAGGTTGCCCGCCGGGTCCTGCACCCAGGTGTCGATGTCGTTCGGGTCAAGGTCGGGCCAGGCGACGTTGACGATGAACTCGGCCTTCGACGGGATGTCGCCGGCCTTCAGCGCCTTCGGGTTCATCGCGATCAGCGCGACGATGAAGCAGAAGACGAAGGCGATCAGCATGTTGAACAACATGTCGTAGAAGGGATCGACCTCGCTCTCGCGCGCGAGCCGGCCGCGTCGTCGCATCGCCTCAGCCGGCGTCGAGGCCGCTGCGCTGCGCCTCGGCCACCAGCGCGTCGGCATAGCGGTCGAGCCGTGTCAGCTGCAGCCCGAGCAGGATGTTGCCGACCAGCCCGACCATCGTGGTCAGCAGCGCGACGCCCAGCCCGGTGGTCAGGCTCTTGAGCAGGTCCTGCGACTGCGCCGGGTCGAAGTTCGGCGCGCGGCCGATCTCCAGCGCCAGGATCGAAAAGCCGATCACCTTGCCGAGCAGCCCGAGCTTCAGCTGGATGCCGTTGACCCACCACGCGGTCGCGTGCGGGCCGTGCGTCTGTTCGAGCAGCAGGTCCAGCGGTGCGGCGGCGTCGCGCGGCGCGCGAGCCAGCGCGTCGCGGTAGTCGCGCAGCCACGAACCGGGCCGGTCGCCGCCGCTGCGCTGGCGCTGCAGCTCGCGCGCGCGGGCGCCGCACCACAGCGTCGAGGCGGCGAACACCACCAGGATCACCAGCGTGATGCCGGTCGGGTCGGCGGCGAGCAGCAGCGCCCAGACGCCGCGCACGCCGAGCAGCCAGGTCGCGAAGACGAGGATGCCGCCGAGCGCGAGCCATTCAAGCCACAGCGGCTCGACCACCGACGTCGCGCGGGCAAGTCGGACCGCCAGCAGACGCCGCGGATCCGGCTCCGCCGGTCCGCCAGCGTCGCCCCCTCGAGGGGGAGCGGCGAAGCCGCAACGGGGGTGGGTCACCTCCCCGCACCCGGAGGCCAGTAGAGCTTGCGGTAGATGGTGTTGCGGCTGATCCCCAGCTTGCGCGCGGCCACCGAGATGTTCCCGCCGGCCTCGGCGAGCGCGCGCCGCACCGTCTCGTGCTCGAGCTGCTGCAGCACGCTCTTGCCCGGCGGCTGGGTCGGCGCGGGCGCCGTGGCGGCGGCGGGGGCGCCGGGCGCCGGCTCGGACGCCGCCGCGGCCGGCTGTGCCCGGCGTGCTTCGAGCAGGAAGTCCTCCGACAGGTGCTCGACCGTGATGACCGACGCATCGCCCGCCATCGCGACCGCGGTGCGCAGCATGTTCGCGAGCTGGCGCACGTTGCCCGGCCAGCGGAAGCCCTGCATCAGGCGCACCACTTCGTCGTCGAGCCGCGGCAGGCGCTGGCCGCGGCATTCGCGCTTGAGCAGCTTCTCGGCCAGCACCATCAGGTCGCTGCGATCGCGCAGCGCCGGCAGCTGCACGACCAGGCCGTTGAGCCGGTAGTACAGGTCCTCGCGGAAGGCGCGGCGCTCGATCATGTCGCGCAGCGGCTGGTGGGTGGCGCTGATGATGGTCACGTCCACCGGCAGCGCGCGGGTGCCGCCGAGCGGGATCACCTCGCGCTCCTGCAGCACGCGCAGCAAGCGGGCCTGCAACGCGAGCGGCATGTCGCCGATCTCGTCGAGGAACAGCGTGCCGCCGTGCGCCTGCAGCACCTTGCCGACCGCGCCCTTGCGGCGCGCGCCGGTGAAGGCGCCTTCCTCGTAGCCGAACAGCTCGGACTCGATCAGCGTCTCGGGGATCGAGGCGCAGTTGACCGCCACGAAGGCCTGGCCCGCGCGGCGGCTGGCCTGGTGGATCGCGCGGGCCAGCACCTCCTTGCCGGCGCCCGTCTCGCCCTGGATCAGCACCGCGATGTCGCGGTCGATCACGCGCTTGACGCGCGCGACGACGTCGTCCATGCGCGCGTCGCCGGTCTGGAGCTGGCGCAGGCTCGGCGTGGACGCCGGCGCGGGCGCGAACACCGGCGCGGGCGGCGCCTCGGCCGGCGCGGGCGCGTCCTCGCGCTCGGCGCGCTTCTCGAAGGGCACGACCTTGCCGCCGCCGGTCGCGCCCGGCGCGAAGGCCTGCCAGTGGTGGCCGCTGAAGCGCGCCTGCAGGTGGACGATGCGGCCGTCGGGCACGGCCAGCTGCAGCGGCAGCGCGAGCGCCGAGCCGAAGTGATCCACGAGCGCATCGACCGAGGTGCCGAACAGGCCGGTCAGCGTGTTCATCCGCAGTGCCGCGCCGGACATGCGCAGCAGGTCGAGCGCCGCGCGGTTCGCGCCGAGCAGCTTGCCGTCGGGCGCGACCGAGACGATCCCCTCCATCAGCGTGCCGAGGTATTCCGGGCGCGGATGGAAGTGCAGGCGCAGCGTCTGGCGGCTGTCGTCGATGAGCCAGTGGTTCTGGATCATCCGCGCCGACATCTTCACCAGCCCCATCGTGTGCGCGTGGAAGGAGTGGTGGTCGCCGGTCACGTCGAGCACGCCGACGAGGTTGCCGCGCGGGTCGAACACCGGCGAGGCCGAGCAGGTGAGGAAGTGGTTCGCGTGGACGAAGTGCTCGTCGGCGTGGACGATCGTCGGCGTCTCGGTGACGAGCGCGGTGCCGATCGCGTTCGTGCCCTTGTTCGACTCGCTCCAGTTCACGCCCGGCGCGAGCGCGACCTTGCTGGCCTTCGCGAGGAAGTCGTCGTGGCCGATCGAATGCAGCACCGTGCCCTGCACGTCGGTCAGCAGCACCATGCTCTGCGTCGCGAGGATCTGCTCGAGCAGCATCTCCATCACCGGCACCGCGTGCTGCGACAGCCGGCTGTTGCGCTCGCGCGCGACCGACAGGTCGGCGCGCGCCATCGGCGAATGGTCGGGCGCGCGGATCGGGCTGATGCGCAGCGTGGTGCAGCGCTCGTGCGACTGCTGGATGGCATCGACGTGGCCCGGGTCCGGCGGCAGCCAGGCGCTGGTGGCGGCATGGCCGAAGCCGACGCTGCGGCGGCCGTCGCGTGCCGGCACGCGAGGAGGAGGGCTGTTCATCGAAAGTCTCCTGGCGTCACGTTCGCGGCGCCCGGATCGCGGCGTCCTGCGACGGACTGCCGGGATCTTAGGCAGCGGCGCCTTCGGCGGGCATGCCTCGCTAGTCCCGACGGCAGCAGCGCCGCGGGAGCGAATCTGCTCCCGGCTGGAGCAGATCGACGGTGGCAACCCCGCCCGCGAGGCCGCCGCGGGGGCTGCGCGGCGCGCCCGCGCCGGTGGCACAGGCGTTGCACCCCGGCTGCGCATGTGTCCCCCGGAGCTTTCGATGACCTTGCTTGTCCGCCCCCGCGCTCTTCCCGCATGCCTCGCGCTGCTGCTCACGCTCGCCGCGGCGGGCGCGGCCTCGGCCCACGGCGACGTCACGCCGCAAGCCGTCGACACCAAGGGCCTCGCGCCGCTCGGCGACGGCTGGCGCGCGGAGAACCCGTACCGCAAGAACGAGCTGGCGGTGAAGATCGGCGGCTCCGCCTACAACCAGAACTGCGCGCGCTGCCACGGGCTCGAGGCGATCTCCGGCGGCATCGCGCCCGATCTGCGCAAGCTCGACGGCGAATGCGCGAGCCTGAAGGACGCGGCGAAGAAGAGCGCCTGCGTGAAGGACGCCGACGACTACTACGCGAGCGTCGTCCGCAAGGGCCGCACCCGCAACGGCGCGGTCTACATGCCGCCGTTCGAGGGCGTGCTGAACCAGGAAGCGGTGTGGGCCATCAAGAGCTACCTGGAAACGCGCCGCGAGAAGCCGCTGTGACGCGCCGGCACGCCCTCGCTGCCGCGCTCGCGGCGCTCACCGCGCCCGGCGCGTGGGCGCAGGCGGCGAGCGAGGCTGCTCGCGAGACCGCGCTCGCGCGCGTGCGCCGGCAGGGCCGGCTGGTCGTCGCGGTCTACCAGGACCTGCCGCCGTTCTGCAGCGGCGAGCCGAAGGCGCCGCACGGCATCGACGTCGATCTGGCCGGCGAGCTGGCCGCGGCGGTGGGCGTGCCGCTGTCGCTGCTCGACTTCCCGGCCGGCGAGTCGATCGGCGACGACCTGCGCAACGCCGTCTGGCGCGGCCACTACCTCGGCTGGGGCCCGGCCGACGTGATGCTGCACGTGCCGATGGAGCGCCTGCTGATCGAGGCGCACCCGCAGGTCGACGTGTTCGGGCCCTACTACCGCGAGCGGCTGATGCTCGCCTGGGACCGCGAGCGCGGCGGCGAGCCGCCCCAGGACGCCGCCGCGCTGCGTGGCCGGCGCATCGCGGTCGCCGGCCAGTCGCTCGCCGGCGCGCTGCTCGCCGGTGCCGACGGCGGGGCCCTGCGCGAGACGCTGTCGACGCGCTTCGGCGACGGCGTGAACGCCGCGCGCGCGCTCGAAGCCGGCGACGCGGAGGCCGCGGCCGGCCTCGCCTCGGAGCTGGAATCGGTGCTCGCGCGCACGCGCGCCGCGCGCGAACGCTACGCGCTCCTGCCGCTGCCGCTGGCGCGCGCGCCGCGCAACGGCTGGGTGGTCGGCTGCGCGGTCAGGCGCGGTGCCGACGACCTGGCGCGCGTGCTGCAGGACCGCCTGCTCGCGATGACCGCCGGCCCCGCGCTGCGCGAGCTGTTCGCGCGCCACGGGGTCGGCTGGCGCGGCTGAGGCGGCGCGGGCGGCGAGCGCAGCCCGCGCGGCCATCGAACGATCTGGCCGGCTGCACGGCCGCTGATCGACCGACCGGACGCCGTGGTGCCGCGCCACGATGGCGCCGCGCTCCTACTGCTCCGCCGCGCCATGTTCCGCAGCTTTCGCACCCAGTTGACCCTGCTCTTCGGCACGCTCGCCCTCGCGTTGGCGGGCGTGCTGTCGTACGAGTTCGGCAACCGCTTGACGCACCAGGCCACGAACGAGCGCGGCGACGCGCTGCGCCACCTGGCCGACGCCACCGCCGCACTGATGGCCGAGGGCCTGCACGAGCGCATGCGCGAGGTGGATCTGCTCGCGCGCTCCAACGAGATCGCCCGCATCGGCCTCGATCCGCAGGCGTGGCGCACCGAGATCAACCGGCTGCGCAGCGGCCGCCCGCACTACGCATGGATCGGCGTGACCGATGCCGACGGCACCGTCGTCGCCGCGAGCGACGGCCTGCTGGTCGGCGCCGACGTGTCCAAGCGGCCCTGGTTCGTCGGCGCGACGAAGGGCGCCTACGTCGGCGACGTGCACACCGCCAAGCTGCTCGCCAAGCTGCTGCCGGCGTCGGACGACGGCGGCCCGCTGCGCTTCATCGACTTCGCCGCGCCGCTGCGCGACGCCGAGGGCCGGCTGATCGGCACGCTCGGCGTGCATGCCGACTGGCGCTGGGCGCGCGACGTGATCGCGCTGCTGCACAGCGACGATTCGCGCGATGCGGGCGTCGAGGTGCTGATCGTCGATCGCGCGGGCAAGGTCATCCACGACCCGCAGGGCTCGGCCGCCGCCTCCGGCACCGCGCGCACCGCCCCGGCCCTGGGCATCCAGCCGCAGATGCACGCCTGGAGCGACGGCAGCCACCTGACCGCCGCCACGCTGCTGCCGGCGCGCAGCGAGCACACCGACATGGGCTGGTTGATCGTCGCGCGCCAGCCCGCCGCCGCCGGCCTCGCCGCGGCGCGTGCCGCGCAGCGCGCCGCCTGGGCGGTCGGCTGCCTCGTCGCATGCGCGGCGATGGTCATCGTCTGGATCGTCGCCGGCCGCTTCAGCCGGCCGCTCGAACGCATCGCCATCGTGGCCGACCACATCCTCGACGGCGACCGGCAGGTCGCGATCCCTGTCTCGCGCGGCACGTCCGAGCTGGAACGGCTGTCGTCCTCGCTCGCGCTGATGACGCACCACCTCGTCGAGCACGGCGAGGCGCTGCAGGACGCGAACCGCGAGCTCGAGCGCCGCGTGGGTGAGCGCACCGCCGAGCTGGCGCGCGCGAACGAGGAACTGGGCCGCGCGAACGCCGACCTCGACCACCTCGCCCATCGCGACGCGCTGACCGGCCTGGCGAACCGCCGGGCCGCCGATCACGCGCTCGCCCACATGCTGCGGCAGCACCGCCGCTACGGCCGTTCGCTGGGCGTGCTGCTGATCGACATCGACCACTTCAAGCGCGTCAACGACAGCCACGGGCATGCGGTCGGCGACCGCGTGCTGCAGGCGCTGGCGAACTGCCTGCGCGAAACGCTGCGCGACAGCGACCTGCCGGCGCGCTTCGGCGGCGAGGAGTTCCTGGTCGTGCTGCCCGAGACCGACGCCGAGGGCGTGGCCCACGTGGCCGAGAAGCTGCGCGCGGCGATCGAGGCGCTGGCGCTGCCGTCCGTCGGCGGCATCACCGCGAGCTTCGGCGCGGCGCTCGCCGAGCAGGGCCGCGAAAGCGCCGTCTCGCTGCTGCAGCGCGCGGACGTGGCGCTGTACGCGGCGAAGGGGGCCGGCCGCAACCGCGTGCACTCGGCCGAGGCGCCGACCACCGCGTTCCTGGACAGCGCGATGCTCGAAAGCGTCTGAGCGCGCCGCCGGGCGGTCGCGTCCGTGCCGGCCGCTCGCGCGGCTCAGTAGCTGCGCCCGCGCGCGTACTGCGCGTGCGCGCGGCGCGCCAGCGGCGTCACCGCGGCGATGCGGGCCTGCATCGCCCCGGCCTGCGCGCAGCACATCGCGATGCCCAGCGCGTCGGCCGCGTCCTTGCCGGGCGGCGCGCTCAGGCCGAGCAGCCGCGCGACCATTGCCTGCACCTGTTCCTTTTTCGCCTGGCCGTGGCCGACCACGGCCTTCTTCATCTGCAGCGCGGTGTACTCGGCCACCGGCAGCCCGGCGGACACCAGCGCCGCGAGCGCCGCGCCGCGCGCCTGGCCGAGCAGCAGCGTCGACTGCGGATTCACGTTGACGAAGACGATCTCGACCGCCGAGGCGCTCGGCTCGTAGCGCGCGACGACCTCGCGCACGCCCTCGAAGATCAGCTTGAGGCGGCCGGGCAGGTCGCCGTTGGCGAGGCTGTCGGTCTTGATCGTGCCGCTGGCGACGTAGTGCGTGCGGCTGCCTTCGCACTCGACGAGGCCGAAGCCGGTGACCCGCAGGCCGGGGTCGATGCCGAGGATCCGCATGGGCCCGGATTCTAGGAAGCCGAGCCGCGCACTAGAGTGGCCGGTACCGGAGGGTCGCGATGCTCGCTTCGAAGCGCCTGCTTCCTTGGCTGCTTTCCTTGCTGGGCGCGGTGCTCGCGACGGCGCTCGCCGGCTGCGCGAGCCCGCCGCCGAAGGCCGAGCCGCCGCCCGGGCTGCTCGACGACGCGCGCTTCGCGCCGCCGGCGCGGCCCATCGACGCCGGCGAGATCTTCGCGCTGAGCGAGCCGATGCAGCGCTTCCTGCGCGAGGACATCGCGACGCTGCGCCGCCGGCATGGCGACGTGATGGGGCTCGTCGAGGCGCTGCGCACGCGCAGCCACATCCAGCTCGACTACGACGCCGAGCGCACCCGCAACGCGAGCGAGGCTTTCGCGTCGCGCAGCGGCAACTGCCTCGCGCTGGTGGTGATGGCCACGGCCTTCGCCGACGCGCTGCGGCTGCCGGTGCGCTTCAACCTCGTGCTGATGCCCGAGACCTGGAGCCGCAACGGCGATCTCTACCTGAAGAGCGGCCACGTGAACCTGACCATCGACCCAAGCCTGCGCGAGGGGGGGCCCGGCCGCCCCGGCGCGGTGACGATCGACTTCGTGCCGCCCGAGCAGGCGCAGCGCCTGCGCAGCCGCGCGATCGGGCGCGCCACGGTGGTCGCGATGTTCTTCAACAACCGCGCGGTCGAGGCGCTGGCGGCCGGCGGCATCGACGACGCCTATGCCTGGGCGGCCGCGGCGGTGCGCGCCGAGCCCGCGTTCGCGGCCGCCTACAACACGCTGGGCGTCGTCTACCTGCGCCACGGCGATCTCGCGCTGGCCGAGCAGGCCCTGAAGCAGGCGCTCGCGGCGGCGCCCGACGATCTGCCGGCGCTGTCGAACCTCGCCGCGGTGGCCGACCGCCTGGGTCGGGCCGACGAAGCGCGGGCGCTGCGCAAGCGGCTCGCGGCGCTCGATCCGCACCCGCCGTTCCACTTCTTCGACCTGGGTCGCGCCGCGATGGCGCGCAACGACTTCACCGCCGCACGCGAGCTGTTCGAGCGCGAAGCCGCGCGCGACGGCGAGTACCACGAGTTCCAGTTCTGGCTCGCGCTCGCGAACCTGCGGCTCGGCGACGCGGCGCGCTTGCGCGAGCATCTGAAGCGCGCGATCCGCGCCAGCCCGGCCGGCGGCGACCGGCAGCGCTACGAGGCCAAGTTGTCGCGGCTGCGCGAAGCGCATTGACCCCGGCGGCCGCCGCGGATCCGGCTTGGCCGGTCCGCCAGCGGCGCCCCCTTGACGAGGAGCGCCGAAGGCGCAACGGGGGTGGTCAGGTCCACCAGCGCGCGGAGTGGAAGAACACCGGCGCGGCGAAGCACAGCGGCGCGACCCGATCCAGCAGCCCGACCGCGCCGGTCACCGCCGCCTGGTTGCCCCAGTGCTGCACGCCGGCGTCGCGCTTGAGCGCCTTCATCACGAACTCGCCCATCGTGCCGGCGCCGCTGGCGATGAAGGCCATCGCCGCGGCCTGGCCGGCCTTGAACGGGGTGATCCAGTACAGCAGCGCGCCGACGAAGGCGGCCGCGAAGGCGCCGACGAACCAGGCGCGGTAGCTGAAGCTCGTGCTGATCGCCCGCGCGAACGGCGCGCCCTTGAAGCGGCGCGCCGCGAGGTCCTGCACCAGCTCGGCGGTGACGACGACCACGACGAGGAAAAACACGAGGAAGGCACCGCGGTCGGCGAAGCGCGGGAACTCGAGCAGCAGCAGCGCCGGCGTGTGCGACAGGCCGTAGATGCACACGGTCAAGCCCCACTGGATCTTCGCGTTGCGCTCCAGGTAGCGCTCGGGGTCGCCGGCCAGCGCGCTGACCACCGGCACCGCGAAGAACACGTAGACCGGGATGAAGACGGTGAAGAGATCGAAGTTGCGGTTCGCGACCAGCAGGTACTGCAGCGGCAGCACGACGAAGAAGGCGAGGATCAGCGTGCGATGGTCGCCGCGGCGCGTGTGCATCAGGCTCAGATACTCGCGCAGCACGAGGAAGCTGACCAGCCCGAACAGCAGCGTCGCGCCGGCCGGCCCGGAGACCCAGGCGAGCCAGAACACCACCGCGCCGCTCCACACGGCGCGCAGTTCCCGGTGGAATGACTCACCCCCGTTGCGGCTTCGCCGCGCCCCCTCGAGGGGGCGCCGCTGGCGGCCCGGCAGAGCCGGATCCGCGGCGGCCGCTGTGCCTTCGGCGGTCTGGGTGTCCCCCCCTGCATCGTCGCGCAGCGAGTGCAGCAGCGCGGCCAGCGTCACCAGCGCGAGCACGCCGAACAGCAGCACGAACAGCAGCGCGACCTGCGTCGAGACGGGCAGGTCGCGCAGCGCGCTCATCGCGTGAGAGCCAACGAGCGGCGCGCGCTCACGCGGCCACCGCTTCCAGATCGACGACCGCCTGGCGCGCCCGTTCGAGGAACGCGCGCTTGTCCTCGCCGGCCGCGGGCCCGGCGATCGGCGCGCCGAAGGTCACCGAGCACAGGATCGGCACCGGCACCACCTCGCCCTTGGGCATCACGCGCTGCACGTTGTCGATCCACGCCGGCACCAGCACCGCCTGCGGCACCTGCTGCGCGAGGTGGAACAGCCCGCTCTTGAAGGCCTGCGGCACGCCGCTGCTGCCGCGCGTGCCTTCGGGAAAGATCACCAGCGAGTCGCCGGCGGCGAGCGCCTCGAGCAGCGGCTCGAGCGGGTCCTGGTCGTCGCTGCGCTGTCTGACGACGTACACGGCATGGAAGACCTCGCGCGTGATCCAGTGCTTCAGCGGCGTCGCCTGCCAGTAGTCCTTCGCGGCGATCGGCCGGGTGGTGGCGCGCAGCTCGCGCGGCAGCGCGGCCCAGATCAGCACCCAGTCGAGATGGCTCTGGTGGTTGGCGAAGTAGATGCGCTGCTCGGCCTTCGGCGGGCAGCCGTACCAGTGGCCCTGGGCGCCGGTGATGAGCCGCGCCGCGCCGGCGAGCGCGAGTTCGGCGGCGCGGACGGCGAGGGTCACCGAATCAGAACTTGTAGCTCGCGCCGAAGGTCACCTGGGGCAGCACGCGCCAGTCCGCCTCGTCCTCGCGGATGCTCTGCAGCTCGGCGTCGACGTCGGCCTGCGTCAGGCCGGCCGCGGCGAAGCCCGGGCCGCTCGCGCCGCCGCTGACCTTGGTGCGGCCGAAGAACAGGCCGACGTCGAAGATGAAGCCCCAGCCGGGCTGGGCGCGGTGGTGGCCGTAGCCGAGGCCGAGGTAGGGCATCACGCGCGGGTATTCGATCTTCACGTCGAAGCGGTCGCCGGCGGTCAGCACGAGCGTGCGCGAGCCGATCGTCACCACCTGGCCGGCGCCGCGCGCGCTCAAGTCGAGCCGCGCGTCGTGCAGGCCGACGCCGGCGGAAAGGCGGAAACCGCCCGCGCCGGGGAAGAAGTCGCCGAACAGCGCGACGCGGTCGTTGCGCAGCTTGCCGCGGTACTCGACGCCGTCGTCGTCGGTGTAGGTGTCGCGGCGGCTGCCGACGGTCATCACGTCGGCGCGCAGGCCGAAGCGGGCGTCGAGCGGCAACGCATACCCGACGCCGCCGCCGGCGAAGCCGCCCTGGAAGTAGACGTCGCCGGCCGCGTGGGCAGAGGCGGCGGCGATCGAGGCGAAGGCGCCGAGGCAGGCGAGTCGGACGGCGGGGCTTGGGCGGTTCATCGGTGTCTCCTGGTTTCGGGTGGCTCGGACGGGCAAGGCAAGCACCCGCTCAATGCCGGAAGTGGCGAACGCCGGTGAACAGCATCGCGATGCCGCGCTCGTCGGCGGCGGCGATCACCTCGGCGTCCTTGACGCTGCCGCCGGGCTGGATCACGCAGGCGCAGCCGGCGTCGGCCAGCACGTCGAGGCCGTCGCGGAACGGGAAGAAGGCATCGCTGGCCACGCACGAGCCCTGCAGCGACAGGCCCGCGTGCTGCGCCTTGATCCCGGCGATGCGCGCGCTGTCGAGCCGGCTCATCTGGCCGGCGCCGACGCCCAGCGTCATGCCGCCGCCCGCGAAGACGATCGCGTTGCTCTTGACGAACTTCGCGACGGCCCAGGCGAACAGCAGGTCGGCCTGCTGGGCTTCGGTCGGCGCCCGTTGCGTGACGAGCTTCAAGGCCGACGGATCGAGCGCATGGTTGTCGGCGCTCTGGATCAGCAGGCCCGAGCCGACGCGCTTCAGGTCGTGCGCGTCGAGGCCGCGGTGCCAGGCGTCGCCGGCGTTGCGGTCGACGCCGTCGAGCGAGATCGCGAGCACGCGCGTGTTCGCCTTCGCCTTCAGCACCGCGAGCGCAGCTTCGCTGTAGGCCGGCGCGATCAGCACCTCGACGAACTGCCCGCTGACCGCCCGCGCGCAGGCTTCGTCGACGGCGCTGTTGAACGCGATGATCCCGCCGAAGGCCGAAGTGGGATCGGTCTTGAACGCTTTCGCGTAGGCCTCGGTGGCGTCCGCGCCGAGCGCGACGCCGCAGGGGTTCGCGTGCTTGACGATCACGCAGGCCGGGCCGTCGAAGCTTTTCACGCACGCCCAGGCCGCATCCGCATCGGCGATGTTGTTGTACGAAAGCTCCTTGCCCTGAAGCTGCGTCGCGGTGACGAGCGAGCCGGGCGCCGGATGCAGGTCGCGGTAGAAGGCCGCGCGCTGGTGCGGGTTCTCGCCGTAGCGCAGGTCCTGCAGCTTGACGAAGCGGGCGTTGCTCCGCGCGGGGAACTCGCTGCGCTCGGGCACGGCTTCGTCGCTGTCGGGCAGCACGAGCGAGGAGAGGTGCTCGCTGATCGCCGCGTCGTAGTCCGCGATGCGGTTGAAGGCCGCGACCGCGAGGGCGAAGCGCGTCGCGCGGCTCACGGTGCCGTAGGCGCGCAGCTCGGCGACGACGCCGTCGTACTGCCCGGCGTCGGTCAGCACCGCGACGTGCTGCCAGTTCTTCGCGGCCGAGCGCACCATCGCCGGGCCGCCGATGTCGATGTTCTCGATCGCGTCGGCGAGCGTGCAGCCGGGCTTCGCGACGGTGGCCTCGAAGGGATAGAGGTTCACGACGAGCAGGTCGATCGTCGCGATGCCGTGCTCGCCGAGCGCGTCCATGTGCGCCGGAAGGTCGCGCCGCGCCAGCAGGCCGCCGTGGATGGCGGGATGCAGCGTCTTGACGCGGCCGTCGAGCATCTCGGGAAAGCCGGTGTGCTCGGCGACCTCGGTCACCGGCAGGCCGGCGTCGGCGAGCAGCCTCGCGGTGCCGCCGGTGGACAGCAGCTTCACGCCGAGCGTGTGCAGCGCCTGCGCGAGTTCGACGATGCCGGTCTTGTCGGAGACCGAAAGCAGCGCGGTGAGGTCGCTCGTCATTTGATGAGTTTGTGGTCGACGAGCTTGCGTCGCAGCGTGTTGCGGTTGATGCCGAGCCAGTCGGCCGCGCGCGACTGGTTGCCGTCGGCGTGCTGCATCACCACGTCGAGCAGCGGCTTCTCGACGACCTGGATCACCATGTCGTAGATCGCATGCGGCTCGGCGCCGCGCAGGTCCTTGAAATAGGTTTCGAGGCTTTCGCGGATGCAGGCGTCGATGTGCTTCTTCGTCATGCGGCTTCTTCTTCCAGCACGGGGTCGTTCGCGCCCTGGGGCAGCCGTTCGTGATCGACGGCCAGCGCATCGAACCAGTCGGCGAGCGTGGCCAGCTGCTGTTCGCAGCGTTCCAGCGTGTTCATGCGCGCACGAAAGGCTTCGCCGCCGGGCAAGCCGCGCACCGCCCAGCCGATGTGCTTGCGCGCGCTGCGCACGCCGGTGCCGCCGGGGGCGTCGCCGTACAGCGCGTGGTGATCGTGCAGATGCTCGACGAGCCATGCCCCCACCTCGCGCGTGCGCGGCGCCGGCAGGTGTTCGCCGGTGGCGACGAAGTGCTCGATCTCGCGAAAGATCCACGGCCGGCCCTGTGCCGCGCGGCCGATCATCACCGCGTCGCAGCCCGTGGCGGCCAGCACGTCGCGCGCTTCCTCGGGCGTCGCGATGTCGCCGTTCGCGACCACCGGCACGCGCACCGCCGCCTTCACCGCGGCGACGGTCTCGTGCTCCGCCTGCCCGCCGTAGCCCTGCTCGCGCGTTCGGCCGTGCACGGTGAAGAGCGCGATGCCGAGCTGCTCGGCGCGCGTCGCGATCGCCACCGCGTTGCGGTGGTCCGCGCTCCAGCCGCTGCGCATCTTCAAGGTGACCGGCACGCCGCGCGGCGCGCAGGCGGCGACCACCGCCTCGACGATGCGCAGCGCCAGCGGCTCGTTGCGCATCAGCGCGGAACCCGCCCAGGCCTTGCAGACCTTCTTCGCCGGGCAGCCCATGTTGATGTCGATGATCTGCGCGCCGCGGTCGATGTTGTAGAGCGCGGCCTCGGCCATCTCGGCCGGCTCGGTGCCGGCGATCTGCACCGCGATCGGGCCCGGCTCGCCGGCGTGGTCGGCGCGGCGCGAGGTCTTGAGGCTGCTCCACAGCTCGCGTCGCGACGTGACCATCTCGCTCGTCGCGTGGCCGGCGCCGAGGCGGCGGCACAGCTGGCGGAACGGGCGATCGGTCACGCCGGCCATGGGCGCCACGAACCACCGGTTCGCCGTCGTGTAGGGGCCGATGCGAACGGTGTTCACGCAAGGACTCACGACGGTGGTTGCCTAAAAAGAGGGCAGCAGTATAGCGACGCGTTTCGGCGCGTTTCGGCCATGCGCGGTGGCGCGACGAGCCAACACAATGCCGCGCGATGGAAGCCTGGATGCAGCAATGGATGGAGCAGCTGCTCGTGCTGCTGGCCCTGCCGAAGTTCGGCCTGAGCACCGTGTTCGTCGTCGCGCTGATCTCGGCGACGCTGCTGCCGCTGGGCTCGGAGCCGGCGGTGTTCGGGCTCGTCAAGCTCAACCCCGAGCTGTTCTGGCCAGCCATCCTGGTCGCGACCGCGGGCAACACGCTCGGCGGCGCGATCAGCTGGTGGATGGGCTTCGGCGCCGAGAAGCTCTACGAGCGCGTGCAGCACAAGCCGGCCGAGGCGCGCGTGCTGGGCTGGCTGCAGCGCTTCGGGCCGAAGGCCTGTCTGCTCTCGTGGCTGCCGGTGGTCGGCGATCCGCTGTGCGCCGTCGCGGGCTGGCTGCGGCTGCCGTTCTGGCCCTGCGTCGTCTACATGGCGATCGGCAAGTTCGCGCGCTACCTCACGATGACCCTGGTGCTGCTGCACGCGATGCCGGGCGCGTGGCATCCCTGAGCCGCGACCGGACGCGCGAATCGGTTCGCCCAAGCCGGTGCCGCCGCGGCCGACGCGGCAAGCTCGCGCCCCCTTCGCCGCCCCGCCGCCCCTCGCCATGCCGCTATCGCAGCGCTGGACGCTCACGCGCTACCTGATCGAGGAACGCCGCCGCTTCCCGCAGGCGAGCGGGCGCCTGAACGGGCTGATCCTGGACGTGTCGCTGGCCTGCAAGTCGATCGCCCGCGTGGTCGCGCAGGGCCGGCTCGACGCCGACGGCGACGACGCCGAGCGGCTCGACCGCCTCGCGCACGAGATCTTCCTGCGCCACAACGAATGGAACGGCCACCTCGCGGGCGTGGCCTGCGACGCGGTGGACGAGCCCTGGCAGATCCCCGCCGGCGATCCGCGCGGCCCCTACCTGCTGGTGTTCGACGCGCTCGACGGCACCGGCAGCCTCGACTGCAACGTGTCGGTCGGCAGCATCTTCTCGATCCTGCGCGCGCCCGCCGACGCGGTGGCGAGCGGCCGCGACGCGACCGCGGCCGACTTCCTTCAGGCCGGCGCGACCCAGGTCGCCGCCGGCTACGCGCTCTACGGCCCGACCACGATGTTCGTGCTGAGCGTCGGCAACGGCGTCGCCGGCTTCACGCTGAACCCGAACCTCGGCGAGTTCATGCTGACCCATCCGGAACTTCGCGTGCCGGCCGAGACGCAGGAGTTCGCGATCGACACCTCGAACTCGCGCTTCTGGGAACCGCCGATCAAGCGCTACGTCGAGGAATGCGAGGCCGGCCGCGCCGGCCCGCGCGGCAAGGACTTCAACATGCGCTGGGTCGCGAGCACCGTGGCGGAGGTGCACCGCATCCTGATGCGCGGCGGCGTGTTCATCCACCCGCACGGCAGCGCGACGGCCGGCGCCGGCGCGCCCGGCGGCGAGCCTGCGCTCGCGGAAGCCCGCGGCCTGAGGCTGCTGTGCGAGGCCAGCCCGATCGGCTTCCTCGTCGAGCAGGCCGGCGGGCGCGCGAGCACCGGCCGCCAGCCGGTGCTGGGCGTGGTGCCGCGCGCGATCGGCCAGCGCATCGGCCTCGTCTTCGGCTCGAAGAGCGAGGTCGAGCGCATCGAGCTCTACCACCGCGAGCCCTCGCGCCCGCCGGCGAGCCCGCTGTTCGCGGCACGCGGGCTGTTCCGCGAATGAGCGCGACCGGCGCGTGAACGCCGCAGGTGAATAAGTCACCGGGATCGCGCAACGTATTTCCCTCCTGCGCTGGAGGCGGCCGCCTAAGCTGACCGGCAGGACGTTCCCAGGCACCCGGCACCCTCGCTTCCGGGGCGAAGCGTCCGCACAAGGACGACGCCATGCACACCGCCACCGCCCTGCGCCCGCTTCCCTTCGACCCGCAACAGGCCGCCGCCGCGATGCGCGCCGCCGTGCTCGCCAGCCGCGTCGGCCGGCGCGCGACCGACATCGACGTGGTCGCGCCCGAGCCCGCGGCCGACTGGACGAGCGCGGTGCTCGACGAGATCGACTACGGCGTGCTGGTCGTCAGCGCCGAAGGCGTCGTGCAGCACCACAACCGCGCGGCACGCCACGACCTCGATGCGACGCACCCGCTCGAACTGCTCGGCAGCCTCCTGCGCGCACGCGCCAGCAGCGATCGCGAGCCGCTGCGCGTCGCGCTGCACCAGGCGGCCCACCAGGGCCTGCGCAAGCTGCTGAAGATCGGCGGCGAGGCCGAGCAGCTTTGCATCTCGGTCGTGCCGCTCGGCCGGCGCGCGCAGCCGTCCGCGCCCGCGGCGCAGTCGGCGCCCACCGTGCTGATCCTGCTCGGCAAGCGGCAGATGGTCGGCCAGCTCTCGGTGCTCGGCTACGCGCGCAGCATCGGCCTCACGCCCACCGAAGGCCGGGTGCTGGCCGAGCTGTGCGCAGGCGCCACCGCGCGCGAGGTGGCCGACATGCTCGGCGTGGCCCTCTCGACCGTGCGCACCCACATCAACAGCATCCGCGCGAAGACGGGCGCCGGCAGCATCTGCTCGCTGGTGCGCCAGATGGCGGTGCTGCCGCCGTTGATGGGGGCGCTCGGCCTGTCCCCGCCGGAGCGCGCGAGCGCACAACAGCGCCTGCCGCAGGCCGCGTGAGGGCGGCCGCATGCGCCGCGGCCGCGGCGCAAGGGCGACTCGCTAGCATCGGCGGCGCCGAACGCGCCGCCGCATGCCTGGTTCCTCCGCCACCTCCGATCGACTCGCCCACCTGAGCGACACGCTGCGCCCGCTCGCGCAGCGCGGCGAGCTCAAGCGCTACCGCAAGGGCACGCTGATCGTCCACGAGGGCGAGCCGGGGCATTCGCTGTTCATCATCGTCGCCGGCCGGCTGCGCTGCTTCGCCAGCGGCGAGCGCGAGCGCGAGATCACCTACGGCGTCTACGGCCCCGGCGAATACCTGGGCGAGATGAGCCTCGACGGCGGCCCGCGCTCGGCCAGCATCGAGACGCTGGAAGCCAGCGAGTGCGCGATCGTCACCCGCATCGCACTCGAGCAGCACATCGCCGACCACCCCGAGTTCGCCTTCGAGCTGCTCGCCAAGGTGATCCGCCGCGCGCGCGCCGCGACGCTCACCGCGAAGCAGCTCGCGCTGAACGACGTGTACGGGCGGCTGGTCGCGCTGCTGAACGCGCTGGCGAGCGAGGCGAGCGACGTGCCGGGGGCCGAGGGCGGCCCGCGCCGCATCGACGAGCACCTCACGCACCGCGACATGGCGGCGCGCCTGGGCTGCTCGCGCGAGATGGTGAGCCGCCAGATGAAGGACCTGGAAGCCGGCGGCTACCTGCGCGCCGAGGGCAAGGCGCTGCTGCTGCTCAAGCCGCTGCCGGCGCGCTGGTAGACCGGCGCGGCATCGTCCGGCCCCGCGCCGGCCGTGCGCTTCAGTGGCTGATCATCCAGGGCCGCTTGCCCGGGAAGGCCTTCGCGCCGTTCGCGGCCGTCACCGTCGCGCCGCGCGCGCCCGGCTTGCAGCAGCCGCAGCCGGCCGGGTGCGCGAGGCGCGCGTAGTCGCGCGAGGACTGCGGCGCGTGGCGCGCGCGCTCGTTGACCTCGATCGCGCCGCGCGTTGGCCCGTCGAGCAGCGCCAGCCGCGGCGCGCTCGCGAAGACGCGCGGCGCCGCGGCGCCGCAGCCGGGGCAGGCGGCCGGCTCGTTGCGTGCGGCCAGCGCGCGGAAGGCGTCGAAGCCGCCGCAGGCCGCGCAGGCGTAGTCGTAGGTCGGCATCTCAGGCCAGGTCCGGCGACAGCGGCATCTGCACCGAGCCGTCGAGGTGCTTGATCGGCCCGGCCGCGCTCGGGTTGATGTCGAAGTCGAAGATCTGCGTCGGGATCCACAGCGTCGCGCAGGCGTTCGGGATGTCGACCACGCCGCTGATGTGCCCCTGCACCGGCGCCACGCCGAGGATGGAATGCGCCTGGGCGCGCGAGTAGCCGAACTTCGTCAGGTACTCGATCGCGTTGAGGCAGGCCTGCCGGTAGGCGACGTGCACGTCCAGGTAGTGCTGCTTGCCGTGCTCGTCGACGCTGATGCCCTCGAAGATCAGGTAGTCGTTGTAGTGCGGCGTGATCGGGCTGGGCTTGAAGATCGGGTTCTTGATGCCGTACTTCGCCATGCCGCCCTTGATGAGGCTCACCTTCATGTGCACCCAGCCGGCCATCTCGATCGCGCCGCAGAAGGTGATCTCGCCGTCGCCTTGCGAGAAGTGCAGGTCGCCGACGCTCAGCCCCGCGCCGTCGACGTAGACCGGGAAGAAGATCTTCGAGCCGCGCGAGAGGTCCTTGATGTCGCAGTTGCCGCCGTGCTCGCGCGGCGGCACGGTGCGCGCGCCCTCGGCGGCGGCCTTCGCGCCGGCGTCGCCCTTGAGCTTGCCCATGTGCGCGGTCGGCGCCGAAGGCGGCGCGGCCAGCGGCGGCACGCGCTGCGGGTCGGTCGCGATGAAGCCGAGCTCGCGCTCGTTCCACATGTCGAGCATCTTGCGGTCGGGCAGGCAGCCGATCAGGCCCGGGTGGATCAAGCCCGCGAAGTGCACGCCCGGCACGTGGCGGCTGCTCGTGAACATGCCGTGGAAGTCCCAGATGCTCTTCTGCGCCTGCGGGAAGTGATCGGTCAGGAAGCCGCCGCCGTTCTTCTTCGAGAAGAAACCGTTGAAACCCCAGAGGCTGTCGGCCTTCGCGCCGATGTCGAGCAGATCGACGACCAGCAGGTCGCCCGGCTCCGCGCCCTTCACGCCGACCGGCCCGCTCAGGTAGTGCACCGTGGTCAGGTCGATGTCGCGCACGTCGTCGGCGCTGTCGTTGTTCTTGATGAAGCCGCCGGTCCAGTCGTAGGTCTCGAGCACGAACTCGTCGCCCGGCTTGACCCAGCAGGCCATCGGGATGTCCGGATGCCAGCGGTTGTGCACCTGCTCGTTGCTGGGCGCGGGCTGGGTGAGATCGACCTTGATCAGCGTTTCGGCCATGGCGTGCTCCTGCGTTGGAAGGGTCAGACGGAGAGGTACTGCTTGATGTGCGCGACGTCGGTCTCGGCACGCGCGGTCTCGTGCACGAGCCGGCCGCCTTCGATGACGAACAGCCGGTCGGCCACGTCCATCGCGAAGCTCAGCACCTGCTCGCTCACCACGATCGTGATCTCGCGCAGCCGGCGGATCTCGTTCAGCGCCTTGGCGATGTCCTTGATGATCGAGGGCTGGATGCCTTCGGTCGGCTCGTCAAGCAGCAGCACCTTCGGCTGCGTGACCAGCGCGCGCGCGATCGCGAGCTGCTGCTGCTGGCCGCCGGAGAGATTGCCGCCCTTGCGCCGGCGCATGTCCCACAGCACCGGGAAGAGCTTGTAGATCTCCTCGGGGATGCGCTTGTCCTTCGCGTTCTCCAGGCCGGTCTGGATGTTCTCTTCGACGGTGAGCGTCGAGAAGATCATGCGGCCCTGCGGCACATAAGCGATGCCCTTGGCGACGCGCCGGAAGCTCTCGTCCCTCGTCACGTCGTTCGCCCCGACCTGGATCGAGCCGCTCTTCACCGGCAGCAGGCCGATCAGGCTCTTGAACAGCGTGGTCTTGCCCATGCCGTTGCGGCCCATGATCGCGACCGTCTCCTTCGGCTTCGCCTCGAACGAGACGCCGTGCAGCGCCTCGCTCTGCCCGTAGGCCACGTGGAGCTCCTTGACGTTCAGCATCGCCGTGCTCCTTCAGTGGCCGAGGTACACGTCGATGACCTTCGGGTCGTTCTGCACCTTGTCCATCGACCCTTCGGCGAGGATCCTTCCCTGGTGCATCACCGTCACCTTGTCGGCGATCTTCTCGACGAAGTCCATGTCGTGCTCGATCACGATCACCGCGCGCCCCTTGCAGATGCGCTTGAGCAGCTCGGCGGTGAGGTCGCGCTCGCGCGCGCTCATGCCGGCGATGGGCTCGTCGAGCATCAGCAGCTCGGGCTCCTGCATCAAAAGCATGCCGATCTCGAGCCACTGCTTCTGGCCGTGGCTCAGCAGGCCGGCCTCCATCTCGAGCATTCCGGCGAGGCCGATCTCTTCGGCGACGACCTGTACCCGCGCCAACACGGCGTCGGTGCAGCGGAAGAACATCGCGCCGAGCACCGAGCGGCCTAACGGGTACGAGACCTCCAGGTTCTTGAAGACCGAAAGGTTCTCGTAGATCGACGGCGTCTGGAACTTGCGCCCGATGCCGCGGCGCACGCGCGCGTGCTCGGGAAGCCTGGTCAGCTCCTCGTTCTTGAACTTGATGCTGCCCTCGGTGGCGCGGGTCTTGCCGCAGATCAGGTCGAGCAGCGTCGTCTTGCCCGCGCCGTTCGGGCCGATGATCACGCGCAGCTCGTTCCTGTCGATGTAGAGCGTGAGCGCGTCGATGGCCTTGAAGCCGTCGAAGGCGACCGAGAGGTCCTCGATCGCGAGCGCGAAGTCGGTGTTGCTTCCCAGGGTGCTCATGACGGGTCGCCTTTCAGGCGTGCTGGCCACGGATGCCGCCGGCCAGCGGAGGCGCGGGTTCGCGCGGCTTCGGCGGCTCGGGCCAGGCCGCGTGCGCCGCGGCCACGCGCTCGCGCAGCTCGCGCCGCTCGGCGCGGCGTCGCTTCCACCACGGCTTGAGCTTCTGCTCGACCAGCCCCGCCAGCCCGTCGGGGAAGGCCATGGTCACGCCGATGAAGAGCGCGGCCATCATGAACAGCCACAGGTCCGGGAAGCTTTCCGAAAAGAAGGTCTTGCCGGCATTGACGAGCAGTGCGCCGATCACCGCGCCGACCAGGCTGTGCCGCCCGCCGACCGCCGCGAAGATCACCATCTCGATCGAGGGCACGATGCCGACGAAGCTCGGCGACATGAAGCCCACCTGCAGCGTGAACATCGCGCCGCCGATGCCGGCGATCGCCGCGGCCGAGCAGAAGGCCGCCACCTTGAACATCGCGACGTCGTAGCCCGAGAAGCGCACCCGGTCTTCCTTGTCGCGCATCGCGAGCAGGAGCGTGCCGAACTTGCTGCGCTGGATCCACAGCCCCACCGCGATGCTCGCCAGCAGCGTGCCGGCGCACACGTAGTAGAGGATCAGCTTGGCCGAGTCGGTGCGGATGTCCCAGCCCCACATCGTCTTGAGGTCGGTCATGCCGTTGACCCCGCCGGTCACGCCCTGCTGGCCGATGATGAGCACGGTCAGGATCAGCGCGACCGCCTGCGTGATGATCGCGAAGTACACGCCGCCCACGCGCCGCTTGAACATCGCGTAGCCGATCACGAAGGCCAGCGCCGTCGGCAGCGCCACCACCGCGATCAGCGCGAAGGGCAGGCTGCGGAACGGCTCCCACCACAGCGGCAGCGCGGTGAGCTGGTTCCAGTCCATGAAGTCGGGGATGCCCGGCGTGCTCTGGATCTTGGTGCTCACCGGGTCGCTGGCTTCCAGCTTCAGGAACATCGCCATCGCGTAGCCGCCGAGGCCGAAGAACACGCCCTGGCCGAGGCTCAGCACGCCGCCCCAGCCCCACAGCACGACGAGGCCGACCGCGACGAAGGCATAGCTGAGGTACTTGCCGACCAGGTTGAGCCGGAAGCTGTCGAGGGCCAGCGGGAACACGACGAGCAGCAGCAGCGCGAGCGCCAGCAGGCTGCCGAGGCGGTATGCGTCGAGCCAGGTCTTCAGCACGTTCTTCATCGACGGACCTTCGCAGCGAAGAGGCCTTGCGGGCGAATCATCAGGATCGCGACGATCAGGCTCAGCGTCAGCACCTTGGCCATCGAGCCGGTCAGGAAGAACTCGCTGATCGACTGCATCTGCGCGATGCCGAAGGCCGAGGCCACCGTGCCGAGCAGGCTGGCCGCGCCGCCGAAGGTCACCACGAGAAAGGCGTCGACGATGTAGAGCGAGCCGGAGGTGGGCCCGGTGGAGCCGATGGTGGTGAAGGCCGCGCCCGCGATGCCGGCGATGCCGCAGCCGATCGCGAAGGTGAGCCGGTCGCATCGCTTGGTGTCGATGCCGGTCGCGTTGGCCATCGCGCGGTTGGCCACCGTCGCGCGCACCCGCAGGCCCCAGCGGCTCTTGTAGAGCGCGAGCATCACCACGGCGGTGACGAGCGCGGTCAGCGCCAGCACGAACAGGCCGTTGATCGGGATGTCGAGCCCCTCCTTCGGCGCCCACGAGCCCATCAGCCAGTCGGGCAGCGTCGGGCTCACCTCCTTCGCGCTGATGAAGCTGCGAAAGCACTGCTGCAACGCGAGGCTCAGGCCCCAGGTGGCGAGCAGCGTGTCGAGCGGGCGCTTGTAGAGGTGGCGGATCAGCGCCCACTCGGCCAGCCAGCCGGCCGCGAACGCGAAGCCGAAGGCCAGCGCGATCGCGAGCGGAAAGTAGGCCTGCATCAGACCCGGCGCGAACCGCTCGGCGAGCGTCGAGCCGAGGAACACGGTGTACGCGCCGATCGCCATGAACTCGCCGTGCGCCATGTTGATGACGCCCATCTGCCCGAAGATGATCGCGAGCCCCAGGCCCATCAGCAGCAGCACCGCGAACAGGCTGATGCCCGCGAAGCCCTGCATCAGGCCGATGTTCAGGATGTCCGAAAGAGTCATGGCGTCACCGAGAAGCGAGCTGCCGCGTGCATGCCTTGACCAACCCAGCGCACGCCGTGGATCCGGCTTCGCCGGGCCACTGGCGTGGTCCCCTGGGGGGAAGGCCGAAGGCCCTCGGGGGCGTCATTGATATCCCTTGGGGAAGGGATCGGGCTCGATCAGGTTGGGCGATTCGGCGATCAGCTTGAACTGCCCGTCCATCTGCATCTGGCCGATGCGCGCCTTGCTCCACAGGTGGTGGTTCTTGTGGATCTTCACGTAGCCCTCGGGGGCTTCCTTGAACTCCACGCCTTCGCTGGCCGCGGCGATCTTGTCGATGTCGAAGCTGCCGGCCTTTTCGACCGTGAACTTCCACAGCCAGGGGCCGAGGTAGGCCGCCTGGGTGACGTCGCCGATCACCGACTTGGCGCCGTACTTGGCCTTGAAGGCCTCGACGAACTTCTTGTTGTTCGGGTTGTCGAGGCTCTGGAAGTACTTCATGCAGGCGTAGAAGCCCGCGGTGTTCTCGCCGCCGATGCCCAGCAGCTCGTCCTCGGTGACCGAGATCGTCAGCAGGAACTGCTTGTCGGCCGTGATGCCCGCGGCCTTCATCTGCTTGTAGAACGAGACGTTCGAGCCGCCGACCACCACCGCGTAGATGCAGTCGGGCTTGGCGACCTTGATCTTGTTGAGCAGCGAGTTGAAGTTGGTGTGGCCGAGCGGGTAGTACTCCTCGCCGACCACCTTGCCCTTGAGCTGGTTCTCGATGTGCTTGCGCGCGATCTTGTTCGAGGTGCGCGGCCAGATGTAGTCGGAGCCGATCAGGAAGAAGCTCTTGGCCTTCTTCTCCTTGCTGGCCCAGTCGAGGCCCCAGATGATCTGCTGCGTCGCTTCCTGCCCGGTGTAGATGACGTTCTTGCTCTGCTCCAGGCCTTCATAGAAGGTCGGGTAATAGAGCATGCCGTTCTCCTTCTCGAAGATCGGCAGCACCGCCTTGCGCGAGGCGCTGGTCCAGCAGCCGAACACGGCCGCGACCTTGTCGTTGACCAGCAGCTTCTTGCTCTTCTCGGCGAAGGTCGGCCAGTCGCTCGCGCCGTCTTCCTTGATGACCTTGATCTTGCGGCCGAGCACGCCGCCCATCGCGTTGATCTGGTCGATCGCGAGCTGCTCGGCCTGGATCGAGCCGGTCTCGGAAATCGCCATCGTGCCGGTGGCCGAGTGCAGCTGGCCGACGGTGACTTCGGTGTCGGTGACCGCGAGCTTGGTGGTGTTCACCTTCGCGGTCGGGAACTGCTGGGCCAGGGCCCAGGCCGGCAGGCCGGCCAGCGGCATCGCCGCGGCGGCCTGCATCAGCCGGCGGCGCTGCGCGTCGAAGTTCGAATCGGAAGACTGGGACATGTCGGCCTCCTGCCGGTGACGGTTGAGCGTTGCGGGGGCATGGGGCACCAGCGGTGTGCGTGGTGTGCTTGGCATGGCCCCGATCGATGGCGCTCATCGTGCAAGCCGTGGGGCGCAGGCCGAATACGTCATTCGACGTAGCGACGCGCCGGGATCGCTTCTTGCAAAAACGCCAGCGCTGCCACGGCCGAGGAACCGCGTGTCGTCCATCGCTCCGCAAAAGATCTTCCGCATCCGCCGCGACTACAACGGCTGGGTCGCGAACGAGACGATGGAGGACTACGCGCTGCGCTACACGCCGCGGCACTTCCGCAAGTGGAGCGAGTTCCGCGTCGCGAACACCGCGTTCGGCGCGACCTCCTTCCTCGCGCTCGAGGCGATCGGCGGCGCGATCGCGCTGAGCTACGGCTTCGCGAACGCGCTGTGGGCGATCCTCGTCGTCGGGCTCGTCACCTTCCTCACCGGCCTGCCGATCAGCTACCACGCCGCGCGGCACGGGCTCGACATGGACCTGCTCACCCGCGGCGCCGGCTTCGGCTACCTCGGCTCGACGCTGACCTCGCTGATCTACGCGAGCTTCACCTTCATCTTCTTCGCGCTCGAGGCGGCCATCCTCGGCACCGCGATCGAGCTCGTCACCGGCTGGCCGATCGCGGCGTGCTACCTGGTGGCCTCGCTCGGTGTGATCCCGCTGGTGATGCACGGCATCACGCTGATCTCGCGGCTGCAGCTGTGGACGCAGCCGCTGTGGATCGTGCTGTGCATCGCGCCGTACGCGGCGGTGTGGGCGATCGATCCGGGCAAGTACGCCGAGTTCTCGACGCTCGCCGGCCGCGTCTCGGGCAGCGCCGGCTTCGACGGCCTGATGTTCGGCGCCGCGGCGACCGTGGCCTTCTCGCTGGTCGTGCAGATCGGCGAGCAGGTCGACTACCTGCGCTTCCTGCCGGAGAAGACGCGCGCGAACCGCTGGCGCTGGTGGGGCGCGGTGCTGGTCGCCGGGCCGGGCTGGATCGTGCCGGGCATGCTGAAGATGCTGGGCGGCGCCTTCCTCGCCTTCCTCGTGCTGCAGCAGCAGATGCCGGCGGACAAGGCCGTCGAGCCGATGCAGATGTACCTGGCCGGCTATGCCTACCTGTTCGACGACCCGGCCTGGGTGCTGGGCGCGGCGGCGCTGTTCGTCGTGGTCTCGCAGGTCAAGATCAACCTCACCAACGCCTACGCCGGCTCGCTCGCCTGGAGCAACTTCTTCGCGCGGCTGACGCACAGCCACCCCGGCCGCGTCGTCTGGCTGGTGTTCAACGTGGTGATCGCGGTGCTGCTGATGACGCTGGGCGTGTTCGAGGCCCTGGAGCGCGTGCTCGGCCTCTACAGCAACGTCGCGATCGCCTGGGTCGGCGCGCTGGTGGCCGACCTGGTCATCAACAAGCCGCTGGGCTGGAGCCCGAAGGCGATCGAGTTCCGGCGCGCCTACCTCTACGACCTGAACCCGGTGGGCCTGGGCGCGACCGGCATCGCGACCGCGCTCTCGATCGCGGCCTATGCCGGCGCGATGGGCGAGGCCGCGCAGGCCTACGCGCCCTTCATCGCGCTGTTCACCGCGATGGCCGCGGCGCCGGCGATCGCCTGGGCGACCCGCGGGCGCTACTACCTCGCACGCAAGGACGAAGGCACCTGGAAGCCGGGCGCCTGGGTGCGCTGCGCGGTGTGCGAGAACCGCTTCGAGTCCGAGGACATGGCCGGCTGCCCGGCCTACGGCGCGCCGATCTGCTCGCTGTGCTGCACCCTCGAGTCGCGCTGCCACGACCGCTGCAAGCCCGAGGCGCGCGCCGCCGAGCAGGTGCGCGCCGCGCTCGGCCGGCTGCTGCCGCCGCGGGTCTCGGCGCTGGTCGACCTGCGCGTCGCGCACTACCTGGTGGTCGCGGTGTCCTTGATCGCGTTGCTCGCCGGCACGCTCGGCGTCGTCTACGACCAGCAGGCGCTGCACGACGCGGTGCTCCACGCCGGAGCGCCGGACGTCGATGCGCGCTCGGCGCTGCGCACGGCGTTCTGGCAGGCCTTCGCGCTGCTGTCGCTGGGCATCGCGGTGGGCGCGTGGTGGATCGTGCTCGGCAGCGAGAGCCGGCGCATGGCCGAGGCCGAGTCGAGCCGCCACAACCGGCTGCTCGCCGAGGAGATCGAGGCGCACCGCCGCACCGATGCCGCGCTGCAGACCGCGAAGGATCTCGCCGAGGCCGCGAACCAGGCCAAGACGCGCTACGTCACCGGCATCACCCACGAGCTGCGCACGCCGCTGAACGGCATCCTCGGCTACGCGCAGATCCTGCTGAAGGACGAGCAGGTCCGCGGCGAGCGGCGCGCCGCGGTCGCGACCATCCATCGCAGCGGCGAGCACCTGCACGGGCTGATCGACGGCCTGCTCGACCTCGCGCGCATCGAAGCCGGCAAGCTGCGGCTGGACATCGCGCCGCTCGCGATGCCGGAGTTCGTCGACGACCTGGTGCGCATGGTCGCGCCGCAGGCCGAGGCGAAAGGCCTCGCGTTCGCGGTGGAGACGGCCGGGCGCATGCCGCGCTTCGTGCGTGCCGACGCGAAGCGGCTGCGGCAGATCCTGCTGAACCTGCTCGGCAACGCGGTGCGCTTCACCGAGCGCGGGCGCATCGTGCTGCACATCGACCACACCCGCGAGGTGGCGCGCTTCTCCGTGGTGGACACCGGCATCGGCATCGCCGAACAGGACCTGGAGCGCATCTTCCTGCCCTTCGAGCGCGGCGCCGCGGGCCGCCGCACCGGCGAGCCGGGCACCGGCCTCGGCCTCACGATCACCCGGCTGCTGACGCAGCTGATGGGCGGCGAGCTCACCGTGCACAGCGAGCCCGGCGCGGGCAGCCGCTTCACCGTGCGGCTCTACCTCAGCGAGACCGCCGAGCCGCCGGCCGGCCCGCACGGGCTGCTGAAGCGGCCGGTCACCGGCTACCTCGGCGCGCGCCGCACGCTGCTGGTGGTGGACGACCAGCCCATCCAGCGCCAGATGCTCGCCGGCCTGCTGCTGCCGCTGGGCTTTCGCATCCGCGAGGCGGCCAGCGGGCCGGAGTGCATCGAAAGCGTGCTCGAGCAGCCGCCGGACGCGGTGCTGCTCGACATCGCGATGGGCGGCACGGACGACATGAACGGCTGGGCCACCGCGCGCCGCATCCGCGAGCACGGCTTCGTCGGCATGCCGATCGTCATGGTCTCGGCCAGCGCCTTCGAGAACCAGGAGGACAAGCTCGCCGACGCGGGCGCGCAGGCCTTCGTGGACAAGCCGGTGATCGAGTCGGCGCTGCTCGCGGTGCTGCAGCGCCAGCTCGAACTCGAATGGATCGCCGAGCTGCCGATGCCCGGCTGGCGCGACGGCGGCGCGGCGCTCGCGAGCGCCGCGGCACCGGCGCTGCCGGCCGAGTCGGCGCGCACGCTGCTGAAGCTCGCGCGGCTCGGCCACGCGCAGGGGCTGCGCGACGCGCTCGATGCGCAGGCCCGCGCGCATCCGGCCGCCGCCGCGGGCCTGGCGCCGTTGCGCGGGCTCGTCGAAGCCTTCGCGTGGCCCGAGCTGATCGACGCGCTGCAGCGCGCGCTCGAAGCCGCGCCCGACGAGGAGACCGCCGGATGAGCGACGTCGTGCTGCTCGTCGACGACGCCGCGCACACGCTCGGCGCGCTGTGCCGCGAGCTGGAGTCCGAGGGCTACACGGTGCTGGTCGCGCCCAGCGGCGAGGCGGCGCTCGAGCGGCTCGAATGGGTCGGCCCCGACGCGATCCTGCTCGACGCGCGCATGCCCGGCCTCGACGGTTTCGAGACCTGCCGCCGCATCAAGGCCGAGCCGGCCTGGGCGCACGTGCCGGTGATCTTCATGACCGGCCTGTCGGAGACGCCGCACATCGTCGAGGGCTTCGCGGCCGGCGGCGTCGACTACGTCGTCAAGCCGGTGCGCGCCGCCGAGGTGCTGGCGCGCCTGGCGACGCACGTGCGCAACGCGCGCGCCACGCGGCTGGCGCGCGAGGCGCTCGACATCGGCGGCCACGGGCTCGTCGTCGTCGATGCGCACGGGCGGCTGGCGTGGCAGTCGCCCCGGGCGCGCGCGTGGCTAGCGCAGCCGGGCGCCGCGGCGATCGACTGGAGCGCGGCCGGCGCCGAGGCCGACACGCGGCGGCTCGGCGCGCGCGTCGCGCGCCGGCTCGGCAGCGTCGGCTTCGGCGAGACGATGTGGCTGCTCACCGAGCCCGGCCCGCCGGCCGCCGCCGACGCGCGGCTCGCCGCGCTGACGCCGCGCGAGGCCGAGGTGCTGAGCTGGATCGCCAAGGGCAAGACGAACCGCGACGTGGCCGAAATCCTCGGCATGAGCCCGCGCACGGTGAACAAGCACCTGGAGCACGTGTTCGAGAAGCTGGGCGTCGAGACGCGCACCGCGGCCGTCGCGCTCGCGACGCGCCAGGGCGGCTGACCGGGCGAAAAGCCGGCATCCGCCGACAGCCGTGTCGGACTGGCCCTACGGCCGGCCGGCGCCGCGTGTCGCAAGCTCGCCGCTCCTGGCCCGTGCCGACCGAACTCGACATGTCCCCGCTGCGCGTCCTCACCGTCAACATCCACAAGGGCTTCGGCTTCCTCAACCGCCGCTACACGCTCGCGCACCTGCGCGAGGCGGTGCGCAGCACTGCGGCCGACCTCGTCTTCCTGCAGGAGGTGATGGGCGCGCACGAGCGTCACGCCAAGCGGGTGAACGGCTGGGAAGCGACGCCCCACCACGAATACCTCGCCGACGCGCTCTGGGGCCAGTTCGCCTACGGCCGCAACGCCGTCTACCCGAACGGCGACCACCACGGCAACGCGCTGCTGTCGAAGTACCCGATCCTTCGCCACGAGAACCGCGACGTCTCGATCGCCGGGCGCGACGGCGAGAAGCGCGGCCTGCTCCATTGCGTGCTCGACGTGCCCGGCGCGCGCCAGGCGGTGCATGCGGTGTGCGTGCACCTCGGCCTCGGCGAGGCGCAGCGCAAGCAGCAGCTCGATCTGATGTGCCACATGGTGTCGATCGAGGTGCCGCCCGACGCGGCGCTGGTGATCGCCGGCGACTTCAACGACTGGCGCGTGCGAGCGCACCGCATCCTCGCGCGCTGCGCCGGCCTCGTCGACGTGCACCGCCACGCGCACGGCCGCAGCGCGCGCACCTTCCCGGCCCGCTGGCCGCTGCTGCCGCTCGACCGCATCTACGTTCGCAACGTCGAATCGCACCGGCCGATCGCGCTGCCGCCGAAGGCCTGGGCCCACCTTTCGGACCATGCGCCGCTGGCGGCGGAGGTGACGCTGTGAGCAGCCGCTGGCGGGACGGCAACCGCTTCGAGTTGCTGGAGAACGGCGAGGCCTTCTTCCCGGCGGTGTTCGCCGCGATCGGCCAGGCGCGCGAGGAGGTGCTGATCGAGACCTTCATCCTGTTCGAGGACAAGGTGGGCCTCGAGCTGCACGCGGTGCTGATCGCGGCCGCGCGCCGCGGCGTCAAGGTGCATCTCACGGTCGACGGCTGGGGCTCGCACGACCTGAGCGCTGGCTTCGTCCACGCGCTCACCGAGGCCGGCGTCGCCTTCCACGTCTTCGATCCGATCTGGCGCGTGCTCGGCCGCAGCCTGAACAGCCTGCGGCGCATGCACCGCAAGATCGTCGTGATCGACGGCCGGCTCGCCTTCGTCGGCGGCATCAACTACTCGGCCGACCACCTTGGCGACTACGGCCCGCAGGCCAAGCAGGACTACGCGGTCGAGTGCCGCGGGCCGATCGTGGGCGACATCCACCGCTTCGTGCGCGCGGTGCTGCGCCTGCCCGACGAAGCGGGCGCGCCGCCGCAGCGGCGCTGGCGCCGCCGTGCCGACGCGCCGGAGGCCGCGCTGCCGCCGGCCGGTGAAGCGAAGGCGCTGTTCGTCACCCGCGACAACCACCGCCACCGCACCGACATCGAACGCCACTACCGCGCGGCGATCCGCGCGGCGCGCCGCGAGATCACGATCGCCAACGCCTACTTCTTCCCGGGCTGGCGACTGCTGCGGGAGCTGCGCGCAGCCGCGCGCCGCGGCGTGCGCGTCAACCTGATCCTGCAGGGCGAACCCGACATGCCGATCGTCAAGTTCGGCGCCCGCTCGCTCTACGAACACCTGCTGCGCGCCGGCGTGCGCATCCACGAATACTGCGAGCGGCCGCTGCACGGCAAGGTCGCGTGGATCGACGATCAATGGGCGACCTTCGGATCGAGCAACCTCGATCCGCTCAGCCTGTCGCTCAACCTGGAAGCCAACGTCGTCGTGCGCGACGCGGCCTTCGTCGCGAACCTGCGCGAGCGGCTCGACCGGCTGATGCGCGACAGCTGCAAGGAGATCCGCGCCGACCCGAAGCGCAAGGCCTCGTTCGTCAAGATGCTGCTCGGCGTCGTCGCCTTCCACCTCGTGCGCCGCTTCCCGGCCTGGGCGCTGCGGCTGCCGGCGCACAAGCCGACGATCGCCTCGATGCCGGAGGGCGTCGTGCGCGAGCCCGGCGAGCCGCCGCCGCCCGAGCCCACGCCCGCGCTGCGCAACGGCGCCGAGCGCGCAGCGACGACGGAGCACGCCGCATGAAGGCCGCGCAGGCGCCGAAGCGGCGCGGTGCCGGCCTGACGCGCCGGCCCTGGTGGCCGGCGGCGAAGCGCACGCTGCTCGTCGCCTTCTTCGCGCTCGTCGGCTGGCTGCTCTACGAGCAGGCGCGCGAGATCGAGTGGTCGCAGGTCGGCGCGACGCTCGCGCGCTACCCGTGGACCACGCTCGCGCTCGCCGCCGCGCTGGCCGCCGCGAGCCACGCGATCTACAGCGGCTTCGACCTGATCGGCAAGCACTGGACCGGCCACACCCTGCCCGTGCGCCAGGTGGTGCCGGTCACCTTCGTCAGCTATGCGTTCAACTTGAACCTCGGCTCGCTGGTCGGCGGCATCGCGTTCCGCTACCGCCTCTATGCGCGACTGGGCCTGGACAACGCGACCACCACGCGCGTGCTCGCCGCGAGCCTGGTGACCAACTGGCTGGGCTACCTGGCGCTGGCCGGCGTGGTGTTCGCGCTCGGCATCGTCACGCCGCCCGAAGGCTGGAAGATCGGTGCGCTGGCGCTGCGCGGGCTCGGCGCGGGGCTCTTGTTCGTGGCGCTGGCCTACCTGCTGCTGTGCGCCTTCTCGAAGCGGCGCGAATGGAGCGTGCGCGGGCACAGCTTCGAGCTGCCGCCGCTGCGGCTCGCGCTGCTGCAGTTCGGGGTGTCGACGCTGAACTGGAGCCTGATCGCGGGCGTGGTGTTCGTGCTGCTGGGCCAGCGCATCGACTACCCGGTGGTGCTGGGCGTGCTGCTGCTCGCGGCGGTGGCCGGCGTCGTGGCGCACATCCCGGCGGGGCTCGGCGTGCTGGAGGCGGTGTTCGTCGCGCTGCTCGGCGGCCAGATCGCGAAGCCGGAGCTGCTGGCGGCCTTGATCGCCTACCGCGCGATCTACTACCTGGCGCCGCTGGCGATCGCGATCGTCGTCTACCTGCGGCTCGAGGCGGGGGCGAAGAAGAGCCGGCAGGCGAACCAGGCGGGCGGCAAGCGGCGGCGAGCGCCGGACTCGCCGGCCCGCCCCGCTTCGGCGCGCGGCTGAGCGCGCCGCACGGGCTTGCCGGGCTCAGCCCGACCGCTGCGCCGCCGCGTGCAGCGCGGCGCACAGCCGGTCGACGTCGGCCGCTTCGTGCAGCGCCGACAGCGAGATCCGCAGCCGCGCGCTGCCCGCCGGAACCGTCGGCGGGCGGATCGCCGGCACCCACAGGCCTTGCGCGTCGAGCGCGCGCATCACCGCGAGCACCTGCTCGTTGCTGCCGACGATCAGCGGCTGGATCGCGCAGGCCGAGGCCGGCGCGGCCCAGGGCAGCGCGCCAAGGCCGCGTGCGAGGCGCTCGCGCAGCTCGACCAGCCGCGCGCGCCGCCAGTCGTCGTGCTCGATCAGCGGCAGGCTGGCGCGCAGCGCCTCGGTGAGCATCGGCGGCGCGCCGGTCGCGAAGAAGTAGGGCCGCGCGCGGTTGGCGAGCCAGTCGATCACCGGCGCGGCGGCGGCGACGAAGGCGCCCGCGACCCCGGCGGCCTTGCCGAGCGTGGCCATGTAGACGAGCCGCCGCGCGCACGCCGCGAGGTCGAGCCCCGCATGCGCCACGCTGCCGCGGCCGCCGGCGCCGAGCACGCCGAAGCCGTGCGCGTCGTCGATGTAGAGCCAGGCGTCGTGGCGCTCGCACAGCGCGAGCAGCGCGGCCAGCGGCGCGAGATCGCCGTCCATGCCGAAGACGGCATCGACGGCGATCCAGCGGCGCCGCGCGGCGCTCGCGTTCTGCAGCGCCGCCTCGATCGCGCCCACGTCCTGGTGCGGCACGACGACGACCTCGGCGCGCGAGAGCCGCGCGCCGTCGATCAGGCTGGCGTGATTCAGCGCGTCGCAGACGAGCACGTCGCCGCGGCCCGCGAGCGCCGGCAGCGCGCCGGTGTTCGCCGCATAGCCGGAGGTGAAGTACAGCGCCGCCGGCAGGCCGACGAAGCGCGCGAGCTCGTCCTCGAGCGCGGCCTGCGAGGGCCCGTGGCCGCAGATCAGCGGCGAGGCGGTCGAGCCGCTGCCGTAGCGCCGCGCGCCGCGCGCCGCGGCCTCGGCCAGCGCCGGGTGCGCGGCGAGCCCGAGGTAGTCGTTGCTCGCGAACGCGAGGCGCGGCTGGCCGTCGAGCCGCAGCGTCGCGCCGGCGTCGGCCGGGCCGGGCTCGGCGATGCGCCGGGTGCGGCGCGCGTGCCCGGCTTCGAGCGCGTCGAGTTCGGCGGCGAAGGCGGCGGCGAGCTCGCTCACGGCTCAGTCGGGCAGCCGCTCGAAGCGCAGCTCGCGCGGCGCCAGCGCCGGCGCCCAGGGCCAGTCGGCCAGCCTCGGTGCCGGCAGCTGCTCGGCGAGGTAGGCGAGGTTCTCGTCCTGCGCGGGCATCGAGGGATCGAGCCGGTTCGCGACCCAGCCGGCCAGCCGCAGGCCGCGCGCGCGGATCGCGTCGCGCGTCAGCAGCGCGTGGTTCAGGCAGCCGAGCCGCAGGCCCACGACCAGCACGATCGGCAGGCCGAGCGCCTGCGCGAGATCGCCGCCGTCCTCGCGCGCCGACAGCGGCACGAGAAAGCCGCCGGCACCTTCGACGACGACCGCATCGGCCTCGGCCGCGAGCGTTCGCTGCGCCCGCACGATCGTGCCGAGATCGATCTCGACACCCACCTGAGCCGCCGCGACATGCGGTGACGCCGCCAGCGGCAAGGCGTAGGGGTTCAGCCGCTCGCGGGGCACCGGCTGCGTGCCGGCGGCGGCGAGCGCGAGCACGTCCTCGTTGTCGCCGTTCGCATCGAGCCCCGCCGCCACCGGCTTCATGCCGACGCAGCGCGCATGGCGCGCTCGCAGCGCATGCAGCAACGCGACCGCGCAGCGGCTCTTGCCGACGCCGGTGTCGGTGCCGGTGACGAACCAGCCGCGCGCCGGCTCGCTCATCGCAGCGAGACGCTCCAGCCGCTCGCTTGCGCCGTCACCGCTTCGAGCGCCGCGAGCGCGCCTTCGGCGAGCTGCTCGAGCGCCGCGTCGTCGCACACGTACGGCGGCATGAAGTACAGCGTGTCGCCGATCGGCCGCAGCAGCAGCCCCTGCTCGCGCGCGGCGAAGTGGTAGGCGCCGGCGAAGCCGTCGAGGCCACGGCTGTCGATGTCCCAGGCCCACAGCATCCCGAGCTGGCGCCGGCCGCGCACGCGCGGGTGCTCGTCGAGCGGCCGGGTCAGCGCGTTCAGCGTCTCGGTGCTGCGGCGGTTGCGCTCGAAGACGGGCTCGCCTTCCAGGCCCTGCTCGAACAGGTCGAGCACCGCCAGCGCCGCGCGGCAAGCGAGCGGGTTGCCGGTGTAGGAATGCGAGTGCAGGAAGCCGCGCACGCCGCGGTCGTCGTAGAAGCGCTCGTAGACCGCGTCGCTGCTCAGCACGACCGACAGCGGCAGCGTGCCGCCGGTCAGGCCCTTCGACAGACAGACGAGGTCCGGCACGATCCCCGCCTGCTGGTGCGCGAACAGCGTGCCGGTGCGGCCGAAGCCGACCGCGATCTCGTCGCAGATCAGGTGCACCTGGTGGCGCCGGCAGATCTGCCGCACGAGTTTCAGGTAGTGCGCGTCGTGCATGCCGAAGCCGGCGGCGCACTGCACCAGCGGCTCGACGATCAGCGCGGCGGTGCGGTCCTCGTGTTCGGCGAGGTAGCGCTCCAGCGCCTGCGCGCAGCGCTCGGCCTGCGCCCGCGGGTCCTCGCCCGCGAGCGCGTGGCGGGTGTCCGGCGAGGGCAGCACCGCAGCCAGCCGCAGCAGCGGCGCGTAGGCCTCGCGGAACAGGCGGATGTCGGTGACGGCCAGCGCGCCGATGGTTTCGCCGTGGTAGCCGCCTTGCAGGCCGACGAATTCGCACTTGGCCGGCTTGCCGGCGTTGCGCCAGGCGTGCGCGCTCATCTTCAAGGCGATCTCGGTGGCCGAGGCGCCGTCGCTCGCGAAGAAGGCGTGGCCGAGACCGGTAAGCTCGCCGAGCCGCTCGGCGAGCCGCACCACGGGCTCGTGCGTCAGGCCGGCGAGCATCACGTGGTCGAGCGTGGCGAGCTGGTCCTCGATCGCGCCGCGGATCGCCGGATGGCCGTGGCCGAACAGGTTGACCCACCAGGAGCTGACCGCGTCGAGGTAGCGGCGGCCGTCGGTGCCGACGAGCCACGGCCCCTCGGCCGACGCGATCGGCAGCAGCGGCTCGGTCTCGAGCCGCTTCATCTGCGTGCACGGATGCCAGACGGCGCGCCGGCTGCGCTCGGCGAGGTCGTCGGCCGTCGTCATGCTCGGCGGGTGCAGCGCTCGCCGCTGCGTCATGGACGAAAGCAGCAGCGGTCGCCGCTGCTCAGCCGCTCGACGCTGACCTCGGCCACCTGCGGCACGGCAGGCGCGATCGCCCGGTGGATGAAGACGCACAGGTTCTCGAGCGTCGGGACGTCCAGGCCGGGCACCTCGTCGAGGAAGTGGTGGTCGAGCCGCTCGCGCACTTCGGCGATCGCGGCACGCAGCGTCGCGAGGTCGATCACCATGCCGCTCGCCGCATCGGCTTCGCCGCGCACCGTGACGCGCGCGGTGTAGGTGTGCCCGTGCACGCGCCGGCTGCCGTCGGCCTCGTTGCGCTCGACCGCGCGCTTCAGCGTGTGCGCCGACTCGAAATAGAAGGACTGGCTCAGCTCAAACATCGCTTTGCGCGCGGGTGGGTGTCATCGGATCCCGAGCATCTTGTGGGTTTGCAGGCTCAGCTGCCAGCGGGGATGCGCGAGGCACCACTGCACCGCGAAGGCGGTGTTCTCGGCCAGGCGCGGGCCGTCCATCGGCTGCACGCGGCGCTGGCCGAAGTCGAGCGCCTCGAGCGCCTCGAGGTCAATGCCTTCCTGTGGCACCACGACCTTCAGCTCGTCGCCGCTGCGCTGCTTCAGCGCGGCGCCGGCCTTCGGGCTGACGCACAGCCAGTCGATGCCGGCCGGCGCTTCGAGCGTGCCGTTGGTCTCGACCGCAATTTCGAAGCCTTCGGCATGCAGCGCGTCGATCAGCGGCGCATCGAGCTGCAGCAGCGGCTCGCCGCCGGTGATCACGACGAAACGTGTGCCGTCGTCGCCGGCCGGCCCCTGCGAGGCGATGTGCGCGGCGAGCCGCGCGGCCGTCTCGAAGCGCCCGCCGCCGATGCCGTCGGTGCCGACGAACTCGGTGTCGCAGAAGCGGCACACCGCCGCGGCACGGTCGGCCTCGCGCCCGCTCCACAGGTTGCAGCCGGCGAAGCGACAGAACACCGCGGGCCGCCCCGCGTGCCGGCCTTCGCCCTGGAGCGTGTAGAAGACTTCCTTGACGCTGTAGCTCATCGCCGGGCTCCGCTTCAGCTCCGCAGCAGCGCGCCGCGCCCGGCCCAGGCGAGGCCCGCGGCGCAGCCCGCGAGCATCGCGAGGTAGACGGCGATCGCGCCGTCGCGGCCGCTGAAGGCGACGCCGGCGACTTGCGCGGCAAGCGCGCCCGCCGTGCCTCCCGAGGCCAGACGCAGCCAGCCGGACGAGGCGAGCCGGCGCGGCCAGGCCGCCTTCGCGAGCGCGGCCGCGAGAGCGGCGAACAGCAGCGGCATTAGCGCGAAGTTCAACAGGTGGAGGAGGGCGTCGAGCGGGGACACGGAGCGATGCGGCAAGGAACGGACCGCGGCCGAGGGCCAGGGCACGGCGGGCGCCGAGGGCGATTGCGAGGCACCGGTCGCCGGGCCCGCGGGCCGCGATGCGGCAGCGCACAAGCGCGAAAAAGAAGCCGCATTTTATGATCCGGCCCCATGTCGGTCTTCGCCCTGGGCCTGAACCACACGACCGCGCCGCTCGATCTGCGCGGTCGTTTCGCGTTCACGCTCGACCAGCTCGCGCCGACGCTGCAGAGCTTTCGCGAGCGGCTGCACGGTGCGCCGGCCGGTCCGGCGCCGATCGCCGCCGAGGCGGCGATCCTGTCCACCTGCAACCGTACCGAGCTCTACGTCGCCGCCGAGCCCCAGCTGGTGCGCCCGGCGATGGAATGGCTGGCCGGGGTGGGCGGCGTCGGCGCGACGACGCTCTCGGACCACAGCTACGTGCTCGAGAACGCCACCGCCGCGCGGCACGCCTTCCGTGTCGCCAGCGGGCTCGACTCGATGGTGCTCGGCGAGCCGCAGATCCTCGGCCAGATGAAGCAGGCGGTGCGCGAGGCCGATGCCGCCGGCACGCTGGGCAGCACGCTGCACCAGCTGTTCCAGCGCAGCTTCGCGGTCGCGAAGGAGGTGCGCAGCGCCACCGAGATCGGCTCGCACTCGGTCAGCATGGCCGCGGCGGCGGTGCGGCTCGCGTCGCAGCTGTTCGAGGACCTGCGCGAGATCCGCGTGCTGTTCGTCGGTGCCGGCGAAATGATCGAGCTGGCCGCGACGCACTTCGCCGCGCGCAGCCCGCGCGCGATGGCGATCGCCAACCGCAGCCTCGAACGCGGGGAGGTGCTGGCGGCGCGCCTCGCGGCCGGCGGCGCGCCGGTCGAGGCGATCCGCCTGACCGAGCTGCCGCAGCGGCTGCACGAGTTCGACGCGGTGGTGTCGTGCACCGCGAGCTCGTTGCCGCTGATCGGGCTGGGCGCCGTCGAGCGCGCCTTGAAGCTGCGCCGACACCGGCCGATGTTCATGGTCGATCTGGCGGTGCCGCGCGACATCGAGCCCGAAGTCGCTCGGCTCGACGACGTCTACCTCTACACCGTCGACGACCTCTCCGCGATCGTCGCGACCGGCGGCGAGAAGCGCCAGGCCGCGGTCGCGCAGGCCGAGGCGATCGTCGATGCCGGCGTGCAGAGCTTCGTGCACTGGCTGGGCCAGCGCGGCACCGTGCCGCTGCTGCAGGCGCTGCAGGCGCAGGCCGACAGCTGGCGCGAGCACGAACTGGCGCGCGCTCGCAAGCAGCTCGCGCGCGGCGAGAACGTCGATGCGGTGCTCGAGGCGCTGTCGCGCGGCCTCGCGCAGAAGATGCTGCACGGCGCCTTCGCCGAGCTGCAGGGCGCCGAGCCCGAGCGGCGCGGCGAGGTGGCAGCGACGGTCTCGCGGTTGTTCCTGCGCCGCGCCGCGCAGTCCGACGCGCCGGCCACCCGCGGCGACCCGTCGCTCTAGCGACGCTTACCCGTTCGCCGCGCGTGCCGCGTGTCGCGGCATGCGAACGCTTCCTTCCCCGGCCCGATGAAACCCGCCCTGCGCCAGCAACTCGCCCGCTACCGCGAGCGCCTCGCCGAACTCGACAGCCTGCTCGCCGACCCCGCGGTGATGCGCGACGGCCCCGGTTTTCGGGCGCTGAGCCGCGAGCACGTCGAGGTAGCCGGTGTCGTCGAGCGGGCCGATCGGCACGCGCGACGCGAAGCGGATCTGCACTCCGCCGAGGAGCTGGCGCGCGACCCCGAGATGGCCGGGCTGGCGGCCGACGAGATCGTGAGCGCGTCCGCCGAACTCGAACGCCTCGAAGCCGAACTCCAGCGCCTGCTGCTGCCGCGCGATGCGGACGACGCGCGCGCCGCCTTCGTCGAGATCCGCGCCGGCACGGGCGGCGACGAGTCGGCGCTGTTCGCCGGCGACCTGGTGCGCATGTACACGCGCTACGCCGAGGCGCAGGGCTGGCGCGTCGAGCTGCTGTCGGCCAGCGACAGCGAACTCGGCGGCTACAAGGACGCGGTGCTGCGCATCGACGGCGCCGCGCGCGAGGACGCGCCGGCCGCGGGCATCTACGGGCACCTGAAGTTCGAGTCCGGCGGCCACCGCGTGCAGCGCGTCCCGGCCACCGAGACGCAGGGGCGCATCCACACCAGCGCCTGCACCGTCGCGGTGTTCGCCGAGCCCGACGAGGCCGAGGAAGTCACGCTGAACCCGGCCGAGCTGCGCATCGACACCTTCCGCGCCAGCGGCGCCGGCGGCCAGCACATCAACAAGACCGACTCGGCGGTGCGCGTGACGCATCTGCCCACGGGGCTCGTCGCCGAGTGCCAGGACGACCGCTCGCAGCACCGAAACAAGGCCCGGGCGCTCGCGGTGCTGGCCGCGCGCCTGCGCGACAAGGACAAGCTCGAGCGCCAGGCGAAGGAAGCGGCCGAGCGCCGCAGCCTGATCGGCAGCGGCGACCGCAGCGACCGCATCCGCACCTACAACTTCCCGCAGGGGCGGCTCACCGACCACCGCATCAACCTGACGCTCTACCAGCTGGGCGCGGTGATGGACGGCGAGCTGGGCCCGGTCGTGCAGGCGCTGATCGCGGCGCGCGAGGCGCAGCTGCTCGCGGCGCTGGAGATCGGCGACCGATGAGCGTGCTGCGGGTGGACGCGGCCCTGGCCGAGGCGCGCCGGCAGGGGCTGGAACGGCACGAGGCGCAGGCGCTGCTGGGGGCCGCGCTCGGCGTGCCGCGCAGCTGGCTGCTGGCGCACGGCGACGCGGTGCTCGATGAAGCGCAGGCCGCGCGCTGCGCCGAATGGCTCGCGCGTTTCGCCGGCGGCGAGCCGCTGGCCTACCTGCGCGGCCGGCAGGAGTTCCACGGCCTCGAGCTTGCGGTGAGCCCGGCGGTGCTGGTGCCGCGGCCCGACACCGAGACGCTGGTCGATTGGGCGCTCGAGGCGATCGCGACCCGCCCGGCCGCGGTGCTGGACCTCGGCACCGGCAGCGGCGCGATCGCGCTGGCGATCGCCCGGCGCGCGCCGGCCGCGCAGCTCGTCGCGGTCGATGCCAGCGCCGACGCGCTGGCCGTCGCGCGCGCCAACGGCGCCGCGCTGGGCTTCGCGGTCGCATGGCGGCTCGGCTCGTGGTTCGACGCGCTGGCCGGCGAGCCGCGGCGGCGCTTCGACGTGATCGTCTCGAACCCGCCGTACATCGCCGAAGCCGACCCGCATCTCGCCGCGCTGCAACACGAGCCGGCGCTGGCACTGGTCGCCGGGCCCGACGGCCTGGACGCCCTGCGGCTGATCACCGCGCAGGCCGCGCCGCACCTGCAACCCGGCGGCCGGCTGCTGCTGGAGCACGGCCACGACCAGGCCGCGGCGGTCGCCGGACTGCTGCAGGCGGCCGGCTTCACGGGCATCGAGACCCGCCGCGATCTCGCCGGCCGGCCGCGCTGCACCGGCGGGCGCTTCGCCTGAGCGTGCAACACGTCGCATGCGGACACAGCGGGTGTGGTCGAGCAACAACCTCGCGCCCCTGTCGCTGCCGCGACTGCCTACGATGCCCCTCAGGCTTGCAGCGCCGTCTTCGCGGCGCGCCGTGTTCGGGAGGCTGCCATGGCTGATGTCCCCGCTTCGCGTCGTTCGATCCCGCTTCGCGACGGCCTGCGCCGCTTCGTCGCGAGCCTGCCGCTGCTGATCGCCGCCGCGTGGCTCGCCGGCGCCGCCGCCGCGGCACGCGCCGACGGGCTGGCCGCCGGCAGCGGCGACATCGCCCGCGGCTGGCAGGGCCGCGTCGATCGCAGCGACGCCGGCGACCGCGCCAGCGCCCGCTTCGGCGAAAGCTGGTCGTCGCGCAGCAGCCTGAGCCTGTTCGGCGACTACTACTTCGGCCGCGGCGGACTCGACGCGCCGGGCTTGTCCAGCGGCTTTCGCGCGACCGGCGGGCTGTTCGTCGGGCCGCGCAGCGGGCTCGGCCTGTCGGCTTCGGGCTTGTCGGCGCTGGGCTCGTCGGGCCGCGCGGGGCGTGGCTTCGGCCTCGCGCTGCCGGCGGCGCCGGCGGCGTCCGGCGATGTGCCGGACGCATCGTCGGTGCCCTATGTCGGCGTGGGCTATTCGGGCCTGAAGGCGCTGCGTGCGACCGGCGGCGGCTGGGCCTTCAGCGCCGACGTCGGCGTGATGGCGCTGCAGCCGCGCTCGGCGGTGCGCTTCGGCGCGCAGCCGGCCGCCGAGGCGCTGCGCGAGCTGCAGTTCAGCCCCTTGCTGCAGGTGGGCGCGGCGTACTCGTTCTGAGCGGCGTCGCGCCGGGGGCTTGCCTCGGGGGCGACCCGGGCGGCGCGGCCTTGCCGTATAACCGCCGCTCGCCTTCCACCGAACGGGCCGCCCCATGACAGACGCCACCACCCAAGACGTTCAGCAGCGCATCGACCAGCTGGTCAAATCCAAGCGCGTCGTCCTCTTCATGAAGGGCACCGCGCAGTTCCCGATGTGCGGCTTCTCGGGCCGCGCGATCCAGATCCTGAAAGCCAACGGCGTCGCCGATTTCGCGACCGTCAACGTGCTCGAGGACGAGGCGATCCGCCAGGGCATCAAGCAGTACGCCAACTGGCCGACGATCCCGCAGCTGTACGTCGATGGCGAGTTCGTCGGCGGCTCGGACATCATGATGGAGATGCACCAGGCCGGCGAGTTGCAGAACCTGTTGAAGGCTTGAAGCGCGTGGGCGCGTCGCGCCTGGTCGTCGGCCTGACCGGCGCGAGCGGCGCGATCTACGGCACGCGGCTGCTGCAACGCGCGAAGGCGCTCGGCGCCGAGACGCACCTGGTCGCGACGCCGGCCGGCGTGCTCAATGCGCACCACGAACTCGGGCTCGACCGGTCCGCGCTCGAGGCGCTGGCCGACCATGCGCATGCGCCGGGCGACGTCGGCGCCTGCATCGCGAGCGGCAGCTTCGACGCGGCGGCGATGGCGGTCGCGCCCTGCTCGATGAAGACGCTGGCCGCGATCGCCCACGGCTACGGCGACAACCTGCTGACCCGCGCGGCCGACGTGACGCTGAAGGAGCGCCGCCGCCTCGTGCTGCTGGTGCGCGAGACGCCGTTCAACCTGGCGCACCTGCGCAACATGACCGCAGTGACCGAGATGGGCGGCATCGTCTTTCCGCCGCTGCCGGCCTTCTACAACCGGCCGGCGAGCATCGACGAGATGGTCGACGACACCGTCGAGCGGGCGCTTGCGCTGCTGGGTCTGGAAGGCGCGCGGCCGCGTGCCTGGCAGGGGCTCTGACGCGGCTGGCGTGCGTCAGGCCGGCGGCTTGATGGGCTCGCCGTCCTTGAACTGCCAGCGCCGCCGCGACGCGAACACCGCGTTCGGATACTCGGCCTTGCCGCGGCTGCCGTTGTAGCGGCCGAGCGCGAGGAAGAGATCGCCGCGCTCGATGTCGAGGTAGTGGCGCAGGATCACGCAGCCGAAGCGCAGGTTGGTCTGCAGGTGGAACAGCCGGCTCGCGTCGGCCACGTTGCTGTCGCGGCCGATCGTGCGGATCCAGAACGGCATCACCTGCATGTAGCCGCGCGCGCCGACGCTCGAGATCGCGTACTTGCGAAAACCGCTCTCGACTTCGATCAAGCCGAGCACGAGGTCGGTCGCGAGCCCCGCGCGGCCGCATTCGTACCAGAGCGTCTGCAGGAACTCGATGCGCGCGGGGTGCTCGGCCTTGCGCCGGCGCAGCCGCTGGCTCATCTCGCCGAGCCAGCGCAGGTGGGCAAGGCGCGCCTCGGTGCTCGCGAACTCGTTGCGCGGCGGCGCGTCCTGGGCGATGGCGGCGGACATCGCGGTACGCACCGAGTCGGCCAGCGGCTCCTCGATCTGCCTGCCGGCATGCGCGCATGGCGCGTTGCACGCCAGCGGCAGGCCCAGCGCCACGCCCAGCAGCCGGCGGCGTCGCGGGCTCTTCGGCGAAAACGGCAGGAGCGCGCTCATGCGCGAGCCAGCCAGCTTTCGAGCGGCCAGCGCTCGCCGCGCCGCGCCGCCGCGCGTGCGAACGCAACCAGCGCCGCCCACGCCGCGAGCGCGCCGACCAGCAGCAGCCCGGTCGGCGGCCGCAAGCCGAGGCCGACGTTGCCGAGCAGCAGCGCGCCCACCAGCGAACTGGCGAGGTAGATCGACAGCGCCAGCGGTCCTGCCGGCGCCAGTGCGGCGAGCAGCCGCGCGCGGCCGGCTTGCCACCGGATCGCAGCACGCGCCACCAGACCGACCAGCAGCAGCGGCCCGAGCACGTCGACCAGCGGCGCTGCATCGAAGCCCGATCGCGGGGCGGAGCCCGCCGGCACATGGACCGCCGCGGCCCAGCACAGGTTGCCCAGCAAACCGAGCGGCAGCGCCCACGCGGCGACCCGCGCGAGGCTCGGGCGCCAGCGGCGATGCCGCAGCAGCCGCAGCCGGCCGGCCACGAAGCCCGCGAGCATCAGTGCCAGCGTCTGCGGCAGGTAGAAGACCGCGTTGACCAGGCTCAAGCCGTAGTAGCCGGCGTTGTGCAGCACGGCCTGCAGCCGATCGGCCGGCGCAGGCGCGGCCGCCGGCGGCATCGGGCCCAGGCTCATCAGCACGACGAGCAGCAGCAAGGCCAGCGCCGCCAGCCCGATCAGCAGCCGGCGCAGCGAGCGCAGCCGCCAGCGCGAGCAGGCAAGCAGCAGCAGACCGCCGACGGCGTAGATCGTCAGCACGTCGCCCCAGTAGACGAACAGCCCGTGCACGACGCCGATGCCGAGCAGCCGCAGCATGCGCCGCCGCCGGTGCGCGAGCGCGTCGGCCCGTTCGGCGGCGCCGTGCCCGCGGCTCGTGCGCGCGAGCGCGAAGCTGTAGCCGAAGACGAAGGCCAGCAGCGGATAGCCCTTGGCTTGGAACAGCGCGGCGACGATGAAGGCCGCCGCCTGCGCGAGCGGATCGTCGGCCGGGAAGGGCGGCACCAGCGGGCCGGACGCGAAGGCCGTCGAGTAGCTGCCGAGGTTGACGACGAACACCGGCGCGAGCGCGGCGACCCGCAGGGCGTCGATCAAGGGTTCGCGAGCCAATGCCGCGCGGGTTCAGGCCGGCACGCGCGCGAGCCGCTCGCGCAGCGCCGCGCCGACGGCATCGAAGGCGAGCTTGACCGGCGCCGTCTCGCTGCGACCCTGCAGCTCGAGCTGGCCTTCCTTCAAGCCGCGCTCGGAAATCACGACGCGCTGCGGCACGCCGATCAGCTCCCAGTCCGCGAACATTGCGCCGGGTCGTTCGCCGCGGTCGTCGAGGATCGCGTCGATGCCGAGCGCGAGCAATTGCGCATGCAGCGCGTCGGCGCGTTCGCGCACCTCGGCCGAACGCTCGTAGCCGATCGCGCAGATCACCGCCTCGAAGGGCGCGATCGCGGCCGGCCAGACGATGCCGCGGGCGTCGTGGCCCTGCTCGATCGCGGCGCCGAGGATGCGGGTGACGCCGATGCCGTAGCAGCCCATCTCCATCGGCTGCGGCTTGCCGGTCTCGTCGAGGTAGTTGGCGTTCATCGCGACGCTGTACTTCGTGCCGAGGTAGAACACGTGGCCGACCTCGATGCCGCGCTGGATCGCGAGCACGCCCTGGCCGTCGGGCGAGGGATCGCCGGCGACGGCGTTGCGCAGGTCGGCGACCAGCTCCGGCTCGGGGAGATCGCGGCCCCAGTTGACGCCGGTGTAGTGAAAGCCGGCATCGTTGGCGCCGCAAACGAAGTCGCTCATGTTCGCGACGGTGCGGTCGGCGATCACCCTGACCGGCTCGGGCGTGCCGATCGGGCCCAGGTAGCCGGGCTTGGTGCCGAAGTGGCCTTCGATCTCGGCCACGGTCGCGAAGCGGAAACCCGCTTTCAGACCAGGCAGCTTGCCGACCTTGACCTCGTTCATGTCGTGATCGCCGCGCAGCAGCAGCAGCCAGATCGTCGCGCCGGTGATGTCGCCGCGCTCGTCGCGTTCGTCGGTCGCGAGCACCAGCGACTTCACCGTGCGCTCGAGCGGCAGGCCCAGGAACGCCGCGACGTCGGCACAGGTGCTTTTGCCGGGCGTCGGCGTCTTCGCGAGCGGCTCGCCGGGCGCCACGCGCTGCGCGAGCAGCGACACCGATTCGGCCAGCTCCATGTTGGCCGCGTAGTCGCTGGTCGGGCAGTAGACGAGGGCGTCCTCGCCGGTGTCGGCGATCACGTGGAACTCCTGCGAAAGGTCGCCGCCGATCGCGCCGCTGTCGGCGGCGACCGCGCGGTAATGCAGGCCGAGGCGGTCGAAGATGCGCTTGTAGGCGTCGAACATCGCCTGGTAGCTCTTCGCAGCGCCGGCCGCGTCGCGGTCGAAGGAGTAGGCGTCCTTCATCGTGAACTCGCGCCCGCGCATCAAGCCGAAGCGCGGCCGGCGCTCGTCGCGGAACTTCGTCTGGATGTGATAGAAGTTTTTCGGCAGCTGCTTGTAGCTGCGCAGCTCCTGGCGCGCGATGTCGGTGACGACTTCCTCGCTCGTGGGCTGGATCACGAAGTCGCGTTCGTGGCGGTCCTTCACACGCAGCAGCTCGGGGCCCATCTTCTCGAAGCGGCCGCTTTCCTGCCAGAGCTCGGCCGGCTGCACGACGGGCATCAGGAGCTCGACGGCGCCGGCGCGATCCATCTCCTCGCGGATCACCGCTTCGACCTTGCGGATCACCCGCAGACCCATCGGCATGTAGTTGTAAATGCCCGCGCCGAGCCGCTTGATGAGGCCGGCGCGCAGCATCAGCTTGTGGCTCACGACCTCGGCATCGGCCGGCGCTTCCTTGAGCGTGGAGACGAAGAACTGGGACGCTTTCATGTCGCGATGTCGCTGGGGCGACGCGAGCGGCGGCGCCGTGCAGGGCGGGAGGGGGGCGGTGCATGCCCGTCGATCAGGGCAGCCGAGGCTTGCGTGGTGCAGGCCCGGTGGAATAATAAATTCAAGACTTGATTCGAGGTTTCATCATGCTCGACCGTGAAGGCTTCAGGCCGAACGTCGGCATCGTGCTGCTCAATGTGCGCAACCAGGTCTTCTGGGGCAAGCGCATCAGAAGTCACTCCTGGCAGTTCCCCCAGGGCGGCATCAAACACGGCGAGACGCCCGAGCAGGCGATGTACCGCGAGCTGCAGGAAGAAGTGGGGCTGCTGCCCGAGCACGTGCGCATCCTCGCGCGCACCCGCGACTGGCTGCGCTACGAGGTCCCCGATCACTTCATCCGCCGCGAGGCGCGCGGTCATTACCGCGGCCAGAAGCAGATCTGGTTCCTGCTGCAGCTGACGGGCCGCGACTGCGACATGAACCTGCGTGCGAGCGACCACCCCGAGTTCGACGCCTGGCGCTGGAACGAGTACTGGGTGCCGCTCGACGTGGTGATCGAGTTCAAGCGGGACGTCTACCAGATGGCGCTGACCGAGCTCGCTCGCTTCCTGCCGCGCATGCATCACCACAACCGCTACCTGCGCTCGGGCGTGCGCATGCAAAAGCGCGACGATTGGCAGGCACCACCGCCCGAGGGGAGCGAGCCGGCTGCGCCCGGCACAGGGCGTTGAGCGAGGCCGACGTCACGTGCGGCGGTTCAGCAGCGTCAGGCCGACCACGATGGCGCCCAGCCCGACCAGCAGCTTCGGCCCCAGGCTTTCGCCGAGCAGAACGGCCGCGAAGGCGGTCCCGAACACCGGCGTGAGCACGACGAAGCCCTGCACCTTGGTCGCCGGGTAGCGCGTCAGCAGCCAGAACCACAGCAGGTAGCTCGCGAAGGTGACGATCACCGCCTGGTAGGCGAGCGAGCCGATCGCTAGCGCGCTCCACGACGCGGGCCAGGTGCTGTCGGTCGCCCAGGCCGCCAACGGCGACAGCAGCGACGCGACGATCAACTGGTAGGCCAGCGTCGTCTCGGCCGGGGCGCGGCGCAACACGCTGAGCCGGATCGTGATCGTCGTCGCGCCCCACAGCGCTGCGGCGAGGACGATCAGCGCATCGCCGAGCCACGGCCAGCGTGAAGCCTGCGCGGCCTGCGCAGGCGGCTCGACGAAGGCGTAGGCGACGCCGGCGAACGCGACGACGAGCCCCAGCGCCTGCAGCGGCTTCAACCGCTCCGCCGGCAGCACGGCGGCCAGCACCGCGGCGACGACGAAGGGCGAGGTGTTGATGAACACCACCGAGCGCGCGGCCGTCGTGTACTGCAGCCCGAAGAAGATCAGGCCGAACTCGACGGCGAACAGCAGGCCCGCGAGCAGGCCGGGTGCGAGCGTGCCGTCGCGCAGCGGCAGCCCGATGCCGCGCCAGCGCATCCAGCCGAGCAGCAGCACGCAGGCGACGACGCTGCGGATCGACAGCTGCACGAAAGCCGGCACTTCGGGCAGCGCCGCCTTGATCGACACCTGGTTCAAGCCCCACAGCGCGCAGCAGCCGACGAGGCAGACGATCGCGAGCGCGTCCAGCCGCGTCGTCTCGCCGGGCATCAGCGCAGCACCAGGTTGGTCCGGTGGATCATCTCCGGCTCGTTGCAGAAGCCGAGCAGCGCCTCGATCTGCGACGACGGCTTGCGCGCGATGCGGCGCGCCTCGCCGCTGGCGTAGTTGGCCAGGCCGCGCGCCAGCTCGGAGCCGGCGGCGTCGAGCACCGCGATCACGTCGCCGCGCGCGAACTCGCCGCGCACTTCGACCATCCCGATCGGCAGCAGGCTCTTGCCTTCATCGCGCAACTTCACGACGGCGCCGGCATCGACGACGACCGCGCCGCGCAGCATCAGGTGATCGACCATCCATTGCTTGCGCGCCGCCAGCTTCGCGGTGCCGGCGACGAGCCGGGTGCCGATGGCCTCACCGCGCGCGAGGCGCAGCAGCACGTCGGCCTCGCGGCCCCATGCGATCACGGTCGAGGCGCCGCTGCTGGCCGCACGCTTCGCGGCGAGCACCTTGGTCAGCATGCCGCCGCGGCCGAGCGCGGACCCGGTGCCGCCGGCCATCGCTTCCAGCGTGGCGTCGCCGGCGCGCGCCTCGTGCACGAACTGCGCGTTCGCGTCCTTGCGCGGGTCGGCGGTGTAAAGGCCGGGCTGGTCGGTCAGGATCACCAGAGCGTCCGCGTCGACGAGGTTCGCGACCAGCGCTCCGAGCGTGTCGTTGTCGCCGAACTTGATCTCGTCGTTGACGACGGTGTCGTTCTCGTTGATGACCGGGATGACCTTCAACGCCAGCAGCGTGAGCAGCGTCGAACGCGCATTGAGGTAGCGCTCGCGGTCGGCCAGGTCGGCGTGCGTCAGCAGCACCTGCGCGCTGCCGACGCCGTGCTCGGACAACTTGCTTTCGTACATCTGCGCGAGGCCCATCTGCCCGACGGCAGCGGCGGCTTGCAACTCGTGCAGTTGGTGCGGGCGCACCGACCAGCCGAGACGCTTCATGCCTTCGGCGATCGCGCCGCTCGAGACCATCACCAGCTCGCGCCCTTCGGTGGCGAGCGCTGCGAGCTGGCGGCACCAGTTGCCGATCGCGACCGGATCGACGCCCCGGCCCTCGTTCGTCACCAGGCTCGAGCCGACCTTGACGACGATGCGGCGCGCGCTGCGCAACCAGTCCAAAGCCATCGCCGCGGCTTCAGCGAAAGCGCGGATCGTCGGACGCCGGCGCGGCGGGCGCCGCGTCGTCGGCGAAGCGCACGTCCGGCTCCACATGCCGCGTCTGGAAGCTCGCGACGTGCCGGTGCACCGCCTGCACCAGCGCCTCGCAGCCCTCGCGCGTCAGTGCCGAAATCTCGAACACCGGCCCCTTCCACTTGTAGCGCTTGACGAAGTCGCGGACGCGCTCGGCGCGTTCGTCGGCCGGGACCATGTCGAGCTTGTTGAGCACCAGCCAGCGCGGCTTGCCGTGCAGTTCGGAGTCGTACTTCTTCAACTCGGCGACGATGGCGTGTGCGTGCCGGACCGGGTCGCTGCCGTCGAAGGGCGCGAGATCGACGAGATGCAGCAGCAGCCGCGTGCGTTGCAGGTGGCGCAGGAAGCGATGCCCGAGCCCCGCCCCGTCGGCCGCGCCCTCGATCAGCCCGGGCACGTCGGCGACGACGAAGCTCTGCTCAGGCCCGACGCGCACGACGCCAAGGTTCGGATGCAGCGTGGTGAACGGGTAGTCGGCGATGCGCGGCCGAGCGTTCGAAATCGCGGTGATCAGCGTGGACTTGCCGGCGTTGGGCATGCCGAGCAAGCCGACGTCGGCGAGCACGCGCAGCTCGAGCTTCAGCCGCTTGTGCTCCCCAGGCCAGCCGGGCGTCTTCTGGCGCGGCGCGCGGTTGGTACTCGTCTTGTAGTGGAGATTGCCGAAACCGCCGTCGCCGCCTTTGGCGAGCAGGATGCGTTCGCCGGCGGTCATGAGCTCCGCAACCAGTTCGTCGGTCTCGGCGTCGCGAATGATGGTGCCGACCGGCATGCGCAGCACGATGTCGTCGGCGGCGGCGCCGTACTGGTCGGAGCCGCGACCGTGCTCCCCGTGCCTGGCCTCATGGCGTCGCGTGAAGCGGAAATCGACCAGCGTGTTGAGATTGCGATCGGCCTCGGCCCACACGTGGCCGCCGCGGCCGCCGTCGCCTCCGTTGGGGCCGCCGAACGGAATGAACTTTTCTCGCCGAAAGCTCGCGCAGCCGTTGCCACCGCTGCCCGAAATCACGTCAATGACGGCTTCGTCGACGAACTTCATCGCGGCAGATTGGGGCGTTGCAGGTCTTGTAATTGAAAAAGCCCCGGCGGGCCGGGGCTTCGACGGCGCCGCGGGGCGGGGCTTAAGCCGCGCTCACGCTGACCGTCTTGCGCTTCTGCGGGCCTTTGACGGCGAAATTCACCTCGCCATCAACCAAGGCAAACAGGGTGTGGTCACGGCCGACTGCCACGTTGGTGCCGGGATGGAACCGGGTACCGCGCTGGCGCACAATGATCGAACCAGCCGAGACCACCTGTCCGCCGTACACCTTGACGCCAAGCATCTTCGGTTGCGAGTCGCGGCCGTTGCGCGTCGAGCCGCCGCCCTTTTTCTGTGCCATGGGAAATGCTCCTTCCGATCAGCCGTTGACCGCGTCGATCCGCAGTTCGGTGTAGCCCTGGCGATGGCCCTGGCGCTTCTGGTAGTGCTTGCGGCGGCGCATCTTGAAGATGCGGACCTTGTCATGCCGATCGTGCTTGACCACCGTGGCGCTGACGCTCGCGCCAGCCACCAACGGCGCGCCGAGCTTCAATTCGGCGCCCGCACCGACGGCCAGCACATGGTCGAGCGTCACGACGGCGCCCACTTCAGCCGACAGCAGCTCGACCTGGATCGTCTCGCCGGCCATCACCTTGTATTGCTTGCCGCCCGTTTGAACCAATGCGTACATAAGGCCACCTCGCGTGCCGTCGCGGCACTTCGTCTCGTCGGGAATTTCGTCGGCAGGCGTGGCGCCCAAGAAGCAGGCAGGCCTATCGCGAAAAGCCGAGGACTGTAGCACAGGGCCCAGAGCGGTCGGCGTCGCAGGAGGTCCGCAGTGCCATGGGCCGCGGGCAAGCAAATCCGCGTCCCTATAATTTTTCACGTAGCAAGCCGTCCGACCCTCCTCAGAACCTCCGCGTGAGCACCGAACCCTGGTCGCCGCTGGCTTCGCTGGCGCTGCTGTCCGATGAAATGAAGGCGGTCGATGCCGTCATCGAACGCCGGCTCGGCTCGGACATCGCGTTGATCAACAGCATCGGCCGCTACATCGTCGGCGCCGGCGGCAAGCGAGTGCGGCCGATGCTCGTGCTGCTGTTCGCGCGCGCACTCGGCCAACAAGGGCCGCAGGCGCACGAGCTGGCCGCGATCGTGGAGTTCATCCACACCGCGACGTTGTTGCACGACGACGTGGTCGACGAGTCGTCGATGCGCCGCGGCCGGGCCACTGCCAATGCGCGCTTCGGCAATCCAGCCAGCGTGCTGGTCGGAGACTTCGTGTACTCGCGGGCCTTCCAGATGATGGTCGGGCTGGGTCGGCTCGACATCCTCGAGATCCTCGCCGACGCAACCAACGTGATCGCCGAGGGCGAAGTGCTTCAGCTGATGAACATGCACAACCCCGACATCACGGTCGAGGCCTATTTGCGTGTCATCCGCTTCAAGACCGCCAAGCTGTTCGAGGCAAGCGCACGGCTCGGCGCCATGCTCGCGAACGCCGAAGCGGGCGTGCAGGCGTCCTGTGCCGGCTACGGCCGTGCGGTCGGCACCGCGTTCCAGCTCGTCGATGACATGCTTGACTACACCGGCGCCACCGAGGCGATGGGCAAGAACATCGGCGACGACCTGCGAGAAGGCAAGCCGACGCTGCCGATGTTGCTGGCGATGGAGCGTGGCAGCGCCGAGCAGCGTGGGACGCTGCGCCACGCGATCGAGAACGGCGCGGTCGATCGGCTCGAGGTCGTCGTGGACATCGTTCGTTCCACCGGTGCACTCGAGGCGACTCTCGCTGCTGCGAAATCGGAAGTGGAGCAGGCGCGCAATGCAGTCCAGTCACTGCCAGCATCTCCGTACAAGGACGGTCTGATAGACTTCGCGTCCGCTTCGTTGGGCCGATCGTCCTGATCGAACCCTTTGCAAGCGCCGCGAGATGCGGCATTCGGGGTGTAGCTTAGCCTGGTAGAGCGCTACGTTCGGGACGTAGAGGCCGGAGGTTCGAATCCTCTCACCCCGACCAGTTTTCCTTCCGGTGCGATGCGGTCGCGTTGCTGTAAAAGCAGGCGACCGCCGTGAAACGCTGACATTTACAGCCCAAGGCGAATCCTCGATCATCCTTCGGTGGCTTCCCTGACACCCAGCGCCTCCGGCTTCATGGGCGACACCGTCGCCGACGCGCCGCAGACTTCGCTCTCCGGCGTCGCTCGTGTGCTGGTGCATGCCGGCAAGCTGAGCATCAAGACGGCCGAGGACCTCGTCCGCAACGCCAAGGAGCAAAAGCGCAGCTTCGTCTCGGCGGTGCTGACGTCCGGCGCGGTGAATCCGGCCGACCTCGCGCATACCTTGTCGAGCGTGCTGGCCGTACCCCTGCTCGACTTGAGTGCGGTCGATCCGCAACGCCTGCCGCGCAATGTCATCGATGCCAAGCTTGCGACGCAGTACCAGGTGCTGGTGCTCGGCAAGCGCGGCAACCGGCTCTTCATCGCCGGAGCCGACCCGACCGACCAGGAAGCGGCCGAGCGCATCAAATTCGCGACGCAGTTGACGCCCGAGTGGGTGATCGTCGAATACGACAAGTTGCTGCGCCTCGTCGATGCCGCGAGCGCGAGCGCTGCCGAGTCGCTCGAGGCGATGGTCTCCGGCGATTTCGAGTTCGATGTCACCGAAGACGATCCGACCGCCGCCGAAGCCGCCGAAGTCACCGCCGACGTCGAGGACGCGCCGGTCGTGCGCTTCTTGCAGAAGATGCTGATCGACGCGATCAACGCGCGCGCCTCGGATCTGCACTTCGAGCCCTTCGAGTACAACTATCGCGTGCGCTTCCGCGTCGATGGCGAACTGCGCGAGATCACGCAGCCCCCGATCGCGATCAAGGAAAAGCTGGCATCGCGCATCAAGGTCATCTCGCGGCTCGACATCGCGGAGAAGCGCGTGCCGCAGGACGGCCGCATGAAGCTGAAGTTCGGCAACAAGGCGATCGACTTCCGCGTCAGCACGTTGCCCACGTTGTTCGGCGAAAAGATCGTCGTGCGCATCCTCGATCCGTCGAGCGCGAAGCTCGGCATCGACGCGCTGGGCTACGAGAAGATCGAGAAAGAACGCCTGCTCGCCGCCATCAAGCGGCCCTACGGCATGGTGCTCGTGACGGGCCCGACCGGCTCGGGCAAGACGGTGTCGCTCTACACCTGTTTGAACATCCTCAACCAGCCCGGCGTGAACATCGCCACCGTCGAGGACCCGGCCGAAATCAACTTGCCGGGCGTGAACCAGGTCAACGTCAACGACAAGGCGGGACTGAATTTCGCGGTCGCGCTGCGTGCCTTCCTGCGACAGGATCCCGACATCATCATGGTCGGCGAGATCCGCGACCTCGAAACCGCCGACATCGCCATCAAGGCCGCGCAGACCGGCCATCTGGTGATGAGCACGCTGCACACCAACGACGCGCCCACCACGTTGACGCGGCTGATGAACATGGGCGTCGCGCCGTTCAACATCGCGTCCAGCGTGATCCTCATCACAGCGCAACGTCTCGCACGCCGCCTCTGCGAAAACTGCAAGGCGCCGGCCGATTACCCTCGCGAAGCGTTGCGGCGCGCGGGCTTCGCCGAGACCGATCTCGATGGCACCTGGAAGCCGTACCGCGCGGTCGGGTGTTCGAACTGCAGCAACGGCTACCGGGGGCGTGTCGGCATCTACCAGGTGATGCCGATCACCGATGAGATCCAGCGCATCATCCTTTCGCAGGGCAATGCGATGGATATCGCGGCGCAGGCGCATCGCGAAGGCGTGCGGGATCTGCGGCAGTCGGGCCTGGCGAAGGTGCGCAGCGGATCGACGACGCTGGAAGAGGTGATCTCGGTCACCAACGAGTGATGGTTGTCGAGCCGGGCTGACCGGCCCGGCCAAGGAAAGTCGGAGAGCCCATGGCCACAGCAGCAGCCGCCGCCGGCAACGCACGCACCGCGAAGGAATTCGTCTTCGAGTGGGAAGGCAAGGACAAGAACGGCAAGCTCGTTCGCGGCGAGATGCGCGCGGGCGGGGAAGCGATGGTCAGCTCCAGCCTGCGCCGCCAGGGCATCCTCGTCAGCAAGGTGAAGAAGCGCCGGATGAGCGGCGGCAAGGCGATCAAGCAGAAGGACATCGCCATCTTCACGCGCCAGATCGCGACGATGATGCGCGCCGGCGTGCCGCTGCTGCAATCGTTCGACATCGTCGCGCGCGGCAGCACCAACCCGCGGGTCACCAAGCTGCTGACCGACATCCGCTCCGACATCGAGACCGGCACGAGCCTGTCGGCCGCCTTTCGCAAGCACCCGCTGTACTTCGACGCGCTGTATTGCAACCTCGTCGAAGCCGGCGAGGCGGCCGGCATCCTGGAGACGCTGCTCGAGCGTCTCGCGACGTACCAGGAAAAGACGCTCGAGATCAAGCGCAAGATCAAGTCGGCGCTGATCTATCCGGTCGCGGTGCTGGTCGTCGCCTTCGTCGTGGTCGCGGTGATCATGATCTTCGTGATCCCGGCGTTCAAGGAAGTCTTCACCTCCTTCGGCGCCGACCTTCCCGCACCGACGCTGTTCGTGATGGGCATGTCCGAGATCTTCGTCTCGTACTGGTGGCTGATCTTCGGCGTGATCATCGGCGGCACCTACTTCTTCTTCCAGGCCTGGCGCCGCTCCGAGAAGATGCAGAAGGCGATGGACCGCCTGCTGCTGCGCATCCCGGTGTTCGGCCCGCTCGTCTACAAGTCCTCGGTCGCGCGCTGGACGCGCACGCTCGCGACGATGTTCGCCGCCGGCGTGCCGTTGGTCGAAGCGCTCGATTCGGTCGGGGGCGCCGCCGGCAACGCGGTGTTCGCCGAAGCGACCGAGCAGATCCAGAAGGACGTCTCGACGGGCACCGCGCTGACCACCTCGATGCAGGCCACCGGCATCTTCCCGATCATGGTGCTGCAGATGGCGAGCATCGGCGAGGAGTCAGGCGCGCTCGACCACATGCTGTCGAAGGCGGCCGAGATCTACGAGGCCGAAGTAGACGAAGCGGTGAAGGGCCTGTCGAGCCTGCTCGAACCGATCATCATCGTCGTGCTCGGTACGGTGATCGGCGGCATCGTCGTCTCGATGTACCTGCCGATCTTCAAGCTCGGCCAAGTTGTCTGATGCCCTGATGCCGGCCGGCGACCTGCTCGCCTTCTGGCTTTCGCCCTGGGTGCTGGGGCTGTTCGGTCTGGCGATCGGCAGCTTCCTCAACGTGGTGATCCACCGGCTGCCGCAGATGATGGAGCGCGGCTGGTGGGGCGAAATCGCCGCACAGTTGAAGGACGGCGAAGCCTGGCGGCGGCTCGGCGCGGAGCCGCCGCCGCCGGCGGTGCTGGCCACCGCGGGCGAGGCCGTCGAGCAGCGACTCGACGCGCTGCCGCCGCTCGGGCTCGCCCGGCCTCGCTCCGCCTGCCCGGTCTGCGGTCACAAGATCGCCTGGCACGAGAACCTGCCGCTGGTCGGGTGGCTGAGATTGCGCGGTCGCTGCAGCGCCTGCGGCGCGCCGATCTCGGCGCGCTACCCCGTCGTCGAGCTCGCGACCGGCGCATTGTTCTTCGCGCTCGCGATGCACTTCGGCCCGACGCCGGCCGCGCTCGTGTGGTGCGTCGCCGGTGCGCTGCTGGTCGCGATGACGATGATCGACATTGATACCCAGTACCTGCCCGACGACCTGACGCTGCCGCTGCTCGCGCTCGGCCTCTTCGCCGCTGGCCTCGGCTGGATCCCCGTCTCGATGAGCGACGCGGCCTGGGGCGCGCTCGCCGGCTGGTTTGGGCTGTGGGCGGTCAACGCGACGTTCAAGCTCGTGCGCGGCGTCGACGGCATGGGAGGCGGCGACTTCAAACTGCTCGCCGGGCTGGGCGCGCTGCTCGGCTGGAAAGTGCTGCCAGCGATCGTGCTGCTGTCGTCGGCGGTCGGTGCGGTGGTCGGCATCGCGCTGATCGCGCTGCGGCGCCACGGCTGGGCCAAGCCGCTGCCCTTCGGGCCGTATCTCGTCGGCGGTGGGCTTGCGGCGGTGTTCTTCGGCGACGCGCTGACGCGCCTTTACTTTCCCGGCTGAGCCGGCGCGTGGCTGTGCGACCGCTGCGCATCGGCCTGACCGGCGGCATCGGCAGCGGCAAGAGCGTCGCGGCGGCCCGGCTGGTCGCGCTTGGCGCGGCGCTGGTCGATACCGACGCGATTGCGCGCGCGCTGACCTTGCCCGGTGGCGCCGCGATCAACGCGCTGCGCAGCGCGTTCGGCGACGTCGCCATCGCCCCCGATGGCGCCCTCGACCGCAGCTGGATGCGCGAGCGCGCCTTCGCCGACGCCGGCGTGCTCCGCCGCCTCGAAGCGATCCTGCATCCTCTGATCAACATCGAAGCCCAGGCGCAGGCCGCGGCCTGCACGGCCGGTGTCGTCGTGTTCGACGTGCCGCTGTTGGTGGGGCCGGCGGGTGATGTGTCAGGAGCCTGGCGCCAGCGCGTTCACCGCATCCTCGTCATCGACTGCCCGCACGAAATGCAGATCGAGCGCGTGCTGCGCCGCCCCGGCTGGACGCGCGAGGCCGTCGAGCGCGTGATCGCCCAGCAGGCCACGCGCGAGCAACGGCGCGCGGTGGCCGATGCGGTGGTCGACAACGCGCACGACGACCTCGACGCGCTGCACGCGCGCATCGATGCGATCTGGGCCCGCTGGACTTCCGCGGCGCCCGACTGACGCGGACCGCTCGGACCCCTGTGGAAGAATCGATCGGCCCGACCCCGGTCGCACCACCGCGAGAGTCCGAGCGTGATCCTCTACGAGTACCCGTTCAACGAAGGCATCCGCACGATGCTTCGGCTCGAACCGCTGTTCGAGCGACTGCAGCTGCTGGTCGCGCGCGAGTCGGCGATCGACCACCACCTCGCGATCGCGACGCTGTTCGAGATCATCGACGTCGCCTCGCGCGCCGACTTGAAGAGCGACCTGCTGCAGGAGCTGGAGCGTCACCGGGGCCAGCTCGCCGGCTACCGCGGCAATCCGTCGATCTCCGAGGCGACGCTCGACCAGGTGCTGGGCCGGCTCGACGAGACCCACGCTGCGCTGCACGCGCTGCCCGGCAAGGCGGGCGCGACGCTGACCGCGAACGAATGGCTGATGGCGGTGCGCAGCCGCATCAGCATTCCCGGCGGCACCTGCGAATTCGATCTGCCGGCCTACCACGCCTGGCGCCACGAGAGCAGCGAACGCCGGCAGGCCGACCTGCGCACCTGGGCCGCGACGCTGCTGCCGCTGGCCGATGCGCTGCAAGTGCTGCTCGGCCTGCTGCGCGAATCCGGCATGCCGCACAAGGTGCTCGCAACCAACGGCGTCTATCAGCAGAGCCTGCCGGCCGGCAAGAGCTTCCAGCTGATGCGGGTGCGTCTGGACGAGACCACCGGCCTCGTGCCCGAGATCTCCGGCCACCGCCTGATGGTCGCGGTGCGGCTGATGCGCGCCGACGCGGAAGGCAAGCTTCGGCCGATCGCGCTCGACGCCACCTTCGAGCTGACGCTTTGCGCCTGAGCATGGCTGTGCGCATGCGCCTTGCCGGCTTGCGGTGATGAGTTCGAGCGCGACCCCCGCCCGCCGCGTCCGCTGCCCCGGCTGCAGCAAACCGTGTGACTACGCCGCCACCAACCCGAACCGGCCGTTCTGCAGCACGCGCTGCAAGCTCGGCGACCTCGGCGCCTGGGCGGAGGAGCGCTACCGCGTCGAGGCGGCGCCGCCGCGCGAAGACGACGACCCGGCCGACGGCGAGCCGAGCCGCACGCCTTCGTAGCCGCGCTCGTCGGCGAGCCGGTCGAGCACCGGCAGGGCGCCCTTGAGCACCGGGGCGACCTGCACCGGCAGCGTCTGCCAGCTCGATTGCTGCTGCTCGCGCATGTCAAGCACGCCCTGCCACGCGCGCACCTTGCAGAAGTGCAGCCGCACCCGCGCATGCGGGTAGTCGACGAGCTCGACGCGCCAGGGCTCGGCCGGCCCGATCACGAGGCCGATCTCCTCGATCAGCTCGCGGCGCAGTGCCTGCTCGACCGTCTCGCCCGGCTCCAGCTTGCCGCCCGGGAACTCCCACTCGCCGGCGCAGACCTTGCCCGCGGGGCGCGAGGTCATCAGGAAGCGGCCTGCGTCGTCGAGGAGGATGCCGACCGCGACGTCCACCGGAACGCGCGTGTCCGGATCCACCGTGTCGACCGGCCGGCGCTGCGGTTCACCCACCTGCACGCCCCGCGACATCGCGCGCGAACTGCCACGCCACGCGACCCGAGCGCGAGCCCCGCTCCAGCGCCCAGACCAGCGCCTCGGGCCGCGCCGCTTCAATCTGCGCCTCGTCGAACCCGAAGCCCCGCAACCACTGCGCGACGATCGCCAGGTACTCGGCCTGGCTGAACGGATAGAAGCTCAGCCACAGCCCGAAGCGTTCCGACAACGAGATCTTTTCCTCGACCACTTCGCCCGGATGCACTTCGCCGTCGTCGGTGTGCGTGTAACTGAGGTTCTCCTTCATGTACTCGGGCAGCAGGTGGCGCCGGTTCGAGGTCGCGACGATCAGCAGGTTGTCGCCCGCCTGCGCGACCGAGCCGTCGAGGATCGACTTCAGCGCCTTGTAGCCCGGCTCGCCTTCGTCGAAGCTCAGGTCGTCGCAGTAGACGAAGAAGCGCTCGGGGCGGTGCGCGATCGCATCGGCGAGATCGGGCAGGTCCACCAGATCGGCCTTGTCCACCTCGATCAGCCGCAAGCCCTGCGGCGCGAACTCGTTCAGGCAGGCCTTGATCAGCGACGACTTGCCGGTGCCGCGCGCGCCCGTCAGCAGGACGTTGTTCGCCGGCCGGCCCTCGACGAACTGGCGTGTGTTGCGCAGCAGCCGTTCCTTCTGTGCGTCGACCTCGCGCAGCTGTCCGAGCCGGATCGGCGCGACGTGCTTCACCGGCTCGAGCCAGCCGCCCCCGACGAGCGTGCCGCGGCGGCGGTAGCGGAACGCGATCGACGCGGACCAGTCCGGCGCGGCGATCGAGGCGCGGCCCGCCGCCGGCAGCAGCGCTTCGAGTCGCGCGAGCAGCGCTTCGGCGCGCAGGAACAGGTCGTCGGCAGCGGTCATCGAGTCAAGTTCGAAGCGGAGGGCTGGGCACGCCGGGGCCATTCGACGACGCGGCCGTCGCCGATCAGCCAGACGCGGTCGCCGGCCGCCGCGTCGATCGGGTGCTTGCCGGTGAAGCTGCCGAAGGCGGGCAGGATGCCGACCGGCCGCGCTGCCGCGTCGCCGAACCAGAAGCAGGGCAAACGCAGCCGGTCGCCTGCGCGCGAGGCGATCGAGGCGCAGGGATGCCAGTGGCCGGCGAGCACGTAGGCGCCTGCCACCGGCTGCGGGTGGTGGCACAGCGCGAGGCCGGGCAGGCCGGGGAGGAAATGCGGCTCGTCGACGACCTCGATCGCCGCGGAAGCCGGCGGATCGCCGGCGTGCGCGTCGTGGTTGCCGCGCACCAGCGTCACCGCGAGATCGGCATGCGCGGCGCGCCAGCGTGCGAGCGCGCCCAGCGTCGATGCGCAGTGCGCGTGTGCCGAGTGCAGGAAGTCGCCGAGCACGACGATGCGCGCGGCGCCGCAGGCCCGCGCCAGCGCGCCGAGCCGGTCGAGCGATTCGCTGCTCGTGCCGCGCGGCACCGGCACGCCGAAGCGGCGAAAGCTCGCCGCCTTGCCGAGGTGCACGTCGGCGACCAGCAGCGTGCGCTGCTCGGGCAGCCAGACCGCGAGTTCGGGCAGCAGTACGAGCCGCGCGCCGCCGACGCGGTGCTCGCAACCGACGGCCTGGGGATGAGGCGACAGCACCGCCGACATGCGACAACCCGGACGCGGCCGGATCAGATGAGCTGCGCGAGCGCCGCGTCGAGGTGTTCGGTCGGCACGCGCTTGAAGCCCGAACGGGCGAAACGCTGGATGCGCCCGAGCGCGAAGCTCGCGACGACCGAGGCGCGCGCCTGCGCGTCGGCCGTCGGCGTGGCCGAGCCGTCGGCATCGCCGGCGCTCTTCAGCGCCTGGCGAAGCTGCGACTCGAAGCGGTCGAAGAACTGGTTCATCCGCGCGGTCAGGCGTTCGTTCTCGAACACCAGCGCGTCGCCTGCCATCACGCGGCTCATGCCGGGGTTTTTCTCGGCGAACTGCAGCAGCACGGTGAGCATCAGCCGGGCCTGCTCGCGCGCCGCGAGATCGCGCTGCTGGACCTGGTTGACGAGCGTGAAGACGCTCGATTCGATGAACTCGATCAGGCCCTCGAACATCTGCGCCTTGCTCGCGAAGTGGCGGTAGAGAGCGGCCTCGCTCACTTCGAGCTTGGCCGCGAGGCCGGCGGTGGTGATGCGTTCGGCACCGGGCTGTTCGAGCATCTGGGCGAGCGTGTGCAGGATCTGCACGCGCCGCTCGCCAGGCTTGGGACGGCGGCGGGCCGGCTGCGCGTCGGCCGGCGGCTCGGCGCCCTCGACCTCATCTTCGGGGCCGAGAGGGTCGCTGGAAGGATCACCGAGGGGTTGGTCTGCCATGGCCGCGATCGCCTCGGCGGGCGCCTGCTGAAAGGAGGTCGGGGTCAGATCGACAGGCCGTGCAAGGCCCGAAGCGCCCGGATTCTTGCATGGACGTACGCGGGCCGGCGGCGCAAGCGCGCGCCAACTTCAGGGCCGTGCGCGTTGCGCTTCAGGTGTGCTTGCATCCACACCGTCGCAAGCCCGACCGAGCGCGCCGCGCGCTGATGCGCGAGCGTGTCCTCGACCAGCACGCAGCGGCTCGCCGGCAGCTTCAAGCGTGCGAGCAGCCGCCGGAACATCCGCGAGTCGGGCTTGGGTCGTGTCGTCCCGAACATGCGCATGTGATCGATGCCGATCACGGCTTCGAAGCTGCGCGCGAGACCGATGCGCCTCAACACGCGGACCGCGTACGCCGAATGCGCGTTGGTGACGAGGATCTTGCGGCCCGCGAGCTCGCGGACCGCCCGTACGTCGCGCCGGTCCCAGCGCAGCGCGGCCTGCAGCTCGGGCAGACGGTGCGCGGCCTCGATGAAGTCGCGCGCCTTGACGCCGTGCAGTCGCTCGAGTCCGGACAGCGTCGCGCCGAAGCGCCGCCAGTAGTCGCGCCGCAAACGGTCGGCCTCGGCCTCGTCGACGGCCAGCGCTTCGGCGATGAACGCGTTCATCGACGCGTCGAGCAGCGCCATCACCCGGTGCGAGGCGTCGTGCAGCGTGTTGTCGAGGTCGAACAGCCAAGCGCGGGCGCTTGAAGGTCGCATGTCGCTTGAAGAAGTGGCGGGCGGTCGTCGAGGCTTGCCTATGACCCGGTGGACGTCCTGCGACGGCCGGCGCGCCAGTTTCGGTCCTCTCGCCGCCTCTTCGCCGCCCTTCGGCCGAGCGAGGCCGCCTGTCCGTAGGCTTCGGTGATCGCGCGGTCGCAGTTCGACCCGCAAGAGCTTCCCTTGAAAAAGATTTCGCCATCGCAAGCCGCCGCGTATTCCACCGCTCCTGGTTCCAGCGGCCTGCAGAACACCGGTCGTCCTGCAGCGCAGGCGAGCGCCTCGACGTCCGCGTCGAACTCCCTCACCGCAGGACCGCCTGCACGACGGGTGTCGATGGCATCGTCGGCCTCGCCCTTTGCAGGGCGGAGAAACGCCTTGTTGAAGAACCCGACCGGTCCCTTCCACGGCATGCCTCCCGCGAAGATCGGCAACCCGGGCACGATCAGGGCAGAGCACTGGCGCGAATTCGCGGGGCCCGGGTTCGACGAAAAGAAATACGAGCGGCAGATGAAACTCCAGATCGGCTGGGATTTCAAGTTCCGCTCCGATGAATACGACAGCGACAGCGAAGATGGAGAGTTCGACAACGTTCCGAAGACCTCGCTCGCGAAGCTGCTCGAATCGATGGATCCCCAGGCCAGAGCCGAGCGCTTCGAGTCGAAGACGAACGATCTGAAGGAAAACTTCGTCAAGATCGCCGTCGCCAAGGCGGTCGTGCAGTTCACGCAATTGGAATATCTGGAGCGCTTCGGCGCTCGCGACAATCCGGGCGTCTGCGCCGGCTTGTCTCTGCTCTGGCTTCAATCGGGCATCGCCAACCCGTCGATGTCGTCGCAGGAGCGGATCGATTTCCTGAGTTCGAGCGAAGAGACCGCCAATGCGATCCGTTTGCAAAGCGACGTCGGCAAGGTGCAGCTCGAAATGCCGTTTCGCCGGTACCACTCGTACAAGGAGATCGCCGAATCATCGAGCTACTTGCAGGGCATCAAGTTGGGCAAACTGCTGTTGTGCAAAGGCGGTCCCGATATAACGCTCTCCGATCTGGCGGACCAGATAAGCGCGCGCTTGCTGCACGCCCGCGCTGGGCAGCATCATCTGATCGACATCTACCCGATGCCGCACGCGTGGGCCTGTGAAAAGGCGGGCGACCGCTTCCGGATCTTCGAGTCCAACGCGGGAGTCTTCGAGGCCGCATCCGAAGAGCTGCCTGAATTGGTCGCCGCGCTGCTGATGAATCACATCGATTCGCTCATCGAACAAAACGGTCAGCCTTTGAAGAGCCTGATTGAAAAGGCTTACATCCGCGTCTTGCCCGTGTTCCGGTCGACCGATTCGGCCGAAGCCTGATGCTTCGGCGTCAGTGCGAACGGATCATCGTTCCATAGGCCTTGTCGGTCAGGATCTCCAGCAGCATCGCGTGCGGCACCCGCCCGTCGACCACGTGCACCGCGTTCACGCCGCTCTTGGCCGCGTCGATCGCGCCGGCCAGCTTGGGCAGCATGCCGCCGGAGATCGTGCCGTCCTCGATCAGCTCGTCGATCTGCCGCGCGCTCAGCTCGGTGAGCAGCTCGCCCTGCTTGTCGAGCACGCCCTTGATGTTGGTCAGCATCACGAGCTTCTCGGCCTTGAGCACCGTGGCCAGCTTGGCGGCGACCAGATCGGCGTTGATGTTGTAGCTCTCGTTGTGCTCGCCGAAGCCGATCGGGCTGATGACCGGGATGAACTGGTCGTCCTGCAGCGCCTTCACGACGCTCGGGTCGATCGCGGTGATCTCGCCGACCGCACCCACGTCGTGCCGCTTGCTCGGGTCGTCCTTGTCGACCAGCTTGAGCTGTTGGGCACGGATCAGTCCGCCGTCGCGGCCGGTCAGTCCCACGGCCTTGCCGCCGGCGGCGTTGATCAGGCCGACGATGTCCTGCTGCACCTCGCCCGCGAGCACCCATTCGACGACTTCCATCGTCTCCTCGTCGGTCACCCGCATGCCCTGCACGAAGCTGCCCTTCTTGCCGATCTTGGCCAGCGCGTCGTCGATCTGCGGCCCGCCGCCATGCACGACGATCGGGTTCATGCCCACCAGCTTCAACAGCACGATGTCCTCGGCGAAATCGGCCTGCAGCGCCGGGTCGGTCATTGCATTGCCGCCGTACTTGATCACCAGCGTCTTGCCGTGGAAGCGGCGGATATAGGGCAGCGCCTGCGCCAGGATCTCGGCCTGCTCGCGCGGCGCGATGTGCGTCAGGTCGGGGGTCGCGGCGTCGGCCATGGCGCGGGCTCCGGCAGGGTGGTTGGCGAGGCGCCGGATTCTAGGTTTGGCCTTCGCCGTCAAGGGCTTCACGTACGCCGGCTGCGGGGATGCCGCGAAGTCGGGATTGGGCCCGGCCCGGCCTGCGCGCTCCTAGACTCCAGGCCATGCGTCGCACCTCCTGGATCCTCGTGCTGATGCTCGCGTTGCTGCCGCTGCGCGGGTGGGCACTGGCCGGCATGGGGCTGGGGCTGCCGACGGCGGCGCAAGCGACGCAGGCCGCGGCGCTGCAGGGCGAAGCGACGGCCGCGATGCCTTGTCATACGGCAGCAGCCGACGCGGCGGACGGCGGCGCCGCGCCGGCGGCGTCGACCACCTGCCAGGCCTGCGACGCCTGCCATACCGCGCTGGCGATGCCGCCGGCCGTCGAGTTGCCTGCCACGCCGCCACTGCGCGATGTGCCGGCGCGCTCGATCCACCGCGACACCGGCCGCGCGCTGATCGACGGGCTCGAACGCCCGCCTCGAAGCTTCCTCGCCTGACGAGGCCCTGGTCGCGGCTGCCTGCGGGCGGCGCGCCGGCCTCGTCGTCGACGCCGTGCCGGCGGGCTCCGCCGCCGGTCCCACCGACGATCCCGCGAGGACTTCCATGCTTTCACCTCCGAGGCCGCGCCGCCGATGGCGCCGCCTGTTCGCACTTGGGGCGCTGCTGATCTGCGGCTTCGCGCAAGCCGCGCCGATGGGCTTCGCCGGCAGCCAGATGGTGATGGGCGACTTCGGCCCCAACTGGCGCGAGGCCTGGGTCAACCATGCCTTCACCGCGCGCGACGCCGCCGGCGCGGGCAGCCTGTGGATGCGCAGCGACGACGAGCGCCTCACGCGCGAAGCCGTCGAGCTCACCTACACCCGGCTGCTCGCGCGCTGGAACCTGCCGCATGCGCAGGCGAACGCCTGGTTCGTCGGCGGCCTCGGCGGCGTGCGCGGCAACGACTTCACCGGCACCCGCACGCTGTTCGCGCCCGGCTTCCAGCTGGATTACGAGACCACGCGCGTCTACGTGGCGGCCTTCGGCCGGCTGTTCCGCGCCGAAGGCCTGAAGCACGACTACGGCGCGGTGCGCGCGGGCTTCTCGTTCTACGAGGCCGAGTACGAGGAGACGCAGCCGTGGCTCATCGTCGAGGCGCGGCGCATGCGCGGGCTGTCGGAAAAGACCGAGATCACGCCGATGGTCCGGCTCATCCACAAGAGCTATTTCGTCGAGGCGGGCGTCAGCATCGAAGGCCAGGCCCGCCTCAGCTTCATGTACACCTTCTGAATCGAAAGGACATCTTCATCATGCGTTCCATCCAAAAGCTCGCGCTGGCCTGCACGCTGGCGCTCGCCTCGATCGCGGCCCAGGCCGCGACGCCCTCGACCACCAAGCTCACCGTCAACGGCATGGTCTGCGCGTTCTGCGCGCAGGGCATCGAGAAGCGCCTCGGCGCGCTGCCGACCACGCAGGCGGTCTACGTCAACCTCGGGCAGAAGATCGTCGCGGTGCAGGCCAAAGACGGCCAGACGAACGACGTCGACAAGCTGCGCGCCGAGGTCAAGGAAGCCGGCTACGACGTGGTGAAGGTCGAGACGGTCGACCAGCCGATCGACGCGATCCGCGCCGCGGCCAAGGCGAAGAAGTGAGCGCGGCCGCATCGACACGAGCCGGCGAAGACGGCGGCGACGGCCAGGCCCGGCTGCGCGCCGGCGCATGGAGCTCGCTGGCCGCGCTGCTCGCCTCGGGCGGCACCCTGGTGTGCTGCGCGCTGCCGGCGCTGCTGGTGGCCGCCGGTGCCGGCGCGGCGCTGTCGTCGCTGGTCGCCGCGGTGCCGCAGCTGGTGTGGCTGAGCGAGCACAAGGCCGCGGTGTTCGGTGCGGCCGGCGCCATGCTCGCGGCCGCCGGTGCACTGCAGTGGCGCAACCGCGGCGCGCCGTGCCCGGTCGACCCGGCGCTGCGCGCGGCCTGCCTGCGCACGCGCGCGTGGTCGTGGCGGACGTGGCTGGCGTCGGTCGTGGTGTTCGCGATCGGCGGCGCGTTCGCCTTTGCGCTGCCGTGGCTCGCAAGCCGCGGCTGAACGCGGCCCGGCCGGGCGTGCGGCCATCGCCGCTTCGATAAGCTGGCGCGGCGATGGCCGATCACGCCCCCGAGCACACCCACGACCTCAGCCCCTGGCAGCACGCGCATGCCTTCGGCGCCGACCGCGGCGCCTCCGAGCGCCGCACGCGCTGGGTCATCGCGATTACGCTGGCGACGATGGTCGCGGAGATCGGCGCCGGCATGTGGTGGCATTCGATGGCGCTGCTGGCCGACGGTTGGCACATGGGCACGCACGCGGCGGCCATCGGCGTGGCCGCGCTGAGCTACGCGCTCGCGCGTCGCTGGGCGGGCGACGCGCGCTTCTCGCTCGGGCCGTGGAAGGTCGAGGTGCTGGGCGCCTACACCAGCGCGGTGCTGCTCGGCGTCGTCGCGCTCGGCATCGCGGTGGAATCGGCGCTGCGCTTGTGGACGCCGCAGGCGGTGGCCTACGACGAGTCGCTGCTCGTCGCAGGTCTGGGGCTGGTCGTCAACGCGGTGTGCGCGAAGCTGCTGCACGCGGGCCACGGCCACGGCCAGGCGCATGCGGCTGCGCATCGGCACGCCCACGGCCCTGCGTCGCACGACGGTGCCGCGCATGATCACGAGCACCAACATCAGCACGAGCCCCCGCACGCCGACGACCACGGCGCCGACCTGAACCTGCGCGCCGCCTACCTTCATGTGCTCGCCGACGCGGCGACCTCGGTGCTCGCGATCGCCGCGCTGCTCGCGGGCAAGTTCTTCGCGTGGACCTGGCTCGACCCGGCCGTCGGTCTGCTCGGCGCGGTGCTGATCGCGGTGTGGTCGATCGGCCTGCTGCGCCGCACCTCGACGATCCTGCTCGACCGCGAGATGGACGACCCGGTCGCCGACCGCGTGCGCGAACGCCTCGAAGCCGATGGCGACGCGCGCGTGGCCGACCTGCACCTGAGCCGCGTCAGCGACACCTGCTTTTCCGCGCACGTGACGCTGGTGGCCGACGTCCCCCTCAGCGCCGACGTCTACCGCGAGCGGCTGCGCGACATCCCGTCGCTCGCACATGTCTCGGTCGAAGTGAACCGCTGCCGCGGCAGCGAGCGGGCCGACGCCCGTGTGTCGGCCTGCAAGCCGGCGAAGGTCGAGCCGGGCTGAGTCGGCTCGAGTCCACGACGCCAGCCGCCGTCAGGTGGCCCGCGTGTCAGAAGTGGATGCCCCGCATCATCTGCTGCATCGCCACCGCCTCGGCGCTCAGCTGGGGCTTCGCGCTCTTGTCGCCCTTCGCCGCGGCACTGTCCGGGAACATGCGGAAGCTCGTGTTCATCACGATCTGGGCGACGCGCGGCGCCGCCGCGTGCAGCAGCTCGCCGGTGATGCCCATGCGCGTCGCGATGCGCACCGGCTTGTTGATGCAGGCGTTGGCGATCATCTCGGCCGCCTCCTCGGGCGCGAGCGTCGGCACGTTCTTGTAGATCGCGGTGGGCGCGATCATCGGCGTGCGCACCAGCGGCATGTTGATCGTGGTGAAGGTGATGCCGGTGTCGGCGTACTCGCTGGACGCGCAGCGCGTCCACGCATCGAGCGCGGCCTTGCTCGCGACGTAGGCCGAGAAGCGTGGCGCGTTCGTCAGCACCCCGATCGAGCTGATGTTCACGACGTGGCCGCGCTTTTTCTGCACCATCCCGGGCAGTAGCCCCATCGTCACCCGCAGGCAGCCAAAGTAGTTCAGGTCCATCGTCCGCTGGAAGTCGTGGAAGCGGTCGTAGCTGTTCTCGATCGCGCGGCGGATCGAGCGGCCGGCGTTGTTGATCAGGAAGTCGACGCCGCCGTGCTCGGCCGTCAGCTGCTCGATGAAGGCCTTGCAGCTGGCCTCCTCGGCGATGTCGACCGAGTAGCTGTGCACCGTCGCGGCCTTGCCGGCGAAGGCCTTGATCTCCTTCACGGCTTCGTCGAGCTTGTCGGCATCGCGCGCGCAGATCACCGTGATCGCGCCGGCCTCGGCGAACTTGCAGGCGGCCGCCAGGCCGATGCCCGACGAGCCGCCGGTCACCAGCACCACTTTGCCCGCGACCGTGCCGCGCAGGCTGCGGTCGATGAACAGTGCCGGGTCGAGGTGGCGCTCCCAGTAGTCCCACAGGCGCCAGGCGTAGTCGCGCAGGTTCGGGCATTCGATGCCGCTGCCCTTCAGCGCCGCGAGCGTGCCGCGGCAATCGAAGCGGGTCGGGTAGTTGACGAAGGTCAGCATGTCCTCGGGCAGGCCCAGGTCCTTCAGCACGGCGGCACGCACGCGGCGCACCGGCGCGAGTGCCATCAGGCCCTTCTTCAAGCTCTTGGGAATGAAGCCGAGCAGCGCGGCGTTGACGAACAGGTTCATCTTCGGCGCGTGCGCGGCGCGGCTGAAGATGTCGAGCACGTCGCCGACGCGGTAGCCGACCGGATCGACGAGATGGAAGCATTGGCGGTCCAGCTCGATCTTCGCGTGGCTGATGTGATCGAGCGCCGCGACGACGAAGTCCACCGGCACGATGTTCACCCGGCCGCCTTCGAGGCCGACGCTCGGCATCCATGGCGGCAGGATCTGCCGCATGCGCTGGATCAGCTTGAAGAAGTAGTAGGGCCCGTCGATCTTGTCCATCTCGCCGGTGGTGGAGTCGCCGACCACCATCGCGGGCCGGTACACCGTCCACGGCGTCTTCGATTCCTTGCGCACGATCTTCTCGGACTCGTGCTTGGTCGCGAAGTACGGGTGGTCGAGGCCCTCCGCCTCGTCGAACATGTCTTCGCGGAACACGCCTTCGTAAAGGCCGGCCGCGGCGATCGAGCTGACGTGGTGCAGGTGGCCGGCCTGCACCGCCTGCGCGAACTCGACGACATGCCGCGTGCCTTCGACGTTGACCGCGATCTGCGACTCCTCGTCGGCGCTCAGGTCGTAGATCGCCGCGAGGTGGTAGACCGCATCGACCTGACCCTTGAGCGACTTCAGATCGTCGGCCGCGACACCCAGCTTCTTCGCCGCGAGGTCGCCGTAGACCGGCACCGCCCGGCTCGTCGCGTTGCCCGCCAGACCCCAGTACGCGCGCAACTCGGCGAGCTTGCCTTCGCTTTCCTTGCGCAACAGGAAGTGCACCGTCGCGCCCTTGCGTTCGAGCAAGCGCTTGACGAGCCGTTTGCCGATGAAGCCGGTCGCACCGGTGACGAAGTAGCGCATGGAACCTCCTCGATGGGCGTTGTGATCGAGCCGCGCCGATTCTTGTCGGCGCTCCGAGCACGCGCTGCTAGGGAAAGGCCCCTACTGCTTTAGGCTGCGGCCTCCATGGCCGGCTCCTAAATTTCGCGCCTCGTTCACTCGTGCGGAGCACATCGCCATGGTCAAGAAGCTGCAGAAGATCGCCGACAAGAAGGCCGCCACCGGCGGCGCACCCAACATGGCCCAGCTGTTCGACAGCCAGCTCGCCAGCTCGATCAAGGATTCGGCGGCGCAGATCTGGCAGGCCGGCCTCGGCGCCTTCGCGAAGGCGCAGGGCGAGGGCAGCAAGGTGTTCGACTCGCTGGTCAAGGAAGGCATGTCGATCCAGCGCAAGACGCAGGCGGTGGCCGAGGAGAAGCTCGGCGAGGTCAGCGGCCGCATGACCAAGCTGTCCGAGGAAGTGCAGAACAAGGCCGGCCAGCACTGGGACAAGCTCGAAGCGATCTTCGAGGAGCGCGTCGCCAAGGCGATGGGCCGGCTCGGCGTGCCGACGGCCAAGGAGATGGCCGAGCTGGGCAAGCGCGTCGCCGCGCTCGAGGGCCGCCGCGCGGCACCGGTGAAGAAGGCGGCGGCCAAGAGCGGCGCGAAGACTCCCGCCAAGAGGGCGCCGGTAGGCAAGGCCGCCGTCAAGCGCGCGCCCGCGAAGCGGGCCAGCGCAGCCTGAAGCCGACCAGCGGCGACGGGTCCGGCTTCGCCGGTGCGTGCGGGGCGCCCCTTGAGGGGAGCGGCGAAGCCGCAACGGGGTGGGTCAGTCGAGCCAGCGCCGCGCCGCGGCCTCGACCACCGCGGCCAGCGGCAACGGCGCGCCGCGCGCCGGCTGGCGCAGCTGGCGCAGCCAGTGCGCATCGTTGCCGTCGAACAGCGACTCGCGCAGCGCTTGCGTCGCATCGAGCGCCTCCAGGTCGAGCGCATGCTCGTCGAGGCGCGCGATGCTGCGCAGGATGTCGTCGCGCAAGCGCGTGCGCTGCTTGGTCTTCGGGTCGACGATCTCGCCGTCGAGCCCGAAGCGGCAGGCCTGGAAGCGGTTGAAGGTGTAGACGAGGTAGTCGTCCTCGGTCGGCTCGAAGGGCCGCTCCTCCACCAGCTGGCGGCACAGGCACTGCAGGTAGCAGGCGAGCGCCGCCGCCTTGTCGACCGACAACGGCGTGTCGCACACGCGCAGCTCGATCGTGCCGAACTCGGGCTTGGGCCGGATGTCCCAGTAGAAGTCCTTCATCGACTGCACGACGCCGGTGGCCGTCATCTTGTCGAAGAAGCTGCCGAATTCCTCCCAGCTGCGCACGAAGGGCGCGCGGCCCGACAGCGGGAACGCGAACACCGAGTTGAGCCGTGCCGAGTCGAAGCCGGTGTCCTGCCCTTGCACGAACGGGGAGGACGCGGACAGCGCGATGAAGTGCGGCACGTAGCGCGAGAGCGCGTGCAGCAGCCACAGCGCCTTGTCGCCGTCGGGGCAGCCGACGTGCACGTGCTGGCCGAACACGGTGAACTGCTTGGCGAGGTAGCCGTAGAGCTCGCTGATGTAGTGGAAGCGTTCGCCGGGGAAGATCTTCTGCTGGCTCCAGTGCTGGTAGGCGTGCGTGCCGCCGCCGGCGATCGCGATGTTCAGCTTCTTCGCGGCGGCGGCGAGCTGCTTGCGCATGTCGCGCAGCTCGGCCTGCAGCGGCGCGTGGCGGCGCTGGATCGAGCTGCCGATCTCGATCATCGAGCGCGTGATCTCCGGCTTGATGTCCCAGGCGCCGGTGTGCTTGGTGGTCTCGCGCAGCAGGTCTTCGGCTTGCGGTGCGAGGTCGAAGTCGTGGGTGCTGAGGAGCTGCAGTTCGAGCTCGACGCCGAGCGTCAGCGGCTCGGATGGGGTGAAGGCTTGCAGCGCCATCGTTTGTCCTCGAGAAGCGTCAGCTCGACGCGGCTTCGCGCACCGCGCGACGCAGCGCAAGCTCGATCCAGATCGGCCCGCTCAGCTGCATCAGCGTCGTCGCGATCCACAAGGCCTGCAGCAGGCCGGCCTCGAGCTGCGGGGTGTCGGCCGGCCAGCCGAAGGTGGTGGCCGACAGCAGCAGCGTCGACGAGGCCATGGGCTGCAGCGCCAGCGCGAGCGCGAGCGACTGGCGCGTGCCCAGGCCGCTCGGCCGCGCGAGCGTGACCACCGCGACGAGCTTGCCCGCCGCGCGCGCGAGCACGATCGCGAGCACCCAGATCCACAGCGTCGTCACGTTCTCGACCGTGCTCAGCAAGCCGATGCTCACGAAGAGCAGCACGGTAAGCGCCGCACCCGCGGTGCCGAGATGCGGCTCGACGGTGAGGCTGTGGCCCATGCGGTCACGCGCCAGGACGCCGGCCACCAGCAGCGCCAGCAGCGGCGACAAGGCCCATTGCGCCGCCAGGAAGGCGCCGAGCACGAGCAGGCCGATCTGCAGCACCGCGCTCGCCGAGGTGCGCCGCATCGGCTTCGAGAGCCAGGTCAGAAGCAGGCCGATCGCCGCACCGAGCAGGAAGGAGCCGCTCAGCACAACCACGCCGTTGACCAGCGCGCTGACCCATTCGGTGGCGATCGGCGCGTCGGCCAGCGCGATCACGCGCCAGGTTTTCAGGGCGAGGACCGCGAGCACGCCGCTGACGGCGGTCATCATCAGCAGACGCTCGGTGACCTGGCCGCGCGGCTCGGCGTCGTGCACCGCCGCCATCACGATCACCGGCGAGGTCGCCATCGCGACCGCACCGGCGAACGCGGCCGACAGCGCCGGCACGCCGAGCATGATCAGCACCCCCGTCACCGCGACGCCTGCGAGCAGGCCCTCGGCAACGCATTGCAGCGCGAGCAGCGGGTTGTCCAGCAGCCAGCGCGGACGGATGCGCGTGCCGAGTTCGAAGACCAGCACGCCGACCGCGAGATCGAGCAGCGGCTTCCAGGGGTCGAGGTCGGTGCGCTCAAGCAGCCGCAGGAACAGCGGGCTCGCCGCGACGCCGACCAGCATGTGACCGCAGGCGCGCGGCAACCGCGTGAAGCGCCGCACCGCTTCGCCGACCACCACCGCGACGATCACCAGCAGCGCGATGCCGAGCACCGGGTCGGCGCGACGCAGGCCTTCGAGCGTCCACAGCGGCACGCTCTCCGCACCTGGCGCGGAGGCGGCCAGCCGGGCGGCGAAGTTTTGCGTGGCGACGACCGGATCCATGGATTGCGCGGGCACAAAAAAAGGAGCCGCACCATAGCCGCGAAATCAGGACACGTCTGTCAGCGGATGCCTTGAACTGCTTCGATGCGCCCCCAGAATCCTCGCCGCCGCACCGGCTTTCGACGACTTCACCCGCACGAGATCGACGACATGAGCAAGCAGACCCTTTCCTTCCAGGCCGAAGTGCAGCAGCTGCTGCACCTGGTGACGCACTCGCTGTATTCGAACAAGGAGATCTTCCTGCGCGAGCTGATCTCCAACGCCTCGGACGCCTGCGATCGCCTGCGCTACGCCGCTCTGACCGAGCCAGGCCTGCTGGGCGACGATCCCGAGCTGAAGATCGTCCTGGTGCCCGATCAGGTAGCGGGCACGCTCACGGTGATCGACAACGGCATCGGCATGAACCGGGACGATCTGGCCGACAATCTCGGCACCATCGCCCGCTCCGGCACCCAGCGGTTCGTCGAGCAGCTGAGCGGCGACAACGCCTCGGATCTGAACCTGATCGGCCAGTTCGGCGTCGGCTTCTATTCCGCATTCATGGTCGCGAGCGAGGTCGAGGTCGTCTCGCGTCGGGCCGGCGAGGAGCACGCCTGGCGCTGGCGATCCGACGGCCGCAGCGGCTTCACCATCGAGGCGGCGGACGCGGCGCCGCGCGGCACCACGGTGATCCTGCACCTGCGCGACGACGCCAAGGAGTTCCTCGACGAGTGGCGCCTGCGCCAGGTCGTGCGAAACTACTCGGACCACATCGCCGTGCCGATCCTCCTCCAGACCGCGGCCAAGCCGGACGGGGAGGCCAAGGACGGCGCGGCGTCGAAGGCGCCCGAGCAGATCAACGAGGGCAACGCCCTTTGGACCCGCTCGAAGTCGGACATCACCGACGAGCAGTACAAGGAGTTCTATCATCACGTCGCGCACGCGTTCGACGACCCCTGGGCGCGTCT
>NZ_DASTPW010000013.1:0-14560 GCF_035762065.1 Methylibium sp.
ATCGCCGCCGATGACGAGCTCGAAGCAGCCATCGAGCGCCGTCACCTCAAGCACGCGGCGCGCATGGCGCAGTTCCTTGTTGGTCACGCAGGCGAGCCGCAGGCCCGCCTGCTTGAGGCGGTCGAGCATGTCGCGGCAACCCGCATAAGGTTGCGCTACGGTTCCGGTGGTGTCCTGGTAGTGCCGATCCATCGCGGACAACAGCGACGACACCGGTACGCGCTCGGCCAGGCCCGGCTCGTCCTGCTCGCACAGCGCATGCAGGCGCCGGATCAACTCGTGCGTGCCGGCACCGACGAAGAGCGTGATCTGCGCCGGCGAGCGTCGTGCGAGCCCGTGGGCCTCGAGCACGCGGTTGGCCGCTTCGGCGATCTCGGCGGCGGTATCGACCAGCGTGCCGTCGAGGTCGAAGCTGATGAGCTGCCAGCGGCGCTGCTTGGGCGCCATCACAGCGCGCCCACGTTGCGCTGGCGCCTTTCCATCATCCGCCAGATGAAGGGCGTGAAGATCAGCTGCATCGCGAGATCCATCTTGCCGCCCGGCACGACGATGGTGTTCGAGCGCGACATCCACGACTTGTCGATCATCTGGAGCAGGTAGGGGAAGTCGATGCCCTTCGGGTTCGCGAAGCGGATGACGCAGATGCTCTCGTCGGCGCTCGGGATGTCACGCGCGATGAAGGGGTTGCTGGTGTCCACCACCGGCACGCGCTGGAAGTTGACGTGCGTGTGGGCGAACTGCGGAACGATGTAGTTCACGTAGTCCGGCATGCGGCGCAGGATGGTGTCCGTCACCGCCTCGGTCGAGTAGCCGCGCACGTGCTTGTCACGCCAAAGCTTCTGGATCCATTCGAGGTTGATCACCGGCACCACGCCGATCAGCAGATCCGGGTAGCGCGCGATATCGACTTCGGGCGTGACGACCGCGCCGTGCAGCCCCTCGTAGAAGAGGATGTCGGTGTTGGGCGGCAGTTCTTCCCAGGGCGTGAAGGTGCCGGGCTCCTGGCCGTAGGGCGCGGCCTCGACCGGATCGTGCAGGTACTTGCGCCGCCGCCCGCCGCCCGATTCGCTGTAGCTGCGAAACAGCTGCTCCAGTTCGGGGAAGAGGTTGTTCTCCGGCCCGAAGTGGCTGAAGTTCATGTTGCCCTCGGCCTCGGCCTCGCTCTGGCGCGCCCGCATTTCCTTGCGGTCGTGGCGATGGAAGCTGTCGCCCTCGATGATCGCGGCGCTGATGTTCTCGCGGCGGAAGATGTTCTCGAAGGTGCGCGTGACCGAAGAGGTGCCGGCGCCGGACGAACCGGTGATCGCGATGATGGGATGGCGTTCGGACATGACGTTCGTTGCGCGGATTCTCAGGCTCGGAACAAGCTGCGCTCGCCGAACAGCGGCGTCGGGTGCTCGCGGGCATCGGGCTCGCGGTGGTAGCGCTCGATGCGTTCGACCTCGTTCTTCGAGCCGAAGATGCAGCCGACCGTCTGCTGCATCGTGCTCGGGGTGACGCCCAGCACCGGCTGGCGGCCGGTGCTCGCGCGCCCGCCGGCCTGTTCCATCACGAAGCCGATCGGGCCGGCCTCGTGCAGCAGGCGCAGGCGGCCGGAGCGGTTGGTCTCCTGCGTGTCGCGCGGATCGAGGAAGACGCCGCCGCGCATCAGGATGCGATGGGCCTCGGCCACCGTGCTCGCGATCCAGCGCATGTTGAAGTCCTTGCCGCGCGGCCCCGTACGTCCGGCCATGCATTCGTCGACGTAGCGCTTGACCGGCGGCTCCCAGAAGCGGCTGTTCGAGCTGTTGATCGCGAACTCCTGCGTGTCGTCGGGCACCTGGATGTTCGGGTGCGTCAGCACGAACTCGCCGAGGTTCGGGTTCAGCGTGAAGCCGGCGACGCCGTTGCCCACCGTCAACACGAACATCGTCGTCGGGCCGTAGAGCGCGTAGCCCGCCGCGACCTGCGTCGCGCCGGCCTGCAGGAAGTCGGCCTCGCAGGCATCACGACCGTTTGTGATCGCGTCGGCCGGCGCGCGCAGGATCGAGAAGATGCTGCCGACCGAGACATTGACGTCCAGGTTGGCGGTGCCGTCGATCGCATTGAACACCAGCAGGTACTTCCCGCGCGCGTGGCCCGGCGGGATCTGCACCAGCCCCAACGCCTCGCCCGAAGCCATGCCCGCGAGGTGCCCGTTCCAGTCGTTCATGCGCACGAAGATCTCGTGGCCGAGCAGGTGGAGCGCCTGCGGCGGATCGCCGTCCTGCGTGCGCAGACCGGCCGCCGCGGCGCCCTCGCCGAGCGCGCCGAACGAGACGATGCGCGCGAGCGCCTTGCAGGCGATCGACGCATCGAGGATCAAGCCGTTGAGGTCGCCGCTGGCCTGCGGAAAGCGGCGCCGCTCCTCGATCAGGTAGCGCGTCAGCGTCCAGCGTTGCGAAAGAGGCATCCCAGCGTCCTTGTGCCGTTCAAGTCTGCGTGAACACGCGGCTCGCGCGGATGTCCGCGGCGCTCAGTGTGGTCAGCTCCTCGCGCGTCCACGCGCGATCGCGGTCGGCGAACAGCCGGCTCGCCTGGCGCAGCCGCATGCGGTCGAGCGCATTGCGCACGCTGCGCGCGTTGGCGAAATGCGGCTGGGCGATGCGGCGCGCAAGGTAGTCGGCGAAGACCTCGCGCGCGCCGGCGTCGAAGCGGAAGCCCGCGGCCTCGAGCATGCGGTCGGTGATCGCGAGCAGCTCGTCGGGCGCGTAGTCGGGGAAGTCGAGGTGGTGCGCGATGCGGCTGCTCATGCCGGGATTGGACTGGAAGAAGGTGTCCATGCGCGCTTTGTAGCCGGCGAGGATCACGACGAGGTCGTCGCGCTGGTTCTCCATCACCTGCAGCAGGATCTCGATCGCCTCCTGGCCGTAGTCGCGCTCGTTCTCGGGGCGGTAGAGGTAGTAGGCCTCGTCGATGAACAGCACGCCGCCCATCGCACGCTTGAGCACTTCCTTGGTCTTGGGCGCGGTATGGCCGATGTACTGGCCGACGAGATCGTCGCGCGTCACCGCGACGAGGTGCCCTTTGCGCACGTAGCCCAGCCGGTGAAGGATCTGCGCCATGCGCATCGCGACCGTCGTCTTGCCGGTGCCCGGGTTGCCGGTGAAGCTCATGTGCAGCGACGGTGGCGCGCTGCCCTGCTTCTGCACGACCCCGAGCCCCGTGCGCAGCCGGTCGATCACCAGCAGCGCGGCGATGTCGCGGATACGCTGCTTCACCGGCACGAGCCCCACCAGATCGCGCTCCAGCTCGTCCATCACCGCTTCGACCTGGCTTTGCGCCAGCACCTCGCTGACGGTGCGCGGCGCGGCCTTCGCCGGGGCAGGCTCGATCACCGCGTCCGTCATGCCACCCTCCTCGCGCCCCGCTAGTAGCGCTCGCCTTCGGGCTTGTCGGTCGCGTAGGACGAGACGCGGTAGCGCAGCTGCCGGCCTTCGGCCTCTTGCCGCGCGAGCCCGAAGCCCGGCTCGTTCTTCGGCCGGTTGACGATGAACGACATCCGCGGCGACTCGACGCCGCACGTCGAATCGAAAGCCGTCACGCGGATGTAGTGGCTCGGAAACGTCTTCCGGCACTGATTGATTTCCGCAAGGATGCCGGCCGGATCCTTCAGGTCGAACATCGGGTTGCCGAACATGTCCCAGTAGGTGTTGCGCGGGTGCGGATCGTCGGTGTACTCGATGCCGACCGCGTAGTGGTGCTTCAGCGCGTACTCGAGCTGCTTGGCGATCTGAGCGTCGGTGAGATCGGGCAGGTAGGAGAACTGGCCCTGCGTGAGGCGGCGGCCGTGGTTGGTCATCATGGCTTGATGTCCTTTCAGGCCGACAGCGTCGGCGTCGGCACGAAATCCGCGGTGTCGGTGGATTCGTAGTTGAAGCTGACTTCGCCCCAGGTGTCGAGCGCCTGCTTCAGCGGCGTGCACCACTTGGCCGCGTCCTGAAGGATCTGCGGGCCCTCGTTCCAGATGTCGCGGCCCTCGTTGCGTGCCAGCACCATCGCTTCGAGCGCGACGCGGTTGGCGGTTGCGCCGGCCTGGATGCCCTGCGGATGGCCGATGGTTCCGCCACCGAACTGCAGCACCACGTCCTCGCCGAGGTAGGTGAGCAGCTGGTGCATCTGCCCGGCGTGGATGCCGCCTGAAGCCACCGGCATCACCTTGTTCAGCGAGGCCCACTCCTGCTCGAAGAACAGGCCCTTCTCCAGCTGCACCTGGGTGCGGGTGTCGAGCAGCGTGTCGTAGAAGCCCCGGATCATCATCGGGTCGCCCTCGAGCTTGCCGACCACGGTGCCCGCGTGGAGGTGATCGACGCCGGCCATGCGCATCCACTTGCAGATCACGCGGAAGTTCATGCCGTGGTTCTTCTGCCGCGAATAGGTGCTGTTGCCGGCGCGGTGCAGGTGGAGGATGACGTCGTTCTTGCGCGCCCAGGCGGCCATCGACTGGATCGCGGTGTAGCCGACGACCAGATCGATCATGACGATCACCGAGCCCAGGCTCTTCGCGAACTCGGCGCGCTCGTACATCGCCTCCATCGTACCGGCGGTGACGTTGAGGTAATGGCCCTTCACCTCGCCGGTCGCTGCACTCGCCTTGTTCACCGCTTCCATGCAGTACAGGTAGCGGTCGCGCCAATGCATGAAGGGCTGCGAGTTGATGTTCTCGTCGTCCTTCATGAAGTCCAGGCCGCCCTTCAGGCCTTCGTAGACAACGCGGCCGTAGTTGCGGCCGCTCAGGCCGAGCTTCGGCTTGGTGGTCGCGCCCAGCAGCGGGCGGCCGAACTTGTCGAGCCGTTCCCGTTCGACGACGACGCCCGTCGCCGGGCCTTGGAAGGTCTTGAGGTAGGCCACCGGAATGCGCATGTCCTCCAGCCGCAGCGCTTTCACGGCCTTGAAGCCGAAGACGTTGCCGATGATCGATGCGGTGAGGTTGGCGATCGAGCCCGGCTCGAACAGGTCGAGGTCGTAGGCGATGTAGGCGAAGTACTGCTGCTCCGTCTTCGTGCCTGGGCCGGTGTGGGGCACCGCGTCGACACGGTAGGCCTTGGCGCGGTAGAGGTCGCAGGCCGTCAGCCGGTCGGTCCACACGACCGTCCATGTGGCGGTCGAGGATTCGCCGGCCACCGCGGCCGCGGCTTCTTCCGCATCCACGCCTTCTTGCGGCGTGATGCGGAACAGCGCGATCACGTCGGTCGTCTTCGGCTCGTAATCGGGCTGCCAATAGCCCATCTGCTTGTACTTGAGCACGCCGGCGCTGTAGCGCTTCCTGGCGTCGGTGACGATGCCTTCGTCGACGGCTTGGTTCACGGCGGCTCCTTGATCGCGGGTCACGACAGCCCGCCGAATCAATGTAGGACCCGCCTCGATTCAGCGATAGTCAGACCTTCTTCCCTGATTCATCAGGCCGGGCTGAACGATGAACATCAGCTTTCGCCAGTTGAAGGTCTTCGTCGAAGTCGCCCAGCAAGGAAGCATGGCGCGCGCCGCGCAGTGCCTGCACCTGACGCCGCCGGCGGTCTCGATGCAGGTCAAGGAGCTCGAGGCGCAGGTCGGGCTGTCGCTGTTCGACCGGCACGGCCGCCAGGTCAGCCTGTCGACGGCCGGCGAGTACTTCCTCGTGCACGCCCGCCGCCTGCTGGCCGACCTGCGCGAGACCGACATCGCGATGACGCGCTTCAAGAAGCTCGAACATGGCGTGCTCACGATCGGCATCGTCAGCACCGCGACGTACTTCGTGCCGCAGCTGCTGGCGCGCTTCCACGAGGAGCATCCCGGCGTCGAGGTGCGCCTGAAGGTCGCCGGCAACCGCGAGCAGCTGGTCGCGCAGATGGAAAGCGGCGAGATCGATCTTTCGGTGATGGGCCGGCCGCCGCGAGAGATCGCCACGCGCGCCGAGCCCTTCGCCGCGCATCCCTTCGTTTTCGTCGCGCCACCCAAGCATCCGCTCGCGGCCTTGGGCCGCGCGCCGATGAACGCGCTGCACGGCCTGCCGATGCTGGTGCGCGAGCAGGGCTCCGGCACGCGCGCCGCCTACACCGCATTGATCGCCGAGCACCGCATCGAGCCGCGCATCACGATGGAGATGTCGAGCAACGAGACGATCAAGCAGGCGGTGATGGCCGGCATGGGCCTGGCGTTCCTGTCGCTGCACACCGTCGGGCTCGAGGTGCGCAGCGGGCTGCTCGCGGTGCTGGAGATCGACGCGACGCCGCTGATGCGCACCTGGTTCGTCGTGCGGCTGCAGTCGAAGCTGCTGTCGCCGGCGGCCGAGGCGTTTCGCTACTTCATCCTTGAACGGGCCGAGGATCACCTGCGCGCGCACGACGCGCCGCTGCTTCGGGCCGCGCACGCTGCGGCGGGCGTGCCATGAAAAAACCCCGGCGCCTCGCGGCAGCCGGGGTCGGTTCAGGCAGGAAGCTCAGATCACATCTGCTCGATCATCACTTCGCCGAAGCCCGAGCAGCTGACCTGTGTCGCGCCGTCCATCAGCCGTGCGAAGTCGTAGGTGACCTTCTTGCTCTGGATCGCCTTTTCCATCGAGCTGATGATCAGGTCGGCCGCTTCGGTCCAGCCCATGTGGCGCAGCATCATCTCGGCCGAGAGGATCTCTGAGCCGGGGTTGACGTAGTCCTTGCCGGCGTACTTCGGCGCGGTGCCGTGGGTCGCCTCGAAGCAGGCGACCGAGTCGGAGAGGTTGGCGCCCGGCGCGATGCCGATGCCGCCGACCTGCGCCGCCAGCGCGTCGGAGATGTAGTCGCCGTTCAAGTTCAGCGTCGCGATCACCGAGTACTCGGCCGGGCGCAGCAGGATCTGCTGCAGGAAGGCATCGGCGATCGAGTCCTTCACTACGATGTCCTTGCCGGTCTTCGGGTTCTTGAACTTGCACCACGGCCCGCCGTCGATCAGCTCGGCGCCGAACTCCTTTTGCGCCAGGGCATACGCCCAGTCGCGGAAGCCGCCCTCGGTGAACTTCATGATGTTGCCCTTGTGCACGATCGTGACGTTGGGCTTGTCGTTGTCGATCGCGTACTGGAAGGCCTTGCGCACCAGGCGCTCGGTGCCTTCGCGCGAGACCGGCTTGATGCCAATGCCGGAGGTCGCCGGGAAGCGGATCTTCTTGACGCCCATCTCGTCCTGAAGGAACTTGATCAGCTTCTTCGCTTTGTCGCTCTCAGCCTCGTACTCGATGCCGGCGTAGATGTCCTCCGAGTTCTCGCGGAAGATGACCATGTCGATCTTCTCGGGCTCCTTCACCGGCGAGGGCACGCCCTTGAAGTACTGCACCGGGCGCAGGCAGACGTAGAGGTCGAGTTCCTGGCGCAGCGCGACGTTCAGGCTGCGAATGCCGCCGCCGACGGGCGTCGTCAGCGGCCCCTTGATCGAGACCACGTACTCGCGCAGCGCGGCCAGCGTCTCTTCGGGCAGCCACACGTCGGGGCCGTAGATCCGCGTGGACTTCTCGCCCGCGTAGATCTCCATCCAGTGGATCTTCTTCTTGCCGCCATAGGCCTTGGCGACCGCGGCGTCGACCACCTTGATCATCACCGGCGTGATGTCGAAGCCGGTGCCGTCGCCCTCGATGTAGGGAATCACCGGCTCGTCGGGAACCTTCAGCGAGGAGTCGGCGTTGACGGTGATCTTCTGGCCGCCGGCCGGGATCTTGATGTGCTGGTACATGAGGCGAATCTCCGCGGTGGACGACGCTTTGCAAACGACAAAGAACGGACGAAATTCTAGGCGGCGTTCCGGCAAGCGCGAGCCGGTTCGCGACGATCCCCGCAGCCTCCGCCGGCCTGCCGCCTTGCCGACTCGCCGCGCTAAATTGCGGCGCCCAAGCTTCGACTGCCTGCCGTGACGTCCATGCCTTCGCGATTGCCGATCCGCCTCGTCGTGGCGCTGTCCATCGGTGCGGCAAGCGCCGCGCCGGCACAGGAAGGCCCGCAGAAGCTGGCCGCGATCCGGCTCAACGCCGGCATCCACAACATCCAGGCCGAGGTCGCGCGCACGCCCGAGCAGCGCGCGATCGGCCTGATGCACCGGCCGACGCTGGGGCCCAACGACGGCATGCTGTTCGTCTTCGAGCAGCCGGCGACGCAGTGCTTCTGGATGAAGAACACGCTGATCCCGTTGTCGATCGCCTTCGTCGCCGACGACGGCCGCATCGAGTCGATCGCCGAGATGCCGCCGAAGACGCTCGAGTCCACCTGCTCGTCCAAACCCGTGCGGCTGGTGCTCGAGATGAACCAGGGCTGGTTCGCCAAGCGCGGCATCAAGGCCGGCGATCGGCTGGCCGGCGGCGCGTTCTCGCGCTGAAACGAAAAGGCCGGTCGCGATGACCGGCCCGATCGGCGAGCCGCGAAACCCTCAGCCGGCGCGCTCCTGCGCCTTCGGCCAGTTGACGAGGTGCGCGAAGAAGGTCTCGATGAACTTCGGCCGCGCGTTGCGATGATCGATGTAGTAGGCGTGCTCCCAGACGTCGAGCGTCAGCAGCGGCTTATCGCCCGTAGTGAGTGGCGTCTGCGCGTTGCTGGTGTTGACGATGTCGACGCTGCCGTCGGCCTTGGCCACCAGCCAAGTCCAGCCCGAGCCGAAGTTGCCGACCGCGCTCTTGGTGAACGCTTCCTTGAAGGCGGCGTAGCTGCCCCACTTGGCGTTGATCGCGTCGGCCAGCTTGCCGCTCGGCTCGCCCCCGCCCTGCGGCTTCATGCTTTCCCAGAAAAAGCTGTGATTCCACACCTGCGCGGCGTTGTTGAAGATGCCGCCGCTGGAGCTCTTGACGATCTCCTCGAGCGACTTCGCCTCGAACTCGGTGCCCTTGATGAGGTTGTTCAGGTTGGTGACGTAGGCCTGATGGTGCTTGCCGTAGTGGAAGTCGAAAGTCTCCTTCGACATGTGCGGCGCCAGGGCGTCGGCGGGGTAAGGCAACGGCGGGAGCTTGTGTTCCATGGTGTCTTTCCTTGCTCTTGAAGGTGGCTGGGAGACCGGGTGGACGATCCCGAGAGGAGAGCGACGGACGATTCTAGGCAGCCGCCTACGACCATCGCGCTGGCCGGGGCTCGCCGCGACTCAAGCGCGTTCGTCGTCGAGGCGCACCGCGAGGACGCTGGCGTCGATCGCGCCGTCGGCCAGCCGCGCGCGCACGCGCTGGCCCGGCGCGACCGCGGTGGCCGACACCAGCGTGCGGCCGTCGTCGTCGCTGAGCCACGCGTAGCCGCGCGCGAGCACGCGCTGCGGGTCGAGCGCGGCGAGCCGCGCACCGGCAAGTTCGAGCCGGCGCGCCGCGAGCGAGCTCGAGCGCGTTGCAGCAGCGGCCAGGCGATGCAGCGCAGCGGCCTGGCGCTGTCGTTCGACCCGCAAGACGCGCTGCGCCGCGTTCGCATGCCGCTCGCGCAGCGCCAGCAGCCGCTCGCGCGCATTCGCCAGCGCACGCGCGGGCCGCGCGACGCGCAGTGCGTGCCGGTCGACGGCCTGCGCTTGCGCTTCGAGGCGCCGACGCAGCGCGCGTCGGCCGCGCTCGGCCAGCGTGTCGAGCGCGATCGCGAGTTGCGCGCGCGACGGCGTGGCCAGCTCGGCGGCAGCGGTCGGCGTCGGCGCGCGCAGGTCGGCCGCGAGGTCGGCGAGCGTCACGTCGGTCTCGTGGCCGATGCCGGCGATCACCGGCACCCCGCAGGCGGCGACCGCGCGCACCAGCACCGGCTCGTTGTAGGCCCACAGGTCTTCGAGCGAACCGCCGCCGCGCACCAGCAACACCGCATCGACGAGGCCGCTGCGCCCCGCCGCGGCCAACGCTTCGGCCAGCGCGGTAGCGGCTCCCGTGCCCTGCACCGGCGCCGGAAAGACGTGCAGCGCGACCTGCGGCGCGCGGCGCGCGAACGAAGCCAGCACATCGTGCAGCGCCGCGGCAGCCGTCGAGGTGACGACCGCCAGCGCCCGCGGATGCGCCGGGATCGGGCGCTTGCGCGCATCGTCGAACAGGCCTTCGGCGTCGAGTTCGGCGCGCAGGCGGCGGAAGCGTTCGAGCAGCGCGCCGTCGCCGGCGCGCCGGATGCTTTCGGCCACCAGCTGCAGTTCGCCGCGCGCCTCGTAGACCGCGAGGCGGCCGCGCAGCTCGACTTCGTCGCCGTCGCGCGGCTCGAAGCCGGCGAGCGCGGCGGCGCGGCGGAACATCACGCAGCGGATCGCGGCGCGGCCCTCGGCGTCCTTCAGCGCGAAGTAGCAATGCCCGCTCGCGGCACGCGAGAAGGCCGCGATCTCACCGCGGACCGCCAACGCCGGAAAGCGCGCGTTCAGCGCATCGCCGATCGCCAGCACCAGGGCCGCGACGTCCCACACCTTGACCGCCGGCGCGGCCGCCTCGAAAGGCCGGTTCATCGGCCGCCCGGGCACGCCGGATCGCGTGTGCACACGGTGGTCCGGGCCACGCAGCCCCTGCGGATGCGGGGTCGGAACTCCACAAGCGCGCCAATCAAGGCCTGCCGGCTGGGTGCGGCTGTCATCGACTCGTCAAACTGACGCAAGTCATTGTTTTGCAAGGGTTTCTGCCTGCTCATCGAACGAGCAATCTGTACGAAGCGTGGATTGGCGCGCCTTGCGGGCACTGAGCGGTGCGGTTGCCCACAAAGTTGTCCACACCAACGGTGGACGGTTGCATTTTGCGTTTGCCGCGGCGCTTGGCTGGACGCCGCAAGGGCCGTCGCCATAATGCGCGCCAGCCGAAATCCGGGGGACCTCTTTGCTTTCGATCATCCAAGCGGCCGGGTGGCCGATCTGGCCGCTGGTGCTGTGTTCCGTCGTGGCCCTGGCCCTGGTGATCGAGCGCTTCAACAGTCTTCGCACGATCCGCGTCGCGCCGCCGCGGCTGCTCGACGAAGTGCTGTCGGTCAGCAGCAAGAGCCTGCCGTCGCCCGAGGTGGTCAACAAGCTGTCGGCGAGTTCGACGCTCGGCAGCGTGCTCGCCAGCGGTCTGCGCGCGGTGATCGCCGATCCGCGCATCAGCGAAGAAGGTCTGCGCCTGGCCTTCGAATCCTCGGGCCGCGCCGCGGTCCACCGTCTCGAGCGCTACCTGAACACGCTGGGCACGATCGCCTCGGCCGCGCCGCTGCTCGGGCTGCTCGGCACGATCATCGGGATGATCGAGATCTTCGGCTCGCAGGCGCCGAGCAGCGGCGTCGGCGGCAACCCGGAACAGCTGGCGCGCGGCATCTCGATCGCGCTCTACAACACCGCGTTCGGGCTGATCGTCGCGATCCCGTCGCTGATGTTCCACCGCTACTTCCGCGGCCGCGTCGACGAGTACGCCATCGCGCTCGAGCAGGCCTGCGAGCGGATGACGCCGCACCTGCTGCGCTTCGTCTCGCGCAGCGGCGGCTGAGGAGCAGCCTTCGATGGCGCTGAACTTCCGCCCGCGCCGCAGCGACGAGCCGGAGATCAACCTGATCCCGTTCATCGACGTGCTGCTGGTCATCCTGATCTTCCTGATGCTCTCGACGACCTTCTCGAAGTTCACCGAGCTGAAGATCAACCTGCCGTCGGCCGATGCGGAGCGTGCACGCGACTATCCGAAGGAAATCATCGTCGGTGTCTCCAGCGACGGCCGCTACACCGTGAGCGGCCAGGCGGTCGCGGGCCGCGACGTGGCCACGCTCGGCGCGGCGCTCGCGGTCGCGGCCGAGGGCAACCGCGAGCGAGTGGTGATCGTGTCGGCCGATGCCAGCGCGGCCCACCAGAGCGTGATCAACGTGATGGACGCGGCGCGGCGGGTGGGCCTCTCGCAGCTGAGCTTCGCGACCCAGGCGGGCCGCAACGGCGCAGCCGGCTCGAATTGAGCGAGCGCCCGCGCTTGGCGGGCTTCGAAGCGACGCTGACTTTGGCCTGGCTGCAACGCGGGCCGCTGGCCTGCGCGCTGTGGCCGCTCGGCCGGCTCTACGCGGGCGTCACCGCGCTGAGGCGCGTCGCTTACCGGCGCGGCTGGCTCGCCACCGTGACGAGCGCGGTGCCGGTGATTGTCGTGGGCAACCGAGTCGCCGGCGGCGCGGGCAAGACACCGACGGTGCTGGCGATCGTCGACCACCTGCGCGCGCGTGGCCGCAGGCCCGGCATCGTCTCGCGCGGACATGGACGAAAGGGCCGCGAGCCCACGGTGGTCGAAGCCTCGAGCCACGCGGGAGCCGTCGGCGACGAGCCGCTGCTGCTGTACCGGCGCGCAGGCGTGCCGGTGGTGGTCGGCGCCGATCGCGCGCGCGCGGCCGCGCTGCTGCTCGATGCGCATCCCGAGCTCGACTGTCTCGTCGCGGACGACGGCCTGCAGCACCTGCGCTGGGCGCGTGATGTCGAGGTCGTCGTGTTCGACGCGCGCGGCGCCGGCAACGGCTGGCCGCTGCCTGCCGGGCCGCTGCGCGAACCGATCGACGCAGCCCCGCGCGGCCGGCATCTGCTGCACCTCTACACCGACGGTGTCCGCAGCACGCGGATCGCGGGTGCCATCGCGCGGCGGCGCATCGGCGGCGTCGTCGACCTCGCGGCTTGGTGGCAAGGCGAGCCGGCTTCGGCCGCGGCGTTGTCCGCCTTGCAGGATCGTGCGCCGCTCGCTTGCGCCGGCATCGCGCAGCCGCAGCGCTTCTTCGCGATGCTCGCTGCGGCCGGCCTGCACTTCGAGGCACTGCCCCTGCCCGATCACGCTGCGTTCGAGACGCTGCCCTGGCCGGCGAGCGCGACGGACGTGGTGGTCACGGAAAAGGACGCGGTCAAGCTGGATGCGCAACGCCTCGCGCGCGAGCGGCCCGCGACGCGCGTCTGGGTCGCGCCGCTAGACTTCGAGCCCGAACCGGCCTTCGGCGCACTGCTCGATGCGGCCCTCGCCGACCTGGCCCCGCGCCTGCGTAATCCACCCGCCAAGACACGATGGACAGCCGATTGATCGCCCTGCTGGTCTGCCCCGTCTGCAAGGGCCCGTTGAGCCGCGAGGACGCTGCGCCCGAACTGGTCTGCAACGCCGACCGACTCGCCTACCCGATCCGCGACGGCATCCCGGTGATGCTCGAAGGCGAGGCGCGCAGCCTGGACGAGCCGCTGTCGCAGCCGGCGCCACTCGACTGACACGCCCGCGCCGAAGCGGCGCCGCCGGCACCATGCCCTTTTCCGTCCTGATCCCCGCGCGGCTCGCCTCGACGCGGCTCGCGAACAAGCCGCTCGCCGACATCGCCGGCCTGCCGATGGTGGTGCGCGTCGCGCGGCAGGCGCAGCGAAGCGCGGCGTCGCGGGTCGTGGTCGCGGCCGACGACGCGCGCATCGTCGCAGCATGCCGTGAGCACGGCATCGACGCGCTGCTGACCCGCGTCGAGCACGCGACCGGCAGCGATCGCCTCGCCGAAGCCTGCGCGCTGCTCGGCCTGGCCGGCGAAGAGATCGTCGTGAACGTGCAGGGCGACGAGCCGCTGATCGAGCCGGCACTGATCGACGCCTGCGCGCAGTTGCTCGCCGAACGTGCGGAATGCGTGATGGCGACCGCCGCGCATTCGATCGACACGCTGGCCGATTTGCGCAACCCGAACGTCGTCAAGCTGGTGTGCGACGCGCTCGGCCGCGCGCAGTACTTTTCGCGCGCGCCGCTGCCCTGGTGGCGCGACGGCTATGCGCGCGGGCTGGATCAGCCGGGCGTCGAGCTGCCGCAGCCGCGTCCGCTGCGGCACGTCGGCCTCTACGCCTACCGATGCGCCTTTCTGCAACGTTTCCCGCAGCTGGCGCCGAGCCCGTTGGAGCAACTCGAGTCGCTGGAGCAGTTGCGCGTGCTGTGGCACGGCGAGCGCATCGCGGTGCACGTGACCCCGCTTCGGCCGCATGCCGGCGTGGACACCGCGGAGGACCTGGAGCGTGTGCGCGCGCTGCTCGGCCCGGCGCGCCGCTGAGCGCAATCGCTCGAAAACCTGCGGTCGCCTGCGCTGAAAACCTGCGTAGCATGCCGGCTCGACGAAGCACGGAGAGATTCGCGATGAGACTGATCCTGCTGGGCGCACCCGGCGCCGGCAAAGGCACGCAAGCGGCCTTCATCTGCCGGCGTTTCGGCATCCCGCAGATCTCCACCGGCGACATGCTGCGCGCAGCGGTCAAGGCGGGCACCAAGCTCGGCGTCGAAGCGAGGAAGGTGATGGACGCAGGCGGCCTGGTGGGCGACGACATCATCATCGGCCTCGTCAAGGAACGCATCGCGCAGCCCGATTGCTCGAACGGCTTCCTGTTCGACGGCTTCCCCCGCACGATCCCGCAGGCCGACGCGATGAAGGACGCGGGCGTCAAGCTCGACTACGTGCTGGAGATCGACGTGCCCTTCGAGGCCATCGTCGAGCGCATGAGCGGACGCCGCTCGCACGTGGCCTCGGGCCGCACCTACCACGTCAAGTTCAATCCGCCCAAGGTGGCCGGCGTGGACGACGTGACCGGCGAGCCGCTGATCCAGCGCGACGACGACCGCGAAGAGACCGTGATGAAGCGCCTGCAGGTCTATGCCTCGCAGACCCGCCCGCTGGTGGACTACTACGCGAGCTGG
>NZ_DASTPW010000014.1:0-47486 GCF_035762065.1 Methylibium sp.
GCCTTCGTCGAGGAGGTGCAGGCGGCGCGCCGGCTCGCGCCGGTCGAGCGCAAGGATCTCGACGGCACGGCGATCGCGCCGCTGCTCGACGCGCTGCTCGTCGAGCGGCCGGCCCGCCAGGGCAAGCCCGGCGGCTGGGCCGCGCTGATCTCGCTGCAGCCCGGCGCGCAGCCGATCGAAGGCGCGGTGGCGGCGAAGGTCGAGGCCGCACTTGCAGGCGCGCCGGAGCTGCAGATCATCGACATCGGCCGCGAGCTCGCCGGCCTCTACCAGCGCTACCTGCACGAGGCGCTGCTGCAGTCGCTGCTCGGCTCGCTGGCGGTGGTGGCGCTGCTCGCCTGGCATCTGCGCTCGGCGCGCCGGCTGCTCGCGGTGGTGCAGCCGCTCGCGCTGGCGGTACTGCTGACGATGGGCGGGCTGGTGGCCGCCGGCGTCGAGCTGGGCATCCTGCATCTGGTCGGGCTGCTGCTGGTCGTCGCGATCGGTTCGAACTACGCGCTGTTCTTCGACCAGGGCCTGCAGCCGGGCGCGCCTGCGGCGTCGCACGAGGACCTGCTCGCCTCGCTCGCGCTCGCGAACCTGACGATGGTGGTGTCGTTCGGGCTGATCGCGATCTCGTCGATCCCGGCGCTGTCGGCGATCGGCCGGGTGGTCGCGCCGGGGGTGCTGCTGGCGCTGGTGCTGTCGGCGGCGTTCGCCGCGCCGCCGCGCACCGTTCGAGGCTGAGGTCGCGATCGCTATGGGACACTGCCGCCCCGCCTGATTTGCACCCCGCGTCACGTTCCATGCAGTTCACGCTCGGCAAGCCGAACCCCTGGCCGGTGCCGCCGCTGATCCAGGCAAGCGTCGGTCTTCACGTCGGTGCCGCGGCGCTGGCGCTGGCGGCGCCGCAGGCGGCGGCCTGGGCGCTCGGCGGCGTGGTGCTGAACCATGCCGCGCTGACCGCCGCCGGGCTGTGGCCGCGCAGCGATTGGCTCGGACCCAATCTCACCCGGCTGCCCGACGACGCGGCGCGGCGTGGCTGTGTCGCGATCACGATCGACGACGGCCCCGACCCCGCGGTCACGCCGCGCGTGCTCGATGCGCTCGACGCCGAAGGGCTGGTCGCGAGCTTCTTCTGCATCGCCGAGCGCGCCGCCGCGCACAAGCCGCTGGTGCGCGAGATCCTGGCGCGCGGCCACGCGGTCGAGAACCACAGCGACGCGCACCGCCATCACTTCTCGCTGCTGGGCCCGCGCGGCTTTGCGCGCGAGATCGGCCGCGCGCAGCAGGTGCTGGCCGACATCACCGGGCGGGCGCCGATCGCGTTCCGCGCGCCGGCCGGGCTGCGCAACCCCTTCCTCGATCCGGTGCTGCACCGGCTCGGCCTGCACCTGGTGAGCTGGACGCGGCGCGGCTTCGACACGCGCGAGCGCGACGCCCGCCGTGTGCTCGCGCGTCTGACGCGCGGGCTTGCAGCCGGCGACATCCTGCTGCTGCACGACGGCCATGCGGCGCGCAGCCCGGCCGGCGTGCCGGTGCTGCTCGATGTGCTGCCGGCGCTGGCCGCGCGGCTGCGCGAGGCGGGGCTGCACAGCGTCGCGTTGCCGGCGGCGATCGCGCCGCGACGCGCAGGAGCCGGCGCGTGAGCGGCCCGCGCGGGCGGGGCGCCGGCCGTTCGTTGGCCGCGCGAAGGAGGGCCTCTTGAACGACGAGCTTGCGCTGCAGGCGCCCGCGACCACCGCGCAGCCGCTGCACCCGCCGGCCGACCAGACCGACCGGGCCTGGCGCGAGCTGCACCGCGCCGCCTGCACGCCGTACCGGCGTGCCGGCCGCTTCGCCTGGCATTTCGCGCGCGGCAAGCTGGGGCGCGATCCGGCCTTCCGCTTCCTGATCGAGCGCGGCGAGCTGCGCTGCGGCGCGCGGGTCGTCGACATCGGCTGCGGCCAGGGACTGCTCGCGAGCCTGCTGCGCGCGGCCGACCGCATGGAGGCCACCGGCCGCTGGCCCGCGGCCTGGCCCGCGGCGCCGAGCGCGGCGAGCTACACCGGCCTCGAACTGATGCCGCGCGACGTGGCGCGCGCCGAGGCGGCGTGGTGCGCCGACACCACGCCCTCGCGCACCACCGCCCGCTTCGTCTGCGCGGACATGTGCGCCGCCGCGCTGCCGGCCTGCGACACCGTGGTGATCCTCGACGTGCTGCACTACGTCGATCACGCGGCGCAGCAGCGCGTGCTGCTCCAGGTGCGCGACGCGCTGGCGCCCGGCGGCAAGCTGCTGCTGCGCATCGGCGACGCGGCGCAGGCGCGCCGCTTCGCGGTGACGCGCTGGGTCGACCGGCTCGTGACCCGCGTGCGCGGCCACCAGGCTCCGCCGGTGTGGTGCCGCACGCGGGCCGAGTGGGTCGCGCTGGTCGAAGGCCTGGGCTTTTCGGTGCAGAGCCTGCCGATGAGCCGGGGCACGCCGTTCGCGAACGTGCTGCTGATCGCGCAGAAGGGCGTCGCCGCATGACACCGCTCGCAGTCGTCGACTTCACGCTGGCGACCGCGCTCGGCGCCGGCCGTGCCGCGACGCTCGACGCCTTGCGCGCGGGCCGCAGCGCTCTTGCGCGGGAACGCTTCGAGACGGCGGCGCTCGACACCTGGCTCGGCATCGTCGCCGGCATCGACGCGCAGCGGCTGCCAGCGGCGCTCGCGCGCCACGACTGCCGCAACAACCGCCTCGCCTGGCTCGGCCTGCAGGCCGACGGCTTCCTCGATGCCGTGGTGCGCGCGCGCGAGCACTACGGTGCGCACCGCGTCGGCGTCTTCCTCGGCACCAGCACCTCCGGCATCCTGCAGACCGAGCTGGCCTACCGCCGCCGCGACGCGGCCAGCGGCGCGCTGCCCGCCGACTTCCACTACGCCGAGACGCACAACACCTTCTCCTGCGCCGATTTCGTGCGGCGTGCGCTGGCGCTCGAAGGGCCGGCCTTCGTCGTCTCGACCGCCTGCTCGTCGGGCGCCAAGGTGTTCGCCAATGCGCACCGGCTCATCGACGCCGGCGTGATCGACGCGGCCCTCGTGGGCGGCATCGACAGCCTGTGCCTGACGACGCTCTACGGCTTCAACGCGCTGGAACTGTTGTCGCCCGAGATCTGCCGTCCCTGGGACGCGATGCGGCGCGGCTTGTCGATCGGCGAAGCGGCGGCCTACGCGCTGCTCGAACGCGATCCGCGCGAGGCGCCCCGCGCGTGGCTGCTCGGCTGCGGCGAAAGCAGCGACGGCCATCACATGAGCAGCCCGCACCCCGAAGGCGCCGGCGCGGCGCTGGCGATGCGAGCGGCGCTCGCCGACGCCGGTCTCGACGCCAGCGATATCGACTACCTGAACCTGCACGGCACCGCGACGCCCGGCAACGACGCCGTCGAGGACATCGCGGTGTGCGAGGTCTTCGGCACCGCGCTGCCGTGCAGCTCGACGAAGGGCGCGACCGGCCACACGCTGGGTGCGGCCGGCGCGGTCGAGGCGGCGATCGCGATGCTGGCGCTCGAAGCCGGCCTGATGCCCGGCGGCCTGAACCGCACTGCGCCCGACGCGACGCTGCGCGCCGCCTACCTGGATGCGCCGCGCGCCGCGCCGCTGCGGCGTGTCGCGAGCAACGCCTTCGGCTTCGGCGGCTCGAACGCCTGCCTCGTGTTCGGGGCGGCGGCATGAAGCTCGGCCTGCGCGGCATCGGCGTCGTCGGGCCGGGGCTCGCCGATGCGGCCCAGGCGCTGACCGCACTGCGCGCGCCGGCCGCGTGGAGCGCCGCACCGACCGTCATCCCTGCGCCGGCCTTGCTGCCGCCGGCCGAGCGGCGTCGCGCGGGCGCGGTCGTGAAGCTTTCGCTGGCGGTCGCGCAGGAGGCGTGCGCGCAGGCCGGCGTCGAGCCCGCTGCGCTCGCGACGGTGTTCAGCTCCTCGAGCGGCGACGGCGCCAACTGCCATGCGCTGTGCGAGGCGCTGGCCACGCCCGATCGGGCGGTGTCGCCGACCCGCTTCACCAACTCCGTCCACAACGCCGCGGCCGGCTACTGGCACATCGCGACCGTCAACCGGCAGCCCTCGACCAGCCTGTGCGCCCACGATGCGAGCTTCGCCGCCGGCTTGCTGGAAGCCGCGATGCAGGTGCAGGCCACCGGCCGCCCGGTGCTGCTGGTGGTGGGCGACGTGCCGTATCCGCAGCCGCTGCTCGCGACGCGGCCGATCACCGACAGCTTCGGCGTCGCGTGGGTGCTCGATCGCGTCGAGGCGCAGGACGCGGTCGCGACGCTCGATCTCGCGACGACCGATCGCGCCGGCGATGACACGCGCTGCGCGTCGGCCGGCTTCGAGGCGGTGCGACTCGGCATCCCGGCCGCGCGCTGCCTGCCGCTGCTCGAGCGCCTGGCACTCGGCGCGGCGGGCAGCGTCGTGCTCGGCCGCGCCGAAGGCCTGCCGTTGCGCATCGAGGTCGCTTCGCGATGAGCCATCCGACGACGCTCGACCGCACCGGCATCGCCGCGCGCATCCCGCACGCCGGCTCGATGTGCCTGCTCGACCGCCTGCTGCGCTGGGACGCGACGCGCATCGAATGCCGCGCAAGCAGCCACCGCGACGTGGCGAACCCGCTGCGCGGGGAGGACGGGCTGCCCGCGGTCTGCGCGATCGAGTACGCGGCGCAGGCGATGGCGCTGCACGGTGGCCTCGTCGCGCCGCCGGGCAGCGCGCCGCGGCCCGGCTACATCGCGAGCGTGCGGCAGGTGAAGAGCCGCATCGATCGGCTCGACGCGATCGACGGGGAGCTCGTCGTCGTCGCCGAGCGGCTCGCGGGCGACGCGAGCCAGGTGCTCTATGCGTTCGAGGTCGGCTCGCAGGATGGCGGCGTGCTGGTCAGCGGCCGCGCGGCGGTGGTGCTCGACACGCCGCTCGCCACCGGCAGCGGGGAACCGGCCCGATGAGCCTGCAAGGCAAGCGCGCGCTCGTCACCGGTGCCAGCGGCGCGCTCGGCGCGGCGATCGCGCGCCGGCTCGCGGCCGACGGCGCCTCGATGCTGCTGCATGCGAACGGGCGGCGCGAGGCGGTCGAGGCGCTGGCCGGCGAGATCCGTTCGGCCGGCGGCCAGGCCGAGGCGATCGTCTTTGACGTGAGCGACGCCGCAGCGGCGCGCGCCGCCTGCGAGCGGATGCTGCAGGCCGGCGCGGTGCAGGTCGTCGTCAACAACGCCGGCATCCACGACGACGCGGTGTTCCCCGGCATGCGGCCCGAGCAATGGCACCGGGTCATCGACGTGTCGCTGCACGGCTTCTTCAACGTGACGCAGCCGCTGGTGCTGCCGATGCTGCGCACGCGCTGGGGGCGGGTGATCAACCTGTCGTCGGTCGCGGCGCTTGCAGGCAACCGCGGCCAGGTGAACTACGCGGCGGCCAAGGGGGCGATCAACAGCGCGACGAAGGCGCTGTCGCTCGAACTCGCAAGCCGGGGCGTGACGGTGAACGCGATCGCGCCGGGGATCATCGAGTCGCCGATGGCGGCCGGTGCCTTCGATGCCGCGGCGATCGCGCAGCTGGTGCCGGCCAGGCGCGCCGGGCGGCCGGAGGAGGTGGCGGCGCTCGCCGGCTTCCTGGCGAGCGACGCGGCCGGCTACATCAGCGGACAGGTGATTTCGATCAACGGAGGGATGTGGTGAAAAGAACGATTCGATGCGCGCTGCTGCTGCCGGCGCTCGCTGCCGCGACGCCGGCGCTGGGCGCCGGCCCGGCGCAGTCGGAAGTCCACGCGATGGAGCTTGCGCTGTTCTTCACGCTGATGCAGCTCGCGATCATCGTGCTGGCCGCGCGCGCCGGCGGCGTGATCGCGCAGCGCTTCGGGCAGGCCACCGCGGTCGGCGAGATCATCACCGGCATCCTGCTCGGGCCCTCCCTGTTCGGCCTGCTGGCGCCCGATCTCTTCCAGTGGGTGTTCCGCTCGACGTCGCCGTTGCCGCTGACGATCATGTCGCAGGTCGGGCTGCTGCTGCTGATGTTCCAGATCGGCCTCGAATTCGACTTCGGCCACCTGACCGAGAAGCGGCATCGCCGCGCGGTGATGTGGGTGTCGGCGGCCGGCTTGGTCGCACCCTTCGCGCTGGGCGCCGCGTTCGGCTGGTTCGCGCCGGCCGAGCTGCTCGGCCCCGGCTCGGCCGGCCAGCCGGCCGAGCGCCTGAGCTTCACGCTCTTCATCGCGACCGCGTTCTCGATCACCGCGCTGCCGATCCTCGGGCGCATCCTGATCGAGTTCAGGATGACGCGGCACCCGCTCGGCGTGATTGCGATCAGCTCGGCGGCGATCAACGACGTGATCGGCTGGCTGCTGCTGGCGTTCGTCACCGCGCTTTCGACCGCGGCCTTCGCGCCGCTGCCCTTCGTGCTGCGCATCCTGGGCGTGCTGGCCTTCGGCGCGGTGAGCTGGTGGATCGTGCGGCCGGCCTTCGAGCGCTTCGTGCAGTCGCAGCTGGCATCGCGCGCCGCGGGCGACCCGGGCCTTCCGGCGACGCTGATGGGCGTGGTGATCGCCGCGATCTTCGCGGCCGGCATGACGACCTACCAGCTCGGCATCTTCGCGATCTTCGGCGGCTTCATGATGGGCGTGCTGCTGCACCGGCAGACCGAGTTCGTGAAGGTCTGGAACGAGCGCGTCGGCAGCTTCGTCAACGTCTTCTTCCTGCCGATCTTCTTCACCTTCACCGGGCTGCGCACCGACATCGGCTCGTTGTCGGGGGGCTCGATGTGGGGCTGGTGCCTGCTGCTGATCGCGCTGGCCACGCTCGGCAAGTTCGGCGCCTGCTGGCTCGCCGCGCGCGCGGCCGGCATGGACGGCGTGCAGGGCCGGATCATCGGCGTGCTGATGAACACGCGGGCGCTGATGGAGCTGATCATCATCAACGTCGGCTACGACCTCGGCATCCTCGGCCGCGAGGTCTTCACGATGCTGGTGCTGATGGCGATCTTCAGCACGGTGATCACGTCGCCGCTGCTGCGGCGCTGGTTGCCTCAGGTGGGCGATCTGAGCGCGGCGCGCGAGCCGCTCGCGCCCGGTGCCGCGATGGGGCGGACGCGCTGATCGGCAACGTCAGAGCGGGTGGTCGTAGCGCAGGAAGCCGTGATGGCGCGCGAGCTTGTCGTAGAGCGAGCGCGCCGTCGCGTTGTGCTCCTGGGTGAGCCAGTAGAAGCGCTGGCAGCCCGAGCGCTTCGCGATCTGCGCGACCGCCTCGATCAACGCGCTGCCCACCCCTGCGCCGCGCTGCACCGGGTCGGTGAACAGGTCCTGCAGGTAGCACACCGAGTCCGCCCAGGTGCTCGCGTGCATCAGGTAGTGCGCGATGCCCACGAGCCGGCCGTCGATGCGGGCCCCGAGCCCGTGCACGGCCCCGCCGGCGTTGAGCCGCTGCCAGGCGGCTTCGAATTCGGCATCGGTCGTCGGCGTCTCGTAGAAGTCGCGATAGCCGCGCGCGAGCTGCTGCCAGCCGCTGCGGTCGGCCGGCCGCAGCGGCTCGATCCCGATCGTGCTCATCGTGGGCTCATGCCTGGAACGGCGGACGCTTCGTCGCCTTGCGCCACAGCAGGCCGGGCAGCCGCAGCGCGAACTCGGCCAGCAGCCGCGCGTGCATCGAACTGAGCAGCAGGTTGTCGCGCACGTAGTGGAAGTGGCTGACGCCGCCTTCCTCGGCCCGCAGGTACTTGACCGGCGCGTCGATGTTGATCGGCTTGACGCCTTGCCAGGCCAGGCGCACCACGGCTTCGGGATCGAAGTCGAAGCGGCGCATCCAGGACTGGCGGCGCATCGTTCGCGCGAGCGCGGCGACCGGGTAGACCCGGAAGCCGTAGAGCGAATCGCCGATGCCGGCGGCCAGCGTCTCGAGGTGGGCCCAACCGTTGGAGAGGCGCCGCCCCAGCACCCGCAGCCGCGGCGCGCTGGCGTCGAAGACAGGCTTGCCGAGGATCATCGCCTCGGGCCGCGCGATCGAGGCCTCCATGAAGCGGCCGATCAAGCCGGCGGGGTGCTGACCGTCGGCGTCCATCGTCAGCGCGTGCGTGTAGCCGGCGGCTTCGGCCGCTTCGAGCCCGTGCAGCACCGCCGCGCCCTTGCCGCGGTTGTCGGGCAGCACCATCACGCGCAGGCCGGTGTCGCAGCGCGCGCGCTCGAGGATCGGCGCTTCGCTGCCGTCGCGGCTGCCGTCGATCACCACCCACACAGGCGACCACTGGGCGCGCGCCTCCGCCACCGTCTGCGCGAGGCGCGCGCCGGTGTCGTAGCTGGGGATCAGCACCAGGTGCGTCGCGGACGACGCGGGCGAGGAACTCATGCGTCGTGCACGCGCCGCGGCCGCAGGCCTTCGGCGAAGCAGCTTTCCAGTTCGGCCAGCATCGCCGCGGTGTCGGCCTGCGGCTCGAAGCGCGCGCCGAGCCGCACGCTGAAGCGGATCGGCAGCGGCGGCAGCTTCCACAGCGGCCAGCCCTTGCCCAGGTAGGGCGAGTCGGTGTCGATGAACACCGCCTGGATCGGCGCCTGCGCGAGCTTGGCGATCAGCGGCACGCCGGGCCGGAAAGTGTTGATCGGGCTGCGCGTGGTGCGCGTGCCCTCGGGGAACACGACGAGCTGGCCGCCGCGCCGAAGGTCGGCCACGGCCAGGCGCACCAGGCCGCGTGCCGAATCGTTGCGGATGTAGCGCGCGAGCCGCGCGCCCGATCCGAGGAAGACGTTGCGCATCAGGTCGGCCTTCATGATGCAGGCGCTGCGCGGCAGCCGCGCGACGAGCATCAGCGCGTCGAGCAGGCTCGGGTGGTTGGCGACGATGATGAGTCCCGGCTCGTCGCGCAAGCGGTCGAGCACCTGCGAGTCGAGGTAGAGCATGCCGCTCGCGCGTGCGATCGCCCAGTAGGCGCGGTAGCCGTGCGCGATGACCGCGCGGCCGATCACGGTGCCGCGTTCTCGCGAAAGCAGCGGGTAGAGCAGCGCCGCGACCAAGTTCCACGCGAGCGAGACCAGCCCCAGCAGCAGCAGCAGCGCATGCAGCGGCAGGATCAGCGGCCAGCGCGCGGCGCGGCGCCAGCTGGCCTGCGGTTGCATCGCGACGTAGCTCATCGCGTCCTTTCAGCGTCGGCGCTTCACGGCAGGTCCGCCACATCGACCATCGTGCGAGAGGTCGCGAACACGTAGGAAACCGCGAAGCCGATCGAGACGTTGTCCTTGCGGCGCACCAGCGGGCTCGCTTCGAAGCGTGCGCCGTCGATGCGGTCGTAGCGCGTGTAGAAGCCGGCCCACACCGATTCGAAACGGCGCGACATCGCCAGCGTGACATGCGCGCCGCCATAGCCGCCGCCCGCACGGTAGAGCGGGCGGTCCGGCAGGGCATCGACGAGCGCCACGTCGTAGATGCGGCCGTGCACGCGGCGCGTCGCGAAGGAGGCGGCGCCGAGCACGCCGAGGTTCCAGTCGCTGCCGCCGACGCGGGCGAGATCGAGGTTCAGGTTCGGCTGCGCATTCCAGCCGACGAAGCGCGGATTCGATTGCACCGTGGCGACCGCCCGCACCGGCAGCCGCAGATCCAGCTTCCAGTTCGCGCCGCGCTGCAAGGTGAGGTTGAGGTTCGGGCCGAGCTCGAAGGTCGGCTTCAGGTCGGCCATGCCACGGCGGGCTTCGTTGTCCTCGCTGCGCGTCGGCGGCGAGGCCGAGGCGCTGAGGTCGAAGTCGACGCGGTCGGACTCGAACAGCACGGCGCGGGCGCCGTCGCGATCGGCCTTGAAGATCTCGCCGCGGTAGACGAGGTAGGGCAGCGGCAGCGCGTAGCCGTGGTACTGATCGGAGCCGGCGTAGTGCGGCAGGCGCAGCAGGCCGACGCCGGCGCCCAGCTCCCACAGCGGCTTCTCGGTGCACCAGGCGGGCCATGCGACGAAGGCGCATGCGACCGAAACGAGGAGGGCGCGCTTGCCCGGCCTCGCCGGCAGCCGCGACGGATCCGGCTTCGCCGGTCCGCTCGGGGCGCCCCCTTGAGGCAAAGCGGCGAAGCCGCAACGGGGGTAGGTCACTCGCCCACCCCGCCGGCCGCGAAACCGTGCGCCTCGATCTCCACCCGCAGGTCGGCGCGGCAGATGTCGGCCTCGACCAGCGTCACGGCCCGTGCCGCCTCGCTGTGCGTACCGACCTCGGCTTCGAAAAGCGCGCGAACCGCCGGTGCTTCTTCGGCGTGGCGCAGGTAGATGGTGCAGTGCAGGTCCGCCAGCGCGAAGCGCGCGCTGCCGGCCGCATGGGCCGCGGCGATCACCGCACGCAGGTTGGCGAGCGTCTCGCGCGTTTGCGCGGCGACGTCGCCGGCGTGCAGCGTCTCGTGGCCGACGATGCTCGAGGTCCCGGAGACGAGCAGCGCGGCTTCGCCGCCGCCGGCGTCGAGCAGCGCCGCGCGCGAAAAGCTCGGGCTTTTCGGGCCGTAACGCTGCGGATAGCGGTAGGCGGACAGCTGGCGCGGGTTCTCGATCGCCAGCGCCGGCCGGGCGCCGGCGAGGAAGCTGATGCACATCGGCCCCGCGTGGGTGCCGAGCGCGCAGGCGGCCGGCGCACCCTCGAAGGCCGCCGCGCCCGCTTCGAGGAAGGCGCGCTGGCGGCCGACGTTGAACTGGCGGTAGCGCTCGATCGCTGCGTTGCCGGCGACGGGCGTCTCGTCGTTGATGCGCGGCAAGTAATTCCAGACGCGCAGCAGGGCCGGCAGCCGGGCGGCATCGAGCGCCGCGAAGAGCTCGGTGTAGGCCGCATGCGTCGCGGCTTCGAGGCTGTCGCCTGCGGTCGGCTCGACGTGCAGCGTTCCGAACATCAGCCGGCCGTCGCTGCGCCAGCGCACCCGGCCCGTGCGGCCGGCACGCGCCGGCGCGTCGGTCCACCAGACGTCGACCTGCGGCGCGCCAAGCAGCGTGCAAGCAGGCAGGCCATGCGCCGCGAGGGCTTCGCGCTGCGCCGCGCAGCCGACGGCGCCGAGCGCGCCGGCCCACTCGCCCGCGAGGCCGCCCGCGACGGCTTCGGCCCAGGCGGCAGCGTCGACACGCCGCGAGCGCAGGCGCGGCGCCAGGTCGGGCGCGCGCTGCGAGCCGGCAGGCGCGGCAGCGGTCAGCGGCGATGCGGAGGTCGCCTCAGCGTGGGTCGGCGCGTTCACCGGTTCTCGAGGATGGTTTCGCCCGCGAGCGGGCCGAGGTCGCGGATGTCCTGGCGGCGGCGCCGCCACGCGGCCCACGAGCGGGCGGCATGGCGCAAAGCGCTTCCGAGGTACACGAGCTTGAACAGCGCCAGCGCGCCGCGGAAAGGCTTGCGGCCGAAGATGTCGCCGGCCAGCACCGACAGGATCGCCTCGCGCATGCGCAGCGGGTTCGCCGGATGCATGAAGAACTCGCGCATCGTCGGGTTGGTGACGCGGAAGATGAACCACGAGAACTCGCGGGGGCCGTGGCGCATCGTGCGCTCGAAGACGCGGCGCGCGAGGAGCGCGTGGGCCGGCCGGTCGAGGCGCGTGCGCACCGCGTCGGCGCCGGCGAAGGCGCTGTGCATCGCGAGATAGACGCCCGACGAGAACACCGGGTCGATGAAGGCATAGGCGTCGCCAAGCATCAGCCAGCGATCGCCGGCGCAGCGGGTGCCGCCGTAGGAGTAGTTGCCGGTCGCGTGCACCGTGTCGTCGACCAGCGTCGCGCCTTCGAGCCGCGCGGCGAGCTTCGGCGCGAGCGCGATCGTGTCGGCGAAGAAATCCTTCAGCGGCTTCTTGCGCGCGTGCAGGTAGCGTGGCCAGCAGACGGCGCCGATGCTGGTGGTGCCGTCGGCCAGCGGGATGAACCAGAACCAGCCGTGCGCGAACCAGAAGATCGTGATGTCGCCTTCGCGCTTGCCCGGGTGCCGCTGCACGCCGGTGTAGTGGCCGAAGATCGCCGAGCTCGCGTGCTTCGGGTTCTTGCGCTTCGAGCCGAACTGGTTGGCCAGCAGCGTGTCGCGCCCGGAGGCATCGACGACGAACTTCGCGCGCCAGTGCTGCGTGGTCTTCGCACCGTCGTCGGCGGTGGTCTCGGTGCGCAGCGTCGCGCCGCCGGCGTCGAAGGCGACTTCGCGCACGCGGCATTGCTCGAAGGCGCGCGCGCCGGTCTCGGCCGCGTGGCGGAACAGGATTTCGTCCAGGGCCGAGCGCCGCACCTGCCAGGCATAGGGCATCGACTTGTCCCAGGCTTCGGCAAACTCGAGGTGGCTCGGCTCGTCGTGCGTCGGCGAGACGAACTCGACGCCCCACTTGGGCATGCCGATCGCTTCGATGCGATCACGCAGGCCGAGCCGGTCGAACAGCGCGACGTTCGCCGGCAGCAGCGACTCGCCGATGTGGAAGCGCGGATGCCGGGCTTTCTCGGCGATCACGACGTCGCGGCCTTCGCGCGCCAGCAGCGCGGCCATCGTCGCGCCGGCCGGGCCGCCGCCGATGACGAACACGTCGCAGTGCTGCAGCGCCGAGGGCGCCTCGAGAGCCGGCGGATTCATGCAGGCCGCGTGGCCCGGTAGGCCGAGAAGATGCCGAGTTCAACCTCGCGGTCGACGTCGACGAAACCCTGCGCGTGCAGCGCCGAGCAGATGGTCGGCGGCGCGATGCAGGCGTCGATCGTGTCCCAGTAGTAGCGCCACAGCTCCGATGTCTTGCGCCGGCGGCCGACGACCGCGGCGATCGCCGGCACCGCGACGCGCATGTAGGCCTTCAGCAAGGCGCGGCCGAGCCGGCTTTGCGGGCGGGTGATCTCCAGGATCACCACCCGGCCGCCGGGCTTGAGCACGCGGTGGAATTCGGCGAACGCGGCGGACACGTCCGACAGGTGCCGCAGCGCATAGCCCATCGAGACGAAGTCGGCCGAGCCATCGGCTGCTGGCAGCGCTTCGGCGCGGCCTTCGCGCAGTTCGACGCCGGCGAGCTTCGCCTCGCTCATCATCCCGGGGCTCGGGTCGACCCCGACGACGCGGCCCTGCGGGCCGATGAGCTTCAGCGCCTCGCGTGCGACCAGGCCGGTGCCGATGCCGACGTCGAGCACCTGCATGCCGGCGCGGAGGCCGGCGTTCTGCAGGGCGCGATGCCGGTACCAGGAGCCGGAGCCCAGCCCGAGCACGCGCTCGATGCGGTCGTAGTCGGCGGCGGTGTCGTCGAACACGCGCTTGAGCCAGCGGTGCCGTTCGTCCTCGTCGGCGTAGTAGTCCCGCAGCGGCGGGTGCGGGGGCAGCGGCACGGGGCTGGCGGCAGGGCTCGGCGTCATCGCCGCATTATCCGAGAGCCTCGTGTCGGCTCGGCCGCGCGGCGCGTGATCGAAGCCGCGTCGGCGCGGGCCGGCGGCGGGCGTGTGGCGTGGGCGCTTCAGCGGCGCTTGCCGCCACGACGCTTCAACGTCGCTTGCCGCCCCCGAGCAAACTGCCCAGCACGCCGCGGATGATCTCGCGGCCGACCGTCGAGCCGACGGTGCGCGCGGCCGACTTGGCGAGCGTCTGCGCGATGCCGTCGTGCTGGCCGCCGCGCGGGCCGGTGCGGCCGAACAGGATGTCGTTGATGCCGCCGAGCATGCCGCCGCCTTCGGCCGCGGGGGCCGCGCCGCCGCCGCCGGGGCGGGCCTTCGCCGCCTCGGTCGCGTCGGCCGCCGCGGCGCCGCGCTGGCTGAGCTTCTCGTAGGCCGACTCGCGATCGACCGCTTTCTCGTAGACGCCGGCCACCAGCGACTGCCCGATCAGCGTCTTGCGCTGCTCGGGCGTGATCGGGCCGATCTGGCTGCCCGGCGGGATGACGAACACCCGCTGGGTGACGCCGGGGCGGCCCTTCTCGTCGAGCAGGCTGACGAGCGCCTCGCCGACCGCCAGCTCGGTGATCGCGGTCGCGATGTCGAGCCCCGGATTCGCCCGCATCGTCTCGGCGGCCGACTTCACCGCCTTCTGGTCGCGCGGCGTGAAGGCCCGCAGCGCGTGCTGCACGCGGTTGCCGAGCTGGCCGAGCACGGTGTCGGGCACGTCCAGCGGGTTCTGCGTCACGAAATAGACGCCGACGCCTTTCGAGCGCACGAGCCGAACGACAAGCTCGATGCGTTCGACCAGCGCCTTCGGCGCCTCGTTGAAGAGCAGGTGGGCTTCGTCGAAGAAAAAGACGAGCTTGGGCTTGTCGGGATCACCGATCTCGGGCAGTTGCTCGAACAGCTCCGAGAGCATCCACAGCAGGAAGGTCGCGTACAGCCGCGGCGAATTCATCAGCTTGTCGGCCGCGAGGATGTTGACGACGCCGTGGCCGTCGACCGTCTGCATGAAGTCCGAGATGTCGAGCATCGGCTCGCCGAAGAACCGGTCGCCGCCTTGCTCCTCGATCTGCAAGAGCCCGCGCTGGATCGCGCCGACGCTCGCGGCGCCGACGTTGCCGTAGCTCGTCTGGTACGCCTTTGCGTTGTCGGCGACGTGCTGGAGCATCGCGCGCAGGTCCTTCAGGTCGAGCAGCAGCATGCCGTTGTCGTCGGCGATCTTGAAGACGAGCGTGAGCACGCCTTGCTGCGTCTCGTTGAGGTTGAGCATGCGCGCGAGCAGCAGCGGGCCCATGTCCGAGACGGTGGCGCGCACCGGGTGGCCTTGCTGGCCGAAGACATCCCAGAGCGTCGAGGGGCAGGCTCGCGGCGTGGGCGCTTCGAGGCCGCGTTCCTTCAACACCTTGGCGAGCTTCTCGCCGATGCTGCCGGCCTGGCTGATGCCGGTGAGATCGCCCTTCACGTCGGCCAGGAAGACCGGCACGCCGATGCGGCTGAACTGCTCGGCGAGGCACTGCAGCGTGATCGTCTTGCCGGTGCCCGTGGCGCCGGTGATGAGGCCGTGGCGGTTCGCCAGTTGCGGCAGCAAAGAGCACGCGATGTCACCGTGCTTGGCGATCAACAGGGGCTCGGCCATCGTGTCCTCCTAAAATCGCCGCGATCCTAAGCTCACGAACAAGAGAAGCACATGGCCGGCCATTCCAAGTGGGCCAACATCCAGCACCGCAAGGGTCGCCAGGACGAGAAGCGCGGCAAGGTCTGGACGCGGATCATTCGTGAGATCACGGTGGCCGCGCGGCAAGGCGGCGGCGACACCTCGATGAACCCGCGGCTGCGGCTTGCGATCGACAAGGCCAAGGCCGCGAACATGCCGGCCGACCGCATCAAATACAACGTCGACAAGGCCAGCGGCAACCTCGAGGGCCAGAACTACGAGGAGATCCGCTACGAGGGCTACGGCATCGGCGGCGCGGCCATCATCGTCGACACGATGACCGACAACCGCGTGCGCACGGTCGCCGAGGTGCGGCACGCCTTCAGCAAGTACGGCGGCAACCTCGGCACCGACGGCTCGGTCGCCTTCCAGTTCAAGCATTGCGGCCAGTTCGTGTTCGCGCCGGGCACCAGCGAAGACAAGCTGATGGAAGTCGCGCTCGATGCCGGCGCCGACGACGTCATCACCGGCGACGACGGCGCGATCGAAGTGCTCAGCGATCCGCAGGCCTTCGAGGCGGTCAAGACCGCGCTCGAAGCCGCGGGCCTCAAGCCCGAGATCGCGGAAGTGACGATGCGCGCCGAAAACAGCGTGCCGCTCGCCGGCGAAGACGCCGAGCGGATGCAGAAGCTGCTCGACGTGATCGAGGACCTCGACGACACGCAGGCCGTCTTTCACAACGCGGAGATGCCTTGAAGGTTCTGGTGGTGGGCGGCGGCGGCCGCGAACACGCGCTGGCCTGGAAGCTGGCGGCGTCGCCCAAGGTGCAGCTCGTGTTCGTCGCGCCCGGCAACGGCGGCACGGCCGCCGACGCGCGGCTGAAGAACCTGCCGATCACCGACATCGACGCGCTGGCCGACTTCGCGCAGACCGAGAAGATCGGCCTGACCGTCGTCGGCCCCGAGGCGCCGCTCGCGGCCGGCATCGTCGATCGCTTCCGGGCTCGCAAGCTGCGCGTGTTCGGGCCGACGAAGGCGGCGGCGCGGCTGGAAAGCTCGAAGGCGTTTTCCAAGGCCTTCATGCAGCGGCACGGCATCCCGACCGCGGCCTACGAGGCCTTCACCGAGGCGGCGGCGGCGCATGCGCATGTCGATCGCGTCGGTGCGCCGATCGTCGTCAAGGCGGATGGCCTGGCGGCGGGGAAGGGCGTCGTCGTCGCGACGACGCTGGCCGAGGCGCACGCGGCGATCGACTGGATGCTCGGCAGCGGTGGCACAAAGCTCGACGTGGCGAACAACGAAGGCGGCGCGCGCGTCGTGATCGAGGAGTTCCTCACCGGCGAGGAAGCGAGCTTCATCGTCGTCGCCGACGGCCGCACCGTCGTGCCGCTCGCTACCAGCCAGGACCACAAGCGCCTGAACGACGCGGACCTCGGGCCCAATACCGGCGGCATGGGCGCGTATTCGCCGGCGCCGGTCGTCACGCCCAACGTGCACGCGAAGGTGATGCACGAAGTCATCCTGCCCACGCTGGCCGGCATGGCCGCCGACGGCATCCCCTACACCGGCTTCCTCTATGCCGGCTTGATGATCGACGCGGCCGGCAACCCGAAGACGCTGGAGTTCAACTGCCGCATGGGCGACCCCGAAACGCAGCCCATCATGATGCGGCTCAAGAGCGACCTGCTCGACGTGCTGCTTCACGCGGCCGACGGCACGCTGGACCAGGCCGCCGAGCTGCAATGGGACCGGCGCGTCGCGCTCGGCGTCGTGATGGCTGCGCACGGCTATCCCGACAAGCCGCGCAAGGCCGACGTGATCAGCGGCCTGCCCAAGCCAGCCGAGGACGCGGTCGTCTTTCACGCCGGCACCTCCCGGCTGAGCCACGACCTCGTCACCAGCGGCGGGCGCGTGCTGTGCGTGACGGCGCTCGGCGAGTCGGTGAAGGTCGCGCAGCAGCGGGCCTACGAGGCGCTGGCGCCGATCCGCTTCGACGGCATGCAGTTCCGGCGCGATATCGGCCATCGCGCGATCAGGCGATAGGCCCCCGGTCATGCGCAGGCGCACGCACGCTCGTCGGTCCTGTCGTGTTCGTCGCGATGTCCTTCGGCCGCTCTCGAAGGTGCCGCAAGCTCGACTGCCGCGTGCACGGCAGTTCGCGAGCTAGCGCTGCTCGGTCATGACCACGGCCGTCACCGAAGTCCGCAGCTGGCTGCTCGCCCTGCAGCAACGCATTGCCTCGTCCATCGAGGCCGAGGACGGCTCCGGCTGCTTCCTCACCGACGCCTGGACCAAGCCGCCCGGGGAGAAGCTGCAGGGCGAGGGGGTCTCGAAGCTGCTGGAAGGCGGCGCGGTGTTCGAGCGCGCCGGCGTCGGCTTCTCGCATGTGCGCGGGCCGAGCCTGCCGCCGTCGGCCACCCAGCACCGGCCCGAACTGGCCGGCGCGCCGTTCGAGGCGATGGGCGTGTCGCTGGTCTTCCATCCGCGCAACCCTTATGTGCCGACCGTTCACATGAACGTGCGGATGCTCGCCGCGCACAAGCCCGGCATGGAGACGGTGACCTGGTTCGGCGGCGGCATGGACCTGACCCCCTACTACGGTTTCGAAGAGGACGCCGCGCACTTCCACCGCACCTGCCGCGATGCACTGAGCGCCTTCGGCGACCAGTACCACCCGCGCTTCAAGCGGTGGTGCGACGAGTACTTCTTCCTCAAGCACCGCAACGAGCCGCGCGGCGTCGGCGGCATCTTCTTCGACGATCTTTCCGAGCTCGGCTTCGAGGGCGGCTTCGCGATGATCCGCGCCGTCGGCGACGGCCTGCTCGCGGCCTACCTGCCGATCGTCCAGCGCCGCAAGGCGATGCCCTACGGCGAACGCGAGCGCGATTTCCAGACTTACCGCCGTGGTCGCTACGTCGAGTTCAACCTCGTCTGGGATCGCGGCACGCTGTTCGGCCTGCAGTCGGGCGGGCGCACCGAATCGATCCTGATGTCGATGCCGCCGGTGGTGACCTGGCGCTACGACTGGAAGCCCGAGCCCGGCACGCCCGAAGCCCGGCTGTACACCGACTTCCTGCGGCCGCGCGATTGGCTCGTCGCTTGAAGATCGGCCTGTTCGGCGGCAGCTTCGATCCGCCGCATCAAGGCCATCGCGCGCTCGCCGAGTCGGCCCTTGATCACCTCGGCCTCGACGAGCTGCGCTGGCTGCCTGCCGGCCGGCCCTGGCAGCGGCAGCACCGGCTCGCGGCCGCCGAGGATCGCCGCGCGATGGTCGCGACGGCGATCGCCGACCGCGCCGCCTTCGTGCTCGACGACCGCGAGCTGCACCGCCCCGGCGCCAGCTACACGATCGACACCGCCTGCGAGCTGCTCGCCGAGCGCCCGGGCGCGCAGCTCTTCCTGCTGATCGGCGAGGATCAACTGCAGCGGCTGCCGACCTGGCATCGCTGGCGGGCGCTGATCGAGCGGGTCACGCTTGCGGTCGCCTACCGGGGCGCGATGCGCGAGCCGCCGGCCGAGCTGCTGGCGGCATTGCAGCCGGAGGGCCGCACGATCGAGCGGCTGCCGATGCCGCCGTTCGACGTTTCCTCGACCGAAATCCGCGCGCGGCTTGCTGCGGCGCACAGCGCGCAGGCGCTCGCGCCGCATCTTCTCGCCCCGCAGGTCGCACGCTACATTGACCTGCACCGCCTCTACGCCACCCACCCCTGACCCGAAGGACACGCCACCGCGCATGGACATCCGCAAACTGCAACGCGCCATCGTCGATGGCCTCGAGGACGTGAAGGCCCAGGACATCCAGGTCTTCAACACCGAGCACCTGTCGCCGCTGTTCGAGCGGGTGATCGTCGCCTCGGGCAGCAGCAACCGCCAGACGAAGGCGCTCGCCGCGAGCGTGCGCGACGCGGTCAAGTCGCGCGGCCTGCCCGTGATGCGCACCGAAGGCGAAGACAACGGCGAATGGATCATCGTGGACTGCGGCGCTGCGGTCGCGCACATCATGCAGCCCGCCATCCGCCAGTACTACCACCTCGAGGAACTCTGGGGCGGCAAGGCGGTGAAGATGAAGGTCGGCGCGACGAAGGTGGGCCTCGTCAAGGCCAGCGAGCCCGAGCCGGCACCGGCCAAGCACGTGGCGCCGAAGACGGCTCGCGCGGCCTTGCCGGCGACGTCGAGCCGCTCGGCTGCCAGACCGGCCGCAACGAAGACCGCCGCCAAGAGCACGGCGAAGGCCGTGGCGAAGAAGGCTGTCGCGGCCAAGCCGGGCGTGAAGAAGCCGCCGTTCAAGGCCGGCGCGCCGAAGCCGGCGGCGAAGAAGGCCACCGGCCGGTCGGCGCCGGTCCGCAGCCGGCCCGCGCAGAAGGCCGCGGCCACGAAGACCAGCAAGACGCAGGGCGGCACGCGCCGCTCATGAAGCTGACGCTGGTCGCCGTCGGCCAGCGTCTGCCGGCCTGGGCCGAGACGGCCTGCGGCGACTACCTCGGCCGCTTGCCGAACGACTGGCGCGTCACGCTGAAGGCGATCAAGGCGGAGCCGCGCACCCAGGGCCTGACGGTCGATGCCCTGAAGGCGGCCGAGGCCCGGCGCATCGAAGCGGCGATCCCGAAAGGCGCGCGCCGCGTCGTGCTCGACGAGCGCGGCGCGCGCCTGACCACGCTGCACTTCGCCGAGCGCCTGCAGGCCTGGCAACGCGACGGCCGCGACGTCGCGCTGCTGATCGGCGGGCCCGACGGCCTGGACGCGGCCCTCGCCGCGGCAGCCGACGATGCCATTCGCCTGTCCGACCTGACCTTGCCGCATGCGCTGGCCCGCGTGCTGCTGGCCGAAGCGCTGTACCGCAGCTGGTCGGTGCTCGCGGGCCATCCCTATCACCGCGAATGAAAGCCCCGGCCTTGCCTGACTTCCTCTACCTCGCGTCGCAGAGCACGCGCCGCGCGCAACTCCTCACGCAGATCGGCGTGCGCCACGAACCGCTGCTGCCCGACCGCGGCGAGGACGCCGAAGCGCTCGAAGCGGTTCAACCCGGCGAAGCGCCCGAGGCCTACGTGCAGCGCGTGACGCTCGCCAAGCTCGACGCCGCGCGTGCCCGCCTGATTGCGCGCGGGCTGTCGCCGGCGCCGATCCTCTGCGCGGACACGACGGTGGCGCTCGCCGAGCGCATCTTCGGCAAGCCGGAAGACGACGAGGACGCGGCGCACATGCTGCAGGCGCTGTCGGGCCGCACCCATCGCGTGCTGACCGCGGTGGCGGTGCTCGAAGGCCCGCATGCGGCCTTCGAGCCGATGACGGCGCTGCAGGTCTCGACGGTGAAGTTCGTCGAACTCGCGCCCGACGAGATCGTGCGCTACGTCGCCAGCGGCGAGCCGCAGGGCAAGGCCGGCGCCTACGGCATCCAGAGCCAGGCGGCGGCGTGGGTCGAACGCATCGAGGGCAGCCATTCGGGAATCATGGGCTTGCCGCTCTACGAGACAGCGCAGCTGCTGCGCGCGCTCGGCTGGCAGTTCTGAAGACGCGGCCTCTGCCACCATCGCCGCATGCAGGACATCCTGATCAACTGGTCGCCGCAGGAGACGCGGGTCGCGATCGTCGAGAACGGCGCAGTGCAGGAGCTGCACTTGGAACGCGCGCTCGAGCGCGGGCTCGTGGGCAACATCTACGCCGGCCGCGTCGCCAGGGTGCTGCCCGGCATGCAGAGCGCGTTCATCGACATCGGGCTCGAGCGCGCCGCCTTCCTCCACGTGGCCGACCTCCAGCGCGACGACTCCGGCACCGGCGCCGGCCGTGCCGAGCACACGGCGCCGCTGCCCATCGAGAAGCAGGTCTTCGAAGGCCAGACGCTGGTGGTGCAGGTCATCAAGGATCCGATCGGCAGCAAGGGCGCGAGGCTGTCGGCGCAGATCAGCATCGCCGGTCGGCTGCTCGTGTTCCTGCCGGCCGACGGCCGCATCGGCATCAGCCAGAAGATCGGCTCGCACGAGCTGCGCGAGCAGCTGCGCCAGCGGATGCAGGCGCTGGTGGGTGCGGGCGGACAGCAGCAGCCGGGCGGCTTCATCCTGCGCACCAATGCGGAAGAGGCGAGCGACGCCGAACTCGCCGACGACATCGCCTACCTGCGCCGCACCTGGGCCGACATCCGCGAGCGTGCCGTCAAGTCCGCGGCCGGCGCGCTGCTGCACCAGGACCTGAACCTTGCGCAGCGGGTCTTGCGCGACATGACCAACGACCGCACGCAGTCCGTGCGCATCGATTCGCGGATGCAGTTCGATGCGCTGCGCACCTTCGGCGAGCAGTACACGCCGAGCGCGGTCGCGCGCTTGCAGCACTACCAGGGCGAGCGGCCGATCTTCGACCTGTTCGGCATCGACCAGGAGATCGAGCGCGCGCTCGCGCGGCGCGTGGACCTGAAGAGCGGCGGCTACCTGATCATCGACCAGACCGAAGCGCTGACGACGGTGGACGTGAACACCGGCGGCTACGTCGGCGCGCGCAACTTCGACGACACGATCTTCAAGACCAACCTCGAAGCCGCGCTCGCGATCGCGCGCCAGCTGCGGCTGCGCAACCTGGGCGGAATCATCATCCTGGACTTCATCGACATGGCCCGCGAAGAGCACCGCGAGGCCGTGCTTGCCGAGCTGCGCAAGCAACTTGCGCGCGACCGCACCAAGGTCACGGTGAGCGGCTTCACGCAGCTCGGCCTCGTCGAGATGACACGCAAGCGCACCCGCGAGAGCCTCGCGCACATGCTCTGCGAGCCTTGCCCCACCTGCCAGGGCCGCGGCCAGGTGAAGACGCCGCGCAGCGTCTGCTACGACATCCTGCGCGAGATCCTGCGCGAGGCGCGCCAGTTCAACCCGCGCGAGTTCCGCGTGATCGCCTGCGCCGCGGTCGTCGAGACGCTGCTCGACGAGGAGAGCCCGCACCTCGCCGGCCTGAGCGACTTCATCGGCAAGCCGATCTCGCTGAGCGCCGAGCCTTCGATGACCCCGGAGCAGTACGACATCGTGCTGCTCTAGCGAACCTTTAGCGCACCTGGCGGCGGCTCACCCGACCACCACGCTCGCCGCGGGCGCCGCCCGCACCTCGCCCACCACCGCCGCGCGCTCGAAGCCGTGCCGCCGGAACACCGCCAGCACCGCGTCGAGCGCTGCGGGCTCGCACGACACCAGCAGCCCGCCGCTCGTCTGCGGGTCGGTCAGCAGCGCCCTGTCTTCGTCGGCGAAGCGGTCCGGCAGCCGGACGTCGGCGCCGTAGCCCGACCAGTTGCGTCCCGACGCGCCCGTGACGAAGCCGTGCGTCGCCAGCTCGCGCACGCCGTCGAGCAGCGGCACCCGGGCCCAGTCGATGTGCACCGCGCAGCGCGCGCCGCGTGCCAGCTCCAGCGCGTGGCCGGCGAGGCCGAAGCCGGTGACGTCGGTCAAGGCGTGCACCCCGTCAAGCGCCGCGAGATCGGGTCCTGGCGTGTTGAGCTTGGTGGTGCTGGCGATCATTCGCGCATAGCCGTCGGCGCCGAGCCGCTCCTTCTTCAAGGCCGCCGACATCACGCCGACACCGAGCGGCTTGCCGAGCACCAGCAGATCGCCCGGCCGCGCATCGGCGTTGCGCTTGACGCGCTTCGGATGCACCAGCCCCAGCGCGACCAGCCCGTAGATCGCCTCGACCGAGTCGATCGTGTGCCCGCCGGCGATCGGGATGCCGGCTTCGCGGCAGATCGACGCGCCGCCTTCGAGCACGCGGCCGATCGTCTGCGGCGACAGCAGGTCGATCGGCATGCCCACCAGCGCCAGCGCCAGGATCGGCCGGCCGCCCATCGCGTAGACGTCGCTGATCGCATTGGTCGCGGCGATGCGGCCGAAGTCGTGCGGGTCGTCGACGATCGGCATGAAGAAGTCGGTCGTGGCGATCAGCGCCTGCTCGTCGTTGAGCTGGTAGACGGCCGCGTCGTCGGCGGTCTCGATGCCCACCAGCAGGGCCGCAGGCACCGGCAGGGCCGCGGTGCCCTTCAGGATCTCCGAGAGCACGCCCGGCGCGATCTTGCAGCCGCAGCCGCCGCCATGGGAAAGCGAAGTGAGGCGAGGTTCCTGGTTCATCGCGAACGTCCTGAAAGGGAAGGGTTGCGGCCGGCAAGCAGCGCATCGACCAGCTGGTGAAGCGCGGCACTTTCGGCCTCGGGGGAGAACAGCGGCGCGCGCGTCGCCAACCGATCGCGCAGCGCCTGCAGCCACGCCGGTTCGTCGCGGGCGCGCTCGACCAGCCGCGCCAGCGCCGCGTCGTCGCCGACGTCGAACACCGCGTCGTGGTCGGCACCGAGCAGCCCGAGGTTGCCGTCGATGCGCGAGGCGATCACCGGCGTGCCGGCGCGGATCGCCTCGACGACGACATGCGCGCCGCCCTCGATGCGGCTCGGGTGGATCAACACATGCGCCGCGCCGATGTGCGCGAGCGTCTCCTCGTGCGGCAGGCCGCCGAGCCAGCGGTAGTTGGGCAGCGTGGCCGCGGTCGCCGCGGCCTCGCGGCCGAGCCCGGCATCGAGGGCGCTGCCGATGTGGTCGATCGCGATGTCGCCGCGATGCGCGAGCCGCTGCGCGGCGCGGAAGGCGCAGCGCGGGTCCTTCTCCTCGCGCAGGTGGCCGACCAGCACCGCGCGCAGCTGCGCATCGCTCTTCGGCGCCGAGCTGCGCGCCGCGCAGGACTGCAGCACGACGTGGCACTTCGACTGCAGCGCGGTCGGCAGCCGCCGCGCGCCATAGGCGTTGAGCACCACCAGCGCGTCGGCCGCGGCGAGCGATCGTTGCGCGGCGGCGTCCAACTCGATGTCGCGGTAGAGATCGGTGCCGGTCAGCGCGAGCAGCAGCGCTGCGCCGGGCCGCGCGCGTCGCCAGGCGTCCACCGAGTCCGCCGAGCGGCGCGCATGCAGCGCGAGCATCAGGTCTTCGCCGAGCGGAGCGTCGGCTTCGCTCCAGTGGTCGGTCAGCCGCACGCGATGCGCATTGCTTAGCATCGCGGCCCATCGATGCGCGGTCTGCCAATTGCCGTTGTTGGCTGCGGCGAGCGCGGGAGTGACGATGACCAGGGCTGCACGATGCACGCAGCGAGCCTAACGCCACCGGGCGAGCGGGCGCGCCGCGCCTTCGCCGCCGATCGCAACGACGTCGCCGCCGGCTTTCGCACGTGCAGGCTTTGACGCGCCGGTAGAGTCCGCGCGCGCCGTGCCGGCGTCGCCCACAAGGAAATGACCATGCCCGATCCGACCCGCTCCTCGCTCGTCCGCGGCTTCGCCGGTGCCCTGCTCGCCGCGGCCTGCACGTGGCTCGCCCCCGTGCAGGCGCAGCAGGTGCTTCGGGTCACCGCGATCCCCGACGAGGCGCCGACCGAGCTCGCGCGCAAGGCCGCGCCGCTGGTGCGCTACCTCGAATCGAAGCTCGGCGTGAGGGTCGAGTTCACGCCGGTGACCGACTACGCCGCGGCGGTCGAGACGATGGTCAGCCGCAAGGTGGATCTGGCCTGGTTCGGCGGTTTCACCTTCGTGCAGGCGAACGCCCGCTCGGGCGGGAAGATGATCCCGCTGGTCCAGCGCGAGGAGGACGAACGGTTCCGCTCCGTCTTCATCACCGCCGACCCGGCGATCAAGACGCTCGCCGACCTCAAAGGCAAGGACGTCAGCTTCGGCTCGCAGAGCAGCACCTCGGGTCACCTCATGCCGCGCAGCTTCCTGCTGCAGGCGGGGGTCGATCCGGACCGCGATTTCCGCCGCGTCGCCTTCAGCGGCGCACACGACGCGACGATCGCCGCCGTCGCTTCCGGCAAGGTGCAGGCCGGCGCGCTGAACATCTCGGTGTGGGACAAGTTCGTCGCCGAGAAGAAGGTCGACGCCGACAAGGTCAAGGTTTTCTACACGACGCCGCCGTACTACGACTACAACTGGACCGTGCATGCCGAGATGCCGGCCGCGCTGCGCGAGAAGCTCGCGCAGGCGATGCTCGCGCTCAGCCGCGACAACCCCGAAGGCAAGGAGATCCTCGAGCTTCAGCGCGCGACCCGGTTCGTGCCGACCAAGGCGGACAACTACAAGGGCATCGAGGCCGCGGCGCGCAGCGCGTCCTTGTTGTGAGGCGAAGCTGAGGCGCTGACGATGTCCTTGCGACTGCGTGCGTTCGACGCACGCCACCCGGCCGCCCGTGCCGGCGCGGCGCCCGCCCTGCAGCACATCGAACTGAGCATCGCGGCCGGCGAACGGCTCGCGGTGATCGGCCCCTCGGGGGCCGGCAAGACGACGCTGATGCAAGCGATGGCGCTCGCGCTGCCGCCCTCGGCCGGGACGCTGGAGCTCGACGGCCGCGAGCCGTGGCGCGCGAGCCGGCGCGAGCTGCAGCGCCTGCGCGGCACGCTGTTCCTCGCGCCGCAGTTGCCGCCGCTGCCGCCGCGGCAGCGCGTCGTCACCGCGGTGCTCGCGGCGCGGTTGCCGGCGATGAGCCTCGCGGCAAGCCTGCGATCGCTGGTCTACCCGAGCGACATCCCGGCCGCGCACGACGCGCTCGACCGCTTCGACCTCGCCGACAAGCTCTTCGAGCGCGTCGATCGGCTCTCGGGCGGCGAGCGCCAGCGCGTCGCGCTCGCGAGGGCGCTGCTCGCGCCGGCGCGGCTGTGGCTGATCGACGAGCCGTTGTCCGCGCTGGATCCGGTGCGCTCGCTGCAGGCGCTGCAGGTGCTCCTGGCGGTCGCGCGCGAGCGGGGCGTCACGGTGGTCGCGACGCTGCACCAGGTCGAACTGGCACGCGCGCACTTTCCCCGCCTGGTCGGCCTGCGCGACGGCCGCGTGGCCTTCGACCTGCCGGCCGGCGCGGTGAACGCCACGCACCTGGCCAGCCTCTACGGCGACGAGAACCGAAGCGAGGCCGGCATCGCGGCCGATGCGGACCGCAGCCCGCAGGCCGCGAGCAACTTCTGGCGCTGATCGCCGTGCCGCGATGAGCACCGTGCGACTGCGACGCGACGCTGCACGCGACCCGGCCTGGCTCGGCCGCGTGTTCTGGTTCGCAGCGGGCCTCGCACTGCTCGCGCCGCTGCTGCAGGCGACCGAGTTCAAGCCGTGGCAGCTGGTCGACGCACGCAGCCTCGATGCGACGGGCCGCTTCGTCGCGAGCTTTTTCCCGCCCGCGCACGCGCCGGAATTCCTGCGGCTGGTCGCGCTCGAGACCTGGCGCACCGTCGCGATCGCGACCGCCGGCCTTGCGCTCGCGCTGCTCATTGCCGTGCCGGCCACGCTGCTGTCCACGCGCGCGCTGTCGATCTCGGCGCTTGCAGGCCGGACGGCGTTCGGGCCGTTCTGGCTGCGGCAGGCGGTGCGCTGGGGCCTGGTGGTGCTGCGCAGCGTGCCGGAGCTGGTCTGGGCGCTGGTCTTCGTGCGCGTCGTCGGGCTGGGGCCCACGGCCGGCGTGCTCGCGATCGCGCTGACCTACGGCGGCATGCTGGGCAAGGTCTACGCCGAGATCCTCGAAAGCGGCGACGCGCACGCTGCGCAGGCGCTGCTGCGCAACGGCAGCAGCCGGATGCAGGCCTTCTGCTACGCGCTGCTGCCGCAGAACGCGAACGAGCTGGTCAGCTACACCGTCTACCGCTGGGAGTGCGCGGTCCGCAGCTCGGTGGTGCTCGGCTTCGTCGGCGCCGGCGGGCTCGGGCAGCTGCTGGACGGCTCGATGAAGATGTTCGCCGGCGGCGAGGTGTTGACGATGCTGGCGGTGTTCGTCGCGCTGGTGGCGCTGGCCGACCGCCTGAGTTCGCGGCTGCGCGCCGACCTGGGTTAAGCCGCCGATGAAGCCGCTGCCCGCCGCCGCGAACCGGCCTTACCGGCTGCCGCCGCCGCTCTTCAGCGCGCGCTGCCGGCTGTGCTGGCTCGCGATGGGCGCGCTGCTGCTGGTCGTCGCGAGCTTCGTCTCGCTCGACTTGCAGTGGGCGCCGTTCTTCTCGGCCGAATCGCTGCGCGGCATGGCGCGCTTCGCCGGCGAGTTCTTTCCGCCCGACACCTCGCCCGCCTTCCTGGGCAGGGTCGCCATCGCGACCTGGGAGACGCTCGCGATGTCGCTGGTCGGCACGCTGCTCGCGGCGCTCGCGGGCGCCGTGCTCGCCTTGCCGGCCAACGCGGCGAGCCGGGCAGGGCGCGGCCCCGCGACGGCGCTCATCGTCGCGACGCGGTGGGTGCTCAACGCGCTGCGCGCGATCCCGGAGCTGGTCTGGGCGGCCTTGCTGTTGATCGCCGCGGGCCTGGGCCCCTTCGCCGGCACGCTGGCGCTGGCCGCGCACACCACCGGCGTGCTCGGCCGGCTGTTCGCCGAAGCGATCGAGAACGCGCCGCCCGGGCCGGCCGCCGCGCTGCGCACGCAAGGCGCCGGCCGCGTCGCGGTGTTCTTCTATGCCACCTTGCCCCAGGTGCTGCCGCAGATGGCGAGCTACACGCTCTACCGCTGGGAGAACAACATCCGCGCGGCCGCGGTGCTCGGCGTCGTCGGCGCCGGCGGGCTGGGGCAGCTGCTCGCCTTCCACCTCGGCCTGTTCCACATGGGCAAGACCGCGACGATCGTCGCCGCGATGCTGCTTGCGGTGCTGGCCGTCGATGCGGCGAGCTACGCGGTGCGGCGGGGTCTGATGCGCTGAGCGCTCGAGGTGCCGACCGAGCCGCCACAGCTAGAGTGAGGACACCTTGTTTCCGTGCCGAAGCTGAATCGATCCGCATGACCCGCGACGACGACTTCCGCTCCGTCCTCGTCGTCTGCACCCGCCAGATCGGCGACGTGCTGCTCACCACGCCCTTGATCGCCGCCGCGCAGGCGCGCTGGCCGCAAGCGCGCATCGACGTGCTCGGCTTCGCCGGCACGCTGGGCATGCTGCGCGGCAACCGGTGCATTGGCGAGCTCATCGAGGTGCCGCCGGGCAGCGGGTGGTGGGCCTCGCTCGGCTTGATCCGCCGGCTGTGGCGGCGCTACGACCTCGCCTTGATCACGCAGCGCAGCGACCGCGCCTTCTGGTACGGGCTCGTGGCCGCGCGGCGGCGCGCCGGGTTGTTGATGGGCCCGCGCCGCTTCGACTGGTGGAAGCGACCCTTCCTCGCGCACGGCGTGGTGATCACCGACGCGCATGCGCATGCGGTGACCGAGAAGCTGGCACTGCTGCAACCCTGGCTCGGCGCGAAGGCCGAAGCCGCGGCCCTGCACGTCGAGCCGCCGGCCGCGCGCGAGCTGCCGGCGGCGCTCGGCTCGCGGCTGCGGGCGCGCTACCTCGTCGTGCATGCGCCGTCGATGTGGCGCTACAAGCAGTGGCCGGTCGAGCACTTCCGCGTGTTGGTCGGCGCGCTGCTGGCCGATGGCCACCAGGTGGTGCTGAGCGGCAGCGGCGGCGCCAACGACCAGGCGGTGGTCGCGGCCCTGCGCGACCTGGCGCCGACGCCGGCACTGCTCGACGCCTCCGGCCAGCTCGATCTCGACCAGCTCGGCACGCTGCTGCGCGGCGCGGCGCTCTACGTCGGCCCCGACACCTCGATCACCCACCTGGCCGTCGCCTGCGGAACGCCGACGATCGCGCTGTACGGACCGACGCCGCCGACCGTCTGGGGGCCGTGGCCGCAGGGCCATCCCGCCGGCAAGCCCTGGCAGCCGGTCGCGCTGCTGCAGCGCCGAGGAAGCCTGACGCTGATGCAGGGCCCGGCGCCATGCGTGCCGTGCGGGCGCGCCGGCTGCGAGGACCACCCGGGCAGCCGCGCCGACTGCCTGCAGGCGCTCGACCCGCAGCGCGTGCTCGCCGAAGCGCGCGAGCGCCTCCGCGCGGCACGCTGAACTCAGGCGCCGCCGGCGTCGCGCTGCGCCTTCAGCCGGGCTTCGTGCCGCGCGCGCCAGTAGCGGCGGTGGAACAGCTGCAGCACGCTCTTGACCCGGAACGTGGCCTGCGGAAACGCCGAGTGCAGCAGCTTGCGCAGCCGCCAGCCGGTGGCCAGCGGTGCGGCTTCCCGATAGGCCTGCCAGCGCGCGGGCCAGTCGGGCTGCGCGAGCAGCGTGCGCAGGTAGCGGTCGCGCCGCATCGGCCGGGCCATCAGCGCGCGCATCGCGTCGCCGTGGCCCGCGCGTTCGGCATCGGCGACAAGCTGGCGCATTTCGGCAAGCAAGCGGTCGAGCTGGCGTTCGGTCCAGTGGCCCTGGTCCTCGGCGCTCTCGAAGCCCGGCTTGACCGAGGTACCGCCGCGCCGGTAGTGCACGAGCGGCGCCTCGACCGTGATCGCCCCGCCCGCGGCGATCGCGCGGAACACCATGATCTGGTCCTCGTAGGCGATGCCCGCGTCCAGCGGCCCGAAGCGCTCCATCAGCCGGCGCGTGAACGCATGGCCCGCGCCGACGATGTACGGCCGGCGCCGCATCCAGTCGCCGACATCTCGCCACCGCGCGAGGTCGTCGACCTCGATCGGCCCGTGCAGCACGCCCGCCGCGTCCATGTCGACCAGGTGGCTGGCGATCAGGTCCGGGCGGCCGCCGTGCGCCTGCCAGGCCTCCACCAGCCGGCGCACGCGGTCGGGCGTCGAGATATCGTCGCCCGCCGCCGTGATCAGCAGCTCGCCGCTCGCGAAGCGCAGCAGCTCGTTGTAGTGGCCGGCGATGCCGAGGTTCGCGCCGCGGGGGCGCAGCCGCACGCGGTGCGGGCCGCGGTAGTCGCGCGCCAGCGCCTCGAGCCGCTCGAAGCTGCCGTCGCTGGAGCCGTCGTCGGACAGCACGATCTCGATCGGCGGGCAGTCCTGCGCGAACGCCGCCTGCACCGCGGTGTCGAGCAGCTCGCGCTGCTGGTAGGTCAGCAGCAGCAGGCTGACGCGGGCGAAGTCGTCGGCCCGCGCGCTCAAGAGCCGCGCCCCGGTGCCGGCCTGCGCTGCAGCAGCAGGCCGAGGTAGCTTCCGACGAAGCTCAGGCACGCACGCCACTCGCCGCGCTTGCGGTGGTGATTGGCCCAACTCAGCAGCCGGCGTTGCAACGGCCAGGTTTCGGGGCGCGCGGCGCGGCGGTGCAGTTCGAGGCGGATGCGCTCGGGCATCTCGGCGAGGAAGCGTTCGTCCACCGCGCCAGCGCTCATGCCGGTGGCCGCGTAGTCGGCGACGACGAGGTCGATCCAGCGCATCGGGTGCGCAAGTGCGGCGCGCAGGTTGAAGTCCCAGTCGGCGTAGAGGCGAAAGCGCAGGTCGAAGCCGCCGAGTTCGTCGAACAGCTCGCGGCGGTAGAAGACCGACTGCTGGCACAGGTTGCGGCCGAGCAGCCCGGCGGTCGTCAGCGCGCCGGTGTAGCGGCTGCCGCGCGCACCGACCGGGCCGTCGGCCATCGCCCGCACGTCGCCGTAGACGACCGCCGCGTCGCGCTCGGCCTCGAGCGCTTCGGCGGCGCGCGCGAGCGTGTCGTCGGCGTGCAGCCGGTCGTCGCTGCCGAGCACGAGGAACCAGCGGCCGCGGGCGCGTCGCACGCCGTGGTTGATCGCGTCGTAGACGCCCGAGTCGCGCCGCGACTCGATCGACAGCGCCGGCAGGCGCATGGAGAAACCCTCGGCGATCGCCAGCGTCGCGTCGCGCGAGACGCCGTCGCACAGCAGCAGCTCGAAGCCGCGAAAGCTTTGGCGCGCCAGCGACTCGAGCGCCGCGGCGAGCACCGCGGCGCTGTTCATCGTCGGCATGACGATGCTGATGAGCGGCGGCTTGGCCGTGCTCATGCCGCGTGCGCCTGCCGCAGCGCGCGACGCCGGCGCTTCCAGCGATGGAAGCCCCGGCGCAGCCGTTCGGCCAAAGGCAGTTCGACCAAGGCGGCGAGGTCCTCGCGCGCGACGAACACCGCATTGCCGTGCACCGGCACCCGCGCGTTGATCGGCGCGAAGCCGGCATTGACGAAGCGCGGCGCGAGCAGCGCCTCGACGTCGGCCAGCGGGCGCGCGCCTTCGTACACCGCCTCGGTGCTGACTTCCGTGTAGATGAGCCGCAGCTTGGCGAGCAGCTCGCCCGGCAGCGCCGACAGCACCATGTATTCGGCGCCCTGCACGTCGACCAGCAGCGCGTCGGGCGCCGCCAGCCGGTGCTCGGCAAGCACCGAATCGAGCCGGCGCGTGCGCACCTCGATCGTGTCGGGCATGGTCACTTCGGGAAACAGCGACTTGTGCGTGCCGAGCGCGAGCAGCGAGCTCGATTCGCCGTGGTTGCTCGCGACATGGAAGGTGGCCGTGCCGTCGCTGTCGGACACGGCGAACGGGAAGACGCGGATGCGAGCGTCGCGCGCCGCCAGCGCTTCGAGCGCGGCCAGCGGTCCGGGCTGCGGCTCGAACAGGTCGATGCGTTCGAGCGCCGGGAACAGCTTGTCGATCAGCGGCAGCTCGTCGAAGCGGTGCGCGCCGATCACGCTGAGCACCCGCAACTCGCGGGCGATGCGGGTGCCGCGCAGCGCGCGCAGCAGATCGAGGTCGTAGACCGGCTCGCCGCCGGCCAGGATCGAAGCGGATGCAGCGTTCATCGTGGGCTCAGGAAGAGGGCGCCGCGCGGCGCAGGTGGAGCAGCACATGATCGACGACGAGGCCCGGCTCGCCGATGGTCTTCGCCGAGGACGCGGGCCGCAGCGCGGCCGGCAGCAGCGCGCTCAAGCGCCGTTCGAGCAGCTTGCGGCGCAGCCGGCGGCGGCGCCGCGCGAGCAGCGGCGCGTCGTGCGGGGTGGCATAGGCGAAGCGCTGCGCTTCGACCAGTTCGAGCGCGAGCTGCCCGGCCACGATGCGCGCCCAGCCCGGCGAGACGAAGGACAGGTGCTCCGGGAAGCTGCCGTACCACCACGCGCCACCGGCTCGCCGCCACGCCGGCGTTTCGAAGTCGCCGGTCGAGATCAGCAGCGAGCCGCCCGGCGCGAGCTGTTGCGCCAGCGTCGCGACGAACGCGCGCGGGTCGTGCAGGTGCTCGATCACGTCGACCGCGCAGATCACGTCGTAGCGCACCCCGAGCCCGCCGAGGTCGCGGATGCGCGGCGCGACGATGCGGATGCCGCGTTCGCGCGCGCGCCGGCCGGCGGCGGCCGACGCTTCGATGCCGTGCTTCTCCCAGCGATCGCTCGCCGCGGCCAGCAGGGTGCCGTCGTAGCAGCCGACGTCGAGCACCCGCTGCCCGCTCGACGCTTCGAGCCGATCGAGCACCAGGCGCTGGTCGACGCGCAACTCGGTCGCCGTCCACACGCCTTCCGGGGCCGTCGCATAGAGCCGTTCATGGACCGCGGCCTCGGCCACCGGATGCCGCAGGCCGAGTTCGCAAGCGCGGCAGCGGTAGAGCCGCCCGCCGGGCCAGGGCGGCTCGAGCGGCTGGCCGGCGAAGACGTCGGCCGAGGGCATCGGGCCGAGGTCGTCGAGCTCCGCCGCGCCGCATTGACGGCAACTCGGGCCGCTCGGTGTGTCCATCGGCGGCATTGTCGGCGCGGCGGCGCCGGCGCCGGCTCAACGGTGCTCGACGGCCAGGCGCAGGCGCTCGGCGCGCTGCCGCAGCGCCTGCTTGAGCTTGCGCAGGCGTTCGCGCGGCGTCGGCCGCGGGCGCGGATCGAACACCTGCACCAGCGCCAGCCGCGCGACGAAGCGGTCGATCGTGCGTTGCACGCCGGCCGCGTCGGCGCCGTCCGCGGCCGGCTGCTGCAGTTCCGCCAGCGAGGCCAGCGCGCGCGACTTCTGCGCACGCACGCTGGAGCCTGGCAGGCCCTGCTCCTGGTAGAGCTGCATGAGCCGAAGCTCGGTGTAGGGCGCGTCGACGCTGCTCGGCCGCGGCTCGGGGGGCCGCGGCGCGTCGGCCGCAGCGACGAGCGCGACGCGCGCGCACGCGATCAGCGCGCGCCGCTGCGAATAGCGGTGGGCGTCGCTCGCGAACTCCTCGAAACCGACCGCGCGGACCAGATCCATGCGAAACAGGCCGCCCGCGACGAAGGGCTCCGCCGCGAGGCGCCTGCAGGCTTCGTCGCCGCGCACAAGCTCCAGGGTCGTGCCGCCAGGGCCCGGTACGACCGCATCGGCGCGGCGTTCGCGCATCGGCGCGAGATGCTGCGCCAGCCAGGCGGCCGGGCAGCGCTCGCCGGCGCGCGCGAGCAGGAAGTACTCGCCGCCGAGCGCGGGCAGCGCGAAGTTCAGTGCCTGCGGAAGTGAGGCCGCGTGCCGGGGCGGATCGAGACGCCGCACGCGCGCATCGGCCGGCAGCGCCAGGCCGTCGGGCGGGCACAGCGCGACGATCTCCAGATCGTGGTGCGACTGCGCGAGCAGGTCCTCGAGCGTCGCGGCGGCGGCCGCGGCGTCACCACGCGCGTCGAGCGCGATGCTGACGCGCGAGCCGCGCGGCGCGGGTCGCGGGCCGGTGCGCGGCGATTCCACCTTGCGCAGCACCGTCACCAGGTGCTTGCCGCGCCACACGTTCAGGCCGATCTCGAACGCACCTTCGAAGCCGTAGATCACGCCGTGGGGCGCCGGCTCGGCGAAGTACTGCACGAAGGTCTCGAAGGTGATGATGTTGACGTGCGTCGGGTCGCGGAAGGCCTCGACGTGCGGGTAGGCCGGCGTGTACGAGAAGAAAAGCCCGCCCGGCTTCAGCACCCGCCAGACCTCGTTCATCAACTCGACGAACGGGTAGCGCCGCTCCGGCGCGTAGACGATGCGCGGCAGGTGCTCGATGAAGTCGTGCGCGGTGAGGTAGTCGAAGCGGTCGTCGTCGAAGGGGATTGGATCGACCACCAGGTCCGCGCGCCGGATGCGGCCGCCGAGCCCGTCGCGCACATCGACGCCGTACACCTCGTCGGCATGGAAGGGGTTGCGCGGCTGGTCGCCGCAGCCGAGGTCGAGGCTTTTGCTCATCGGGCGGGCCTCCGGCCCGGCGTGCGGGGCACCGGGCGGTCATGGGAACGCCGGACGCTGGCAATCGATGTTCCTTGTCGCGCGATTGCCGCGCGGGCGGTGAAGCCGGGCTTGCGGCGCGCGCGAGCCGGCGCCGCGGCGCCCGAAGCTCAAAGGTAGAGCGCGTCGCGGAAGGCGCCGTCTTCGCGCAGCGCGTGCATCGCGTGCCCGCGCGTGCGGCGCTCCTCGGCGACCCAGCGCCGCGCGCTCTCGCGCCGCTCGCGCTTGAAGCGCTTGCGCGCGAGCCAGCCCATGCCCAACTTCGCGTAGAAGTGGGCGCGGTCGCCGAGGTCGTCGGCACCGGTCTCCTGCTTGATCGCCTTCTGCGTGATCGAGCCGAAGTGGTGCAGCAGCGCATCGCCCACGGTGCCCACGGGCACGCGATGGCGCAGGCAGCGCACCAGGAACTCGACGTCCTCGCGGCCGCCGAGCTGGCGGTCGGTGTCGGGAAAGCCGATGCGCTCGAAGACTTCGCGCCGCACCGCGAAGCACACGCCGTGGAACCAGCCCGGCCGCAGCGCCCCCGCCATCGCCGCGACGAAGGCCTGCGCGTGCGCCGCGAAGTCGTAGTCGAGCGGGCCTTCCACCAGCGAAGGGCTCACCACCTGCAGGCCGTGCCGATCGGCGGCGTCGAGCATGCTCTCCATCGCGCGATCGCAGGCGACGATGTCGTTGTTGAGCAGCACGACCCAGTCGGCGTCGGTCGCGAGCAGGGCGCCCTGCGTCCACGCGCCCCCGCAACCGAGGTTGACGCGGTTGCCGACGCTCGGCAGCTCCGGGTGGGCGGCCAGCCAGGCCGGCGTGTCGTCGCGGCTCGCGTTGTCGATCACCAGCAGCGCCTCGGCCGGCGTGCCGCCGGCGATCAGGCTTTCGACGCACCGCTGGGTGTAGGCCAGCTGGTCCAGCACCGGGATCACGACGCGGTAGCGCAAGGCCCGCTCCTCACTGGTGGAACTGCAGCGCGTGCAGCCGCTTGAACAAACCGCCGCGCGCGAGCAGCTCGGCATGCGTGCCGAGCTCGACGACGCGGCCGTGGTCGAGCACCGCGATGCGATCGACCGATTCGACGGTGGACAGCCGGTGCGCGATGACGATCGAGGTGCGCCCGCTCATCAGCCGCGCGAGCGCGGACTGCACGAGGCGCTCGCTTTCGCTGTCGAGCGCCGAAGTGGCCTCGTCGAGCAGCAGGATCGGCGCGTCCTTGTAGATCGCGCGCGCGATCGCGAGACGCTGGCGCTGCCCGCCGGAGAGCTGGCTGCCGTTGTGGCCGACCGGCGTGTCCATGCCCTGCGGCAGCGACTCGACGAAGCCCAGCAGGTTGGCGCCTTGCAGCGCGGCGACCACCCGCTCTCGATCGATCGCGCCGCCCTCCGCCTCGCCGAAGGCGACGTTGGCGGCGACGCTGTCGTTGAACAGCACCACGTCCTGGCTCACCAGCGCGAACTGCGAACGCAGCGAGGCGAGGTCCCATTCGGGCAGCGGCACGCCGTCGAGCACGAGCTGGCCGGAAGTCGGGTCGAAGAAGCGCGGAAGGAGGTTGATCAGCGTGGACTTGCCGGCGCCCGAGGGGCCGACCAGCGCCAGCGCCTCGCCCGGCTGCACGACGAGATCGACGCCGGCGAGCGCCGTCTGGTCGGCTCGGTAGCTGACGCCGACGTCGCGCAGCTCGATGCGTCCGGCAGCGCGCTGCGCGGTGTGCGTGCCGCCGGTCTCGACCGGCGCGGTGTGCGCAAGCGTCAGCCCGCGCTCGACCGCCGCGAGGCCGCGCGTGACCGGCCCGGCGACGTCGGCCAGGTGCTTGAGCGGCGTGATCATCGCGAGCATCGCCGCCACGTAGGAGAAGAAGCTGCCCACGGTGCCGCCGTCGTTGCGGCTCTGCCAGAGCGCGACCACGACCACCGTGGCGAGCGCACAGGCCGACAGGAGCTGCGTGATCGGCGTGACCGACGAAGCGGCGACCGTCGCCTTCATCAGCAGCTGGCGCAGCTTGCGGCTGGCCTGCTCGAAGCGGCCGAGCTGCGCGTCGCCGGCATCGTGCAGCCTCACCAGGCGCCAGGCCAGCACGTTTTCCTCGACGACGTAGGCCAGCGCATCGGTGGCCTTCTGTCCGGCCACCGTCACCGCGTGCATGCGCTTGCCGAACACGCGCATCACCCAGGCCACCGTGGGGAACAGCAGCGCGATCAACAGCGTGAGCTGCCAGTTCATCCACAGCATGTAGCCGAGCAGGCCGACGACGGTGAGGCTGTCCTTCAGCAGCGTCTGCGTCGCGCCGACCAGCAGCGTCGTGCCGGTCTGGAGCTCGTAGACGACGGTGTTGATCAGGCTGCTGGAGGTCTGCTGCGTCATCACGCTCGGGTGCGAGCCGAGCAGCCGGGCGAACATCGCGCGGCGCATCGCCAGCGTGGCGTCGTTCGAGGCCCAGGCCAGCGCGTAGTTGATGACGAAGCCCGCGAGGCCGCGCACGAGGAAGAGCCCGATGATCACTGCCGGCACCACCCACAGCGGAAAGCCGCCCGGCACGAAGCCGCGGTCGATCAGCGGCTTCATCAGCGCGGCGATGCCGGTCTCGGTGGCGGCGCTGATCGCGGCGCCGCCGAACGCCGCCGCGAAGGCCCAGCGCGTCGGCCGGAAGTAGGGCGCGAGTTCGCGCAGCCTCTCGCGCACGCTGCGCGTCGGCATCGGTACGGTTTCGTTCATCGGCGGACTTCGGCGGCCGCGGCTTCGGGAACGCTCGGGCGCATCGGCGGCCGCTGCAGGAAGCCGAGCTTCAGGTACTTGTAGTAGCTGTACTCGGCGTTGTAGATCGCGAGCATCAAGCCGTGCCGGCCGTCGAGGAAGCCGCGGCGCAGCAGGTAGGTGCGCAAGAAGGCGGCAAGCCCGTGCAGCAACGCGCGACGCAGGCCACCGCGCTTGCCGGCGGCCTGCATGTCGCGCGCATGGCCGCTCGAGTAGCGGTCGAGCTTCTCGAGCACGTCGTGCAGGTCGGGGTAGCTGTAGTGGACGATGCTTTCGCGCAGCGTGCCGACGCGGCCGTTGACCGTCATGTGCGCATGCAGGAAGTGGCCGCTGAAATCGGCCAGCTCGCGCCGGCCGAGGCGTAGTGTGTGATCGGGCCGCCAGCCGCCGTGGTGGATGAAGCGGCCGCAGAACTCGGAAAGGCGCGGGATGCGCCAGCCGTCGTGGGTGCCGGTGCGGATCGCGCCCAGCAGCTCTTCGCGCAGCGCCGGCGAGATGCGCTCGTCCGCGTCGAGCGACAGCACCCACTCGCTCTTGGCCAGGCGGAATCCGCGCGCGACCTGCGGGCCGTAGCCGGGCCAGTCGGTGCGCATCACGGTCGCGCCGGCGGCCTCGGCCAGGGCGACGGTGCGGTCGCGGCTGCCGGAGTCCAGCACCAGCACCTCGTCGGCGAACGAGGCGCTGGCGACGCATTCGGCAATGTTCTTGTCTTCGTCTTTCGCGACGATCACGATCGTCAGCGAGTGCGCGTGGGGCATGGATGCTCGGGGCTCGCCTCTATGATCGGAATTGTCCGCGATCGATGCGGCACGGCCGGCGGATGCTTCGAGCCGCGCCTTCACCGACCCGCCGGTCCGCGCGAACCTTTTGGTTGCGGGCCGCTCCGAAGGGCCGGCGGCGCCGATCGAAGCCGCCGCGCCGTCCAGCTGTTCGAGGCGCTCCGCTTCCCTCACTCCACGCGTCAGCTTTCGACCTGCTCATGCAAAGAAGACAACTGATCCGCCTCGGCGCCGTGCCGGCCGCCACCGGCTTCGCAGGCTTCTGGCCCGGCCTTGCATCGGCGCAGTTCCGCGTCGAGATCTCCGGTGTCGGCGCGACGCAGCTGCCCATCGCGATCGTGCGCTTCCGCGACGAGGAGCGTGCGCCGCAGCCGGTCGGTGCGATCGTCAAGGCCGACCTCGAACGCAGCGGGCTGTTCCGCTCGATCGACGCCGGCGGCGCGGCACTCGACGAAAGCTCCCAGCCCGGCATGAGCGAGTGGCGCGGCAAGGGCGCCGATGCGCTGGTCGCCGGATCGGCGGTGCGGCTGGCGGACGGCCGCTACGACGTGCGCTACCGGCTCTGGGACGTGGTCAAGGGCCAGGACCTGGGCGGCCAGGGCTACGCGGTGCCGGCGGCCGACCTGCGCCTCGCGGCCCACCGCATCGCCGACGCGATCTACGAAAAGCTGACCGGCGAGAAAGGCGTGTTCTCGACGCGCATCGCCTACGTCACGAAGTCCGGGCCGCGCCATACCTTGTGGGTCACCGATGCCGACGGCGAAGGCGGCCAGTCGGCGCTGGCGAGCCCGGAGCCGATCATCTCGCCCGCGTGGTCCCCTGACGGCCGCGAGCTGGCCTACGTCTCGTTCGAGAGCCGCAAGGCGGTCGTCTACGTGCAGGACGTGGCGAGCGGCAAGCGCCGCACGATCGCGGCCTTTCGCGGCACCAACAGCGCGCCGGCCTGGTCGCCTGACGGCAGCCGGCTCGCGATGACGCTGAGCCGCGACGGCGGCTCGCAGCTGTTCGTCATCAACCGCGACGGCGAAGGCCTGAAGCGGCTGACGAACAGCGGCGCGATCGACACCGAGGCGACCTGGTCGCCCGACGGATCGAGGATCTATTTCGTCAGCGACCGCGGCGGCTCGCCGCAGATCTACCGGATGCCCGCCGCCGGCGGCAATGCCGAGCGCGTCACCTTCAACGGCAGCTACAACATCAGCCCGGCGCTCAGCCCCGACGGCCGCTACATGGCCTTCGTCAGCCGCGAAGGCGGCGCGTTCAAGCTGCAGTTGATGGAGCTGGGCGGCGGCGGCGTGCGCGCGCTGACCGACAGCCGCGACGACGAGAGCCCGAGCTTCGCGCCCAACAGCCGCCTCCTCATCTACGCGACCCGCGACGGCGGCCGCGACGTGCTTCAGACCACGACGCTCGATGGCAAGATCAAGGCTCGCCTCGTCTCGACGCAGGCCGACGTGCGCGAACCGGTCTGGGGCCCCTTCGGCCGCTGAGCCGCCGCCGAATCACCCGTTTCCTTGCACCCGAGGCCGAATCCGTCGGCGGCCTCGTGGCTTTCACCAAGACACGACTGGAGGAATGCATGAATCTTTCGAAGCGCTCGTTCTCGACCCTCGCCGCCACCGCGACGCTGCTGCTCGCTACTGCGTGCAGCTCGCCTGTCAAGCTCGACCAGCCGCCGGTCGAGAGCCGCTCGGCGATGCCGAACGACGGGTCCGGCGCCGCCGGCTCGGGCACGAGCCAGTCGCAGGTCGCGAACGTGGACCTGGGCCGCTCGGGCACCGAGGGCCTTGCCAAGGTCGTGTACTTCGACTTCGACAGCTTCGTCGTCCGTGACGAGTACCGACCGGTCGTCGATGCCTACTCGAAGGTCCTGAATGCCGACCGCAAGAAGCGCGTGGTGATCGAGGGCCACACCGACGAGCGCGGTGGCCGTGAGTACAACCTCGCGCTCGGCCAGAAGCGCGCCGAGGCGGTCGCGAAGTCCCTGACGCTGCTGGGCGTCCAGGACAGCCAGATCGAATCGGTGAGCTTCGGCAAGGAACGCCCGGCGGTGCAGGGCGGCGACGAAACCGCGTGGGCGAAGAACCGCCGCGCCGAACTGCGCGATCGATGATGACCCACTTCCGTTGCGGCATCGAGATGTCCCCTCGACGGCGCGCTGCTGGCGGCACGGCCAAGCCGGGCCTGCGGCGGGCGCTTGGTGGGGTGGCTGTCGCGTTGGCCGTTGTCGCGGGGCCGGCGCGCGCCGGCCTGTTCGATGACGACGAGGCGCGCAAGGCCATCCTCGACCTGCGCGCGAAGGTCGAGCAGACCGACCAGGCCGCAAAAGCCCGCGAGGCGGAGTTGCTCGAGCAGGTCAACCAGCTGCGCCGCAGCCTGCTGGACCTGAACGGCACGATCGAGCAGCTGCGCGCCGATATCGCGCGACAGCGTGGCATCGACGAGCAGTTGCAGCGCGACGTCGGCGAGTTGCAGCGCAAGCAGAAGGATGTGCAACAGGGCATCGACGACCGGCTGCGCAAGATCGAGCCGCAGAAGGTCACGCTCGACGGCAAGGAGTTCCTTGCCGACCCCGAAGAGACGCGGCTCTACGGCGAAGCGGTCAACGTGCTGCGGCAAGGCGATTTCGGCGGTGCGGTCGGCGCCTTCGCCGCCTTCCAGAAGCGCTATCCGACCAGCGGCTACTCGACCGCCGCGACCTACTGGCTCGCCAATGCGCACTACGGCAAGCGCGACTACAAGGAAGCGATCCCTGCCTTCCGCGCGCTGGTGAACAGCGCGCCCGATCACCCGCGTGCGCCCGAGGCGCTGTTGTCGATCGCGAACTGCCAACTCGAGCTGAAGGACGCGAAGGCTGCGCGCCGCACGCTCGACGAGCTGCTGAAGACCTACCCGAAGAGCGAAGCCGCGCAGGCGGGCCGCGAACGCATCGCGAGCTTGAAGTGAGCGCGGCGATCGCCGAGCCGGCCCGCGTCGATGCGGCGGCGCTTGTGCCTGACGACGAGCGCCGCTTCGGCGGCTTGCGCCGGCTCTACGGCGAGGCCGATTACCGGCAACTGCGCGCGGCGCATGTCGCGATCGTCGGCGTCGGCGGCGTCGGTTCGTGGACCGCCGAGGCGCTGGCACGCAGCGGGCTTGCGGCGCTCACGTTGATCGATCTCGATCACGTCGCCGAATCGAACATCAACCGGCAGGTGCAGGCGCTCGGCTCGACCATCGGCCGCTCGAAGGTGTCGGCCTTGAGCGAGCGCATCGCCGACATCCACCCTGCCTGCCGCGTGCATCCGGTCGAGGCCTTCGTCGAGGATGCCGACTGGATGGCGCAGCTGCCCGAGTCGGTCGATGTGATCGTGGATGCCTGCGATCACGTGCGGGCCAAGGCCTGGGTCGTCGCCGCAGCGCATGCTGCGGCGCGGCCGGTGATCTGCATCGGCGCGGCCGGCGGAAAGACGGCGGCCGAGCGCGTCGAGGTATCCGACCTCGCCGACGTGACGCACGACCCGCTGCTCGCCGCGCTTCGCCAGCGCCTGCGTCGCGATCACGCCCGGCTGCGTCAGGGTGCCATGCACGTGCGCTGCGTGCATTCCCGCGAGGCGGTGCGTGCACCGGCCGACGCGGCTTGTGCCAGCGGCTTCGAGCGCGACCTCAACTGCCACGGTTACGGCTCGAGCGTCGCGGTCACCGCGACCTTCGGCTTCGTCGCGGCCGGCACCGCGATCGGCGCCTTGCTCGGTCGAGCAACGCAGTCTTGAGAGCCGCGCGGGCTCTGCCTATAATGCGTGGCTCTTCGACGGGTTGTTAGCTCAGTCGGTAGAGCAGCGGACTTTTAATCCGTTGGTCGCAGGTTCGAATCCTGCACAACCCACACCGTGGACCGGCCCTGCGGCAACGCAGCGCAAAGAACACGGGCTCTTAGCTCAGTTGGTAGAGCAGCGGACTCTTAATCCGTAGGTCGAGTGTTCGAGTCACTCAGGGCCCACCAGTAAGAGACCAGGGCTAGCAGGTCCTCACCTGCTAGCCCTCGTCAGCAGGCAAGTTTTCCAGCGTTGACGGGCCTTCCGGGCACCCTCACCTTAGTCCGCCGGTGAAGTAGGCGGACGATCGTTGAAGGGGTCCATCATGGCCAGAGAGAAGCAGTCCGCCGGTGATCCGAACTTGGTGCCTTCCATCGCCGAGTTCACACGGAAGCCGCGCATCGGTAGCCGCTCAGCAGCTCCGCGCAGCTTGCGTGGTCGAGATGTTGTGGGCGGCCGTGTGCATCGCCTCAAGTTTGCGAGCCGCCGGCGAGGCAGTGGCTGGGCCGTTGACGCAGCGCCAGCAACCAGCTCGCTACCCACCCAATCCACCCCGAGCTGCCCGCCCCGTGTGCCCGACTGCCTAGCGCCGTGGGTGCTCGATGTCATCGACGATATGGCGGAGAACGATCCTCAGGCTCTACAGGCCTTGATCGATCGGCTCGAGCGCGAGTGGGGTATGCAATGAGCGCCGGCGTCGTGTTCATGGCGCAGCGCCGCCCGCTCGACGACGAGCTGCGAGCCGGCCTGCTCGACATGCTCGGCCGCCTCGCATGGTGTGCCGATACGCTGCAGGACCTCGGGTCACGTGGCATTGCCGGTGACGACAGCGCGCCGGTGCTTGCTGCCTGCGTGATGTCGGTCGCCACCGAAGTGGGCTTGCTCGCGGATGCGGCGACCAAGGCCCTCGGTGGCGTGCAGTTTCGAGGTGACGGTTTGGAGTGGTGCGCGGTGGGCCAGGCTGCGCTTCGAGCCGCATCGGTGCAGGCGCCTGCACTTAACGATCGCAACGCGCATGGGGCTGCTGCGCTGATGCAGGGCGGTGATGCATGAGCACGCTCACTGCCTTGCCGCCTCTCCCGATGAGGGACGGGGCCTTGACGATCCGCCAGCTCGTGGACCTCTACATGGCGCACTACGCGGGCCGTGACTGCACGCGACTCCAGCGGCTCACTTGGTGGGTCGCGCAGCTCGGCAACGAGCGACTCGATGAGGTCTGCGACGACCAGGTGCATGCGGCGCTCGAAGCCTTGGCTATGAACGCTTCACGCTACTTTGCCGGCCTGGACGCCGACGGGAAACCGATCCACAAGGCGAAGAAGAAGCCGATCGCGCCTGCCACGATCAACCGCTATGCGGCGTCGCTGTCGGCCGTGTTCACGTGGGCGATCAAGCGGCGCATCGCGCCGAAGGCCTTCGACAACCCGTGCCGCCGCATAGAGCGCCGGCCCGAAAACAACGAGCTGACCCGCTTCCTGAGCGACGACGAGCGAACGCGGCTGCTTGCCGCGTGCCGAGCCTCGGCATGGCCGCGCCTTTACCTGCTGGTGCTGCTTGCCCTCACGACCGGAGCGCGCAAGGGCGAGTTGCTCGGCTTGCGCTGGCGCGACGTGGACCTGGTTCAGCGCGTCGTGCACGTCGGCCGCTCGAAGAACGGTGATCCGAAGGTGCTGCCGATCGTCGCTGCGGCCGCCGAGCAGCTCGTGGAGCTGCAGGGGCGGGGCGACGAGCTGGTCTTCCCATCACGCCGGCGCCCGGACTGCGCCTATGCCTTCGAACCGCGGTGGAAGGCCGCGCTCGCCGTGGCCAAGGTGAAGGACTTCCGGTTCCACGATCTTCGGCACTCGTGCGCGAGCTACCTGGCGCAGAACGGCGCCACGCTGCTAGAGATCGGCGACCTGCTCGGGCATCGACAGGTGAGCATGACGAAGCGGTACAGCCACCTCGCTTCGACGCACCGGGCGGCGCTGGTGAATCGGGTGTTGGGCGACCTAAGGTGAAGGAGAAGTCGCCGCTGGACCTGCTGGCCGAGCAGCAAGACGCTCGATTGGCATCGCCGAGCTACGGGTCGCATCCAGGCGCCTTCAACCCATGGACAGCTACTGAGGTCGAGGCAATGCAACACGCCTCGGCCTCGGGCACATCGTCCGCTGACCACGCGAATCCAGTGCTTGCGTGGCATCGTGCCCAGAGGGTGCTTGGCATGCGCGAGGCAATCGAACGGGGCGACGGCGTGGCTGTCCTCGATGCGGTGGCTGAGTGCTTTCTGTGCGACCTACAGCCCCCAGCTTGGTTGGCTCTGGCCTTCCTCTCGCGCTGGCGAAGCGTCAAGCACGCGAGCGTTGGCTCGTGGGATGAAGCCTTTGGACAGCCTTGGCCGAAGGGCACGCAGCTCGCGCGCAAGCGATTAGTACAAGAGAACGCGGTGCGTGCTTGGCTGGCCGCGGTAAGGCGGATTCGTGCTGATCCGGGACGCCCAATCACGAAAGCGCTCTGGCAAGAGATCGGCACCGAACTGGGGTTCAGTGCGACTACGGCCGAGGAGCTGGCTCGCTCCCACTCGTCCCTGTTGACGCTGGCGGAGATCAAGGCCCAGCACAACAACGATCGAGAGAAGCCTCTGCTCGACGATGGATTGAGGGCGTTGGACGCGGCGTTCCATTCGAGTCACGGCGGCAAACCCGCGAAGTCTTGAAAGTTTGCGGGTCAGCTTTGTAGGCGAGAAGGAGCCGGTGACATTCGGTGTTGATAGGGGTGCAGGAAGGGCAACCCGTCAACGCTGGAGATCATCGATGACCGACCTCGCTACGCTGCAAACGCCCGAGCAGTACGCCACTGCCCGGTCCACGCTCTACCCGAGCGAGACCTCTCTGCGCTGGTTCATTCGGCGCAACCGGCCCGAGCTGGTCGAGGCCGAAGCAATCACCTGTCCCACGGGCCAGTGGCTCGTCATTCCGGACAAGTTCGACCGGGTTGCGATGGAGATCGGCAAGCGCCGCGCGCGAGCGGGCCTCTGACGTGCGCCCTCGCGGAGAGATCCGCAAGGCGCTAGCCGACGCCGCTCCTGAGCTGCAGCGGCAGTCGCCTTGGGGCTTCACTTGCAGGCAGCTCGCCATGCGTGCTTGCGTCGGCCTCACCGCGGCGCAGCGCACCGTGAACGAGATGAAGCGCTGCGGCGAGCTGCAGGTCGTCGGTACGACCCGCGTCGCGGGCGTGTGCCGACCGGCGAACCTGTACGTGCCGGCGCCGCCGCCGTGCGCACCCGATCAAGCTGGAGAGCTTGCCGCTGTGCTGAACGGCTGGGTACGTGCACCTTCAGGTGAGCCCGCCGATGACTGATCGCACGCCGATCGACTTCGCCGACGTCGCCGCCGCGCTGCTCGATCGCGCCGAGCAGCTCGTCTCTGCCTGGCTGCCTGGCGGGCGTCGGCAGGGTGCCGAATGGGTGTGTGGCGGGCTCGATGGCGAGCTGGGCACAAGCTGCTCGATCAACCTCCGCACCGGTCTCTGGGCCGACTTCGCAACCGATCAGCGCGGCGGCGACCTGTTGAGCCTGTACGCGGAGATCCATGGCCTCTCGCAGGCCGCAGCGGCGCGGGCGTTGATCGAGCAGCTCGGCCTGCAGGCGCCTGCAGCGACGCCGCGAGGGGGCGATGTGGAGGCACGTGTCACCGGCGGCGCCGACGGTGCGCAACGTGGCGGCTGGCGTCCGATCACGCCGGTGCCCGAGAGCGCGCCGGCACCAACCTTCGCGCACTGGCACTACACGCCGGCCGATCTCGAAGCGTCCTGGGCCTACCGGCACGACTCCCGGCTGTATGGCTACGTCGTCCGGTACCGACGCAGCGGTGGGGCCAAGGTGATCCTCCCGCTGACCTGGTGCGTCGACGAAGGCGACGATCGCAGCACCATGCGCTGGCACAACAAGCAGTGGTCCGAGCCGCGGCCGCTGTACCTGCCGGCGGGCGCGCTGCGCGAGGCCGACGTGCCGGTCCTCATCGTCGAGGGCGAGAAGTGCGCCGATGCTGCGCACGGGCTCGTCGGCGATTGCTGGGATGTCGTGAGCTGGCCAGGCGGCTGCAAGGCATGGGGCAAGGCCGACTGGTCCTGGATCGCGGGCCGTAGCGTCGTGCTCTGGCCCGACTGCGATGCGCATCGCACGTCGCTGTCGGCGGCCGAGCGGGCCGCAGGCCTGGCGCCCCAGTCGAAGCCGCTGCTGCCGGCCGCTCGACAGCCCGGCACGGTGGCGATGCGCGGCATCGCGGCCAAGCTGGCAAGCGAGCTGGCCTGCAAGGTCGCATTCGTGCCGATACCCGAACCTGGCGCGGTGGCGGCTGGCTGGGACGTGGCCGACGCGGCGGCCGAAGGCTGGACCGCCGAGCGCATCGCCGAGCTGCTGCGGCGGGCCGTGACCGCCGAACCGTCACCGCCCCCTACGGCCGCTGGCGCACTGGGGCCGCCCCAGCCAGCCGACGCGGGCGACTGGCGCGAGCTTCTCATCACGCGCGGCCAGAAGGTCATGGCGTGCCGCGAGAACGTGGTCCTGGCCTGCGACGGCCGGCCCGATCAAGGCGTGCCAGGCATCTTGGCGCTGCGAGGGCTGATCGGCTTCAACGAGTTCACGAACAACGTCGAGAAGCTGCGCGACGCACCGTGGGGATCGAAGGCCGGCCCGTGGAGCGAGACCGACGAGACCTGGCTCGGCGAGTGGCTCGCGCACGAGCACGGCATGCCACCGATGCCGCGCAGCACGCTCGAGGAAGCCGCGCGCATGGTCGCGGCGCGCAACGCCTTCCACCCGGTGCGCAAGCTCATCGACGCCCACCGGGGACGGTGGGACGGCACGCGCCGGCTCGCGAGCTGGCTTGCACGCGCTTGCCTCGAGGAAGACGAGTTCGATCCGCGCGACCCCTTGCAGCGTTACCTGGCGCGCGTGGGCACCTGGCTGCTGATGGCGATGGTCAAGCGCGCGCTCAGCCCGGGCTGCAAGTTCGACAACATGGTGATCTTCGAAGGGCCGCAGGGCTGGGGGAAGTCATCGCTCGCGCGAGCGCTCAGCCAGGGCTACTTCAGCGACACAGGCCTGCAGCTCGATCGCGGCAACGACTGTTATCAGAACCTGCAGGGCGTATGGGTGGTCGAGTGGCCGGAGCTGGACTCGCTGAACCGCGCGGAGGTGTCGGCGGTGAAGGCCTTCATCAGCTCGCAGACCGATCGCTTTCGCGCGACCTACGACCGCAGGCCTCACGACTACCCGCGGCAGGTGGTCTTCATCGGCACGACCAATGAGGACCACTACTTGAGCGACACGACCGGCAACCGCCGCTTCTGGCCCGTGCGCATCACGCGGCCGGTGGACCTGCCCTGGGTGCGCGCCAACCTGCCGCAGATGCTTGCCGAGGCGCTCGTCTACATCGAGGCCGGCGAGCGCTATTGGCCGACCGCGGAAGAGCAGCGCGACCTGTTCGAGCCGCAGCAGCAGCGCCGCACGGTCGAGACCAGCCTCGAGGCAGCAATCAAGCGCTACCTGCACGATCCGACGCACGCCGTTCCGTTCGGCAGCATCAAGGGATCGACGGCACCGGAAGTGCAACTCGTCGAGCTGCTGCGCGTGGTGGGCTATCCGTTGGATCGCCAGACCGACGCGCTGGTGAGGAAGGCCTCTTCGATCATGCGCAAGCTCGGATGGACCGTCCATCGGTCGAGTGCCGAGGGCCGGCCGCGCGTTTGGCGACGACCGAAAGAGCTGCCCGATGCGGAAGCATTTGCGCGCCCACCTGCCGCCGGCGCAAGCCATGGCAGGGGTACCGTCGCGTTCGACGATGAGATCGGCGCCCATGGCCCGCTTCAGTGAGCAGCGATCGCGGCGAGTCGCCGCGGAAAAGCTCGGGGCACCGGGGCGAGCGACCGTGTAGCCGTGCCGCGCACTGGGCGCGACCAGCGAGCGCTCGACGATGACCGCGTGTCCGCGTGTCCACGTCCTGCCGGTGAAGCCTATGGAACAGAGGTTCCTGGTCCCGGCGAGGCCAGGACCAGTGCGCACGGTCCATCCGAGCGACAGGGGCACGCTGCATGTGTAGGCGCCTGCATGCGCCGGCCGGCGCGCGTGGCCTCCTAGGCGTGTGATCTCCAGAGGAGAAGACGTGGACAGATGGACATCCGCGCAGCAGGGGCGAAGTGCGGCGCCGGACGGACTGAAGTGGCAGCGGCGCAGTCGATACAGCAGCTCACCGCTCGAGGATCGGGGGGGGGGTCGAAATCTCTGGAGCGTCGAGTCCGGAAACCGATCTCGCCGGTCCTTTTTTGCGCGCGCACGTTTCGGAGG
>NZ_DASTPW010000015.1:0-73688 GCF_035762065.1 Methylibium sp.
GCGCACATGCACAAGGTCGTGGGCTACATCCACCGGCACCTGGCGCAGCGGCCGCACGAGGTGGAGCACAGCCGCTGGCGGTATTCGCTGATGAACTGGGGGCACGACCCGACGCGCACCTGAGGCGCCGGCCGTCGTGAACAGAGGCCGTACGGCACCGCCGCACGGCCGGGGCGAGCCTGCGGCGGTCGATCCCGCCGCAAGTCGGTCAGCGGACCCTGCCTTCCTTCCAGGCGCCCAGCAGCTTGTCGTAGTTGATGGTTTCGCCCTTGGGCTTCTCGTTGGCCAGCTTGGCCCAGGGCGCCGCCTTGTCGCTCAGGTACTTAGCCGGGTCGCCCTTGGGGTTCAGCTTGGGCGCGCACTTGGCCATGCCGGCGCGCTCGAGCCGCGCCATCACCTGGTCCATCTCCTCCGCCAGCGTGTCCATGGCCGCCTGTGGTGTCTTCTCCGCCGTCACCGCCTGGGCCACGTTCTTCCACCACAGCTGCGCGAGCTTGGGGTAGTCGGGCACGTTGGTGCCGGTCGGCGACCACGCCACCCGCGCCGGGCTGCGGTAGAACTCGACGAGGCCGCCGAGCTTGGGCGCCATGTCGGTCATGGCCTTGGACCGGATGTCCGATTCGCGGATCGGCGTCAGGCCCACCAGCGTCTTCTTCAGCGAGGTGGTCTTGGCGGTCACGAACTGCGCGTACAGCCAGGCGGCGGCGGTGCGGTTCTCGTCATGGTTGGCGAAGAAGGTCCACGAGCCCACGTCCTGGTAGCCGTTCTGCATGCCCTGCTTCCAGTACGGGCCGTTGGGGCCGGGGGCCATGCGCCACTTCGGCGTGCCGTCGGCGTTGACCACCGGCAGGCCCGGCTTGGTCATGTCGGCGGTGAACGCGGTGTACCAGAAGATCTGCTGCGCCACCTGGCCCTGGGCCGGCACCGGGCCGGCCTCGCCGAAGGTCATGCCAGTGGCCTCCTTGGGCGCGTACTTCTTCATCCAGTCGACGTACTTGGTGAGGGCATACACCGCCGCCGGCGAGTTGGTCGCGCCGCCGCGCGACACGCTCGCGCCCTGCGGGTTGCAGCCGTCGGCGCTGGCGCGGATGCCCCACTCGTCGACCGGCTTGCCGTTGGGAATGCCGATGTCGGCGGTGCCGGCCATCGACAGCCAGGCGTCGGTGAAGCGCCAGCCGAGCGACGGGTCCTTCTTGCCGTAGTCCATGTGGCCGTAGATCGGCTTGCCGTCGATCTGCTTCACGTCGTTCGTGAAGAACGCGGCGATGTCTTCGTAGGCGCTCCAGTTCAGCGGCACGCCGAGGTCGTAGCCGTACTTCTTCTTGAACTGCTCCTTGAGGTCCTCCCGGTCGAACCAGTCCTTGCGGAACCAGTAGAGGTTCGCGAACTGCTGGTCGGGCAACTGGTAGAGCTTGCCGTCGGGCGCGGTGGTGAAGCTGGTGCCGATGAAGTCCTTGAGGTCCAGCCCGGGGTTGGTGAACTCCTTGCCCGCACCGGCCATGTAGTCGGTGAGGTTCATGATCTTCCCGTAGCGGTAGTGCGTGCCGATCAGGTCGGAGTCGCTGATCCAGCCGTCGTAGATGCTCTTGCCCGATTGCATCGAGGTCTGCAGCTTCTCGACGACGTCGCCCTCCTGGATCAGGTCGTGCTTCACCGTGATGCCGGTGATTTCCGCGAAGGCTTTGGCGAGCGTCTTGCTCTCGTACTCGTGCGTCGTGATGGTCTCCGAGACCACGCTGATCTCCTTCACGCCCTTGGCCTGCAGCTTCTTCGCGGCTTCGATGAACCACTTCATCTCGGCGGCCTGCTGCTCCTTGCTCAGCGTGCTCGGCTGGAACTCGGCGTCGATCCACTTCTTGGCTTCGGCCTCGCCGGCCTGGGCGTTCGCGCCGAACAGCGCTGCGGTCGCGAGAGCGAGTGCCGTTTGCTTCGTCTTGTGCATGTCGTGTCTCCTTCGTCGTTGCTTCCCCTGCTCAAGCACCCGATGACTCGGCCCCGGGGAAACGACGGGCCGCATCTTGGAAAGTCTCTGGTCAGCCCTTGCGCATCACCAGCGCCAGCACCAGCATCGAAGCCACGAAGCTAATCCACACGCTGGGTTCGGCTTCGAGCGAGAACCACTGCGCCAATCGGCCCGAGAGGCCGACGAAGGCGAGATTGATGTAGGCCGCGAGCAGCAGGCCGACGAACAGCCGGTCGCCGCGCGTCGTGCTCATCGGCAAGAAGCCTTTGCGCTCGGTCGTCGGCGACTTCATCTCCCACACCGTCATGCCGGCGAGCATCAGGACGATGCAGCCGAAGAAGACGGCGACGGGGGTGGTCCAGACCATCCAGTCAAGCATGGGGGTGGGCCTTTCTGCTGCGCGCAACCGTGCGGAGGTTGGCGCCCGGGCCGGCGCCGCGGGGCGGCCCCCTCCGCGAATGTCCCCCGGCCCGGAGTACCGGGCCTCCTCCTTGACTTCGCGGGGGCCACCCCGCGTCACCGACCACAGCCACCACCGTCCCTTGCGGCGGCTCGACGAGCGCGGTGCCGGATCGAGTGGACGGGGTGCCCTGCGCAGCGAAATAAAGGGGGAGGAGGCCGAAGGCCGACGGAGGACATTCGCGGAGCAGGGCACCCCGTCCGCTCGCTCCCGTGCAGAAAGAAAACGAAGCCGCCGCAACCATCACACCCGCCCCATCGCGAAGCCTTTGGCGATGTAGTGCCGCACGAACCAGATGACGATCGCGCCGGGCACGATCGTCAGCGTGCCTGCTGCCGCGAGCACCGCCCAGTCCATGCCGCTCGCGCTCACCGTGCGCGTCATCGTCGCGACGATCGGCTTCGCGTTGACGCTCGTCAGCGTGCGGGCGAGCAGCAGCTCGACCCAGCTGAACATGAAGCAGAAGAAGCAGGCGACGCCCACGCCCGCCTTGATCAGCGGAATGAAGATCGTCAGGAAGAAGCGCGGGAAGGAATAGCCGTCGACGTAGGCCGTCTCGTCGATCTCGCGCGGCACGCCGCTCATGAAGCCTTCGAGGATCCACACGGCCAGCGGCACGTTGAACACCAGGTGCGCGAGCGCGACCGCGAGGTGCGTGTCCATCAGCCCGAGCGTCGAGTAGAGCTGGAAGAACGGCAGCAGGAACACCGCCGGCGGCGTCATGCGGTTCGTCAGCAGCCAGAAGAAGACGTGCTTGTCGCCGAGGAAGCGGTAGCGGCTGAACGCGTAGGCCGCGGGCAGCGCGACGGCGATGGAGATCACCGTGTTGATCGCGACGTACATCAGGCTGTTGACGTAGCCCGAGTACCAGGACGCGTCGGTGAAGATCGTCTTGTAGTTCGCCCAGGTGAACTGCTGCGGGAAGAAGCTGAAGCTCGAGAGGATCTCGTTGTTCGTCTTGAACGACATGTTGACCATCCAGTAGATGGGCAACAGCGCGAAGAGGATGTAGACGATCAGGAAGACCGTGCGCTTCCGGAAGCGGGCCGCGTTCATTCGACCGCTCCCTTGTCGACCGTGCCGACCCGCTGCATCCAGCTGTAGAGCACGAAGCACAGCAACAGGATGATGAGGAAGTAGATCAGCGAGAAGGCCGCGGCCGGGCCGAGGTCGAACTGGCCGACGGCCTTCTGCGTCAGGTACTGCGACAGGAAGGTCGTCGCGTTGCCGGGGCCGCCGCCGGTGAGGACGAAGGGCTCGGTGTAGATCATGAAGCTGTCCATGAAGCGCAGCAGCACCGCGATCATCAGCACGCCGCGCAGCTTGGGCAGCTGGATGTAGCGGAACACCGCGAGCTTGCTGGCGCCGTCGATCTGCGCGGCCTGGTAGTAGGCGTCGGGGATCGCGCGCAGGCCGGCGTAGCACAGCAGCGCGACCAGCGGCGTCCAGTGCCAGACGTCCATCACCAGCACCGTGATCCACGCGTGGTTGGCGTTGCCGGTGTAGCTGTAGTCGAAGCCGAAGCGCTGCAGCGCTGCGCCGAGCAGGCCGATGTCGGCGCGGCCGTAGATCTGCCAGATCGTGCCGACGACGTTCCAGGGAATCAGCAGCGACAGCGCGACGATCACCAGCACCGCCGAGGCCTTCCAGCCGGTGGCCGGCATGCTGAGCGCGAGCGCGATGCCCAGCGGGATCTCGACCGCCAGCACCGCGAGCGAGAAGCCGAGCTGCCGCAGCAGCGCGCCGTGCAGTTCCTCGTCGCGCATCACCGCGGCGAACCACTCGGTGCCGACGAAGACGCGGCGCTCGGGCGAAATGATGTCCTGCACCGAGTAGTTCACCACCGTCATCAGCGGCAGGATCGCGGAGAACGCGACGCAGACGATCACCGGCAGCACCAGCAGCCAGGCCTTCTGGTTGAGCGGCTTCACGGTGCTCATGCGATCAAGACCTCGTCGCGGTAGTAGCAGGTGTGCGTGCCGGCGATCGAGAGCCAAACGCTCTCGCCGACCGTGGGGATCGCCTGCCCCGTGCCGAGCCGCGCGCGCACGATCGCGGCGCCGACCTTCGCGGCGACGAGCCAGTAGGTGCCGATGTCCTGCGCCTGCGTCACCGTGCCCTGCACCGCGCCGGCGGCGCCGGCCGCCGCGAGCGTCACGTACTCGGGCCGCACACCGAGCAGCGTCGCGCCGGCCGGTGCGCCGGGCGCGAGCGCGGCCGGCAGGAAGTTCATTCCCGGCGAGCCGATGAAGTGGCCGACGAAGCTGTGCGCCGGCCGTTCGAACAGCTCGCCGGCGCTGCCGATCTGCACCGCGCGGCCGCGCGTCATCACCACCACCTCGTCGGCGAAGGTGAGCGCCTCGACCTGATCGTGCGTCACGTAGACGAGCGTGAGCTTCAGCTCGTGGTGGATCTGCTTGAGCTTGCGCCGCAGCTGCCACTTCAGGTGCGGATCGATCACGGTCAGCGGCTCGTCGAACAGCACGGCCGACACGTCCGGCCGCACCAGGCCGCGGCCGAGCGAGATCTTCTGCTTCGCGTCGGCCGCCAGGCCCGCGGCGCGCTGATCGAGCTGGCCGGAGAGTTCGAGCATCTCGGCGATCTGGCCGACGCGCTGCCTGATCTCCCCATCCGCGAGCTTGCGCCCGCTCTTCCGTCGGTTCAGCAGCGGAAAGGCCAGGTTCTCCGCGACGGTCATCGTGTCGTAGACGACCGGGAACTGGAACACCTGCGCGATGTTGCGTTGCTGCGGGCTGGCCGCCGTCACGTCGCGGCCGTCGAACTTGACGCTGCCCTGCGAGGGCGTGACGAGGCCCGAGACGATGTTGAGCAGCGTCGTCTTGCCGCAGCCCGAAGGGCCGAGCAGCGCGTAGGCGCCGCCGTCCTCGAAGGTCATCTTCAGGGGCAGCAGCGCGTAGTCGCCGTCGGCCTTGGGATGGGGCCGGTAGGCGTGCGCGAGGTCGAGGTCGATGCGGGCCATGGCCGTCAGGCTCTCTTGATGCGCTCGGGCGCGACGAGCAGCGCGCCGTCGGCGCCGAACACGTAGGCCTGCGCCGGATCCGCATGCAGCACGACCGGCGCGCCGAGTTCGAAGTCGTGCACGCCGGTCAGCTGCGCGACCAGCTCGCCGACCGCGGTGCGCGCGTGCACGAAGGTGTCGGAGCCGGAGATCTCGGCGAGCTCGACGGTCGCGGGCAGCGCGATGTCGCCGTCGCGCGGCCGCACGCGGAGCGCGGCGGCGCGGATGCCGACGGTGAGTTCGCGCGAAGCGCTCGCCGGCAGCGTCATCCGCAGCGCCGGCGCCTCGCCGCCACCGGCCGGGCCTGCCGGGGCCGTGCGCGCCGCTTCGGCAGGCGCGGCTCCATCCGTCGGGGCGGCGCGCAAGCGGAGCCCGCCGCTCGTCGCCTCGGCCGCGATCAGGTTCATCGGCGGATCGCTGAACGCCCGCGCGACGCGCAGCGACGTCGGCGCGTGGAAGACCTCGGCGGTCCGGCCGTACTGCAGCAGCTCGCCGGCGTCGAGCACCGCGGTCCAGCCGCCGAGCAGCAGCGCCTCGCCGGGCTCGGTGGTCGCGTAGACGACCGTCGAGTCGCCCGCCGCGAACAGCTGCGTCAGTTCCTCGCGCAGTTCCTCGCGCAGCTTGTAGTCGAGGTTCACCAGCGGCTCGTCGAGCAGCATCAGCGGCGCGTCCTTCGCCAGCGCCCGCGCCAGCGCCACGCGCTGCTGCTGTCCGCCCGACAGCTCGGCCGGCAGCCGCGCGAGGAAGGGCTCGATGTGCAGCTTGCCGGCGAGCTGCCGCACGCGCGCGTCGATCGCCGCGCGATCCATCCCGCCGCGCAGCTTCAGCGGCGAGGCGATGTTGTCGGCCACGCTCATCGACGGGTAGTTGATGAACTGCTGGTAGACCATCGCCACGTTGCGCTCGCGCACCGGCATGCCGGTCACGTCGGCGCCGTCCACCGTCACGCGGCCGGCGGTGGGCTTGTCGAGCCCGGCCATCACGCGCATCAGCGAGGTCTTGCCGGCCTGCGTGGCACCGAGCAGCACCGTCACCGCGCCCGGCTGCAAGGCGAGGTCGAGCGGGTACAGGTGCTGCACCGCACCGACCTTCTGCGCCACCTGTTCGAGCAGCAGCCGCATCAGGCCACCTCGCTGCGCGGTGCCGGCGCCGCTGCGGCTCGCGGGGTGGCGAACCACGCGGCGACGCGCTCGCGCGCGGCGGCGTCGAGATGCAAGCCGAGCTTGGAGCGGCGCCAGAGCACGTCGTCGGCGCTCGCGGCCCATTCGTCGCGCTGCAGGTGGCGCAGCTCGGCGTCGTACAGGCCCGGCGCGACTTCGACGCCGAGGTCGAACAGCGACTGCGCATCGCCGAGCACCCGATCGATGCGCGAGCCGTAGGCGCGCGCGAGCCGGCGCGCGAGCGCCGCGGGCAGCCAGCGATGGCGCCGGCCGAGTTCGGCGACGAAGCGCTCGAAGTCGAGGTCGGGGCGCCGGCCGAGCTCGGCGCCCGCGCCGATCCAACGCGAGAGATCGCCGCCCGGCAGCAGCGCGCCGTGCGTCCACGCCCGCCGCGCCTTGCCGACCGCGCTGCCGCCGAGCATGCGGCCCAGGTCGTCGGCCGCGTCCTCGGCGAGCTTGCGGAAGGTGGTGATCTTGCCGCCCCAGATGCTCAGCAGGGGCGCAGCCTCGGTCTGGGCTTCGAGCAGGTAGTCGCGGGTCACCGCGCTCGGATCGCCGTCTTGCTTGTTGTCCTCGTCGGCCAACAGGGGCCGCACGCCGGAGTAGGTCCACACCACGTCGGCCGCCTGCACCGGCTTGCGGAAGTAGCGGTTGGCCTGCGCGCAGAGGTAGTCGATCTCGGCGGCGTCGATGCGCGCGGCGGCGGGATCGCCGCCGTGCAGCTCGACGTCGGTCGTGCCGATCAGCGTGAACGCGCCTTCGTAGGGGATGGCGAAGATGATCCGGCGGTCGGGGTTCTGGAAGATGTAGGCGTGGTCGTGCTCGAACAGCCGCGGCACGACGATGTGGCTGCCCTTGACGAGCCGCAGGCTGCGCGTCGCGAGCGCTTCGCCGGCGGCCGGCTTCGCGACGCCGCGCAGGAAGCTCTCGGCCCACGGTCCGGCGGCATTGACCAGCGCGCGCGCGCGCACCGTGCTGCGCTCGCCGCGCGGGCCTTCGAGCTGCGCGGTCCAGGCGTCCTTCGTGCGCTGGGCGGCGACGCAGCGGGTGCGCGTCAGCACGGTCGCGCCGCGCTCGCGGGCATCGACGGCGTTGAGCACCACGAGCCGCGCGTCGTCGACCCAGCCGTCGCTGTAGACGAAGCCGCGGGCGAACGCCGGCTTCAGCGGCGCGCCCGCCGGATGGCGATGGAGGTCGACGCCGCGCGAGCCGGGCAGCACCTCGCGCCGGGCCATGTGGTCGTACAGGAACAGGCCGAGGCGCACCATCCACGCCGGCCGCATGGCCGCGTCGTGCGGCATCACGAAGCGCAGCGGCCACATGATGTGCGGCGCGCTGCGCAGCAGGCCCTCGCGCTCCTGCAGCGCCTTGCGCACCAGCGAGAACTCGTAGTACTCCAGGTAGCGCAGGCCGCCGTGGATCAGCTTGGTCGAGGCCGACGAGGTGTGCGCGGCCAGGTCGTCGCGCTCGCACAGCACGACGCGCCAGCCGCGGCCGGCGAGGTCGCGCGCGATGCCGCAGCCGTTGATGCCGCCGCCGACGACGAGCACGTCGCAGTCGGTCACCGCGGGCACGGCAGGCTGGGAAGCGAAGGCGGGCGAGGACACGGTTCAGGGGGATCGGGGCTGCCCGCGTCGGCCGCTCGGCGAGCCGCCGACACCACGGGCAGGCCGTGGTTGTAGTTCGCAACGCGCCGAATCGCACCCGCGATAACCCGCGTTTCTTTTCGTTTGTGCGCGCTTAGGCTCCAGCCGCGTTTCGATCCCGCGCGTCGCCGGCGCGACAAGCCCCTCACGATCCGCTCCTCCAATGACGCCGAACCCCCGCCAAGCCCAGCTGATCGACGCGGTGCGCAGCGAGGGTTCGCTGTCGGTCGAGGCGCTGGCCACGCGCTTCGGCGTCACGCTGCAGACCGTGCGGCGCGACGTGCAGCGCCTCGCCGAGGCCGGCCTGATCGCGCGCTTCCACGGCGGCGCGCGGGTGCCGAGCTCGACCACCGAGAACATCGCCTACCGCCAGCGCCAGGCGCTCCACGCCGACGGCAAGACGCGCATCGCGAAGGCGGTGGCCCGGCGCGTGCCCGACGGCTCGTCGCTGATCCTGAACATCGGCACGACCACCGAGGCCGTCGCGCGCGAACTCGCGGGCAAGCGCGGGCTGCGGGTGCTGACCAACAACCTCAACGTCGCGGCGATCCTCGGCGACCAGGCCGACATCGAGGTGATCGTCGCCGGCGGCGTGCTGCGCGGGCGCGACCGCGGCATCGTCGGCGAGGCGACGGTCGAGTTCATCCGGCGCTTCAAGGTGGACGTGGGCCTGATCGGCATCTCCGGCATCGAGGCCGACGGCACGCTGCGCGACTACGACGTGCGCGAGGTGAGCGTGGCGCGCGCGATCGTCGAGCACTCGCGCGAGGTCTGGCTGTGCGCCGACCACAGCAAATTCAACCGGCCGGCGATGGTCGAGCTGGCGCGCTTCGAGCAGATCGACGCGCTGTTCACCGACGCGGAGCCGCCGGCGCCGTACCGGGAATTGCTCGCCGAAGCGGGTGTCGAATGCGTGGTCGCCGCGTGATGACGACCATCCCCATTGCGGCTTCGCCGCTCCCCTTCAAGGGGGCGACGCTGGCGGCCCGGCAGAGCCGGACCCGCGGCGTCCTCTCGCGAAAGAGGCGCTCCGTGCTGGACGCCTGCTTCAAGGAGACCCGTCGGTGACCTACCTGCTCGCCCTCGACCAGGGCACCTCCAGCTCGCGCAGCATCGTCTTCGACCGAGCCGGCCGCATCGTCGCGATGGCGCAGCGCGAGTTCCGGCAGATCTACCCGCAGCCGGGCTGGGTCGAGCACGATCCGCGCGAGCTGTGGGCCACGCAGCTCGCGACCGCGCGCGAAGCCCTGGCCGAGGCGAAGCTCTCGGCGCGCGCGATCGCGGCGATCGGCATCACCAACCAGCGCGAGACGACGCTGGTGTGGGAGCGCGCGAGCGGCGCGCCGATCCACCACGCGATCGTGTGGCAGGACCGCCGGGCCGAGCCGACCTGCGCCGCGCTGCGCGCCGCCGGCCACGAGCCGCTGGTGCGGCGCAAGACGGGGCTGATCATCGATGCCTACTTCTCGGGCACCAAGCTGAAGTGGATCCTCGACCACGTCGAGGGCTCGCGCGAACGCGCGCGGCGCGGCGAGCTGGCCTTCGGCACGGTGGACAGCTGGCTGCTGTGGCAGCTGACCAAGGGCCGCGTGCACGCGACCGACGTCAGCAACGCCGCGCGCACGATGCTGCTCGACGTGCACACGAACCAGTGGGACGACGAGCTGCTGGCGCTGCTCGACATCCCCCGCGAGCTGCTGCCGGACGTCAAGCCGTCCGCCTGCGAGTTCGGCGTGGCCGACGCCGAATGGCTGGGCGCGCCGCTGGTCGTCGGCGGCATCGCCGGCGATCAGCAGAGCGCGCTGTTCGGCCAGGCCTGCTTCACGCCCGGCCTCGCGAAGAACACCTACGGCACCGGCTGCTTCATGCTGATGCACACCGGAACGAGCTTCTTCAGTTCGTCGAACGGCCTCGTCACCACCTCGGCGGCGCAGCGCGAAGGACACGCGCCCGAGTTCGCCCTCGAGGGCAGCGTCTTCATCGGCGGTGCGGTCGTCCAGTGGCTGCGCGACGGCCTGCGCGCCATCAAGGGCAGCGCCGAGGTCGAGGCGCTCGCGCAGAGCGTGCCGGACGCCGGCGGCGTGGTGTTCGTGCCGGCCTTCACCGGCCTGGGCGCGCCCTACTGGCAAGCCGACGCGACCGGCGCGATCGTCGGCCTGACGCGCGGCACGACGGTCGGCCACATCGCGCGCGCGGCGCTGGAAAGCATCGCCTTCCAGAGCGCCGCGCTGCTGCAGGCGATGAGCCGCGACGCGGTTGCCGCCGGCGGGCATGCGGTGGCCGAGCTGCGCGTCGACGGCGGCGCCAGCGTCAACGACCTGCTGATGCAGTTCCAGGCCGATCTGCTCGGCATCCCGGTCGTGCGGCCCCGGTGCGTCGAGACCACCGCGCTCGGCGCGGCCTGGCTCGCCGGCCTCGCCGCCGGCGTGCACGCCGGCACCGAGGAGCTGGCCGCGCAGTGGCAGGTCGAGCGGCGCTTCACGCCGACGATGTCGCGCGACGAGGCCGCAGCGCGCATGGACCGCTGGGCCCGCGCGGTGCGCCAGACGCTGGCCCGCTGAGCCGGCGCGCTCGCGTCGCGGGAGCTTCTCCTGCGCGTTAGCCCCGAGGCCGCGGCCGGAACGCGCGGCGCGCGCGGCGGTCGCAGCCGCGGAGTGCGCCAGACGGCAACGGCGCACGCGCGCCGGATCGGGCCTCGCGGCCCCGCCCATACTGCCGGCCCCCGCCGCTTCTGCCCGCCACCCGCCCCACCGCAAGGACGTATGCCCACCGCCATGAACATGACGCTCTGCTCGCCTTCCCCTTCGCTGCGGCGGCTCGGCCTGCTGCTCGCCGTCGCGGCTGCGCCCGCGGTCGCGCCGGCGGCCGACGCCGGCCGTGCCTTCGTCACCAACGAGAAGGGCGGCGTCGCGGTCGTCGATCTCGCGACGATGCAGCTCAAGCGCGACTTCGCCACCGGCCTCGAGGGCGCGCGCGGCATCAGCCTCACCGGCGACGGCCGCTGGCTGCTGACGGCCAACCGGGGCAGCGGCGACGTCGCGGTGATCGACGCGAAGACCGGCGAGGTGACGCGCCGCATCAAGATCGGCGAGAACCCGGAGTTCATCCGCGTCCGCGGCGACTTCGCCTACGTGAGTTACGAGCCGGGCGAGCGCCCGGGCGGCCCGCCGCCGATGCCGGGCGCCTCGGCGCCGGCCGCGGCCCCCGACAGCGGCAAGCCGGAGGAGGACGACGAGGCGGAGGAGCCGGCCGAAGTCGCGGTGATCGACCTCAAGCGCTGGCAGGTGGTCAAGCGCATCAAGAGCGGCCGCGAGACCGAGGGCATCGAGTTCTCGCGCGACGGCCGGCACATGGTCGTCACCAACGAAGGCGACCAGACGGTCTCGATGTACGACCGCGCCAGCGGCAAGCTGCTGCGCAGCGTGAAGACCGCGAAGTGGGGCACGCGCCCGCGCGGCATCGCGCGCCTGCCCGACGGCAGCGGCTACCTGGTGACGCTGGAGTTCTCGGCCAAGCTGGTGCTGCTCGACAACCAGCTGCGCTTCAAGCGCGAGATCGCCACCGGCAACAGCCCCTACGGCGTCGCCTTCGATCCGAGCGGCCAGCGGCTGTACGTCGCCTCGGCGCGCTCGGACCGCGTCGACGTGTTCGACGCGAAGACCTACGCGCCGCTGATGCAGCTGCCGGTGGGCAAGCGCTGCTGGCACTTCAGCTTCACGCCGGCCGGCGACAAGCTGCTGGTCGCCTGCGGCCGCTCAGACGCGCTCTACACCTTCGACCTGCCGCAGCACACGCCGGCCGCGCGCATCGAGGGCCTGGCGATGCCCTGGGGCATCGTGACCTCGCCGAAGGCCGTCGGCAGCATCGACACCTACTGAGCCGCCGGGCCGGCGCCGCCCACGCAGGCGGCGCGGCCCTGCTTCGCATCCCCGTCGCCGGCTTCGCCGGGGGCGACGGCCGGCCCGCCGGATTCCGCTGCAATGGCGGGCCGTCCTGCCCGACCGCACTCCGATGCATCCGCCCCCGCGCTTTTTCCGTGCACCGACTTACCGGCGAGCGCGGCCCGGCCGATGATTCCCCGCCTTCGCCATTGGTTCGAAGGGGCCGGCTGGTCGCGCACCGGCCTCGAGCATCCGTTCGGCAGCCGGCTCGAAACGCGGCACCAGACCGCCCGCAGCGTCGAGACCGAGCCGCTGCTGGCGCGGCGCCCGCCGCCGGACGAGCTGCCGGATCCCAACATCGCCGTGGTCCGGCCGCACGCATCGGCCGTGCCGCGCGCCTTCGGGTTGACGCCAGGCGCCGCAGGGGCCGGGCCGGCCGGCCCGGCCGAGCGGCGAGCGGCCTGCGAATGGCTCGTCGCCCGCGCGTTCGCCGGCCCTTTCGAGCCGCAGCCCGCCGACCGCGCACCGGGCGCGGTGCCACCCTCGCCGGCCGCGCAGATGCGGATCGCCGCCACCCAGCGTGACGACGCCGGCCGGCTCGCCGAGCGGCTCGGCACCCTGTTCGCGGCCGACCCGGCGCTCGACGGCGTGGTGCCCGAAGCGGCGCTGCTCGTCGAGGCACTGGCCCACCTCGCGGGCCCGCGCGATCCGAGCCGGGCGCTGCGGGCGCTGCAGGCGCTGGAGGCGCTCGACCCGCTCGCGGCCTTCCGGGCGCCACCGGCCGCCGCGGGACCGTCGGCCGGCGCGGGCGAGGACGTCTGGCGTCTGGTGGCGGACCTCGCCACGGTGCCCAGCGGCGCGGCGCTGCTGCAGAGGCTGGTGCGCACGCCGGTGCCCGCGCCGCTGGAGCGCGACTTCATGCTGCTGTTCAAGGCCGCCGCCGCGCTGCCCGACGCGGACGCGCGCGCGCCGACGCCCGCGGCCCTGCGGCGCATCGACGGCGCCGGACGCAGCCTCGCGCGCCAAGCCGTCGTCTGCGCCGCCGCGCGGCTCGCCGGCACCGCGTCGGTGGCGACCGAGCAGCATGCGTGGGCGCTCAACGCGGTGCGCAACGACCTCTACGACACCGCGGCAGGCAGCCCGTTCGCGCAGATCGAATCGCGGCTGAAGAAGGTCGGCGTGTGGATCGAGCGCGTCGGCGGCGACCACGGCCTCAAGCCGCGCCAGCCGTTCTTCGGCAAGTCGCCGTTTCGCGCCCTGCAACGCTACGGCCTGGAACAGGTCGAGCGGGGCGACGATGCGGCGCAGCGGCGCAGCCTCGGCGCGGCGACGCGCACCGCGGTGGCGGCGCTCGGCAACGCCTACGCGAACGCGCTGGCCAACCCGCCGGCGGCGGCACCGCGCGGCGAGGCCGCGCAGGTGCGGCTGCAGTTGCGCCGCGCGGCGCTCGAGCACTGCCTCGCGCAGCCCGGGCCGATGGTGCTGGAAGGGCGCAGGCTCGGCCCGGGGGCGATCGACGACATCGTGGCGCGGCTCGCGGCCGGCGTGCGGGCGCACGGCCCGGCGGCCATCGCGCAGGCCACCGTGGCGGCGACCGAGCAGGCCCTGCGGGCGTGGCCCGAGGTGCAGGCCTGGACCCAGAACCCGCCGCGGCTGTCGCCGGAGCGGCTGGCCCGCTGGGCGGAGCAGGACCTGACGCCGGCCGGCGCGGCGCCGTATCGCGCGGCGCTGGCGCCGGTGAACGACGCCCGGCACGGGCGCGACACCCGGCGCCCGGCCATCGACATCGAATCGGTGCGCGGCGCCTTGCACGAGGTGGTGCGCGACATCCAGGGTTCGTCGCGGCTGCGCTGGACCAGCGGCGGCGTGGCCGGCGTCGGCACCAAGGGACTGACCGGCCTGATCTCGAACATCGCCAGCGCGCTGACCGTGCGAGCCCGCGTCGACGCCCGGGTCAACGGTGCGACGCAGGCGGTGTTCGAGATCGCGATGCCGCCCTACGACATGGAGATCCTGGTCGGCACGCAGCGCCAGACGAGCTGGCAGGTCGGCGGCGGTATCGCGGCCGGGAGCGATCTCGGCGCGGTGAAGATGGTGGCCGGCCCGGACGTGGTGCTGCACGGCCGCGACGACGCGGACCTTCGTGGCGTGTCGCTGCGGCTGCCGCGCCAGCGCGGCCGCGAAGCGCCGCTGCGCGCCGATTTCGCCCGGCTGGTGGACGCGCTCCTCGACCGCGATCCGGGCGCCGACGCCGCCGGCCGCACCCTGCTCAAGCGCCTGCTGCAGGACTTCCCGGAGCTGGCGGTCAACCGCATCGGCCAGGCCGGCGAGCAGCGGCGACGGCGCGGCGGCGGCCTGGAAGCGGTCGCCCGCGCCGAGTTCGGTCCGGTGCGCCTGAGCGGCGGCGTCGGCAGCGGCTACGAGCACGCGTCGCAGCAGCGCACCTACCGCGACGACACCGGCGCGCTGCGCGTGCACCGGGAAGTGCATGGTGACGCCAGCCGGCTGTTCGTCGGCGCGACGGCTGCGCTCGGCGCCGGGGGCAGCGTCGCCAAAGGCTTCCGCGGCGCCAACTCCGAGGCCTCGATCGCGCATCCGTTCGCCACCCTGGCCCCGCAGTTCGACGTCAACGCGCAGGGGCGCAGCTGCCGCGCCGAGTACGTGCTGCGCGACGGCGGCGTCGACCCGGCCTCCTTCATCGAGGTCGAGCACCGCACGCTGGCGAACATGCGTCGCTCGGTCGAGGCCGAGCTCGAGCGCTGGATCGACGCCAAGACGGCCCGTGATCTCCAAACCCGCGCGCCGCCGAACCTCGCGCCCGACGCGATGGCGGCATGGCGCGCCGCGCAGCGCGACGCGGTCCGCGACGAAGTGCGCGACGGCTTCGAGCGTTTCTTCGCGGGGCTGGCGCACAAGGCGTCCGCGGCGCAGAGCTACGCCGAGCGCCTGCAGCTGCGGCCCGAAGCGGCCCGGCAGATCAACCAGCTCGAATCGGCGGCCCTGCTGGCCGGACGCAGCGCCGCGCCCGACGCGCCGGCGCGGGCGCAGGTCTTCCACGCCGAGGCCGAGACGTTGCGCCGCACGACGACCGCCTGGGTGCCCGCGTCGCTGCGCTCCTACGAGCGGCTGGCGCACCAGGACCAGTGGGGGCTGCAAGCGGGCTTGCTGATCACATCGATCCACACCGCCGACGGTTCGCACATCCGCAGCCGTATCGACTGACATCGCGCTGATACGCTGCACGGCGCGCCGGGCCAGCCCCGAGCGCACCGCCCATGACCGCCCTCGTCTACTTCGTCGCGCAAAGCCTCGACGGCTTCATCGCCGGCCCCGAGGGCCAGCTCGACTGGCTGCAGGCCTACGACCGCGCCGACGACGACCACGGCTATGCCGACTTCATCGCCGGGATCGACGGCCTGGTGATGGGCCGCGCCACCTTCGAGGCGGTGCGCGCCTTCGGCCTGTGGCCGTACGGCGAGCGGCCCTGCTGGGTGCTGAGCCGCAGCGAGCCGTCCAGCCTCGGCGCGCTGCCGCCCGGCGTGCAGCCCACGCACCAGCGGCCGAGCCTGATCGCCGCGCGCTGGGAGGCGATGGGGCTCCGGCGCGTCTGGCTCGTCGGCGGCGGCCAGACCGCGGCGCTGTTCATGCGCTGCGGCCTGCTCGACGAGCTGATCGTCGCGACGGTGCCGACCTGGCTCGGCGCGGGCCGGGCGCTGTTCGCCGCCGGCGACTTCGCGCCGCAGCGCTACACGCTGCGGCACAGCGAGCGCCACCCCAGCGGCATCGTCGTCTCGACGCTCGTGCGCGAAGCGGCGGCCGAGGCGCCGCCCGGCGAGGACGCGCCGCCCGCCGGCATCGACATCGACGAGCGCCTCGGCCGGATGCGCCGCGACCCGCTGACGCAGCACGACACCGAGCCGATCGACCTGTAGGCGCCGCGCACCGGCCGGGCCGCGGCGATGCGCGGCGCGCATCGCCGGGCGCACCGATCTCATCGGCCGCGCGCCGAACCCGCGGCGACACTCGGCCGATGCCGCTTTCGCACCTGCTGCTCGCGCTCGCCGTGGTGTTCGTCTGGGGCACCAACTTCGTTGTGATCAAGTGGGGCCTGGCCGAGCTGCCGCCCTACCTGTTCGCGACGCTGCGCTTCGCGCTGTCGGCCTTCCCGCTGGTGTTCTTCATCGCGCGGCCGGCGGTGCCGTGGCGCACGCTCGCGGCCTTCGGCGTGCTGCTCGGCGCCGGCCAGTTCGGGCTCCTGTTCCATGCGATGCAAGCCGACATCTCGCCCGGGCTCGCCTCGCTGGTGATCCAGGCGCAGGTGTTCTTCACGATCGGCCTGGCGATGGCGCTGCGCAGCGAGCGCCCGCGCGCGGTGCAGGCGGTGGCGCTCGCGCTGGCGGTCGCCGGCATGGCCTGGATCGGCGCGCACACCGACAGCGGCGCGCTCAGCGTCACCGGCCTCGCGCTGGTGCTCTGCGCGGCCTTCGCCTGGGCGCTGGCGAACACCGTCGCGCGCAGCGCCGGGCGCGTGGACATGCTGGCCTTCATGGTGTGGAGCAGCCTGTTCGCGACCGCGGCGCTGGCGGCGATCAGCGTCGTCGTCGAAGGCCCGCAGCGCGGCCTCGCCGCGGTGGCCGCGACGAGCTGGGCCGGCTGGGGCGCCGTCGCCTGGCAGGCGCTCGGCAACACGCTGTTCGGCTACGGCGCGTGGAACTGGCTGCTCGCGCGCCACCCGGCCGCCACCGTCGCACCGGCCGCGCTGCTGGTGCCGGTGTTCGGGCTCGGCGCCTCGGCGCTGCTGCTCGGCGAGGCGCTGCCCGGCTGGAAGCTCGGCGCGACCGCGCTGGTGATCGCCGGGCTCGCGCTCAACACGCTGGCGAGCCGGCCCCGGCCCGCGCCGGCCCGCCCCGCACTCGCCCCGGAGGACCCGCGATGACGACGACGATCGAACTGCACCACGCCCCGAGCAGCGCCGCCATGGCGCCGCACATCCTGCTGACCGAGATCGGCCGGCCGTTCGCGCTGGTGCCGGTGGACCTCGACGCCGGCGCCCAGCGCGACGCCGACTACCTGCGCCTCAACCCGAACGGCGTCGTGCCGACCTACGTCGAACGCGGGCCGCAGGCCGAGCCGCTGGTGCTGTTCGAAAGCGCCGCGATCGGCCTGCACCTGGCCGACGCGCACCCGCAGGCGCAACTCGCCCCGCCGGTCGGCAGCCGCGAGCGCGCGCACTACACGAAGTGGATGCTGTGGCTCGCCGGCACGCTGCACGCCAACCTGATCCCGTACTTCTATCCGCAGCGCTGGGCCGCCGAGGGCAACGCGGCCGGCGCGGCCGAAGTCAAGGCCTGCGCCGAGGCGCGCGTCGGGCCGCTGCTCGACCGGCTCGACGCCGAACTCGCACGCCACGGCGCGCCCTGGCTGCTCGGCGAGCACTACCGCGCGGTCGACGCGCACGCGCTGATGCTGTGCCGCTGGACGCGCCGCTTCGCGCACCCGGCGCGCGAGCGGCCGGCGCTCGGCGCCTACCTGGGCCGCGTGCTCGAACGACCGGCGGTGCGCACGGTGTTCGAACGCGAAGCGATCGCGGACCGCTGGGTGTGAGGCGCGGCGGGTTCAGCCCGCCATCACCTTCGCGATCGCATCGGCCGCGCGCACGACGTTGCCGGTGTTGAGCCCGGCCACGCAGATGCGCCCCGAGCGCACGAGGTAGACGCCGTGCCGCTCGCGCAGCGCGTCGACCTGCTCGGGCGCCAGCCCGGTGTAGCTGAACATGCCGCGCTGGCTCAGCAGGTAGCCGAAGTCGCGTTGGGGCAGGCGCGCGACGAGCGCGTCGTGCAGCGCGCGGCGCATCGCGGCGATGCGCCCGCGCATCGCGGCAAGCTCGGCTTCCCACTGCGCGCGCAGCGCCGGCTCGCCGAGCACGGCGGCGACGATGCCGCCGGCGTGGATCGGCGGGCTCGAGTAGTTCGCACGGATCGTCGCCTTCAGCTGGCCCAGCACGCGCTCGGCTTCGGCCGCGCTCGGGCAGACGACGCTCAAGGCGCCGCAGCGCTCGCCGTAGACGCTCATGCTCTTGCTGAAGGAGTTGGCGACGAAGAAGCTCAGGCCCGCGTCGGCCAGCATGCGCACCGCATGGGCGTCGGCATCGAGCCCGTCGCCGAAGCCCTGGTAGGCGAGGTCGAGGTAGGGCAGCAGGCGCCGCTCCTCCAGCAGCGGGATCAGGCGCTGCCACTGCTCGCGCGAAAGATCGACGCCGGTGGGGTTGTGGCAGCAGGCGTGCAGCAGCACGACGCTTCCGGCCGGCAGCTGCGCGAGCGTGGCGAGCATCGCGTCGAAGCGCAGTCCGTCCGGCGCGTAGTACGGATAGCTGTGCGTCGCGAGGCCGGCGCCCTGGAACATCGCCCGGTGGTTGTCCCAGGTCGGGTCGCTGACCCAGACCTCGGCCCGCGGAAACCAGCGCTTGAGGAATTCCGCGCCGACCTTGAGCCCGCCGCTCGAGCCGACCGCCTGGATCGTCGCGACGCGCCCCTCGGCAACCGCGCGGTGGCCCGCGCCGAACAGCAGCGCCTGCACCTGCGCGCGGCAGGCGGCGTCGCCTTCGATCGGCAGGTAGGGCTTGGGCTGCGCGCGCTCGAGCATCAGCGCCTCGGCCTTGCGCACCGAAGCCAGCACCGGGATGCGCCCGGCATCGTCGAAGTAGATGCCGATCGAAAGATTGACCTTGTCGGCGCGCGGATCTTTCTGGAAGGCTTCGTTGAGGCCGAGGATGGGATCGCCGGGGTAGGCGTCGAGGTGCTCGAACATGCGCGCGCTCCTTGGGAAGGCGGCGATTATCGAAGTGCGCCGAGCGAGCGACCGGGCCGTCGCGGGCACCTGACGCGCCGCGTCTGCTGCACCGCCGCGTGAACGGCGCGGGCGCGCGAAGCGTCGCCCGTTTGCGTCGCGCGCGGCACACCGGCGTGACGGGTTGCGCAATCGCCGCGACCCGCGACGCCGGCCTTCGCGCGATGCTTCGCGGCACCACGTTTGCTTACCGCGACGCGTCGCAACGACGAACGAGCAGGCCGGCCGCACGCGGCGCCAGGCCCGCCGCGCAGGAGACGAGCCCCATGACCGGAGTCGACAAGACCTTGCTTCGCCACCTGCTGTGGATCGACGGCAGCTGGGAGATCGAGGATTACCAGATCGATCTGCGCCGCCGGCGCTGCGACGTGTGGATCGGCCCGCAGGTCGAGCGCGGCTGGTTCGGCCGGCCGAAGGCGAAGTCGGCCGCGGGCCAGCAGCAGCACGTGTGGCAGCACGTCGCGCTCGGCGAGATCCGCTTCCACCTGCACGTGACGGTGCCCGAGGGCCGCTCGATCCAGGGCCTGCACTGGACCGGCACGGTCGGCGAGCCCTTCACCGCCTCGCTCGCGCAGCAGGTCTTCACGCTGTTCAACGAGGGGCTGACGCTGCAGGCGATCTGCAGCACGCTGAAGCTGTCGCTCAACGACGTCTGGCGCTACCGCTACGCGCTCGACCACGGGCGCGCGCGCGTGCAGAAGGCCGCTGCCTTGGCCGCGGCCGCGGCCGCCGCCCCGACGGCGCGCCGCACGGGCGATGTCGCCGCCGCGTCGCTCACGACGAGCGAACGCCCGGACAACGTGCCCGACGTGGCCGATCCCGTCTGGCTGCGGCTGGCCAGCGGCGAGCTGCAGATCGACATCCGCGTGCTCAGCCTGAAGCTGATGCTGACCAAGGTGCGCTCGCACCTGGAGATGATTTCCGACGACGAGGTCAAGCTGCTGAAGCTGCGCGATCTGCATCGCTACTTCGTCAAGAACGAGCGCGTGCTCGCGCATGAACTCCAACAACTACGCACGGCATGACGCCATGAACGCACGCCCTTCAACGCTGCGGCCGGCCACCGGCGCGCTGATGTCCGTCGAGGAAGCCTCGGTGCTGCTCAAGAGCGGCGGCTGCTTCTCGGTGGCGGCCGAGGAAGCGCTGCTCAGGAAGCTGCCGCGCGGCCGCTGGATCGGCGGCAGCATCCCCTACTTCATGGGCCAGGACGGCGGGCGCACGACGCGCGAGCTGGTCTTCGTCACGCCGCTGCCCGCCTTCGCCGGCATGACGCCGAAGATCACCGTCCACGACGCCGATGCGCTCGCGCGGGTGTGCGTCGAGGCGCCGGCCAACGGCTGGTCGCTCATCGTGATGCCGGCCTTCACGACGGTGCATTCGCGCTTCGCGCGGGAGGCGCCGCAGTACGAGGACATGTACCTGAAGCCGCTGGCCGGCTGGGTCGCGGGCATCCACCTCGACGATCTCGGCCAGAAGGTGCCGGTGGTCGTCAACGGCGAGACCGGCGGGTTCGAGACCGAGCGCGCGGTGGTCATGCACGTGCCGCTGCCCGACGACCACGTCGCGCGGCTCGACATCGTCAACCTGTTCCGCCAGGGCGAGGGCGACCGCATCCGCTTCGGCGAATCGGGCTTCCATGCGCAGGGCTGCCTGGTCAACGGCCGGCCGATGAACTTCGCCGACTACGTGACGAGCCGCAAGATCGACTCGCGCCTGCCGCTGGTGGCCGACTACTCGGGCGCGATGATCAACGTCGCGATCAAGGCGATCGACGTCGCCGGGCAGCGCGTCGACTTCTACGCGCCGGTGTTCGACGACATCGAGTACCGCTTCGCCGCGCCGATCGGCGACTACGAGCGCGCGCTCGCGAAGGCGCTGCCGCACGAAGACGGCAGCGGCCTCGCGTGGAGCTGCAACTGCGTGCTGAACTACCTCTACTGCGGGCTGGAGGGCAAGCGCTCGGCGCAGATCACCGGGCCGATGACCTTCGGCGAGGTCGCCTACCAGCTGCTGAACCAGACGATGGTGGTGCTGACGATCGACAAGCACTGAGCTTGCTCGGTGCTTGCGTCGAGGCTGGCTTGGCGCAGCCAAGTCGAGGGCCGCAGGCCCGGCCGGAGACACCGGCACGGAGCGGCTCAGGCCGGCGCGGCCAGCGCGGCCTCGATGTCCTTCTTCAGGGCCTCGGGCTTGTCGTTCGAGCCGTAGCGCTCGATCACCTTGCCGTCGCGGCCGACCAGGAACTTGGTGAAGTTCCACTTGATCGACTGCGTGCCCAGCACGCCGCGCGCTTCCTTCGTGAGCCACTGGTACAGCGGGTGCGCGCCGCGGCCGTTGACCTCCACCTTGGCCATCATCGGGAAGCTCACGCCGTAATTGACCTGGCAGAAGCTGGCGATCTCGTCGTTGCTGCCCGGGTCCTGGCCGCCGAACTCGTTGCTCGGGAAGCCCAGCACCGTCAGGCCGCGCGCTTCGTAGGTCTTCCAGAGTTCCTCGAGCCCGGCGAACTGCGGCGTGAAGCCGCAGGCGCTGGCGGTGTTGACGATCAGCAGCACGCGGCCGCGGTAGTCGGCCAGCGGCACCGTCTTGCCGGCGATGCTCTGGGCTTCGAAGTCGTAGACGCTGGTGCTCATCGGGGGCTCCTTCCAGGGGGGCCGAGGGATGCTAGTTCGCTTGCCACGGCGCACGGGTGCGCCGTATCCCTAGGGCGCACGCGGTCGCTTCGCGCGGATCGGGATTGACGCCTCCCCCGCCGGCGTCACAGGATGTTGCAGACGGGTGCAACAGACGGGCGCGGGGAGCGCCGGCGGACCGGCCGCACCGGCCGGCTCTTCGGGGGGACGGGATGAACACGCGGTACCGCGTCGCGCTGCAGGGCTTCGGCCCTTTCGAGCGCCGGGCGCTGGAAAGTTGTCTGCGGCTGACGAGCCGGGCGCCGGCGCGCTTCGAGCCCGCCGAGTCGCTCGACGCGGCCGACCTCTGCGTCGTCGACGGCGATCGTCCGCAGGCGGTGGACGAGGTCCGCCGGGCCGGCCGCATGGAGCGCGCGGTCTTCGTCGGCGCGGAGCCGCCGAGCGGCGCGATCGTCCACCTCGGCCGGCCGATCAACCCCCAGCAGGTCGTGCGTGCGCTCGAGACGCTGCTGCTGGCGGCCAGCACGGTCGCCGACCCCTATGCGCCGGCCAGTGCGCCGGCCGCTGCGCCCGACAAGCCGCGCGCGCCGGCGCGCGAACCCGCGCCGCGCCCGCCGCCGGTCGTGCACTTCCCCTTCGACGTCCTGGTGCTCGAAGGCCGCCACACCGCGAGCAGCCCGCTGATCGCGCAGCTCGACCGCGTCGGTTGCCGCGTCAGCGTCGCGCGCGACGACGACGAGGCGCTGCAACTCATCGCGCAGACGCCGGTGCGCATCGTCTTTTCCGACACGCAGATGCGCGGCGTCGACGGCATGGCGCTGTGCCAGCAGATCAAGTCGGCGCGCAAGGGCGCGCCCAGCGTGGTGCTGATGGCGCCGAAGGTCACCGCCAGCGACCGCGTGCGCGCGCAGCTGGCCGGTGCCGACGCGCTGATGGGCAAGCCGATCCCGGCCGACGACCTGCTCGAAGTGCTGCGCACCGCGAGCAACCGCCGGCGCCGCGCCCGGTAGCCCGGCGGGCACCGCCGACCATCGGGCTGCAGGCGCCGCCGACAATCGCGCCGCGGCCGCCACCCGGGCCGCGCCCGAGCCGCGCGACCCGCCGCGTCCGCCCTTGCGAAGTCCGACGCCATGAGCACCGTCCTGCCCTCCGCCGGCCCGCGCGCCGCGCGCTCCGCCCCGCCTGCGGCCCCGCGCTGGGCCTGGCTGCCGCCGATCGGCACGTGGAAGTACTACGCGCTGCTCGCCGCGCTGGGCATCTTCGTGCTCGGGCCGCTGGGCGGGGTGACGGCCTCGTACATGAACTTCGCGATCGGCTTCTTCGTCGGCGGCCAGGTCGTCGCCGGGATCCTCGGCTCGACGGTCACCTTCGGCTACGGCCCCGAAGGCAAGCACGGCGCGAACTACATGCAGACGGCCGCCGCTTCGGTGGCCGGCATGAGCGCGATGGGCGTGCTGATCCAGGCGATGGTCTGGATGGGCCTGCCGCAGCCGCCGGTGTGGCAGCTGATGCTGTTCATGGGCTCGATCGGCATGTTCGGCGCCGGCGTCGGCATGCTCTACACGCCGATCCTGGTCGATCGGCTGCAGCTGACCTTCCCCTCGGGCTTCGCGGTCGCGAACATCCTGCGCGCACTGACCGATCCGGCGCTGCTGAAGCGCTCGGTCGCGCGGCTGGGCGGCGGCATCGCCTCGGGCATCGCGGGCGGGCTTGCGACCGCGAAGGTCGCCGCACTCGGCGTGCTGGAGCTTTCCACCTCGACGCTCGGCGCCGGCATGCTGGTCGGCCCGCGCATCGGCCTCGCGGCGCTGACGGCCGGCTTGACCGGCTCGCTGCTGATCCCGACCTTCGTCTCGATCGGCTGGCTGCAGGCCGGCGATCCCTTCCGCAAGATCACCTTCCTGATCGGCCTCGGGCTGATCATGGGCGCGGCGATGCTCGACATCGGCGAGCTGCTCACCGAGGCCTGGCGGCGCTGGCGCGCCTCCGCCCCGCCGGCGGCGCAAGCGCCGGAAGACGCGTGGAAGCGCATGAGCTACCCGCGGCTCGCGGCGTGGATCGCCTTCTGGGGCGCGATGGTCGTGACGCTGGGCGCGACGGTGCTGCAGCAGCCGGTCGGCTTCCTGCTGCTGGCCGTCGCGCTGGTGATGGTGTTCTCGCTGATCGTCGGCATCTCGCTGGGCATCAGCGATTCGGCGCCGATCTCGGCGGCCTTCGTCGCCGCGATCGTGCTGATGGCCGCACTCGGCCTGAAGGACCCGACTGTCGGCCTGATGGCCGGCGGCATCCTGCTCGTCGCCTGCAGCGTGGGCAGCGACATGCAGCAGGACCGCTCGACCGGCTGGCGCCTGGGCACGCCGCGCACGCTGCAGTTCCGCTTCCAGGTGCTGGGGCTGGTGGTCGGTGCGGTCGCGTCGGTCGGCTTCGCGAAGCTCTTCATGAGCGCCTACCCGGTGCTTGCGCTCGACCAGACCGCGATGTCCGCCGCCGAGGCACCGGCGCAATGGCAGTCGGCGATGACCTACAAGTTCGTGGGCGCGCTGCGCAGCCTCACCGACGACAAGCCCTACCAGCGCCACGCGATCCTGCTGGGCATCGCGCTCGGCTTCGCGATCCAGCTGCTGCGCAAGACGCTGTTCGCGACGGCCGCCTACCGGCGCTTCAAGCAAGGCCGCCGCGGCGCGGCGGCCGACTTCGTGCTCGACGCGGTCGTGCTGCCCTCCCCCTATGCCTATTCGTTCGGCAGCTTCTTCGGCATCGCGACCTCGGCCTGGCTCGCAGTCGGCGGCGTGGTGAGCGGCACCGCCGGCTGGATCGCCGCACGGCGCGGGCGGCGTGCCGAGGATGCCGCGCTGCCCGCCGACATGAGCACCACCTCGCTGGTCGGCGGCGGGCTGATCGCCGGCGATGCGCTGGCCGCGCTGGGGCTGGGGGCGGCGGGCCTGCTCGCGACGCTGGCGGGCTAAGGTCCGCGCAGGGCGAACAAGGCCTGCTGCAGGTCGATCAGCGTCGTCGCGCGCACGCCCCTGGCGATCGGGAAACTTTCGCTGCCCGAATGCACGACGTGCTGCTGCGTCGCGCCGATGTCTTCACACGCGATGTGAAAGTCCTTGCCGACCGTGGGCGCGGTCGAGCGCTTGATCTCGACGGCCCAGCGTTCGCGGCCCGGCAGTTCGAGCACCAGGTCCAGCTCGGCGCCGGCCGAGGTCCGGTAGAAGCAGGGCCGCGTGCCCGCGGGCGCGACGGCGAGCAGGTTCTCGATCACCCCAGCCTTCCCAGCTTCCGCCGGCCACCGGATGGCCGATCACGTCGTCGCCGAAGCCGCCCGCGCCGAGGTGGCATTCGCGGATGCGTCGAAGCCGGGCCTACGCTTGCGCGATCGCCATCACGGGCCCGTTCCATGAAGCCGACCGCACCGCCACCGCTTTCGCGCCTGCCCTCGCCGCTCGCCGAGGAACTGCCTGTCGTGCAGGCGCATCTGCGCACGCTCGACGGCGCGCTGGACTGGGCCGAGGCCCAGGCGATCGCGCAGCCCTGGGTGCAGGCGGTGCGCGACGAGCCGGCGCCGTTCTGGGCGATGGAATCGCTGCTGCGCGAGTACCCGATCTCGAGCGCCGAAGGCCTCGCGCTGATGCGGCTCGCCGAGGCGCTGCTGCGCGTGCCGGATGCGCAGACCGCGATCGCGCTGACCGCCGATCAACTCGGCCGCGCCGACTTCGAAGCCGCCACCGAGGGCGACGGCCCGCACCCGATGCTCGCGAGCCTCTCGGCCAGCGCGATCGGGTTGTCCAAGCGCTTCCTGCCGCAAGGCGAGCAGCCGCCGGGCCTGTTCAAGCGCCTCGGCGCGCACACCGTCGTCGCGGCCACGGTGCGCGCCATCCAGTTGCTGGGGCGGCAGTTCGTACTGGGCCAGTCGATCGCCGAGGCGCTGGGCGAGGCGCGCGGCCGGCGCAAGGCCGAGCCGGCGCTGCGCTACTCCTTCGACATGCTCGGCGAAGGCGCGCGCACCGAGCGCGATGCGCTGCGCTACCTCGCGGCCTACCGCGACGCGATCGCGGCGATCGGCGCCGCCGCGAACCGCGGCGCCGGGCCGGAGGCGAACGACGGCATCTCGATCAAGCTGTCCGCGCTGTTCCCGCGCTACGAGGAGCACCAGCGCGAGCGCGTCTTCGCCGAGCTGCTGCCGCGGCTGCTGACGCTGATCGACGCCGCGGCGGCGGCCGACCTCAACCTCACCGTCGACGCCGAGGAGAGCGAGCGGCTCGAGCTTTCGCTCGACCTGATCGACGCCTGCGCCGCGCACATCGCCGCCCGGCACTCGAGTTGGCGCGGCTTCGGCCTGGCGATCCAGGCCTACCAGACGCGCGCGGTGGCCTGCGTGCACGAGGTGGCGCGCATCGCCCGTCTCCACAACCGCCCGCACGGCCTGCGCTTGATGGTCCGCCTCGTCAAGGGCGCCTACTGGGACGGCGAGATCAAGCGCGCGCAGGAGCTGGGCCTCGCGGACTATCCGGTGTTCACGCACAAGCACCACACCGACATCGCCTACCTCGCCTGCGCGCAGGCGCTGCTCGACCACGCGGAGGTGATCTATCCGCAGTTCGCGACGCACAACGCCGGCACGATCGCTGCGATCGCGGCGATGGCCGAGCGGCAGCCGGCGAAGTTCGAGCTGCAGCGCCTGCACGGCATGGGCGAGGCGGTGTACCGCGAGGTGATGAAGTCGCGGCCCCTGCCCCTGCGCATCTACGCGCCGGTCGGCGAGCACCGCGACCTGCTCGCCTACCTGGTGCGCCGGCTGCTGGAGAACGGCGCGAACTCCTCGTTCGTGCATCAGCTCGCCGATCCACGGATCGACGTGGCGCAGCTGCTCGCGTCGCCGCTGCACGCGGCCGGCAAGCCGGGGCAGCCGGCGCCGCGCGCGATGTTCGGCGCCGAGCGGCGCAACTCGGCCGGCGTCGATCTCAGCGTGCCGGCCGAGCGCGCGCCGCTGCTCGCAGCGATCGAGGCGCGCCGCGCGACCGGCGTGCCGGCGGTCCGCGAAGCGAGCGCGATCGACGCGACGATGCAGCGCCTGCACGCCGGCCACCTGGCCTGGAACGCGCGGCCGGTCGCCGAACGCGCCGCGGTGCTCGAGCGCGCGGCCGATCGGCTCGAAGCCGCGCTGGCCACGTACTGCGGGTTGCTCGTGGCCGAAGCGCACAAGACGCTCGGCGACGGCGTGGCCGAGGTGCGCGAGGCGGTCGACTTCTGCCGCTACTACGCGCAGCAGGCGCGCGAGCAGCTCGCACCGCGCGAACTGCCCGGCCCGACCGGCGAGCGCAACACGCTGCACCTGCACGGCCGCGGCGTGTTCGTCTGCATCAGCCCCTGGAACTTCCCGCTGGCGATCTTCGCGGGGCAGGTGGTGGCCGCGCTGGTCGCGGGCAACGCGGTCGCGGCGAAGCCGGCCGAGCAGACGCCCGCGGTCGCGCAGGCCTTCGTCGAGCTGCTGTTCGACGCCGGCGTGCCTCGCTCCGCCCTCGCACTGCTGCACGGCCCCGGCGAGACGGTCGGCGCACAGCTCGTCGCGCACCCGCTCGCGGCCGGCGTGTGCTTCACCGGATCGACGCAGGTCGCCAAGCTGATCCAGCGTGCGCTCGCCGCGAAGGACGGCCCGATCGTCCCCTTGATCGCCGAGACCGGCGGCCTCAACGCGATGCTCGTGGACAGCAGCGCGCTGCCCGAGCAGGTGAGCGACGCGGTCGTGCAGAGCGCCTTCCGCTCGGCCGGGCAGCGCTGCTCGGCGCTGCGACTGCTGTGCGTGCACCAAGGCATCGCGGACGGCGTGGTGGAGATGGTCGCGGGCGCCCTGCACGAGCTGCGGCTCGGCGACCCGGCCGAACTCGCGACCGACGTCGGCCCGGTGATCGACGCCGAGGCCCACGCGGCGCTGAGCCGCCACGTCGAGCGCCTCGAACGCGAAGCGCGCCGGCTCGCGCGCCGCGAACTGCCCGACGGCATCGAACGGCTCGCGAACGGGCGCTTCATCGCGCCGTGCGCGTACGAGATCGGGCGCGTGGCCGATCTGAAGCAGGAGGTCTTCGGCCCGGTGCTGCACGTCGTGCGCTGGGGCCCGGGCACCGCGGCGCCGGAGCTCGACGCGCTCGTCGCGCAGATCAATGCGCTGGGCTATGGCCTGACGCTGGGCATCCAGACGCGCATCGACTCGCGCGCCGAGCGCATCGCCCAGCTTGCGCGGGTCGGCAACGTCTACGTGAACCGCAACATGATCGGCGCGGTGGTGGGCGTGCAGCCCTTCGGCGGCGAAGGCCTGAGCGGCACCGGCCCGAAGGCCGGCGGCCCGCTCTACCTGCCGCGCTTCTGCGGCGAGCGGACGCTGACGGTCAACACCGCGGCAGCCGGCGGCAATGCGCAACTGCTGGCGGGCGACGAGGCCGTGGCCGTCGGCGCCGGCATGCACTGATTCGCGGCGGCGCGCGGACGCAGTTCACGCGCCCGCTCGCTTCGCGCGCGGCGACCCGGCCGGGCGGTCGGGCTTCACGGCGCCCGCGCCGCGCGCCGCGGCGAATCGGCGCACGATGCCCCGCAAGCCCGCGGCACGCCGTGTGCCGGCGCCTTGCCATCGGAGCGAACCATGGAACCGCTGCCCTTTCGCGTCCTGCTCTACCGCTACGTGTTCTTCGCGTGGCTGTTCAAGGACGTGGCGCGGCCGATGAACGTCTTCGAGCGCGCCGCCGCGCGGCGGCACAACAAGGAGCAGTCGCGCTGGTTGCCGCTGTACATGCGCCGCTACGCGGTGCTCGGCTTCGTGCTGTTCGGCTTCGGCATGCTCTGCGAAACGCTGGCGAGCCCGCTGCTGTCGGCCTTCTTTTACGTGCCGGGAACGATGACGGTGCCGATGCTGGCGGTCGCCGGGGTGGCGTGGACGGGCTTGCGGGCGATGGAGTGAGCGGCCCGTGAACAGCGGGCGGCCGCCGCGGTGGCCCGTGGACAATCGACCGACGCGCGACGCGGCGGCACTCGGGCTGCCGCGCGCATGAATGACGGCATCGGCGGCGTCGGCGGCCAAAGCGGCTGAACAGGTCGCCGAGGCGATGACCGCCACAGAGCCGCATCGGTCGGCCTTGCGCCTGCAGCCTGCGGCGTGTGCCGAGCGAAGCGGTTCGAAGGAGTGAGCAGGATGGACGACATCGCCTTCATCGGCGGCGGCAACATGGCCGGCGCCCTGATCGGCGGGCTGCGCGCGGCCGGCGTCGCGGCCGAGCGCATCCTCGTCGTGGAGCCGTGGGCCGAGGCGCGGGCGAAGCTGGCGGCGGATCACGGCGTCGTCGCGGGCGAGCAGGCCGGGGCGGCGCTCGCGCAGGCGCGGCTCGTCGTCTGGGCGGTGAAGCCACAGGCCTTCGCCGAGGCGGCGGCGCCGTGCAAGCCGCATGTGCGCCACGCGACGCAGCTCAGCGTGATGGCCGGGATCCGCAGCGACGCGATCGCGCGCGCGACCGGCAGCGAGCGGGTGATCCGCGCGATGCCGAACACGCCGGCGCTGATCGGCCGCGGCATCGCCGGGCTCTATGCGCGGCCGTCCGTCGGCGCGGACGAACGCGCCCAGGCCGAAGCGCTGCTCGCGCCGACCGGCCAGACGCTGTGGCTGGACGACGAGGCGGCGCTCGACGCGGTGACCGCGGTCTCGGGCTCGGGCCCCGCCTACGTCTTCCTGTTCATCGAGGCGCTGGTCGATGCGGGCCGCGCGGTCGGCCTCGATGCCGCGGCCGCGCGCGCGCTGGCGCTCGCGACGCTCGCCGGCGCGACCGAGCTGGCGCAGCGCTCGAGCGAGCCGCCGTCGCTGCTGCGCGAGCGCGTCACCTCGAAGGGCGGCACGACGGCCGCGGCGCTCGCGGTGCTGGAAGCGCGCGGCCTGAAGCCGGCGCTGATCGAGGCCGTCGCTGCGGCGCAGCGACGCGCGCGCGAGCTGGGCGCCGAGTTCGCGGCGGGCTAGCGCCACCGCGGCCGCAGGGCTGATACCCAAGCCGATGCCGAAGCCGCATCGGCGCATGCCGACGCAGCGCCCCGGCATGCAAAGCATGCATGGCAAGCCGCGGGCGGCCGCCTAAAGTGCCGGAGCTGCGCCCGCGAGCGCAGCGCCTCGGCGCACCCTGCGGCCCTCTTGAGCCGCGCCGGCCTTTGCCCGAGGCCGCCTCAGCGCCTCCATCCACAAGGAAGATTCCATGAGCTCCACGAGCAGCGCGGCCCACGAGGCCTCGGTCCTGTCCTACGTTTCTCCGTCGCCGACCAGTCCCTGGGGCACCTACCTCTCGCAGGTCGATCGCGTCGTGCCCTACCTCGGCGCGCTGGGCCGCTGGGCCGAGACGCTCAAGCGCCCGAAGCGCGCGCTGATCGTCGACGTGCCGATCGAGATGGACGACGGCAGCGTCCGCCACTACGAAGGCTTTCGCGTGCAGCACAACCTGAGCCGCGGCCCCGGCAAGGGCGGCGTGCGCTACCACCCCGACGTGACGCTCGAGGAAGTGATGGCGCTGTCGGCGTGGATGACGGTCAAGTGCGCCGCGGTCAACCTGCCCTACGGCGGCGCGAAGGGCGGCATCCGCGTCGATCCGAAGCAGCTGTCGCTGAAGGAGCTGGAGAAGCTCACCCGCCGCTACACCAGCGAGATCGGCATCATCATCGGCCCGCAGCGTGACATCCCCGCGCCCGACGTGAACACCAACGGCCAGATCATGGCCTGGATGATGGACACGTACTCGATGAACACCGGCGCCACCGCCACCGGCGTCGTCACCGGCAAGCCGATCCACCTCGGCGGCTCGCTCGGCCGCGTCAAGGCCACCGGGCGCGGCGTGTTCGTCACCGGCCGGGAAGCCGCCCGGCGCATCGGCCTGAAGCTCGACCAGGCGCGCGTCGCGGTGCAGGGGCTGGGCAACGTCGGCGGCTCGGCGGCCGAGCTGTTCGGCCAGGCCGGCAGCAAGATCGTCGCCGCCCAGGACCACACCGGCACGATCGTCAACATGAACGGCCTCGACCTCGCCGAGCTGATGCCCTGGGTGCGCGAGCGCGGCGGCGTCGGCGGCTTCAAGGGCGCCGAGACCATCGAGCCGGAAACGTTCTGGGACATCGACTGCGACATCCTGATCCCCGCCGCGCTCGAAGGCCAGATCAGCGCGACGCGCGCCAAGCGCGTCAAGGCCAAGCTGGTGCTCGAGGGCGCGAACGGCCCGACGGTGCCCGAGGCCGACGACATCCTCGCCGAACGCGGCGTGCTGGTCGTGCCGGACGTCATCTGCAACGCCGGCGGCGTGACGGTCAGCTACTTCGAGTGGGTGCAGGACTTCAGCTCCTTCTTCTGGAGCGAAGACGAGATCAACCTGCGGCTCGACAAGATCATGGTCGATGCGCTGAAGAAGATCTGGGACACCGCCGACCGCCACAGGATCAGCCTGCGCACCGCGACTTTCGCGGTGGCCTGCGAGCGCATCCTGATCGCGCGGGAGGAGCGCGGGCTCTACCCCTGATCCGCCGCGCGGGGCGCGCGGCCTTTCAGCGGTGCGCGCCGCGGTCGCGCGGCCTTTCAGCGGTGTTCGCCGCGGTCGCGCGGCCTGTCAACGGTGCGCGCCGCGGTCACGCACGTGCACGATCGCTTCGGCCCGGCTGTGCAGGCCGAGCTTGTCGAGGATGCTCGACACCTGGTTGCGCACCGTCTTCTCGCTCTTGCCGAGCTCGGCGGCGATCGCGCGGTTGTCGAGGCCGCGCGCGACGCGCGTGAGCACCTCGCGTTCGGCGGGCGTGAGGCCGTCGTCTGCCGCGGTCGGCGGCGGCGCGCCGAGGAAGTCGCCCACCTCCGCGAGGAAGTGCCCCCAGGCCGGCTCGGTGCTGAGCAGCACGTGGTTGTCGGTGTCGAGCGTGACGAAGCGCGCGCCGGGGATCAGCGAGGCGAGCAGCCGGCCTTCCTCGAAAGGCACCGCGGCGTCGCCGCGCGCGTGCAGCACGAGCGTCGGCACGCGCACCTGCCGCGCGAGCTCGGTCACGTCGACCTGGTGGAAGGCTTCGAGCAGCCGCGCCGCCGCGTCGGCGCTGGAGGTGATGCGCATCAGCTCGGTCCACCACTGCAGCTGCTCGGGCGTGCCGTGCTTGATGAAGCGGCGGGTGAAGACCTCGCGGAACGCCGGGTTGTCGCTGCCCCAGCCGACGCGGATCAGGTTGACCAGCGTGTGCGCTTCGAGCTGCTGGGCGGGGCTCGGGTCGCGCCGCAGGCTGCCGCGCGCGTAGGCGCCGGCCAGCACCAGGTGCGAGACCCGCTCCGGGTGCGCGACCGCGTACGCGATCGCGACCGCGCCGCCTTGCGACATGCCGAGGATCGGCACGCGCGGCAGCTGCAGCGCGTCGATCACCGCGCTCAGGTCGCCGACCCACGAGGGCAGCGAATAGTCGGCGACTTCGCGGTCGGAGAGGCCGCAGCCGCGCTGGTCGTAGCGGATGTAGGTGTGGTGCTTCGACAGCGCGTCGAGCCAGGGGCGCCAGACGGGGCTCGCATGGTCGTGCTCGACGTGCGTGAGCCAGTGCGCCGCGCGCAGCAGCGGCGCTCCGCGGCCGATCGTCGCGACGGCGATGCGCACGCCGTCGGGCGCGGTGCAGAAGCGCAGCTGTTGGCGGTCCATGGCGAAACGATTGTGGGCGCGCGGGACATCCGGCCCATCCCCAAGCGCATCGAGATCGCCGGCACGGGACAGGCGCCTCATGCAAAGGGCGGTGCGGCTCGCGACGATGACGCACGTCGATCCGACGCCCAACCCTTCGCGATGGAGCCAGCGATGCAAGCCTCCCCCACCCTCACCACGAACCCCGCCGAAACCGCCCGCTACGCCAGGACCATCGAGGCGTCCAAGCGCGTGCGCTGGGACATCGACCGCGACGTGATCCGCGGCCGCGCCTTCGACCTCGGCCACGTCTTCCTGCCCGACGGCCTCTCGCTCGCCGACGAGCTGCCCTTCCTCAAAGCCGCGCAGCGCCGCTTCTGGAGCCAGGTGCAGGGGCGTACGTATGCGCGCATGTTCGCGCTGGTCGAGCGCACCATCGGCGCGAAGATGCTCGACGTGAGCCGCGGGCACGCGCTCGGCGACCAGGTCGCCTTCGAGGCGCTGGTGCGGCTGACCGACGAGGAGCTCAAGCACCAGGAGCTGTTCCGCCGCATCGAGGCGCTGGCGGCCGCCGGCATGCCCGCCGGCTACCGCTTCGACATCGATGCGAACGCGGTCGCGGCCTTCGTGCTCGGCCGCTGCGACTGGGCGGTGCTCGCGCTCACCTGCCATATCGAGCTGTTCTCGCAGGCGCACTACCGCGCGAGCATCGGCGCCGAAGTCGAGCGAGCGGCCGAGCTCTCGCCGCTGTTCAAGGACGTGTTCCTCTTCCACTGGCGCGAGGAGTCGCAGCACGCGGTGCTCGACGAGCTCGAATGGATCCGCGCCGACCGGCGCCTCGCCGACGACGCCGAGCGCGACGCGGCCGTCGGCGACCTGATCGCGCTGGTCGGCGGCGTCGACGGCATCGTGCAGACCCAGGCCGCCGCGGACGCCGCCTACTTTCTCGCGCAGACCGGCATCGACGACGCGGCCCGCGCCGACGCGGTGAGGGCGACGATGCTGAAGGCCTATCGCTGGCAGTACATCGTCTCGGGCGCGCTGCATCCGCAATTCCGGACGCTGCTCGGAAGCTTCGTCAGCGAAGCGCAGCTGCAGCGCATCCAGCAGGCGCTCGCACCGCTCGCCTATGCGGTGCCGTGCCGCGCCGAGGCCGCCATCGCGATGACGCACTGAGCCGCGCGGCCGCCGGACTGCGCCACACTGGGCCGATGGGCCCGCTGCATGCGCTGACCGCGATCGAAATGCTCGACGCGTACCGAAGCGGCGCGGTCTCGCCGGTGGAGGTGACGCGCGACGTGCTCGCGCGCATCGAGCGTTGGGAGCCGCTGATCGCCGCGACCTGGGCGCTCGACGCTGACGCGGCGCTCGACGCGGCGCGCGCGAGCGAGGCGCGCTGGCGGCGCGGCGAGCCGCTGGCACTGGACGGCGTGCCGGTGACGATCAAGGAGAACATCGCGACGCGCGGCGTGCCGGTGCCGCTGGGCACCGCGGCCAGCGAGCTGGTGCCCGCGACGGCCGACGCGCCGCCCGCCGCGCGGCTGCGCGAGGCCGGCGCGGTGATCCTCGCGAAGACCACCATGCCCGACTACGGGATGCTGACCTCGGGGCTGTCAAGCTTCCACAAGCTCGCGCGCAATCCCTGGAACCTGGCGCTGAACCCGGGCGGCTCCAGCGCCGGCGCCGGTGCGGCGGGCGCGGCCGGCTACGGGCCGATCCACCTCGGCACCGACATCGGCGGCTCGATCCGGCTGCCCGCGTGCTGGTGCGGCCTCGTGGGCTTCAAGCCGAGCTTCGGCCGCGTGCCGATCCAGCCGACGACGCTCGGCCGCGTCGCCGGCCCGATGACGCGCACGGTGCGCGACGCGGCGCTCGCGATGCGCGTGCTCGCGCAGCCCGACGGGCGCGACCCGATGAGCCTGCCGGCGCAGCCGCTCGCCTGGCTCGACGACGACGCGCCGCTCGCGCTGAAGGGCCTGCGCCTGGGCGTGCTGCTCGACGGCGGCTGGGGCCTGCCGCTCGATGCCGAGGTGCGCGCGGTCGTCGAGGCCGCGGCGCGCCGCTTCGAGGCGGCCGGCGCGATCGTCGAGCCGCTGGCCCCGTTCACCACGCCGACGATGGCGGCAGGCATCGACCGCTGGTTCCGGCTGCGCACGCTGGTCGATCTGCGCGCGCTGCCGGCCGGGCGCCGCTCCCGCGTGCTGCCGTTCATCGCCGCATGGGCCGAGGGCGCGGCCGGCGTCTCGGCCGAGGACGCCTACCGCGCGTTCGCCCAATGGCAGGCGCTGCGCGAGGCCGGCGTCGCGGCTTGCGGCGGCTTCGACTTCGTGCTGTCGCCGGTGAGCCCGACGAGCGGCTTCCCGGCCGAGTGGGCGATGCCCAGCAACGACCCGGCGCGCTCGCTCGACCACATCGCGTTCACGCTGCCGTTCAACGTCGGCGAGCAGCCGGCGATCTCGGTCGACGCGGGGCATGCGGCGAACGGCCTGCCGGTCGGGCTGCAGATCGCGGGGCGGCGCTTCGACGACCTCGGCGTGCTCAGGATGGCCGCGGCCTGGGAGGCGCTGCGGCCGGCGCCGCGGCCCTGGCCGCAACCGCCGGGCTGAGCCGCGCGGCTACTGCGAGGCGGCCGGCGCGGGCAGCGGAGGCGCCGGCGTCGCGGCCGACGGCGGCGTGCCCATCGTCGGCATGTCGAGCTCGGTCTGCACCCGGGTGACGAAGTGGCGCGTCTCGCCGAAGCAGCTGGTCGGCAGGCCCACCTTCTCCTCGTAGTGCAGGCTCACGCGCCGGCCCATCACCTTCTCGATCTCCCTCGCGACCGCTTCCTCGCGCACCGTGAAGAAGAACTTCTCCGGCGTGCTGCCGGGCAGCGAGACCATCGCCATCTCGCCCTCCCAGGTCTTGCACAGCCAGCCCTTGTTGGAGAACTTCTGGACCCAGCCGGCACGGTCGCCGGTCGAGTAGTTCCAGTTCAGCGCGATCAGGAACCAGCCGACCGCGAGCGCGACCAGCACGACGAGGGCGATGAGAAGGCGTCCGATCATGGCGGGCAAGGGCGAGTGGCTGCGGCGCGCGACTGTGGCACGAAGCGGCGGCTCAGCGCCACGCGAGATCGAGGGCAATCCCCGCGAACACCGCGAAGCCGAGCCAGTGGTTCTGCTTGAAGGCGACGAAGCAGGGGTCGCGCGCGCGGTCGCGGATCAGGCGCCAGTGCCACAGCGCCTGCGCCGCGGCCGCCGCCAGCCCGAGCGCGAACGGCCAGCCCAGCCCGCGCGCGAAGCCGACCGCGGCCCAGATCGCGAGATGGATCGCGTAGCAGGCCATCACCGCTGCCACGTCGAAGCGGCCGAAGGTGATCGCCGAGGTCTTGATGCCGATCTTCAGGTCGTCGTCGCGGTCGACCATCGCGTACTCGGTGTCGTAGGCCAGCACCCAGAACAGGTTGCCGACGAACAGCGCCCAGCCCCACACGGGCAGGGCGTCCATGACGGCGGTGAAGGCCATCGGGATGCCGAAGCTGAACGCGACGCCGAGCACCGCCTGCGGCATCGAGACGAAGCGCTTCGCGTACGGATAGCCGATCGCGACCGCGAGCGCGGCGAACGACATCGCGATCGTGAGCGCGTTGGTCGTCAGCACCAGCGCGAACGCGAGAAGCGCAAGCGCCGCGCCGAGCAGCAGCGCCTCGCGGATCGGCAGGGCGCCGCTCGTCACCGGCCGGCGCGCGGTGCGCTTCACGTGGCGGTCGAATTCGCGGTCCGCCACGTCGTTGACGCAGCAGCCGGCGCTGCGCATCAGCACCGTGCCGAGCGTGAACACCGCGAGCAGGTGCCAGCCCGGAAAGCCGCCGGCCGCGAGCCATAGCGCGCCCAGCGTCGGCCACAGCAGCAGCAGCCAGCCGGCGGGGCGGTCCCAGCGGATCAGGTCGAGGTAGAGCGCGGGGCGCGACGGCGGTGCGGTGGTGGTGTCCATCGGTGATCCATCGAACGAAAGGTCCCTCGGCCAAGCCCGACGGGACGATGTTCACGGTGCGTCGCAAGGGTACGTCGATGCCGCCTCGAAGCCGGACAGGGGCACGCGGCTTGCCCCTTCGCGCTGCTCGGCATGCATGCCGCCGCTCGGGTCGACTACTGTAAATTCATCCAGTCTTCCGAAGTCCCGCGATGAACCTGCAGTCCAAGCTCGCGATCCTGGCCGATGCCGCCAAATACGACGCCTCGTGCGCCAGCAGCGGCGCCGACAAGCGCAACGCCGTCGGGGCGCCGAAGGGCGCCATCGGCTCGACCGAGGGCATGGGCATCTGCCACAGCTACGCGCCCGACGGCCGCTGCATCTCGCTGCTCAAGCTGCTGCTCACCAACTATTGCCAGTTCGATTGCCTCTACTGCGTCAACCGCGTCAGCAGCAACGTGCCGCGCGCGCGCTTCACGGTGCAGGAGGTGGTCGACCTGACGCTCGACTTCTACCGGCGCAACTGCATCGAAGGCCTGTTCCTCAGCTCCGGGATCATCCGGAGCCCCGACCACACGATGGAGCAGATCGTCGAGGTCGCGCGCCGGCTGCGCGAGGAGCACCACTTCCGCGGCTACATCCACTTGAAGACGATCCCCGACGCGAGCGCCGAGCTGCTCGCCGCCGCGGGCCGCCACGCCGACCGGCTGAGCATCAACATCGAGCTGCCGACGCCGGCCGGCCTCGCGGCGCTGGCGCCGCAGAAGGACAACGCGGCGATCAAGCGCTCGATGGCGCGCATGCGCATCCACATCGAGGACGCCCGCGCGGCCCGCGCGCCGCGTGCCGCCACGTCGCAGCCGAAGCTCGCGCCCAAGCGCGCGAAGCCGCCGCCGTTCGCGGCCGCGGGCCAGAGCACGCAGATGATCGTCGGCGCCGACGACGCGAACGACCGCGCGATCCTCGACACCAGCGCCGCGCTCTACGCGAGCTACGGCCTGAAGCGCGTCTACTTCTCGGCCTTCAGCCCGATCCCCGACGCGCCGATCGCGCTGCCGTCGAAGCCCGCGCCGCTGGTGCGCGAGCACCGGCTCTACCAGGCCGACTGGCTGATGCGCTTCTACGGTTTCGACAAGGACGAGATCGTCACCGGCGACACCGGCCTGCTGCGCCTCGACGTCGACCCGAAGCTCGCCTGGGCGCTGGCGCATCGCCAGCACTTCCCGGTCGACCTGAACCGCGCGCCGCGCGAGCTGCTGCTGCGCGTGCCCGGCCTGGGCGTCAAGGCGGTGCAGCGCGTGCTCGCCTCGCGCCGCCTGCGGCGGCTGCGCACCGACGATCTCCAGCGCCTGCGCGTGCCGCTGCGCAAGGTGCTGCCCTTCGTGCAGACCGACGACCACCGCCCGGCGCGCGAAGCCGACTCCGCCGCGCTCACGCGCCAGCTTGCGCCGCTGTCCGAGCAGGCCGAGCTGTTCGAGGCCTAAGGCGATGCCCGCGCGCCCTGCTCCCGCCGATGCGCCGTTGACGATCACGCTGGCGGGCGAGACGGACTTCGAAGGCTTCCGCGGCGCGGCGCGCCGGCTGATCGCGCGCGGCGTCGCGCCCGATGCGGTCGCCTGGGCCGTCGCCGAACGCGACGAGCCCGGCCTGTTCGGCGCCGAAGCCGGCGCGAACGAGGCGGCCTCGAACGACGAGACGCCGGTGCCCAGCGCCTTGCGCGTCAGCCCGGCCTTCGTCGCGCTGTGCCGCGAAGTGGCCCTGCACCGCGACCCGGCCCGCTTCGCGCTGATGTACCGGCTGCTGTGGCGCTGGCAGCGCGAGCCCGGCCTGCGCGACGACCCGCTCGACGCCGACATGGCCCGTGCGAACGCGATGGCCCAGGTGGTGCGCCGCGACCTGCACAAGATGAAGGCCTTCGTGCGCTTTCGCGAGGTGCAGCAGGAAGGCGGCGAGACGCTGCACGTGGCCTGGTTCGAGCCGGAGCACCACATCGTCGAGGCAGTCGCCGGCTTCTTCATGCGCCGCTTCACCGGCATGCGCTGGGCGATCCTGACGCCCGAGCGCTGTGTGCGCTGGAACGGCGAGGCGCTCGAGTTCACGCCCGGCGCGAAGAAGGAGGACGCGCCCGCGGCCGACGCCGGCGAAGCGCTGTGGCTCACCTACTACCGCGCGATCTTCAACCCCGCGCGGCTCAAGCTGCGCGCGATGGAGAAGGAGATGCCGCGCCGCTACTGGCCGAACTTGCCCGAGGCCGAGCTGATCGGCGGGCTCGCCGCGCACGCCTACGAGCGCAGCGCCGGCATGGTCGAGCAGCCCCCGACGACGCCGAAGCGGCGGCTCCCCGATGCATCGCCGAGGCGCCGCATCCCGATCGCGGCGCCGTTCGCCGCGTCCACGCTGGACCCCGACGATGCCGACGGGGCGCTCGAAGCCCAGCGGGACGCCGCCGCCGGCTGCCGCGAATGCCCGCTCGGCGCGCTGGCGACGCAAACCGTCTGGGGCGAAGGCCCGGCCGGGTCGCGGCTGATGCTGGTCGGCGAGCAACCGGGCGACCAGGAAGACCTGCAGGGCCGCCCCTTCGTCGGCCCCGCCGGCCAGCTGCTGATGCGCGCGATGACCGAGCTCGGCTGGCCGCGCGACGCGGTCTACATCACCAACGCGGTCAAGCATTTCAAGTACGAGATGCGCGGGCGCCGCCGCATCCACAAGACGCCGGCGCAGAAGGAGGCCGACGCCTGCCTGCACTGGCTCGAAAGCGAGATCGCGCTGGTCCGGCCGAGCGCGATCGTCGCGCTCGGCGCCACCGCGGCGCGGCAGTTGATGGGCCGGCCGGTCGCGGTGACCCGCGAGCGCGGCCAGTGGCTCGTGCGCGGCGACGGCACGAAGGTGCTGATCACGCTGCATCCGTCGGCGCTGCTGCGGATGGAGCCGGATCAGAAAGAGGCGGCCTACGAGGCCTGGCTGAACGACCTGCGGCGTGCGGAATAGGCCCACTCCCGTTGCGGCTTCGTCGCTCCCCCTCCAGGGGCGACGCTGGCGGATCGGCCAAGCCGGATCCGCGGCGTCTGCTCGTGGAGCCCATGTCTTGAGCCAAGCACTGGGCCGGCTGGCATTGCTGCTCGCCGTCGTCCTCGGCAGCGCCTGCACCGCGCTGCCGCCACGGCCGCCGCTCGCGCCGCAAACCGCCCTCCCCGCCGCAACCCAGGGTGCGCTCGCCGCGCGCTTCGAGCCGCTGGCGCGCGCGCATCCCGGCGTCTCCGGCTTCGTGCCGCTCGAAAGCGGCGCCGACGCCTTCGCCGCGCGGCTGTGGCTGGCCGATCGCGCCGCGGCCTCGCTCGACGTGCAGTGCTACATCTGGCGCGACGACCGCTCGGGCCGCTGGCTGCTCGCACGCCTGGCCGCGGCGGCCGAGCGCGGCGTGCGCGTGCGCCTGCTGCTCGACGACAACCACGGCAGCCCGGCGCTCGACGAGGCGCTCGCGCAACTCGATGCGCATCCGGCTGCCGAGGTGCGGCTGTTCAACCCGTTCCGCTCGCGCGGCTTCGGCCGTCGCGTCGAGCTGATCGCCGACCTGCCGCGGCTGAACCGCCGCATGCACAACAAGAGCTTCACCGCCGACGGCCGCGCCACCATCCTCGGCGGCCGCAATGTCGGCGACGAATACTTCGGCATCGCCGACCCGATGCAGTTCGCCGACCTCGACGTGCTCGGCATCGGGCCGATCGCCCCGCAGGTTGCGAAAGCCTTCGACGCCTACTGGAACAGCGAGTCGGCCTGGCCGCTGGCCGTACTGCGCGAGCCGGGCCGGCCGGCGCCCCCGAACGCCGGCCGGCTCGCCGAGGACGAGCGCTATGCGCGCGCGATCGTCGGGCGCCCGCAGGTCGAGCGCTGGCGCGCCGACGGGCCGCGCGACGACGACATCGCCTGGGCCCGCGCGACGCTGCTGGTCGATCCGCCCGACAAGGCGCTCGGCGAAGCCGGCGCGCACGAGCTGGTGATGCCAAAGCTCGAACGCGCGCTCGGCCGGGCCGAGCGCAGCATCGATCTGGTCTCGCCCTACTTCGTGCCGAGCGCCGACGCAATCGACGCCTACCGCGCGCTGCACGAGCGCGGCGTGCGCCTGCGCGTGCTGACCAATTCGCTCGCGGCGACCGACGTCGCCGCGGTCCACGCCGGCTATGCCGACCGGCGCGTCGCGCTGCTCGAAGCCGGCGTCGAGCTCTACGAGCTGAAGCCGACGCCGGGCAGCTCGCGCTCGGGCCGGCTGCTGCGCGCCGGCTCGTCGCGCGAGGCGAGCCTGCACGCGAAGACCTTCGCGGTGGATGGCGAGCGCATCTACATCGGCTCGCTCAACTTCGATCCGCGCTCGGCCTGGCTCAACACCGAGATCGGCGTGCTGCTCGAGCACGCCGGGCTCGCGAGGCGCATCGGCCTGGCCTTCGACCAGGAGGTGCCGCGCGATGCCTGGCGGGTGAGCCTGCAGGACGGCCGGCTGCGCTGGAGCGAAGCGACGCCCGAAGGTCCGGCCGAAGCGCCGCAGGCCGAACCCGGCGCGAGCTGGCCGCTGCGCTGGTGGACCTGGATGCTGTCGTGGCTGCCCATCGACGGCTTGCTTTGACCCACCCCCGTTGCGGCTTCGCCGCTCCCCCTCAAGGGGGCGCCGCTGGCGGACCGGCGAAGCCGGATCCGCGGCGGCCACTCGTGCTTCCTGCGTTATTCCTCGAGCAGTGACCGAAGCATCCACGCCGACTGCTCGTGGATCGCCAGGCGCTGGGTCAGCAGGTCGGCGGTCGGCTCGTCGCCGGCCTTGTCGGCGACCGGGAAGACGCCGCGCGCGGTGCGCGCGACCGCCTCGTGGCCCTCGACCAGGATGCGCACCATCTCCATCGCCTTCGGCGGCTCGGCCGGCACGTCGGGGATCGAGCTGCGCTTGCCGAACTGGCCGTAGGAGCCTTCGGCCGGGAAGCCGAGCGCGCGGATGCGCTCGGCCACCGGATCGACCGCGTTCCACAGCTCGGTGTACTGCTCCATGAACATCGCATGCAGCGTGTTGAACATCGGGCCGGTGACGTTCCAGTGGAAGTTGTGGGTGGTGAGGTAGAGCGTGTAGGTGTCGGCGAGCAGCGCGTTCAGCCCCTTCGCGATCGCGGCGCGGTCCTTCTCGGCGATGCCGATGTTGATCGCCGGGACGGCAGTGGACGGGGCGGCGGACTTGAGCTTGGCCATGGCAGGGCACCTCGAAAAGAAGAAGACCGCGGGACTCTAGCGAGGCCCGCGGTCGTCGAGCGGAGCTGACGGCGTGCCCGTGCACGCCGCCGGGGATCACATCAGGTCGTAGCGGTCGAGGTTCATCACCTTGGTCCAGGCGTTGACGAAGTCGCGCACGAGGATCGCCTGGCCGTCGGACGCGCCATACACCTCAGCCAGCGCGCGCAGTTGCGCGTTCGAGCCGAACACCAGGTCGGCGACGGTGCCGGTCCACTTCGGCGCGCCGGTCTTGCGGTCGCGGCCCTGCAGCACGCCGGAGGCGTCGGCCGGGTCCCACTTCGTGTTCATGTCGAGCAGGTTCACGAAGAAGTCGTTGGTCAGCGTCTCCGGCCGGGTGGTGAACACGCCGTGCTTCGTCTGCTTGTAGTTCGCGCCGAGCACCCGCAGGCCGCCGATCAGCACGGTGAGCTCGGGCGCGGAAAGCGTCAGCAGCTGCGCCTTGTCGACCAGCAGATCGGCCACCGAAGCCTCGAGCCCCGGCTTCACGTAGTTGCGGAAGGCGTCGGCCTGCGGCTCGAGCACCGCGAACGCGTCGACATCGGTCTGGTCCTGCGAGGCATCGGTGCGCCCGCCGAAGAAGGGCACGGTGACGTCGTGGCCGGCCTTCTTCGCCGCCGCCTCGACCGCCGCGTTGCCGCCGAGCACGATCAGATCGGCCAGCGAGATCTTCTTGCCGCCGGCAGCCGTCGCGTTGAACTCCTTCTGGATCGCTTCGAGCTTCGCCAGGATCTTCGAAAGCTCGGCCGGCTGGTTGACCGCCCACTCCTTCTGCGGCGCGAGCCGGATGCGCGCACCGTTGGCGCCGCCGCGCTTGTCGCCGCCGCGGAAGGTGGAGGCCGAGGCCCAGGCGGTGCTCACGAGCTGCGAGATCGAAAGGCCCGAAGCGAGCAGCTTGGCCTTCAGCGCGGCGACGTCCGCCTCGTCGACCAGCGGGTGATCGACCGGCGGCACCGGGTCCTGCCACAGCAGCACTTCCTTCGGCACCAGCGGGCCGTGGTAGCGCGAAAGCGGGCCCATGTCGCGGTGCGTCAGCTTGTACCAGGCGCGGGCGAAGGCGTCGGCGAACTCGGCCGGGTTGTCCTTGAAGCGGCGCGAGATCTTCTCGTAGGCCGGATCGAAGCGCAGCGCGAGGTCGGCGGTGGTCATCATCGGCGCGTGGCGCTTGTTCGGGTCGTGCGCGTCCTGCACGGTGTCGGCGCCGGCGCCGCCCTTGGGATGCCACTGCCAGGCGCCGGCCGGGCTCTTGCCCTTCTCCCATTCGTACTTGAACAGCGTCTCGAAGTAGCCGTTGTCCCAGGTGGTGGGGTTCGGCTTCCACGCGCCTTCGATGCCGCTGGTGATGATGTGGCCCGCCACCCCGCTTTCGTAGCCGTTCCGCCAGCCGAGGCCCTGCTCCTCGATGCCGGCGGCTTCGGGCTCGCGGCCGAGGTGGCTCTCGGGGCCGGCGCCGTGCGCCTTGCCGAAGGTGTGGCCGCCGGCGACCAGCGCCACCGTCTCTTCGTCGTTCATCGCCATGCGCGCGAAGGTCTCGCGGATGTCGCGCGCCGAAGCGATCGGGTCGGGGTTGCCGTCGGGGCCCTGCGGGTTGACGTAGATCAGGCCCATCTGCACCGCAGCCAGCGGGTTCGCGAGCATGCGGTCGCCCGAGTAGCGGCTGTTCTCCCTCTCGCTGGTCGCGAGCCATTCGGCTTCGGCGCCCCAGTTGATGTCCTGCTCGGGCTCCCAGATGTCGGCGCGGCCGCCGGCGAAGCCGAAGGTCTTGAAGCCCATCGATTCGAGCGCGACGTTGCCGGTGAGCACGATGAGATCGGCCCACGACAGCTTGCGGCCGTACTTCTGCTTGATCGGCCACAGCAGCCGGCGCGCCTTGTCGAGGTTGCCGTTGTCGGGCCAGCTGTTCAGCGGCGCGAAGCGCTGCGCGCCGGTACCTGCGCCGCCGCGGCCGTCGTGGATGCGGTAGGTGCCGGCCGCGTGCCAGGTCATGCGGATGAAGAAGGGACCGTAGTGGCCGTAGTCGGCCGGCCACCAGTCCTGCGAATCGGTCATCAGCGCGTGCAGGTCCTTGATGACGGCGTCGAGGTCGAGCGTCTTGAACTCCTCGACGTACTTGAACTCCTCGCCCATCGGGTCGGCGGTGGGCGAATGCAGGTGCAGCAGCGACAGGTTCAGCGCCTCGGGCCACCAGTCGCGGTTGCCGCGCGGGCCGGCCGGCTTCTTCGCCGCTTGCTTCGTGTCACCGCCCGAGAACGGGCATTGCGCTTGGTCTGCCATGGGAGCCTCCTGAGCTGGCTTTGAAGATCGGACGGGCCAGTCTAGAAGTCGCCCCGGGGCCGATCAATGAAACCGCGGCAATGGCCTCGATAGAAACGCAGCAGCCTCGGGTTTCCCCGCGGCGCGTTCCCGGCTCAGGTGCTCAGCCGCTTCACGCCGTCGAGCTTGCAGGCGTAGACGGCGTTGCGCAGCGCCGCGATCGCCTCGTAGCGCGTGAAGGTGCGCCGCCAGGCGAGCACCACGCGGCGCGTGGGCACCGGGTCGGCGAAGGGCACGTAGCGCACGTGCTGGTTCTGCGGCGCGAGCGGCTCGGCCGGCACGCTCAGCTGCGGCAGCACCGTCAGGCCCATGCCCGAGGCGACCATGTGCTTGATGGTCTCCAGCGAGCTGCCCTCGAAGCTCTTGCGGATGCCTTCCGCATGGCTCGAGAAGCGCGCGTACTCGGGGCAGACCTCGAGCACGTGGTCGCGAAAGCAGTGCCCGGTGCCGAGCAGCAGCATCGTCTCTTCCTTCAGCTCCTCGGACGAGATGCGCTCGCGCCGGGACAGCGGGTGCGTCGCCGGCGCGGCGACGACGAAGGGCTCGTCGTACAGCGGCGCCACCGCGAGGCCGGTGTCGGGAAAGGGCTCGGCCATGATCGCCGCGTCGAGGTCGCCGGTGCGCAGCATGTCCAGCAGCTTGGTGGTGAAGTGCTCCTGCAGCATCAGCGGCATCTGCGAAAACATCTCGATCGCGTGGCGCACCAGGTCGGGCAGCAGGTAGGGCCCGATCGTGTAGATGATCCCCAGGCGCAGCGGCCCCGAAAGCGGATCCTTGCCGCGCTTGGCGATCTCCTTGATCGACGCCGCCTGCTCGATCACCGCCTGCGCCTGGCGCACGATCTCCTCGCCGAGCGGCGTGACGCTGATCTCCGTGCTGCCGCGCTCGAACAGCTTCACGTCGAGCTCGTCCTCGAGCTTCTTCACCGCGACGCTGAGCGTCGGCTGCGAGACGAAGCAGGCTTCGGCGGCACGGCCGAAATGCTTCTCGCGGGCGACCGCGACGATGTAGCGAAGTTCGGTGAGCGTCATGACGATCGAGGATAGCCCAGCGTCTTGAGCACGATCACGCGCAAGCCCACCAGCGGCCGCCGCGACCGGCTCTGCCGGTCCGCCAGCGGCGCCCCCCTGAGGAGAGCGGCGAAGCCGCAACCGCGGTGGTCCCTTCAGGCCTTGAGGTAATCGGCCTTGCCGCCGACCCAGCGATCGATCCAAGCGCGCGCTGCGTCCGGCCGCTCGGCCCACAGCGTCGGCGCGAGCGCGCGGGCCCGTTCGAGCAGCGCAGCGTCGGCCTCCAGATCGGCGAAGCGAAGCAGCGCCTCGCCGCTTTGCCGCGCACCCATGAACTCGCCGGGGCCACGGATCGCGAGGTCGCGGCGTGCGATCTCGAAGCCGTCGGTCGTCTCGGCCATCGCGCGCAGCCGCTCCTTGCCCGCCGCCGACAGCGGCGCGGCGTAGAGCAGCACGCACACGCTCGCGACCGTACCGCGGCCGACGCGCCCGCGCAGCTGGTGCAGCTGCGCGAGGCCGAAGCGCTCGGCATGCTCGACGACCATCAGGCTCGCGTTCGGCACGTCGACGCCGACTTCGATGACCGTCGTCGCGACCAGCACCGACATCGCGCCGCCGGTGAAGAGCGACATCACCGCCGCCTTCTCCGCCGCCGGCATGCGGCCGTGCAGCAGCCCGACCATCGCGCTGGGCAGCGCGTCGGCGAGCTGCGCGTGCGTCGCGATGGCATCGCGCAGCTCGACGTGCTCCGACTCCTCGACCAGCGGACAGACCCAATACACCTGCCGCCCCTGCCCGACGGCCTCGCGGATGCGCTCGATCACCAGCGCGCGCTTCGCGTCGGCGAACAGCTTGGTCACCACCGGCGTGCGCCCGGGGGGCAGCGCGTCGATCGTGCTGACGTCGAGGTCGGCGAGGTAGCTCATCGCGAGCGTCCGCGGGATCGGCGTCGCGCTCATCATCAGCAGGTGCGGCTCCAGCGCCGAGGCCGCCCGCTTGCCGCGCAGCGCGAGCCGCTGCGCGACGCCGAAGCGATGCTGCTCGTCGATCACCGCGAGGCCCAGCCGCGCGAAGGCGACGCCCTCCTCGATCACCGCATGCGTGCCGACGACCAGCTGCGCCGCGCCGCTCGCGGCCTGCTCGAGCATCGCCTGCCGCGCCCGGCCCTTGCGGCTGCCGGCGAGCCACGCGATGCCGATGCCCAGCGGCTCGAGCCAGCCGACCAGCTTGCGGAAATGCTGCTCGGCGAGGATCTCGGTCGGCGCCATCAGCGCGCACTGCCAGCCGGCGTCGATCGCGCGGCAGGCGGCGAGCGCGGCGACCACCGTCTTGCCCGAGCCGACGTCGCCCTGCAGCAGACGGTGCATCGGCTGCGGCTTGGCCAGGTCAGCGGCGATCTCGGCTTCGACGCGCCGCTGCGCCTGCGTCAGCGTGAACGGCAGCGCGGCGAGCAGGCCGCGGTGCAGCGGGCCCGGCGTGGCGGCGAACCGCGGCGCGCCGAGCTGCGCGCGCGCCCGGCGCGCCTCCAGCTGCGACAGCTGCTGCGCGAGCAGCTCGTCGAACTTGAGCCGCTGCCAGGCCGGGTGCCTGCGGTCGTCGAGCGCGCGCGCATCGAAGCCGGCCGGCGGCTCGTGCAGCAGCCGCAGCGCATCGACGAGCGTCGGCAGGCCGGGCGGCAGCGCCTCGGGCGGCAGCAGCTCGGCCAGCGCGCCGCGTTCGATCGCGCGCGCCAGCGCGGCCGCGACGGCCTTGCGCAGGTAGGGCTGGGGCAGCGCCGCGGTGGCCGGATAGACCGGCGTCCATGCCGCGGCCAGCGGCGCGCCTTCGTCGACCACGCGGAACGCCGGATGCACCATCTCGCGCCCGAGAAAGCCGCCGCGCACTTCGCCGCGCGCGCGCACCCGCGCGCCGGGCGCAAGCGACTTCGCATGCGACGGATAGAAGTGCAGGAAGCGCAGCACCAGCTCGCCGCTGCCGTCGTCCAGGTGCGCGACGAACTGCCGGCGCGCGCGCTGCTCGATGCGGCTCGCCCGCACCACGCCTTCGACCTGCGCCGACTCGCCTTCGCGCAACGCGCCGATCGCCACGATGCGCGTCTCGTCCTCGTAGCGCAGCGGGAGGTGCAGCGCAAGGTCGAGGTCGCGCAGCAGGCCGAGCTTGTGGAGTGCGCGTTGCGGGCCGGAAAGCTTCGCGGCCGGCTTCGCGTCGGGCGTGCCCGCGGCCGGGCGGATCGCGCTCGTCATGCGACGATTCTGGCCTTCATGCCTGCGCCTTCCTGCCTGCCTTCGCTGCACGTCGACGACTTCGACTTCGCGCTGCCCGCCGAGCTGATCGCCCAGCACCCGCTCGCCGAGCGCAGCGACTCGCGGCTGCTCGACGGGTGCGGCGACGCGCCGGTCGATCGCCGCTTCACCGAGCTGCCCGCCCTGCTCGACGCCCGCGACCTGCTGGTCTTCAACGACACGCAGGTGATCAAGGCGCGGCTCTACGGCCGCAAGGCGAGCGGCGGCGCGGTCGAGCTGCTGGTCGAGCGGGTGATCGCGAGCGCGGGCGAGGCTCGGCACGAGGTCTGGGCGCACCTGCGCGCGAGCAAGTCGCCGAAGGCCGGCGCGGTGCTGCGGCTCGCCGAGAGCTTCGACGCCGAAGTGCTGGGCCGCGCCGGGCCGGACGATGCGCTGTTCCGACTGCGCTTTCCCGACGATCCCTTCGTGCTGCTCGCCCGCCACGGGCACGTGCCGCTGCCGCCGTACATCACGCACGACGCCGACGCGAGCGACGAGCGCCGCTACCAGACGGTCTTCGCGAAGCACCCCGGCGCGGTCGCGGCGCCGACCGCGGCACTGCACTTCGACGCGGCGCTGCTCGGCGCGCTCGATGCGCGCGGCATCGCGCGCGCGAGCGTCACGCTGCACGTCGGCGCCGGCACCTTCCAGCCGGTGCGCGTCGCCTCGCTCGCCGACCACCGGATGCACAGCGAATGGTTCGAGGTGCCGGCGGCCACGGTCGCGGCGATCGAGGCCGCGCGCGCGCGCGGCGGCCGCGTCGTCGCGATCGGCACCACCACGCTGCGCGCGCTGGAATCAGCTGCGCTTGGCGGCGGCTTGCGAGCCGGCGCGCGCGAGACCGACCTCTTCGTCACGCCGGGCTTCGAGTTCCGCGTGGTCGACGCGCTGCTCACCAACTTCCACCTGCCGAAGAGCACGCTGCTGATGCTCGTCAGCGCCTTCGCGGGCTTCGAGCGCATCCGCTCGCTCTACGCGCATGCGATTTCGCAGCGCTACCGCTTCTTCAGCTACGGCGACGCGATGCTGCTCGCGAGGGCGGTCACTTCTTCTGCAGCGTCATGACCGACACCAGCCAGCCCAGCAGCGCCACCGGGTAGAGCACGCCGATCAGCGCCTCCAGCATCGCCAGCGCGCGCGCGACCGGATGCAGCGGCGTGATGTCGCCGTAGCCGAGCGAGGTGAGCGTGACGAACGAGTAGTAGCCGAGCTTGGTGACGATCGTGCTGTAGTCGGCCGGCTGACCGAGCAGCAGGTAGGCGTGCTCGGTGTTCATCGCGACCAGCCGGTGCAGCTGCGCGAACATGAGCCCGATCAGCAGGAAGGCCGCGACCGCGCCGAGCACGCGGTGCACGTTGATGCGCCCTGGCGCCAGCGTGTAGGCCAGCGTGAGCCATCCCAGCACGCCGAGATTGATCGCGGCGAAGCTTGCATCGGCCTGCCGCACGTCGGCATCGGGCAGCCACACGTTGGCCAGGCGCAGGCCCGCGGTGACGGCCGCGGTGCCGATGAACAGCCGCCCGGGCAGCGTCTCGTCGGCGAGGATCCACACGCCCACCGACAGCCCGGCGACGAAGACGATGTCGGCGACATGGCGGCCGACCCAGCCGATCTCCACCAGCGGCGGCATCAGCACGATCTCGGCGAGCAGCAACAGCGTCAGCACGGTGAGGCTGCGGTCGGTGACCTGCTGCTGCGTGATGCGCCGCCAGACGGCGGCGGGCGTGGCGGCGAGCGGGTTCAGCGGTGGCGGCACGCAGCGAGGATAGCGGCGCGGTCGTGCCGATCGGGGCGCCCCTCGAGCGGAGCAGCGAAGCTGCAACGGGGCGGTTCATGTCTCCGCCCACATGCGCAGGAGGTTGTGGTACGTGCCGGTCAGGCCGACGATGGTCTCGGTGTCGCCATGCGCCTCGCGCAACGCGAGGATCTGCATGTCGAGTTCGTAGAGCAGCCGCCGCTGGTCGTCGCGGCGCACCATGCTTTCGATCCAGAAGAAGCTCGCGAGCCGCGAGCCGCGCGTCACCGGCTCGACGCGGTGGACGGTGCTCGCCGGGTACAGCAGCAGGTCGCCGGCCGGCAGCTTGACGCGCTGGCTGCCGACCGAAGGCTCGGGCGATTCGATCACCAGCTCGCCGCCGTCGTAGCTGTCGGGCTCGGCGAGAAACAGCGTGCAGGAGATGTCGGTGCGCACCCGGCCGCCACGCATCGCGCCGTGCTGCACCAGGCGCACCGCGTTGTCGATGTGGTTGCCGAACTGGTTGGCCGCGTCGGCGTAGCGGTTGAACATCGGCGGGAAGACCTTCTTCGGCAGCGCGGCGGTGAAGAACAACAGGCTGGCTGCCAGCGCATCGATCACGATCTGCTGAAGCTGCTGCGTGGCCGGGTGGCCCTCGGGCAACTGCTCGTTGTGCTTCACCTGCGCCGATTGCGTGCCCGCGGTGACGCGGCCATCGCTCCAGGGCGCCTCGGCCAGCAGCGAGCGCGCTCGCGCGAGCTGAGCGGCGTCGAGCACCTCGGGGATGTGCAGCAGCATGGTGCGGGCGCGGGCGCGGTCAGAACTTGAAGTTGCCGGTCACCGCCACGGTACGCCCGGGACCGGGCACGTAGTGGACGCGGTACACGCCATCGGCGTAGAGCTTGTCGGTCACGTTGCTGACGTTGAGCTTGTAGGTGAGCTGGTCGTTGGCCTTGAACTCGGCCATCACGTCGCCGGTGACGTAGCGCGGCACGTCGAAGGGCACCATCGCGCCGACCGGCGAGACGCCCGAGCGGGCATTCACGCCGGCGCCGGCGCGCCACTTCGGCGAGAACTGGTAGGTGGTCCAGATCGTTCCCGAATGCCGCGGCGTGAGCGCCGGCCGCGCGCCCTGCGGCTCGGCGTTCGCGACGGCCACGTCGATCGTCGCGTTCGGGATCCAGGCATAGGAGCCGAAGACCTCCCAGTTCGGCGTGATGCGCCCGGTCAGGTCCAACTCGAAACCGGATGCGTGCCGCTTGCCCGACAGCGTGGTCAGGTTGATCAGCGGGTCGGTGTTGCGCTCGTTGAGCTTGGTGGTGCGGAAGATCGCGGCGCGCGCGGTGAAGTTGCCGTCGGCCGAGTTGGCCCGTGCGCCCAGCTCGACGTTGATCGACTGCTCCGGCGGCGTGTCCACGTTGCTGGCCGACAAGGCATAGGCGTCGCCGGAGGTGTTGAACGACGTCGCGCCCGAGAGGTGGAAGGACAGCCGCTCGCTCGGCTGGAACAGCAGCGCGAGCCGACGGCTCACCTCACTGACGTTCATGCGGTAGCTGGTGCGCGTGTCGGGCGTGGCCGAGCCGGTGAAGGCGTAGCTGTCGTAGTCGCCGGTCAGGTAGTCGTAGCGCAGGCCGGCGAGCAGCTTCCAGTTCGGGATGAACTCGATCAGGTCCTGCACGTAGACGCCGCCGGCGCGGCTTTCGTACTCGTTGCCCAGGCGGAACGAACGCAGCGACTCGTTCACCGAGGCGCCGTCGTCGGGTGTGCCGACGGTGGTGTTGGGTTTGGGCGGCACGACGCCGCCCTGCGCCGCATTGCGCGCCTGGTAGACCTGCTTGCGCTCGCGCGTCAGGTCGATGCCGGCTTGCAGCTCATGCGTCATGCCGAGAAGTTTGAACGCGCCGCTGTAGTCGCTCTGCACGATCAGCGTCTGCATGTCCTGCACCTTGGGCTGGAAGCCGCGGGTGAACACGGTGTTCGGGCCGAAGGTCTCCAGGCTCGCCGGCACACCGCCAGGCTGCGCCGTGGCGGCGGCGAAGCGCACGGTGCTGGCGCGCTGGTCGCGCGTGAAGTCGCCGTAGCGGACCTTGGTGGTGATCTCCTGCCCGCGCGCCAGCCGCCAGGTGTGCGAGAGCGAGACGATGCCGGCCGTGCCGTCGTTGCGGTCGCTCGCCAGGCCGTAGTAGGCGTCGGGCTCGAGCGGCAGCAACCGACTCGCAGGCGGGCGCACGCCGTTCGGCAAGCTCGCTTCGGCGGTGCTGCGGAAGGCGTACGGCAGTCCGTAATTGATGCCGTTGTCGTTGTCCAGGTAGTACAGCGTCGCGGCGAACTCGTGGCGCTCGCCGATGCCGGTGCGCCAGGCCAGCGCGACGCCGCGCTTGTTCAGCGAGGAGCCGGCGCCGTTGTTGTCGGCCTTGGTGAACATCGTGCCCACGCGCACCGCGCTCGATTCCCCGAGCTTCACGTTGAAGTCGCCGACGGTGCGCACGTAGCTGCCGCTGCCGACCGTGACATCGACCTGCTTCTCGGTCATCAGGTAGGGCTGCTTGGTCACCTGGTTCACCGCGCCGCCGGTCGAGCCGCGGCCGAACAGCAGGCCGGCCGATCCGCGCAGCAGCTCGATGCGATCGAGGAAGAAAGTGTCGCGGTCGTAGAAGGCCGGGTCGCGCAGGCCGTCGATGAAGACGTCGCCGGTGGTCTGCAGCGCGAAACCCCGCAGGCGGATGTCTTCCTCGCCGCCTTCGGCCGCCTGGAAGGTGATGCCGGCGGTGTTGCGCAGCACGTCCTTCATCGTGTCGAGGTTGCGGTCGTCGATCAGCTTCTCGGTCACGACGGTGATCGACTGCGGGATGTCGCGCAGCTCCTGCTCGCCCTTGCCGATGCGGGTGCGCTTGGTCTGGTAGTCGTCCTTGCCCTGCCGCTCGACCTCGGCCTTCGCCCTGACGACCGGCATCACCGGCGCCGCGTCGCCGGAAGCTTCGGCGGCAGGTGCGGCTGCGGCAGCCGAGGCAGCCGCCGCCGGCGCCGACACCTTGGCCGGCGCCACGGCCTGCGCCGAAGCCAGCCCCTGCGCGAGGCCGAAGCCCGCGGCCAGCGCGCCGAGCGGCGCGAGCTTGAAACGCCGCGCGCGCGCGGCCGGGGTCGATGGGGCGTATGTCATGCCAGGTCCTCGAGTGATAAGCGGGAAGACGGCCGGTCCGTGGCTGGCATGACAAGCGCCGCTTCGAAGCGGCCGGCGCGCGATGGAAGCGCGCTGCTGGCGGGAGCAGTCCGGGAGGAACGAAGAAAGGAGGAAAGCGGGGCGAGCGAGGCGCACGCCGCCGCGGCGATCAATTCGCCTCCGGCTCGCTGACGAAGCCGAGCTTGTGCAGCCCGGCCTTCGAGGCGTCGGCGATCGTCTCGGCGACGAAGCGGTAGGCGACCGACTGGTCGGCCTTCAGGTGCACCTCGGGCTGCGGCTCGCGCCGGCCCTCGGCGAGGAAACGTTCGGCCGCGGCCTCGCGCGTGATCGGCTCGCCGTTCCAGAAGCGCTCGCCGGCCGCGTCGATCGCGAGCTCGATCTTGTCGGGCTTGAGCTCGTTGACCTGGCTGCTGGCCTTCGGCAGCTCGAGCTTGACCGCATGCGTGAGCAGCGGCGCGGTGACGATGAAGATCACCAGCAGCACCAGCATCACGTCGATCAGCGGGACCATGTTGATGTCGGAGACCGGCTGCGCGGTGCTCTTGCGGTCGAAGGAGGCGAAGGCCATCGGCGCCCCTTCGCTCAGGCCGCCGCCGGCTTGGCCGCGGCGAGCGGGCGGACGTTGGCGCCGTCCCTGCGCGAGCCCGCCTCGCCCATCGTGCTGCCCATCGACAGGAAGGTCATCAGCTCGAAGGCGAAGGCGTCGAGCTTGGCGTTAAGCACGCGGTTGCTGCGGGTGAAGGCGTTGTAGGCCACCACCGCGGGGATCGCGACCGCGAGGCCGATGCCGGTCATGATCAGCGCCTCGCCGACGGGGCCGGCAACCTTGTCGAGCGTGCCGCTGCCGCTCATGCCGATGGCGACGAGCGCGTGGTAGACCCCCCAGACGGTGCCGAACAGGCCGACGAAGGGCGCGGTCGCGCCGATGGTGGCGAGCCAGGTGAGGCCGTTCTCCATCTTGGTGGTCTCCTCGTCGAGCACCTTCTTGATCGTGCGGGTGACGAAGTCCTGCGCGCTGCCGGCTTCGCTCAGCTTGGCCGCGCCGTACTTGGCGTGGTGCACCTGCGCGTTCATCGCGTGCGCGGTCAGGTGCGCGAAGGGCTCGTGCACGCCGTGGGTGGTGATCTCGGCGCCCACCTCGTCGAGCGAGCGCGCGTTCCAGAAGAAGCCGAGGAACTTCTCGCTGCGCTGCTTGCGCACGAGGTGCGTGAGGCCCTTGACGGCGATCAGCACCCACGAGATGGCCGACATCGCCACCAGGATCGCGAGCAGCGTCTTGCCAACCACGTCGCTCTGCGCGATGAAGTGGGCGAAGCCCAGGGAGGTGGATGCGTCGGGCATGGCTATCTCTCCAGTTCGAAGACGAGGGGCATCACGACCCAGAACGGCTGCGGCACGCCGTTCTCGGTGTAAGGCTTGAAGCGGGTCGCGCGCACGGTGGCGAGCGCGGAGTCGTCGAGGCGCGCGTGGCCCGACGACTGGGCGAGCGTCAGCTGGCGCGGCTGGCCTTCGCCGTCGACCAGCACGCGCACCAGCACGCGGCCGGATTCGCCGAGGCGCTTGGAGGTGCTCGGGTACACGAGCACCGGCGGCGTCAGGTAGGCGACCGAGGTGATCGCGATCGTCTTCGGCTGCGGCGGCGGGGCCGGCGGCGCGGGGGGCGCCGGCAGCGGCTCGATCACCACCGCCGGCGCCGGCGGCTCGGCCGGCGGGGGCGGCGCCTCGAACACCGGCGGCGCCGGCGTCGGCGCCGCGGTGACGATCGGCGGCGGTTTCTGCAGCTTGGGCTGCACGCGGGGCAGGGGCGGCGGTGGCGGTGGCGGCAGGGGCACCGGCGGCGCCGGCGGCGCGATCAGCTCGACCATCAAGGGCGCCATCTGCCCGACCGCGGTGCGCACCGACTCCACCTGCATCAGCCCCCAGCCGGCCGCCAGGTGCGCGGCGATCACGCCCAGCACCGCCAGCCGACGCGCGGCGGGCGGGAGCTCGTCGGCCAACACGGCCGGCAGCGGCGGTGCGGCGAACGCCCGCGTGGGCAAAACAGGAGAAGTCATCGGGACGATTGCGATCGAGGCGGACGGCACTGTAACGCTAATGCGAACGGTTCTTATTGACAGCAAGGACGTGAACGCGGCCGCACGCGCGGCGCGACGTAGCGGCGTGGCGCCGAGCGACTGCCCGCCGCGGAGCTGCTGGCGACAATCCCGCGATGCTTCGCTTTGAACTGCTCGCCACCGCAGGCCGCGCGCGCCGCGGCCGCCTGACGCTGAACCACGGCGTGGTCGAGACGCCGGTGTTCATGCCGGTCGGCACCTACGGCACGGTCAAGGGCGTGATGCCGCAGTCGCTGGAGGCGATGGGTGCCGAGATCATCCTGGGCAACACCTTCCACCTGTGGCTGCGCCCGGGGCTCGACGTGATGCGCCAGTTCGGCGGGCTGCACCGCTTCGAGGGCTGGCGCCGGCCCATCCTCACCGACAGCGGCGGCTTCCAGGTCTGGTCGCTCGGCGGCGCCGACGGCCGGGGCCGCAGGATCAGCGAGGAAGGCGTGCGCTTCGCCTCACCCGTCAACGGCGACAAGCTGCTGCTCACTCCCGAGGTGAGCATGCAGATCCAGACGGTGCTGAACAGCGACATCGTGATGCAGTTCGACGAATGCACGCCCTATTTCGTGACGTCGCACGCCGCCGGCGCCGACGGCGGCCACCTCACCACCGAGGCGGAAGCCCGCGCCTCGATGGAACTGAGCCTGCGCTGGGCGGCGCGCTGCCGCGACGAATTCGCGCGGCTCGACAACCCGAATGCGCTGTTCGGGATCGTGCAAGGCGGCATGTTCGAGAACCTGCGCGAGGCCTCGCTGGAGGGACTGGTCGGGCTCGACTTCCCCGGCTACGCGATCGGCGGCGTCAGCGTCGGCGAGCCGAAGGCCGAGATGCAGCGCATCGTCGAGCACACGCCGCACCGGCTGCCCGCGCACAAGCCGCGCTACCTGATGGGCGTCGGCACCCCGGAAGACCTGGTGCACGGCGTCGCGAACGGCGTCGATCTTTTCGACTGCGTGATGCCCACCCGCAACGCGCGCAACGGCCACCTCTTCACCCGCTACGGCGACCTGAAGATCCGCAACGCCCGCTTCAAGACCGACGAGCGGCCGATCGACGAGAGCTGCGCCTGCGCCGCCTGCGGCGCTGCAGGAACGTCCACCGGCTTCAGCCGCGCCTACCTGCATCACCTCGACCGCTGCGAAGAGATGCTCGGGCCGATGCTCGCGAGCATCCACAACCTGCACTACTACGTGAACCTGATGCGCGAGGTGCGCGAAGCGCTGGACGCGGGGCGGTTCGAGGCGTGGCGCGGGCAGTTCGCCCGCGACCGGGCGCGCGGGGTGTGAGCGCCCGAACGCACGCTCGCTAGCCGCCCAGCATCGCCGCCACCCGCGCCTGCAGGGCCTGCGGCGTCACCTGCGACGCCGGGATCGGCGCACCGGCCGTCATGCCGACCGGATTCCACAGCCCGCGCCGGAACGGCCGGGTCATCGCCGCGCCGCCGATGCGCGAGAAGAACGAGCCCCACAGCCCGTGCAGCGCGAGCGGCACCACCGGCACCGGGTGCGTCTCGAGGACCTTCATCACGCCGCCCTTGAAGGGCTGCAGCCGGCCGTCCTGGGTGATGCCGCCTTCGGGAAAGATGCACAGCAGCTCGCCCTCGTCGAGCACCTTGCGCGCTTCGGCGAAGGCGCGCTCGTAGGTCGCCGGGCTGTCCTTCTGCGGGGCGATCGGGATCGCCTTCGCGAGGCGGAAGATGGCGCCGAGCACCGGCGTCGCGAAGATGCGGTGGTCCATGATGAAGCGGATCGGCCGCGGGCTCGCCGCCATCAGCAGCAGCGCGTCGACGAAGCTGACGTGGTTGCACACGAGGATCGCGGCGCCTTCGGTCGGGATGTGCTCGTCGCCCTCGATGCGGAAGCGGTACATCAGCCGCGAGACGATCACCGAGAGGAAGCGCAGCAGGTACTCGGGCACCAGCAGGAAGATGTAGGCGGCGACGACCGCGTTCAGCAGCCCGGTCACCAGGAAGATCTGCGGGATCGTGAGGCCCGCGCCGAGCAGCGCGCCGGCCATCAGGCTGCTCGCGATCATGAACAGCGCGTTGAGGATGTTGTTGGCCGCGATGATCCGCGCGCGATGCGTCGGCGCGCTGCGCAGCTGGATCAGGGCGTACATCGGCACGCTGTAGAGCCCGGCGAACAGCGACAGGGCGAACAGGTCGGCCATCACGCGCCAGTGCCACGCGCCGCGGATGAACTCGCCGACGCCCGCTGTCGCGCCGGTGGGCGCGTGCCCGCGCGTCGCGAAGAACAGGTCGATCGCGAACACGCTCATGCCGATCGCGCCGAACGGCACCAGGCCGATCTCCACGTGCCTGCGGCTCAGCACCTCGCACAGCAGCGAGCCGATGCCGATGCCCACCGAGAACACCACCAGCAGCAAGGACGCGACGCGCTCGTCGCCGCCGAGCACGTCTTTCGCGAACGACGGGAACTGGCTCAGGAACACCGCGCCGAAGAACCACATCCACGAGATGCCGAGCAGCGAGCGGAAGACCACGACGTTGCGGTTCGCGAGCTGGAGGCTGCGCCAGGTCTCGCTGACCGGGTTCCAGTTGATGACAAGGCCTGGGTCGGTCGCCGGCGAATGCGGCACACGTTGCGCCGTCGCGCGGCCGAGCAGCGCCACGCCGAGGCAGGCGAAGGCGACCCAGTGCCGGCCGACCTCGGGCACCGCGATCAGCAGGCCGCCGATCACGTTGCCGAGCAGGATGGCGACGAACGTGCCCATCTCGACCATGCCGTTGCCGCCGGTCAGCTCGCGCTCGCTCAGGTGCTGCGGCAGGTAGGCGAACTTGACCGGGCCGAACAGCGTCGAGTGCAAGCCCATCAGCACCACGCAGGCCAGCAGCACCGGCACGTTCGCGACCCAAAAGCCCCAGGCCGCGAGCGCCATGATCGCGATCTCCAGCGTCTTGACGAAACGGATCACGCGCTCCTTGTCGAGCTTGTCGGCCAGCTGGCCGGCAGTCGCCGAGAACAACAGGAAGGGCGCGATGAACAGCGCGCCGATCACCAGCCCGGCCAGCGCCGGCGGCAGCCAGCTCACCTGCAGCTGGTAGGTGACCAGCACGGTGAAGGCGAACTTGAAGAGGTTGTCGTTGCCGGCGCCGAGGAACTGCGTCCAGAAAAAGGGCGCGAAGCGGCGCTGGCCGAGCAGCGCGAACTGGTTGGGATGCGGATGCGGCGCGGTGACGGCGACGACGCCGTCCGGACTCGCCGTGGTGCTCGGGCCTGCGCTCATCGCTGCTTCTCGTGATGGGGTTCGAGCGCTCATGCCGGCGCTCCGGGCGGGTCGCGTCGCAATGTAGCGGCGGGGCGCTCGAAGTGGCGGCGGGTCTCGAAGACGTTTGGCGCGAAGCGTGCACCCCTGCTGTCGCGCAGGCGGCGCTTGAGCGCGAGGTCGAACAGCAGCGGGCTGCGTTCGCGCAGTCGTTCGAGCGGCTGCACGTCGGCGTCGTCGAGCAAGTCGGCCGCGGCCAGCCGCGCCGGCGAGACCAGCAGCTTCACGCCGGGCAGCGGGTGATCGGAGCCGTGCAGCAGGCGCGCATGCCAATCGTCGCGGCGCACCAGCGTGCGCAGGACGCGCGCCGGGCGGTTGATCTGCGCGACCGCGGACACGTCGGCCAGCAGCCGATCGCGCCACGCCGGCTCGTCCATCAGCCGCGCGAAGAGATCGAAGGCGGCGACCTTCGGCGCGCCGGGCCGGTCGGTGTCGAGCGCCGAGCCGAGCGAGGCCGCATGCGCGACGACGACGCGCACGCCCTGCTCCAGCGGCACGCGCATCAGCAGCGGGTTGCCGAAGGCTTCGCGGTGCGCGCCGGGCACGGCCTTCTCTTCGCCGCAGTGGACGATCAACGGCAGGCCGAGCTTCGCGAGCCGGTCGTAGAACGGCCGGCAGCGCGCGTCGCGCGGATCGATGTTCATCGCGCTCGGCAGCCACTTCACGGCCAGCGCGCCGGTGCTTGCCGCGGCGTCGAGGCGTTCGACCGCGTCGTCGCGATACGGGTGGATCGAGGCGACCCACGCGAAGCGCTGCGGGTGCGCTGCGGCCACGCGTGCGGCGTACTCGTTCGGCACGTGGAAGGTCGTCCACTCGTCGCGCGGCCGGCCGGCGTCGTCGAGCGCTTCTTCGAACGCGAACAGCAGCCAGCGCGCGCCGGCCGGGAAGTCGGCGGCCAGGTGCAGCAGGCGCGCGACGTAGGCCTCGTCGATCGACGGCGCATCGGCCGCGACGCCGGCGGCATCGAGGATCACGCGGCGGCGCAGCCAGTCCTGCGGGTGCCACCACTGCTGCATCGCGGGGTGGACGCGGCAGCCCGAGCCGGCATCGCCGGTGCCGAGCAGGTGGGCGTGCGCGTCCCACAGCGCACCGGCCTCGATGCCGTCGAACGCGGCGTGCACGAGGTCGCGCAGCGACGACGACGCCAGGCCCTGCGGCGCCTGCTCGATGCCCTCCCCGTTCGCCGCGGCGAGCCCGGTGAACAGCCCCATCGCCATGCCGACGCCGCAGCACAGCAGATGGCGGCGCGACATCAAGGTCGTCTCGTTCATCGCAGCACCTCCACGCGAGCGGCGAGCCCGCTGCGTTCGAGCCATGCGAACACCGAGTCGGCGGTCACCGTCTCGATGCGATCGCTGTAGCGCTTGGCCGCGGGATGATCGTCGAAGGCGACGTTGGCGGCGCTCACGCGCGCGCCGAGCCGCGTCAGCGCGTCGATGCGCAGCACGCCCGGCTCGTAGCCCTTGAACTGCAGCCATGCCTGCGCGCGTTCGCGACTCGATGCGCCCGGCTCCTGGCTCAGCGCAAGTTCCTCGATCGCCCACTGGTTGCTCTGCTGATACCGCTGCGCCCAGGGGTAGGCGACCATGCTGTAGGCCGGCGTGTCGAGTTGCGCGAGCCGTGCGTTGTCGCGAAGGATCGGCAGGAGCCTGGTCTGCACCTCGGGCGCGAGCACCGCGATGCCGGCCTCGTAGCGATGCAGGTCGTCGAGGAAGAACTCGCCGAGGCCCTGCCGGTACAGCGAGCCGCGGGCGCTGCCGCACTGGTTGAGCTTGTGGGCGACGCGCCACCTGTCGCCGTCCTTGTAGGCGAAGCCGAGATGCGACCATCGCAGGCCCCAGCGGCCCAGGTCCTGGCCGTTGCGGGCGATCACGACGACCTGCGCGCCGCTCGCGTCGAGCCGCTGCGCGGTGCGCTCGGCGAGCGTCATCGCGCGCTGCACGCTCACCGCGGTCGGCGGCTTCGCCTCGCAGGAGCGGCCGGCGTGGGCCGGGCCGATCAGCGCGGCCGCGAGCGCGGCGGCGACGAACATGTGCCGCGCGCTCATCACCACGTCACCCGCTCGTTGTGCAGCAGCGCCTTGCCGATCTCGTTCGGGATGTAGGCGATCGCCTGGCCCGCGGCCGACAGGACCCAGCCCGCGCTGAACGCGGTGACGACGACCGCCGTGCCCGCGATCACCGACACGCCGCCCACCGCGGCGGCGCTCAGCGTGACGCTGGCCCGCGCGCCGTCGGAGGCGCGCTCCAGCACCCACACCGTGCCGGCGGTCGAGGCATCGACCGCGACCACCGTCAGCACGGCACCGGCCGAAAGGATCACCTCCGGCGCGGCCACCGACACCGCCACCGGCAGCATCGACAGCGCACTCGCCTCCGACGCGCCGGTCGGATGCGCGTGGCTGGTGGTCATCACGCCCATCGCCAACGCGGCAGCGAGCAGGGTCTTCGTGATCGAACGCTTCATGGTTGTGCTCCTGTCGAGTCGCGACATCACTCGACCTGCTGCGCGGCGCGCATCGACACGCCTTCACGTCGTGCCTCGGCCAGCGCCGCTTCGTGCGCATCGCGCAGCGTCTTCGCCAGCGTGAAGACGGTCGAGATCAGGAACAGCCAGCTCACGCCGAGGTAGGCCTTGTAGGTCGGGTTCACCTCCATGCGCCACAGGCCCCAGGCGGTGAGGCTCATCGCGAGCGCGAAGCCACCCCAGACGACGAGGCCCCACATCGGCGTGTCGGTGCGCCGGGCTTCGTTGTCGCGCACGTACTTCGACAGCGCGAATGCGGTGCTCAGGCAGAACACGTAGCCCATCACCATGAAGGCGCGGTCGAGGTCCTGCCCCGGCAGCCAGGCCAGTCCGGTCGCGCACAGCGTGGCGGCGAGACCGAAGGAGGTCCACACCTGCGCCTTCCAGGCCTTGGTGTCATGACGGATCGGGGCGGCGGCGGCTTGCATGAAGTCCTCTCGAAAGCTGTTGAAGAGGCTCCACTGTTCCGGCCGCACCGCGGTTCGCCCATCGCCATGAGGAGCGTGGCACCGCGTGCGCCGCTCGGTAGCGCGTGGCGATACTCGCGGCCGAGATGAGCAGCAGCCTCGACCTGATCACCGCGCTGAAGGCCGAGCTGAAGGCCGCGCAGCTGACCTACGCCGACCTCGCCGATGCGCTCGGCATGAGCGAGTCGAGCATCAAGCGCATGTTCGCCAAGGCCGACATGCCGCTGTCGCGCATCGACGACGTGCTGCGCGTGCTGAAGCTCGACTTCGCCGACCTCGCCCGCCGCATCGCCGAGGCGCAGCCGCTGCGCGAGGAACTGACGCTCGAACAGGAGCGCGCGGTGGTCGCCGACCGCAAGCTGCTGCTGATGGCGATCTGCGTGCTGAGCCTGTGGAGCGTCGAGCAGATCGTCGCGACCTACCGGATCGAGCCGGCCGAGTGCGAGGCCTACCTGAAGGTGCTCGACCGCCTCGGCATCGTCGAGCAGCGCGACGCGACGCGCTACCGGCTCAAGCTCGCGAAGACCTTCCGCTGGCGCCCCGACGGCCCGGTGATGGGCTTCTTCCGCGCGCAGGTGGTGGACGACTACTTCGCCGGCGGCTTCGACGGCGCGAACGAGACGCTGATGCTGGTGCACGGCCAGGTCGCGCCGGCCGCCGCGCGCGGCTTCGTCGAGCGGCTGCAGCGCATCGGGCAGGACCTGGCCCAGCAGCACCTCGCCGACCAACGCCTCGACGCCGGCGAGCGCCAGCCGGTGACGCTGCTCGTCGGCCTGCGCGCGTGGTGGTTCGCGGCGCTGCTCGAGCTGCGGCGCTGAAGCGCCTCAGGCCAGCGCCGCGCCGGCCAGCCGCAGCGAGATCGTCACCACCGGCCACCGCGCCAGCTCGGCGATCCCCTCGAACAACACGAAGGTCGCGCAGGCCGCGACGGCACCGGCACCGATGCGCGCGGCGCGGCCCGGCGCGGGCAGCGGCCGCGCGCGCGCCGGCCTGCGGCGGCGCAGGCTGACGACCGCCGGCCGCAGCGCCTCGACGAGCGTGCGGCCCGGCCGCTCGATCGTGAAGCGCTGGCCGGCTTCGAGCACGATGTCGCGCTGGTCGCCGTGCTGCGTGACCCAGAGGCGGCCGTCGTGGCATTCGAGGACGGCGCCTTCGGCTTCGTCGGCGTGCAGCAGCGCATGCGACGCCGGATCGAGGCGGGCGCGGGTGATGTCGGCACGGCTCATCGCAGCCTCCACGAGACGGTGCGAAGCGGCCGCGGCCAGGCGTTGCGGCGCCCCGCGCGCGAGCGCAGCCGTCGCACCAGGCGGGTGAACAGGTCGGTCATCTCAGATCTCCTTCTTCGCCGCCGAGACGACGACGATCTCGCCCGGCACGCGAAAGCGCGCGCCGAGCCGCCAGGGCTCGATCGAGCCGAGGTAGCGCTCGCAGGCGCGCTCGCGCGCCTGCGGCGAAAAGCGCGACCAGGCCAGCGCCACCGGGCCGCCGCTGAAGGCGGCGTCGCAGGCCTCGGCGCCGCTGGCGTAGTCGAGCGTGATGTCGATGCGCTCGAGCCGCACGCTCGCGAAGCCGGCGTCGGTGCAGGCGCGCGCGAGGGCGTCGCGCGCGCCGAGCCGGAAGAACAGCGGGCAGACGTCGCTCACCACCTCCGCATCGACGATCCCGAACACCGACGCCCAGGCGCAGCGCGAGCGCTCGCCCCACACCGCCGCGACGAAGCGGCCGCCGGGGCGCAGCACGCGGTGCGCCTCGCGCAGCGCGCGTTCCGGCTCGGGCATGTACATCAGGCCGAGCGAGCACAGCACCGCGTCGAAGCCGGCGTCGGCCAGCGTCAGCGCTTCGCCGTCCATGCGCGCGGCGTCGAAGCCAGCGAGGCCCAGCGCCCGCGCGCGGTCGCGCGCCGCATCGACCATGCGCTCGGCGAGATCGGTGGCGAGCACCCACCCGCCCGCGCCGACCGCATGCGCGGCCGCCAGGCTCAGCTGGCCGCTGCCGCAGGCCACGTCGAGCACCCGCTCGCCGGGCGCGAGCGCGGCCGCCGCGAGCACCGCGCGATGCGCCGGCGCGAGCTGCCCGCCCCACAGCCGCTGGTAGCCGCCGGAGGCGAGGTCCCAGCCGTGGCGTTGCACGCGGCGTTGCAGGCGGGCGTCCATGTCGATGCCGAGTGGCGGCGATCCGCGGCCGGCCGTCAGGGCCGCCGCGCGAACTGCGCCGGGCTGCAGCCGCCGCGGCCTTCGGGCGTGCCCAGGCCGAGCTCGCGCGCGGGGTTCAGCTCGCGCGGGTCGTCGGTGCAGGCCGCTGCCCACAACGCGCGCTCGGCGCCCGGCTCGGCGGGCATCGGCCCGTGGGCCATCAGCGCCTGGCAGCCGGCGAGCAGGACGCTGGCGGCAACGGTGAGGAAAAAACCTTGGCTGTCCATCGTGGACTCCTCGCGAAGAGAAGTGGCCGGGTCACGGCCGTGGGGTTGACGGGTGGATCGGCGAAGCCGCGCGCTCAGCGCCGCGTGACGACCGCCTCGAGGTAATCGCCGGGCACGACGAGCGCGCGCGCGCCGCCGCGGTTCATGCCGTCGAGGAGCTCGACCAGATCGGCCTGCAGCGCCTGCGCCTTGTCGGCCGACAGGCTGGCGAAGGCCTTCAGCACCGGCCCGTACCAGGTCTTGAAGACATCGACGAAATGCGCCGCCGAGCGGTAGCGGAAGTTGAACTGCCGCGTCGTCACGTCGATGCGGGCCGCGCGCTCACCGAACAGCTGCTGCAGATGCGCCTCGGCGCCCCACAGCGACGGCGGCTGCAGCCCGGCCGGCGGCGGCACGTGGCGCCCCAGCACCTTGAACATGCGACCGACGACGCTGTCGGGCGTCCAGTTCGCCAGGCCGATGCGCCCGCCGGGGCGGCACACGCGCGCCAGCTCGGCGGCCGTGGTCGCGTGGTCGGGCGCGAACATCACGCCGAAGGTCGAGAGCACGACGTCGAAGCTCGCGTCGACGAAGGGCAGCGCCTGCGCGTCGGCGACCTGGAACTTCACGTCGAGCTGCTCGGCGCGGGCCCGCTCGGCGCCGCGTTCGAGCAGCGCGGGAACGTAGTCGGTGGAGGTCACCTGCGCGCCGCGGCGCGCGGCGGCGAGCGTCGCGTTGCCGTTGCCGGCGGCGACGTCGAGCACGCGCTCGTCCCAGCGCACGTCGCAGGCCTCGGCGAGCTGCTCGCCGACGATCTGCAGCGTGGTGCCGATCACCGCGTAGTTGCCGCTGGCCCAGGCGGCCTGCTGGCGGGTCTTGATGGCGTCGAAATCGATGGTGGCGGGGGTGTTCATCGCGGGTCTCCTTGGGGTCGGTGATGGGGCTTCAGTCGGCGGTGACGGCGTCGATGACCGCGCCGACGCGCGCGACGCTGGTCACCGGGAAGTCGCCGCGCCGGGCGTGTTCGTGGATCAGCGCCTCGTCGTCGGCGAGGTAGATGCAATAGAGCTTGTCGGTCGTGACGTAGCTGTGCTGCCACTGGATGCGCGTGCCGAGCTCGTCGAGCACGCGCTTGGATTTCATGGCGATCGCCTTCAGGTCGCGCGGCGTCAACTTGCCGGCCTCGGGGATCTCGCGTTCGATGACGTACTTGGGCATGGAGGTCTCCATCGGTTGGATGCACGGATGCAGAGCTCGTCGGGGAACTGCGAGGGCGACGAAGGAAGGCCGCTGCATGGGAAGCACTGTCGGCCGGCGCTGCCGATGCGTCCTGCCTGCGCGTCGGCAAGAACTGCTTGCGCGTCCGACGCGGCTCCACCACGCAGTGGAGAAGTTGCCCGCGCGTCCGCATCGGTTGCCCGAGCGTCCGCGGGCTCCGGCTCCTCGACGCGGGACGGCGCGGCGCGGCGCTGTCGCGCTCAGAATCGACGCCGCGCCGATGCAGGAGAACCGCATGGAAACCCGAACCGTCGCCGAAGCGCTCGACCGCATGCAGTCGGTCCTGCAGCGCCGCCCGCAGGCCGGCCTGCACGCCGACTCGACCGCCAGCGCCCGCTGGGCCGGCGGCACCCGCTTCGTCACCCGCCATCCGAACGGCTTCGAGATGCCCACCGAGATGCCGGCCGAGATGGGCGGCGCCGACGGCCGCGTCACGCCCGGCTGGCTGTTCCGCGCGGGCCTCGCGGCCTGCGCCGGCACCTGCATCGCGCTGCTCGCGGCGCGCGAGGGCATCGAGCTCACCCGGCTCGAATGCGAGGCGAACTCGCGCTCCGACGCGCGCGGCCTGCTCGGCATGCGCGAGGCCGACGGCCGCGCGGTGGGCGCCGGGCCGCTCGAAGTCGAACTCGCGGTGCGCATCGCCGCGCGCGCGGTGAGCGCCGAGCGGCTGCGTGCGCTGGTCGAGCAGGCCTGCGACCGCTCGTGGGTGTCGTGCGTCGCGCGCGACGCGACCCCGGTCGCGCTGCGCATCGACGTGGGCTGAGGAGCCGGCGATGGACGCTCTTTCCGAGACGCTGCGCGTCGTGCGCCTGGTCGGCGCGATCTTCATCAACGGCCGCTTCAGCGCGCCGTGGTGCTACCAGTCGCCGCATGCCGACGGCGTCGCGGCGCTGCTGGAGCCGGGCGCGGAGCGCGTCGTGATCCTGCACATGCTCACCGCGGGCGAGTGCTACGTCGAGATGGAAGGCCGCCCGCCGCTGAAGCTGCTGGCCGGCGATGCGGTGATCTTTCCGCAGGGCGACGCGCACCGGATGAGCTCCGAGCCCGGCCTGCCGCCGGCCACCGGCGGCGTGAAGCTCGCCACGGTGCTGTCGCGGCGGCCGGCGCAGCTGGCCTACGGCGGCGGCGGCGCGACGACGCGGCTGGTCTGCGGCTACCTCGCCTGCGACGCGCGGCTCGCCCGGCTGCTGCTCGACGGCCTGCCGCCGGTGGTGAAGGTCAGCGTGCGCGACTCCAACGCCGGCGGCTGGCTCGAGGCCTCGGTGCGCTACGCGCTGGCCGAGGCGCGCTCACCGCGTGCCGGCGGCGAAGGCGTGCTGGCGAAGCTGGCCGAGCTGCTGTTCATCGAGGTGCTGCGGCTGCACATGAACGAGCAGGCCGAGGGCCGCACCGGCTGGCTCGCCGGCGTCGGCGACCGCATCGTCGGCGCCGCGCTCGCCGCGCTGCACCGCAGGCCCGCGCATGCGTGGACGCTCGAGGAGCTGGCGCGCACCGCCGGCACCTCGCGCTCGGTGCTGGCCGAGCGCTTCCAGCTGCTGGTCGGCCAGTCGCCGATGCAGTACCTGACGCAGTGGCGCATGCTGCTCGCGGCCCAGCTGCTGCGCGGCAGCAGCGCGCCGCTGGCGAGCGTGGCCGGGGACGTCGGCTACCAGACCGACACCGCCTTCAGCCGCGCCTTTCGCCGCGAGTACGGCGCACCGCCGGCCGCCTGGCGGCGCAGCCAGGCGGCGCGACTGCAGGATGCGCACGCGTCGAACGACCCGCACGGTTCGCACGAAGCGCACCACGCCCGCGACGAGCAGGTCTGCTGAAACGCGCGTCGCGGCGGCGCACGCCCAGGCGCCGGCACCTTGCCGTCAGCGCCGCTTCGCGTTCGTCGCCTTCGGCTCGTGATGCTCGAGCGCGTACGACGCCCCGTCGTACTGCGCCAGCGCCTTCGCGAGGAAGGGCAGGCTCTGCTTCAAGGCCGCCTGCAGCGTCCACGGCGGGTTGATCACGACGACGCTGCTGCCGGCCAGCCCGAAGCCCTGCCGGTCGGGCGGCTGCACGGTGAGCCGAGCGTGCAGCCAGCCGCGCTGCGAGGCGTTCGCGGCGTTGGTCAGCCGCTTCGGCAGCTGCTGCGCGGCCAGCAGCGTCACCTGCGGCACCCAGACGACGACGACGGCTTCGGCGAAGCGCTGCAAAGCCTCGCGCACCGAGCCGACGACCAGCGTGTAGTCGGCCTTCATCTCGTAGGCCGGGTCCATCAGCACGACGCCGCGGCGCGAAGGCGGCGGCAGCTGCATCGCGAGGCCGCTGAAGCCGTCCTCGCCGTGCACCTCGGTGTGCGCGCGGCCGGCGTGGTGGACCGCGAGGTTCTGCAGGTCGGCCGGGTGCAGCTCGTACAGGCGCAGGTGGTCCTGCGGCCGCAGCAGCATCCGCGCGATCTCGGGCGAGCCGGGGTAGCGGCCGAGCCCGCCTTCGGGGTTGAAGGCGCGCACCAGCTCGACGTAGCGCGCGACCGCTGCGGGCAGGTCGTCGCGCGCCACGAGCCGCGCGATGCCGCGATCGGCCTCGGCGTTCTTGCGCGCCTCGGGCGCGAGCAGCGAATAGCCGCCGGCGCCGGCGTGGGTGTCGATCAGCGTGTAGCCCTTGTCCTTCTTGGCCATGTGGTCGAGCACATGGACGAGGACGGTGTGCTTGAGCACGTCGGCATGGTTGCCGGCGTGGAAGGCGTGGCGGTAGGCGAGCATCGGGCGATTGTCGCGACGCGCCGTCGCGCGGCGGTCACCGCTTCGGCGCGAGCTTGTCGGCGAGGCCGGCGCAGTGATCGACCGGCGGCAGCGCGGCGGTCGGCCGGGTTTCGTCGAAGCCGGCGTTCGATGCGCCCGGCGCCGCGCCGGCGGCCAGCAGCACGCTGCGGCGGCCGAGTGCGGCCGGCAGGTGGCGCGGCACGCCGCGCGTCGCGTCGGCATGCGCGGCGCCGCTGACCAGCACCACCACCTGGCCAGGTCGCGCGCGCTGCGCGAGCGTCTCGGCCATCGCCATGTCGCGGGCGAGCTGGATGCGCGTCATGCCGGGCAGCTGCGACTCGGGCAGCAGGCGGCAGTGGCCGTCGCGCACGTCGCCGCGCAGCCGCTCGAGCGTCGCGGCATCGACGCGCGCGTCGAGCCCCGCGTCCTGCATCGCCGAACGCATCGCCGCGCGCGGCAGGTTGGCGCCGACCACCGGCACGCCCGCGCGCACCGCGGCCATCACGACCGGGCCGTAGGCGGCCCACGGCCAGCCGCGCTCGTCCCAGGCGAGCGCGCGCTGGACGGTGGCTTCGTCGGCGCCGCGCGGCAGGCCGTCGGTCGCATGGCCGCGTTCGGCCATCTCGAGCGCAAGCGCGGCGAGCCGGCCGCGGCCTGCGAGCTGCTCGACGACATCGCGCTCGATGCGCTGGTGCTCGGCGGCATCGTGCTGCTCGCCCAGCAGCAGCACCTCGGCATGCGGCCAGGCCGGATCGCGCCGCCAGGGCTCGGCGGCGCAGGCCGCAAGCACCAGCGCCGCCAGGGCGGCGAGCGCGGCGCGCAGCTTCATCCGCCGCGCCGCATCTGCGCGCGAAACAGTTCGGGGATGCCGACCTCGCGCGCGCCGGGCACGATCTCGAAGCGCTCGCCGGCGGCGATCGTGCCGGCGCTGCGCACCGCCAGGTAGAAGCCGCACCAGCCCGACTGCGCCATCAGCTTGGAGGCCTGGCTGAAGCCCATCACCGCGTTGAACTTGAAGCAAGGCTGGCGCGGCCCCGCGACCGCCAGCTCGCAGCGCGGGAAGCGCAGCAGGTCGCCGACCCACACGTCGCTCTCCGCGACGCCTTCGAGCGTCAGGTTCTCGCCCATGAAGCCCGGCGGCAGCGCTTCGTCCCACAGCGAGACCTTGGCCTGCGCGCGCACCGTGCGCCAGAAGGCGTAGTGCTCGCCCGGGTAGGCGTAGACGGCCTTGTCGATGCCGCCATGCACCGTCGGGTCGGCCTGCTCGTCGGCGCGTTCGCGGCCGGCCGGGTCGCCGTCGGGGGCCACATGCACGAGGCCGAGCCTGCGCACCTGCACGTCGCCCTCGACGCCGCGCTTGCCGATGCCGCTCATCACGTTGCGCCCGCCGCTCGACGTCGGCACGCGCAGCGGCCTGGCCTGGCCGAGGTTGACGCTGAGGACGCGGCCGTCGGCGGCCGTCATGCGCCGGCCCCGCCGCCGGGCTGCGAGGTGACGTGCCAGTGCAAGCCGAAGGGGTCGCGCACCGTGCCGCTGCGGCCGTAGTCCTGGTCGCGCAGCGGGTAGACGAGCGCGGCGCCGAGCTCGACCGCGCGCGCGACCGTCGCGTCGGCATCGCCCACCTCCAGGAAGAAGCCGACCGGCGAGGCGCTGTCCTCGGCGGCCGGGATCTCGGGGTAGGCCGGGTTGTCGTGCGACAGCATCAGCAGTGCGTCGCCGATGCGCAGCTGCGCATGCGCGATGCGTGCGCCGTCCATGTGGCGCATCACTTCCCGCGCGCCGAAGGCGGCGGCGTAGAACGCGATGCCGGCCTCGGCGTCGCGCAGCGAGAAGCAAGGCGTGAGCGCATGCAGCGCGCCGGAGGCGTAGCGTCGGGTGGTCATGGCGGGCTCCTCGTCGAAGCGCGCCGTGGCGGGCCGACCCGCGTTCAGCGCTGAACGGCGGTCGCGCGGCCCTCGACGGCGACGGCCTTGAAGCTTGCCACGAGGTCCTGGCCGGGCGCGATCGCAAGGGCATGCACCGAGCGGCGCGTGACCAGCGACCACAGCCGCTCGCCGGGCGGCGAATCGGGCCCCGCCAGCCCCAGCTCGACGGCCGCGTACGGCGGATCGCGCTCGATCACCTGAAGCACGCTGCCGCGCAACTGGTTGCTCGCGCTCGAGGGCAGCACCTCGCGTTGCAGGGCTACGTCGCGCGCCCGCACGCGCAGCCGCACGAGGCTCGCGGCCGCGGCCTCGATGCGCGGCACGACGATGCGCTGGCCCGCCACCTCGACCACCGACAAGGCCCATGCGTCCACCGCCTCGACCACGCGGGCGGCGAGCACGCTGCCCGCCTCGAAGCGGCCGACCAGCGGGCCCAGGCGCAGGTCGCTCAGCAGTTCGAGCGCGGCGCCGCTCGCCGCGACCCGGCCTTCGGAAAGCAGCACGACGCGGTCGGCCAGCCGCATCACCTCGTCCATCTGGTGCGTCACGTACAGGATCGGCAGCGCGAGCCGCGCCGGCAGCTGCGCGAGGTAGCCGAGCAGCTCGTGGCGCCGCGCCGGGTCGAGCGAGGCGAGCGGCTCGTCCATCAGCAGCGCGCGCGGCTTGCCGAGCAGCGCGCGGCCGATCGCGACGCGCTGGCGCTCGCCGCCCGAGAGCTGATGCGGCCGGCGCGCGAGCAGCGGCTCGATGCCGAGCAGCGCGACGACCTCGTCGAAGCCCGGGCCCGGCGCCGTGGCGGGCGCGCGCCGGGCGCCGTAGAGCAGGTTCGCGCGCACCGAGCGGTGCGGGAACAGCCGGCCGTCCTGGAACACCAGGCCGAAGCGGCGGCGGTGCACGGCGCAGTCGATGCCGCGGACGCGGTCGAACAGCGGTTCGCCGTCGAGCACCACCGTGCCGCGCAGCGGCACGAGCAGCCCGGCCGCGGCCATCAGCAGGCTGCTCTTGCCGGCGCCGCTGCGGCCGATCAGCGCGGTGATGCCTTGCGGCGGCACGTCGATGCGCGCTTCGATCGTCTGCGTGCCGCGCGCGACGGCCAGGTCGATCTGCAGGCTCATCGCCCGCCCTGCGCGCCGAGCCAGCGCGCCAGCCGCCGGTGGCTCCACTGCGCCAGCGCCAGCGCCAGCAAGGCCAGCACGACCGAGCACAGCACCAGCCGCAGCGCCGCCTGCTCGCCGTCGGCGCTCTGCAGCGCGCTGTAGATCGCCAGCGGCAGCGTCTGCGTCTGGCCTGGCACGTTGGAGACGAAGGTGATCGTCGCGCCGAACTCGCCGAGCGAGGCGGCGAAGCCGAGCACCGCGCCCGACAGCAGCCCGGGCGCGGCCAGCGGCAGCGTGACGCTGGCGACCGCGTCGAGCCGCGACGCGCCGAGGCTGCGCGCCGCGTCCTCGAGCCCGCCGTCGACCGCTTCGAGCGCCTGCCGCACCGCGCGCACCATCAGCGGCAGCGCCATCACGGCGGCCGCGAGGACGGCGCCGCGGAAGGTGAAGACGAAGCTGATGCCGAGCCAGTCGTGCAGCCAGGCGCCGAGCGGCCCGCGGCGCCCGAAAGCCAGCAGCAGCGCATAGCCGATCACCACCGGCGGCAGCACCAGCGGCAGGTTGATCGCCGCCTCCAGCAGCGGCTTGCCCGGCCAGCGCGGGCGCGCGAGCAGCCAGGCCAGCGCGGTCGCGATCGGCAGCGCAAACAAGGTGGCGGTGGCGGCGACGCGCAGGCTGAGCAGCAGGGCCTGCTGTTCAAGCTCGCTCATCGCGGCGCCCCGGGTGCCGGGCTCGCCGCGGGCCGGCCGCGGTGCCCGTGCGCGGCAGGCCTGCGCGCCCGTGCGCCGGCGTCGGGCTGCCCGCGAGGCACGGGCCTGCGCGCATGCGGCACGGTGGCGCCGCTCATCGCGGCCGCATCGCGCGGGGCGCGCGTCTCACGGCCCGGGCGGGGGGCCGAAGCCGGCCTGGCGCAGCGCGGCCTGCGCGGCCGGCGCGAACAGATGCTGGAAGAAGCGCTGCGCGTCCGGCGAGGCGCCGTTCAGCAGCGCGGCCGGGTAGCGGATCGGCGGATGCGCGGCGAGCGGGAACAGCGCCAGCACCCGGACGTTCTTCGAAGCGAGCGCGTCGGTGCGGTAGGTGATGCCCAGCGGCGCCTCGCCGCGTTCGACCAGCACCAGCGCCGAGCGCACGTTGTCGGCGCGCGCGAGCCGCGGCTCGACCGCCGGCCACAGCGCCAGCGACGCGAGCGCCGCCTGCGCGTACCGGCCGACCGGCACGTGCGCCGGGTCGCCGGTCGCGATGCGCGCATCGGGCGTCGCCAGCAGCTTGCGGATCGGCGACTCGACGGCCGCGGCCGTCTCCTGCGGTGCGGCCGCCTCGGCGCTGCCGGGGCCGATCAACGCCAGCCGGTTCGCCGCCAGCTCGCGCCGCTGGCCGGGCGCGACGCGGCCGGTCTTCTCGACCGCGTCCATCCAGGGCTCGTCGGCGCTGACGAAGACCTGCGCGTTCGCGCCCTGCTCGATCTGGCGCGCGAGCGTCGAGCTGGCCGCGAAGGAGAACCTGATCTGCGTGAAGCCGCCGTCGCGGGCGATCTGCCGGAGCACGTCGGCCAGGCTGGCCGCGGCGAAGACGACCACCGCCTCGTCCTGCGCACAGGCCGCGCGCGGCGCGAGCGATGTCAGCAAGCCGACGCAGGCACCGATCACGAGGCCGCGGCGGACGAACACGGAGGACGACGGCATGGCCTGGCGGCTTCGAGCTTCGGGACACCTGCAGTCTGCGCGACCGCGCCGGCGCCGGCATGAGGGCATGCGATATATCCGAGCGGATACGACGCCTACCCGGGAGGCGCCGCAAGCGCGTCAGCCGGCGGCGCGGTAGCCGCGCCCGAAGCCGGCGACCGCGCGGCGACCGCCGGGCCCCGCGAGCCAGGCGACGGCCAGCCTGGCCGCCGGGTGATGGGCGCGGAAGGGGCGCATCAGGTGGGCGGTGGCGCGCTGGCGCGGGTCGTCGCCGAGCAGCACCGCGAGGCCGGGGTGGCGCGCACCGAGCGCCGCCCAGACGCCGCGCTCGACCAGCGCGTAGCCGCCGGCCTGCGCGGCCTGCGCGAGCAGCGCCGCCGGGCCGCCGCCGTTGGCCTGCAGCCAGGCACCGACCGCCTGGGGCCCGGCCGCCTTCCACAGTGCCTGTTCCAGAAAGCGCACGCCGCTGGGCTCGCTCGCCGCGACGTAGACCGCCTCGGCGCGCTGGCCGGCCGCGGCGATGTGCGCGAGCGCGCGCGCGATGTCCGGGCCGCCTTCGAGGGCGGCGACGCCGGCCGGGTCGGGCTGCGCCGGCTGCTTCTTCGTCGCCTTGCGCGGCGCGGGGCCGACCAGCAGCAGCGCCGTCTCGGCGACCGGCCGGCGGTCGTGGATCAGGTTCTGGCGCAGCAGCGAAGCTTCGAGCTCGGGCGCGAGGGTGAAGGCGGCGTCGAGTTCGCCGCGCTCGAGCTGCGGCAGCAGCAGGCCGCTCGGGCCGGCGCGCCAGTCGATCGCCAGGCCGGTGTCGCGCGCCAGTGCCGCACCAAGGCGCGGGGCCAGGCCGGAGAGCTGCAGCGAGGTCTCGACGCCGACGGCGAGCCGGCGCGCGGCAGGGTCCTGCGCCCGGCTCGCGCCGACGCCCAGCAGGCCGAGCCCGAGCGCCGCGACGCATGCGCGGCGGCCGGAAGACGAAAGACTGCGGCGCGCTGCGGACGACATGCGATCCATGTTACGGAGGCACCCGCGCTTGGCCGACCGGCGGGCCCGCCGCTTGCCTTCAAGGATGCGAAGTGCTGCTCACCCACCCGGTTCGGGTGTTCGGCATGCTTCCATGCCGAACGTGCATCCCCGGCGACATCGTTATAGGAAGCGGACTTCTAGACTGCCCTGGCGTGACCGTCGTGTGACGCTGCGGTGTCGAGCCATGCCGCGCCGGCCCACCGACCGGGCTTGCGCGAGATTTCTTGACCTCGGAGCCTCGATGAACCACCCCGCGATGAACGGCCTGCGCTTGAACGCGCCGGCCCATGTGAAGAACGTGCACCTGCTCGACTGGGTCGCGCGCATGGCTGCGTTGACGCAGCCCGACGCGATCCACTGGTGCGACGGAAGCGTTGCCGAGTACGACCGGCTCTGCGCGCAGCTCGTCGACGCGGGAACCTTCCGCCGCCTGAACGACGCGAAGCGGCCGAACAGCTACCTCGCCTGGAGCGACCCGAGCGACGTGGCGCGCGTCGAGGATCGCACCTTTATCTGCTCGAACAAGCGCGAGGACGCCGGCCCGACCAACCACTGGATGGCCCCGGCCGAGATGCGCGCGATCCTCGAGACGGGCAAGGCGGACGGCACGCCGGCGCTGTTCGAAGGCTGCATGCGGGGCCGCACGATGTACGTCGTGCCGTTCTCGATGGGCCCGCTCGGCTCGCCCATCGCGCACATCGGCGTCGAGCTCTCGGACTCGCCGTACGTCGCGGTCAACATGCGCCTGATGACGCGCATGGGCAAGGCGGTGCTCGACGTGCTCGGCAGCGACGGCGAGTTCGTGCCTTGCATGCACACGGTCGGCGCGCCGCTCGAGCCGGGCCAGCGGGACGTGAGCTGGCCCTGCAACCGCACCAAGTACATCGTCCACTACCCCGAGACGCGCGAGATCTGGAGCTACGGCTCCGGCTACGGCGGCAACGCGCTGCTGGGCAAGAAGTGCTACGCGCTGCGCATCGCATCGGCCATGGCCCACGACGAGGGCTGGCTGGCCGAGCACATGCTGATCCTCAAGCTGATCAGCCCCGAGGAGCGCGCGATCTGGTCCTTCGGATCGGGTTACGGCGGCAACGCCCTGCTCGGCAAGAAGTGCTACGCACTGCGGATCGCCAGCGTGATGGCCCGCGACGAGGGCTGGCTCGCCGAGCACATGCTGATCCT
>NZ_DASTPW010000016.1:0-78694 GCF_035762065.1 Methylibium sp.
GCTTCGCAAGGGCGGCGATGAACTGGGGTTCGGCAAGCTGTGCGCCGCACTCGTCGTCTTGGCCCGGCCGGTACCGGTCAAGCTTCTGGCTGCTGTCCTCGGTGTCAGCGAAGCGCACGTCCATGACTTGTGCAACGACCTCGCCCCCGGCCTTCGCCGCGATGGTGACTACCTGGCATTCGCAGATGAGGACTTCGAGGCGTTCATCTCTGAACGCGCCGATGCTTTCCTGCCCGTTGCGCGCGAGACGGCAGCGGCGATCCTTCTCGCAAAGCACGGGGAAGACGAATACTGCGCCGAGCACGTCGCGGCGGCGCTGCTGGCGGCGGGCAACGGAGCCAAACTCCTACAACTCGCTCAGGCACACCCGGATCCGAGAGTCATAAGGGATCCCGTCAGAAGGCGGGAGGTACAGCTGCATCGGCTGAAACTTGCAATGCGCGTGGCGCGATTGGCGGGTCAACGCGCAGAGGCGATCCTTGTGCTCCTGCGAGGTGCGCGCGCTCTGAAGACCGACGAGGCCGTTCGCAAGATGCTGACGGACAACGTGGACCTTTCGGCTCGCTTTGCGCAGAGGAGTCTGCGGAAGACCGTGCTGCAGGAGCGGAAGCATGTTGGGCTGCATGGGCGCACGCTCTGCCACTTGATGCTCGATTGCGCGGTGAGAGGCGATGCGCTTCGAGCGCGAGACTGGCGACGGCAATTCATGGCATGGCTCGAGTCCTACTTCGAACGGCAAAAGGAGAAAAAGGACAGGCACCCGGAGTGGAAGTTGGACCATGGCGACCTTGCGGCCGAGGGCGAGGCTGTGTTGCGCGCCGAAGGTCCTCGCCACGGAGTCGCCACCTTGCGTCGTTGGAAGCCGAAGACTCTGATGCCCAGGGTCGTAGACACCATCACGCACCGCTTGCTCGCGTCTGGGGAGCAGAAGCTTGTGAGAGCCGTACTCGGCAGTCTTCAGCGCGCGCCGCTTTGGGACGTGACCATTCGGGTTCCACTTGCGCTCGCAGGTGAAGACGCAGGCCTCGCGGAGTTGCAGACTAACCTCGGACGGTGGGTGAGACGTGGCTGGCTCGGCCAGAGCGTGGCTCCGCGTGACCTGGATGAGTCCGGCCGACACGGTCCGCTGGTCGGACTGCTGCTGACCGGCGCCGAGGTGGTCGTGGCGCAGAGGGGCATCGTGCGTGAGGTGCGTCAAGTCCTCGAAGTCATTGCGAGTCCGTCTTGGCGTACACGTCAGAACATCTATCGAAGCTCACGCGAGTTCATTGATGCCACTCTTCGCGCCCACACTTTGCTCGAGCTGCTCGACGGCAGGGATGCCACTGTTGAGTCTTATCTCGGACCGGCCAAGCCTTCTGGGAGTGAGAGCGGCGAGGCTGGCCAGAAAGGCAAGAAGAACCATGAAGACGAGCGTGTGGAGCGGCTCGAAAAGTTCATTCGAGACTTGTTGCCAATCTATAACGCTCGGGCCAAGTGCATCGTTCCCTGGTCCGACCGTAGCGCCGAGTGGGATCGGTTCGGTGCTGCGGTGGCTGGCTATGGGCGCGGCGACTACTCGATGCGCGACGACCACGACATTAAGACCATGAGGGATCGGATCGGCCAATCGATCGCGGCAATACAGCACGTGCCCGAGATTGGCGGGCCAGAATGTGCGGAGCTGGCCTACGGCGCTTGTCATGTTCAAGAGGGCCGTCTCTCACGCGAAGAGCTGAGCGTGCTGCGGACGCTTTCGCTGCACAGCGGCGTGCATACGTTCGTGCTAGAGAAGGCAGTAGCGCACGCAGTGGCCGTCAAGAATGACAGGGCTCCAGCTACCGACAGGGCGGAGCGGCTGGTGGAGTTGGCCAGGCTGATCAGCCCATTCAGCCCGAGTGACGCCGAAGCCCTCTTCGCTGACGCATCGGCCGTGCTGGAAGATGTTGACGTCGACAGCATCTTTCACCTTGAGATGCTCGGGCCATTCGCGCGCACCGCCATTGGCGCAATGGGCACAGACGAGCGGCGGGTTGCGGCTTGCCAGCTCGCCGAACTGGCGGCAGAGTTTTGGGGCGTACTGGGGGATCACGAACGTTTTCCGTGGGAGTCCTTGGCAGCATCGCTGACGACGCTCGACCTTCCCGTCGCCCTTGGGGCGGCCGGCCGTTGGGACGACGCGGGTCTCGTCCGCGCGCACCGACTGATCCCCGACATCCTGACAGTTGGCTTGGAAGCGGGGTCGATCGCAGTTGACTCCGTCGTGCCGCTTCTGTGCCTCGGTGTTGATTTGGACAGTAACGTGCTCGACCCGATCGCCAAAGCACTTTCAGCGCCAGGACATGCGTCAGAGAGGTCTGACGTTGCCGAGGAGTTGGCAAGGCTGACGGTCATGGGTATCGATGGCCATGACGGGCTGTCAGAGGTCAGGGCGTCTATCGACATCGCTCAGACGGATCAGTCGACACCATGGGTCCGGCGTGGACGAAACATCCTGCGGTTCTTCGACGTACAGAACGGCGGGATTGGCGAAGTGCAGGCCGATAGCTCCCCACCGCCGGAGAACCCTTCGGGGGCTGACATTCGTGCGGCTGTGCAGCAATCCGGCCGACACACTTCGGCCGCGGAAGTCGAAGCGACACTTTGTCGGGTCGAGGCCGAAGCCCGTCGGAACGAGCGCTACATCGATGCTCTCGAAGTCCTGCGAGAGATTCGGCGGGGCGTCAAAGTGGTCGATCGACGAGCACATCTGGATGCGCTTGCGTTGTGCGATTTCGAGCGACGACGGAGTGATCTCGCCGCCGCGATTGCTGGAGCCGTTACCGAGTGGGCTGCTGCTTCGCCGTCAGTCGCAAGCTGGTGCCGAGAGACTCTGCCTTCACTCATCGCCAAACGACTGCCAGATTTCTACTACGCGGCCAAATTCCGCCGGGAGTCAGCTGTCTTGCCCGGAATGTGGGCAGCCAGTGGCCTGTCGAACGATCGGGTGTGCGAGTCGCTCTTGGAAGGACTCGAGTTGCATGCCAACAAGTGGGACGCCGCCTCGGTGTACGGCATCCTGGAGTTGCTTGCTGTGCACATCGCGCCCGTTGAGGCAGCGGACGCGTTGACGCGGCACCTCGCAAAGGAGGTTGCCGATTTGAAGCGTCGCGAGGACAGATTCGAAGCTGGCGACATACCCGAGAGCGTCGTCGAGTCAGTGGGTCGCCTGCTCTATGCGATGCTGGGTGACGCCGACCTAAGAGTGCGTTGGGGCGCGGCGCATGCGCTGAGAGTCGCAGCGCGACTGGGTCAGCATGCCGTCGTCGACGCGGTGGTCGAACAGTGGCCTCGGTCAGTTGAGGTCACCTTCCGGGACGCGCGGGCCCCGTTCTACTGGCTTGCGGCGAGGCTCTGGTTGCTCATCGCGATGGAAAGGATCGCCGACGAATCACCCGCCGCCGCGGAGAAGCATGGTCGCTTCCTCTTTTCGATTGCCACCGACGGCAGCTTTCCACATCTCCTTTGCCAGCGTTTCGCCAAGGGCGCCGTTGGTGTGCTGCTCGGGCGCGGATTGGTTTCGTTGAACGCCGCGGAGGAAGCAGCTCTCGACAGTGCGACCAAGTCCGTCCTGCCCACAGTGCCTTCGGCCTGCCACAAGGCCTTTGGTCGGTTCGGAGACCAGGATGGCCGTCGCTTCCGATTCGACTCGACCGACACGCTTCCATACTGGTACGACGAACCGCTTCAGCTCTTCGCTGATGTAAGCGGCAACGAGTTCTTGGATGTGGCGGAACGCTGGGTTGTTGACCGTTGGAAGGCGGATACAGATGCCTGGATGTGGGCTAACGAGCCCAGGAAACACCGATTCCAGCGCGAGCCGTACTCGAGTTCGCATCGTCACGGGTCGTTGCCGACGATCGAGCGGGCCCACACGCATCTCGAGTGGCACGCGATGTGGTGCACCGTGGGCGAACTGCTCTTGACCAAGCCACTGGCGGAGAGTCGCGAGGACCGCTGGCGCGATTGGGACTATTGGTGGTCGCGCAGTGGCTTGACGGAGCCGCCCTACTGGCTCTCCGATCTCCGGGGCTTCAAGCCGCTGGAAGCGCGCCTGTGGTACGGAAGTGGCGAGAAGGATGAGGATTGGCTGCAAAGCGTTCGCTTTGAAGACCTACTCTCCGAGGTAGGCCTGAACGAGACGAGCGGCGATGTTGTCGTCGCTGGCTATGTTTCTTGCTCCGAGGGCAAGCAACGCTCGACGATGAACATCTCGAGCGCTTTGGTTTCGCCCGAGGCGGCCTCCGCGCTGGTCCGCGCTCTGCAGTCGATCGGCAACGCCTGGGACTACAAGATTCCAGAGGAAGGCGAGGACATGGAGATCGATAAGGCGCCATATCGCCTGGTCGGTTGGCTGTGTCACCCGCAACGCGACACCAGACTGGACGACGAAGACGTCCTTCGGCGCCAGGTCGCGGCCTGTGCTGTCAAGCCCGGGGACAGGGTCTCAAAGGTTCTTGGTCTCGTGCAGGACAGGAGCAGCGAACCCGCGTGCTGGGTGGGACTCGGCGGCGATGTCAAGTTTCGGTACGTCGCCTGGAGCGACGACATGTCGGATGCGACGGCCAGGTATTCGTCAGGCTATTTGCGTTCGTACGGCCATCGGCTGATGGCGTCGAGGTCCGCGATCCTCGACTTTCTGATCGCACGAAAGATGGACTTGATCGTAGAGGTGGATCTGACACGAAGAACGGGGGATGGCTATGGCAGCGACGATTCGCAAGACTCCAAGGAGGCGTCGTACGACTTCGTCGTCGTCCTTCGGAGGGACGGGCGCATCGAGGGAGCCGACGGATATCTTGGAACTTGGACAGTACCTCGTCGAGCAGCTCGGGCTGGACGACGGCGTGGACACACTGGGCCGGTGGATGGCACACCACTTGGCGGAACTCCTGGTCGCAGCAAGAAGCGCTGATGTCGCAGAGCGAGGGGCCGCGGAAGATCGAGTTGCCGCTCTGATTGCGCGCATCTGGGAACAGCGACACGTCGCGTCCCCGAGGCTGAATCCGCTGGCTGAGTACGCAAAGGCGGCACAGGTGCTTGCCGCGATCCATCCAACGACCAATCAGTTCGCGCCATTGAATCTGTCCGGAACGTCGACACGCACCGTGCTTTCTCTGGAGGCCTTCGACCTCGCTTCTCGGTTGGCAGTGCTGGGGCTCGTGGAAGTCCTGCCGGACGTGCCCCCTAAGGTGGCAACCGCAGTCGAGAAGTTTCTCTCTGCGGAAGAGATGGACTTTTTGCGCGCAGCTCGCAAGATCTACGACCTTCTAGCAACGGCGCCGGCTACTGCTGCGGCAAGCAAGAAGAAGGCGGCTGCGCCAAGCCTGGGTGATGTCGAAAGCGCTCGTTTGAGGTTGCTGGCGCGCTTACAGGCTGTTGTCGAAAAGCTGCTGGCGAGTCCCTCGGCGGGTGATCAGACTGCGGGTGTAGCTGCATCGCTGAGTGCGCGAACGAAGCGCTGAGGGTCGAGGGACCATGGCGAATCAACGGGTCAGACAAGCGGGCCATGTTTGGGTGGAGGCGCGGCCCCTTCTATGACGCTGCAGAGCTGTTTTGGGGTACCGGCGCGGGCTGCCGCCTGCCGCGAGCTTCCTGCGAAGCGCCGGCATCCGAGGGAAGGATGACAAGCGCGGCGCACACGGCAGTCGCGATCCGTCGGACTTCAGCAGTGGCCGTGCTGGCGCGCTCGTGCCCAGGATCTCCCATAGTAGCGGGAGCCGCCCTCCGGGCCGTGGTGATCTGTGCGACAGGTTTGGGTCGAGAGTGCCAGCTCGAGCGGTAGGTCAGGGGTCGCTGGCGCGACCTGGACGGGCGCATCAGGCCCTACGACTGCAGTACCTCGTACAGCCGCCGTTCGAACTAGAGCCGATCGCCTGGCCGAGCGACTGCTTGATGCGAGTCAGCGTAATCACGCCCGCCAGCCGTCACCGACCGCAACCGCTGCTAAGCAGTAGATGGCGGTACACCACCAAGAATGCGGCCATGCGCCGCAAGAACAACCAAACTGGACTTGATGTCTTCCCCAAGTAGAGCGGTACTGGTGCCCGCCGCGGTCGTCGCGGCGCAATACCAGGATCACTCATGCCAACTACCAAGTCCGTCCGCTCGCAACGCGCCAAGGCTACGAAGGCGCCCGCGAAGCGCAACAGTCGCCCGGCGCCTTCGCCTGCGCACCGCTCACCCAAGGCGAGGTCAAGTACCCGCAAGGCTTCGCCTGCTCCACGCAAGCCCCAGCCGTCCTCATCGACAGGTTCGAAGCAAGCTCGACTGATCGCCCTGCTACGCGGCGCTTCCGGGGCGACGGTGACACAGATGACCGATTTGACCGGCTGGCAACCTCACTCCGTGCGAGGTGTGATCAGCGGCGTGCTTCGCAAGAAGCTGGGACTGACCGTCTCTTGCGCAGCGGACGACGGCGGGTCGCGGATCTATCGCATCGTCGACGCCGCATGAACAGGGAGTCGATCGACTTGGCAGAACTCGAAGCCATGTCGCGCGACGAGCTCGCCGAACGCTGGTGTGTAGCGTTTGGCTGCCCAGCGCCTCGGGGCTCGCGCGCTGCCTTCTTGCGATCGGCACTCGGTTGGCAGTTGCAGATGGCTCAGCACCTCGGCAGCACCGATCCGAAGCGGTTAATTCGATCGCTGCAACGGTCGGCAGCGCCGGCGCCGCGGACGCTGTCGACCGGCACCCAGCTCCTGCGCGAATGGCAAGGCCGGACCCATCGGGTTTCGGTGCTGCCTTCCGGCTTCGAGCACGAGGGCATCCGCTACCGCAGCCTCTCCTCGATCGCCCGACGGATTACCGGTACGCCGTGGTCGGGGCCGCTGTTCTTCGGGCTGCGCAAGTGAGCCTCGTCTGCGCGATCTACACCCGCAAGTCGTCCGAGGAAGGCCTGGAACAGAGCTTCAACTCGCTCGATGCCCAGCGCGAGGCGAGCGAAGCCTTTGTGCTCAGCCAGAAGTCCCAAGGCTGGAAGGTCTCCAAGACGGCCTACGACGACGGCGGCTACTCCGGAGGGAATCTGCAGCGCCCTGCCCTTCAGCGCCTGCTGGCCGACGTAGCGGCCGGTCGCATCCAGATCATCGTGGTCTACAAGGTCGATCGGCTCACGCGCTCGCTGGCGGACTTCGCGAAGCTGGTCGAGCGCTTTGATGCTCAGGGCGTGTCCTTCGTGTCGGTGACACAGCAGTTCAACACCACGAGCTCAATGGGCCGACTGACCTTGAACGTGCTGCTGTCCTTCGCTCAGTTCGAGCGCGAGGTCACTGGCGAGCGCATCCGCGACAAGATCGCGGCGTCCAAGCGCAAGGGGTTGTGGATGGGGGGCGTCGCTCCGATCGGTTACCGGCCCCACGAGAGGACGCTGGTGATCGATGAGGGCGAAGCTGAGCGCGTGCGGGACCTGTACCGCCTGTACCTACGGCTCGGCTGTGTGAGCCAGCTCAAGCGGCACGTCGATGGTCAGGCTTGGTCCACCCCTGCGCGGCCGGACAACGCTCGCAGCACTGGCGACCGGCCCTTCAGTCGGGGTCACCTGCATCGGATCCTCTGCAACCCCATCTACGCCGGCCGGATCGCGCACAAGGATCAGGTCTACGACGGTCACCATCCGGCGATTATCGATGACGCTACCTGGCAGGCGGTGCAGCAACGGCTGGCGGACAACCGGCAAGGGCAGCGCGGCAAGCGCGATGCGAGCCAGGCCAGTCTGTTGGCTGGGATGCTCTTCGACGAGCAAGGCCAGCGCCTCACGCCAAGCCATGCGAAGAAGGGGCAGCGGCGCTACCGCTACTACGTCGGCGTAGGAGACGAGCCGATGCGTTTACCCGGGCAGCAACTGGAGCAGGCGGTGCTGCAAGGTCTGATCGCCTTCCTCAACGATGAAGGTCGAGTGCTCGAAGTGATCGGTGCCGATCGACCCGACGAGGTGATGGGCGGGCTCAAACAAGCCAAGGCGCTTGGGACCAGCTTGGCAGCGATGGGCACCGAGAAGACCAACGCCGTGAAGCGGCTGGTCGAACGCATCATCGTTGCCACCTCGAACCTCCAGATCGTCATTCGAGGCGAGCCGCTCGGCGCACCGCAGCAGACCGTTCGAGAGGACGTGCCAGTGAAGCTCAAGCGTTGCGGCATGGCGATGCGGCTGATCGTCAGGGACCGCACGATCGCCCCAGCACCGCAGTTCGACGCCAAGTTGATCGCCCTGATCGGTAAGGCGCAAGGATGGTTTGCGGCTCTGGCCTCAGGGCGATGCAAAGGCGTGGCGGAGATCGCCGAGCAGGATGTCGTAGGCGCCTCCTACGTCGCGCGCGTAATTCGCCTTGCGTTCCTTGCGCCGGACATTGTCGAGCGCATCACGAAAGGTGAAGCGCCACCTGAACTGACCACTGAGCGGCTGAGCCGGATCGGCGAGTTGCCGATGGATTGGCAAGCGCAGCGTCGCTTGCTCGGTATGGACGCTTAGCGATCCATTTGCATCGTCAACAGGCCCCGCGGTGCGGGGCCTTCTTGTTGGCGCCGCACATTCCTACGTACCGTCAGCCGGCCTCACTGAGAAAGTCCTCGGCAAACCGGCCTGCAGGCGCAGAACAGCGACAACAGAGAAAGCCCATCGCCCCGCAAGCCCGCACCGCGCGGGCCTAGCGCAAGAAAAAGCCCGCGACGGGCGCGGGCTCGGACTAGCTGGCGGAGAGGGTGGGATTCGAACCCACGGTACCTTGCGGTACGCCTGATTTCGAGTCAGGTACGTTCGACCACTCCGCCACCTCTCCTGATGGGTTCGCCGTGGTCGGCGAGGCGCGGAGTGTAGCCGAGGCACCCGCAGCGAACGCTCACGCGCGCAGGCTCTCCAGGCCGCCCAGGTAGGGCCGCAACGCCGGGGGAAGCGTGATGCTGCCGTCGGCGTTCTGGCCGTTTTCGAGCACCGCGACGAGCGCCCGGCCGACCGCGAGCCCCGAGCCGTTGAGCGTGTGCACGAACTCGTTCTTGCCGCTTGCGGTCTTGTAGCGCGTCTGCATGCGGCGTGCCTGGAAGGCTTCGCAGTTCGAGCAGGAGCTGATCTCGCGGTAGGTGTTTTGCGCCGGCAGCCAGACCTCGAGGTCGTAGGTCTTCGCGGCACCGAAGCCCATGTCGCCGGTGCTCAGCAGCATCACGCGATACGGCAGTTCGAGCTTGCGCAGGATCGCTTCGGCGTGGCCGACCATGTCTTCGAGCGCGGCATCGCTCGTCTCGGGCGTGGTGATCTGCACCATCTCGACCTTGTCGAACTGGTGCTGGCGGATCATGCCGCGGGTGTCCCGGCCGGCGCTGCCGGCTTCGCTGCGGAAGCACGGCGAGTGGGCGGTCAGCCTGATCGGCAGCGCGTCGGCGGCGAGCAGCGCTTCGCGCACGCTGTTGGTCAGCGAGATCTCCGAAGTGGAGATCAGGTACTGCTTGCTCGCCGCGTCGTCGCCGCCGCGCGTGACCCAGAACATCTCGCCCTCGAACTTCGGCAGCTGGCCGGTGCCTTCGAGCACCTCCCGGTTGACGATGTAGGGCGTGTAGCACTCGACGTAGCCGTGCTCCTGGGTCTGCATGTCGAGCATGAACTGGGCGAGCGCGCGGTGCAGCCGCGCGATCGGGCCGCGCAGGAAGGAGAACCGAGCCCCGGCGAGCTTGGCGCCTGCGTCGAAGTCCAGCCCCAGCGGCGCGCCGAGATCGACGTGGTCCTTCACCGCGAAGTCGAACTCGCGTGGCTCGCCCCAACGCCGCTGCTCGACGTTCGCCTGCTCGTCGCTGCCCAGCGGCACGTCGGCCTGCGGCAGGTTCGGCAGGCCCATCAGCATCGCGTTGAGCTCAGACTGGATCGCCTCGAGCCGTTCTGCGCTGGCCTTCAGGCCTTCGCCGAGCCCGCCGACTTCGGCCATCACCGCCGCCACGTCGCTGCCCCTGGCCTTCAGCTGGCCGATCTGCTTCGACAGCGCGTTGCGCCTGGCCTGCAATTCCTCGGTGCGCGTCTGGATCGTCTTGCGCTCGGACTCCAGCTCGCGGAAGCGCGCCACGTCGAGGTACGGCTGCGGCGACTTGCGCGCTTCGAGCCTCGCGACGACGTGATCGAGATCCTTGCGCAGCAGATTGATGTCCAGCATCTCAGGCCACACCTTCCATCGACTTGTCGCCCAGGCCCAGGGGCAAGGGGAAGCGGATCGTCTCCTCGACGCCGCTCATCTTGCGCACCGCGACCGCACCGAAGCTGCGCAGCCGCTCGATCACCTGCTGCACCAGCAGCTCGGGCGCCGAGGCGCCGGCGGTCAGGCCGACGCGCGCGCGGCCCTCGAGCCACTCGGGCCGCAGGTCGTCGGCCGAGTCGATCATGTGCGCCGGCGTGCCCAGGCGCTGGGCGAGTTCGCGCAGCCGGTTGCTGTTCGAGCTGGTGAGGCTGCCGACGACGATCAATACGTCGACCTGCGGCGCGAGCACCTTCACCGCGTCCTGGCGGTTCTGCGTCGCGTAGCAGATGTCCTGCTGCTTCGGCTCCTTGACGTGCGGAAAGCGGCGCTTGACCGCGGCGAGGATCTCGGCCGCGTCGTCGACGGACAAGGTCGTCTGCGTCACGACGGCTAGCTTGTCGCCCGACAGCTGCACGTGCTCGACGTCCTCGACGTCCTCGACCAGGTGGATGCCGGCGTCGAGCTGCCCCATCGTGCCCTCGACCTCCGGGTGTCCCTTGTGGCCGATCATGATGAATTCGTAGCCCTGCTTCGCGAGCTTGGCGACCTCGACATGCACCTTGGTCACCAGCGGGCAGGTGGCGTCGAAGATCGAGAAGCCGCGCGCCTCGGCATCGTCGCGCACCGCGCGGCTCACGCCGTGCGCGCTGAAGACGAGCGTCGCGCCGGGCGGCACATCCGCCAGGTCCTCGATGAAGACCGCGCCCTTGGCCTTGAGGTCGGCGACGACGTAGGTGTTGTGCACGATCTCATGGCGCACGTAGATCGGCGCGCCGAACCTGCGGATCGCGCGCTCGACGATCTCGATCGCGCGATCGACGCCGGCGCAGAAGCCTCGCGGCTCGGCCAGCACCACATCGACTGGGTTGGTCGTCGTCATCAAAGAACTCCGATCAGCTTGACTTCGAAGGCCACCGGCTGGCCCGCGAGCGGATGGTTGAAGTCGAACACCGCCCAGTCCTCGCCGGTGGGCCCGAGTTCGCGCAGCACGCCGGCGAAGCCGGGGCGGCCGTCGGGCGCGGGGAACTGCACCACGTCGCCGACGCGGTAGCACTCGTCGGGGTCGCCGTGCTCGCGCAGCACCGAGAGCGCGACGCGCTGCAGCAGTTCGGGATTGCGCGGCCCGAAGGCCTCGCCGGGCGCCAGCTCGACGCGCATGTGCGCGCCCTCTTGCAGCCCGAGCAGACGCGCCTCGATTGCCGGGGCCAGCTCGCCGGCACCGATCGACAGCGTCGCCGGCTTGTCGGCGAAGGTGTTGACCAGGTCGGCCCCGTCGGGGCCGCTGAGCCGGTAGTGCAGCGTGAGGAAGGAGCCGGGGCGGACCGTGGGCAGCATCGCGGGGTTCAGGAGGCGTCTGCGCGAGGGGCTTCGCTAGACTGAGCCGCGGATTTTCGCACCGGCCCTCTCCCTCTCCTCGGCGCCGCCCGGGCGCCTCCGTCCGCTCCCCGCCTTGAAAGATCTCCCCGCCGACGCTCGCCCACGCGAGAAGCTGCTCGAACGCGGGCCGCAGGCGCTGGCCGACGCCGAGCTGCTCGCGCTGCTGCTGCGCACCGGGCTGCCCGGCCAGGGGGTGCTGCAGCTCGCGCAGTCGATGCTCGATCGCTTCGGCGGCCTCGACGGCCTGCTGCACGCCGAGCCGCGCGCACTGGCCGATGTGAAGGGGCTGGGTCCCGCGAAGCGCGCCGAGCTCGCCGCGGTGATGGAGATTGCGCGGCGCTGCCTCGCCGCGCGTCTGGCCGACGCGCCGGTGTTCGGCTCGCCGCAGGCGGTCAAGGACTACTTGCGGCTGCAGCTCGCGAACCGGCCGCACGAGGTGTTCGCGGTGCTCTTCCTCGATGCGCGCCACCGGCTGCTGGCTTTCGAGGAGCTGTTTCGCGGCACGCTGACGCAGACCAGCGTCTACCCGCGCGAAGTGGTCAAGCGCGCGCTCGCGCTCAACGCCTCGGCGGCCATCCTGGCGCACAACCATCCGTCGGGCGTCGCCGAGCCGTCGCGCTCGGACGAATGGCTGACGCAGCAGCTGAAGTCGGCGCTGAAGCTGGTGGATGTCACGGTGGTCGATCACATCGTCGTCGCGCGCAGCGGGCTGGTCTCGTTCGCGGAACGGGGCCTGCTGTGAAAGCCGCGCCTCCGCGTCGCACGGCCGCGCTGCGCGGCATGGACGGCCTGCGCGAGTTGCAGCGCACCCTTCAATCGCTCGAACGCGAAGCGCAGGCGGAAACCGCCGCCCGGCGCGAGCGCGAACGCCGCGAGCAGCTCGAACGCGAACTGTTCGCGCGCAGCGTCGGGCCAGTGTGGCCGCTGCGCGCCGGCGCGCGCGCCGAACTGGCGCGCGAGCGTCCGGCGCCGCTGCCGCTGCAGCGCCTGCGCGACGAGCAGGCGGTGATGCGCGAGGCGCTGTCGGACGACTTCGACGTCGAGTCGCTGCTCGACACCGACGAGGCGCTGTCCTGGCGCCGCAGCGAGATCGGCGCCGAGGTCGTGCGCAAGCTGCGCCGCGGCGTCTGGGCCACGCAGGCGCAGGTCGATCTGCACGGGCTGCGCCGCGACGAAGCGCGCGAGCGGCTCGCCGACTTCCTGCGCGAAGCCGGCAAGCACGGGCTGCGCTGCGTGCGCGTGGTGCACGGCAAGGGGCACGGCTCGCCGGGCCGGCAGGCGGTGCTCAAGGGCAAGGTGAAAAGCTGGCTGGTGCAGAAGGCCGAGGTGCTGGCCTTCGTGCAGGCGCGCGCTTCGGAAGGCGGCGCGGGTGCGCTCATCGTGCTGCTCGCAACCCGCGTGGTAGGTGCAGCGACGAGCGCGCCGGCCGACTCGCGCGCGTCGCGTCGCTGAGCGCGCGTCAGCCGCCGTCGCGCAGTCGCTGGAACATCGGCGCGAAGGCGCTCGCCATGTGCTCGCGCGCGGCGCCGGTGGCGTCGGCCACCTGCTCGGCCGACGGCGCCGCCGGGGCCTCGCCGTCGGTGTGCGATTCGAGCTCGCGCAGCACCACCGCGACGCCGTTGCCGAACGTCAGCCGGCACAGCCAGCCGAGCGCCTCGCGCATCGCGGCGGCGCGCTCGCTCGGCAGCCCGGCCAGCGCCGCCTCGGCGGCGCGTGCCTCGACCGGTGCAAACGCCTGCCGCAGCACGGCCGACACCTCCGGCGTCGGGTCGTTGCATTGCCGCTGCCAGAACTGCAGCAGCCCGAGCCCCGGGCGGCCGCGCGCGGCCAGCGTCTCGATCGGCGCCGCCAGCGCCGAGGTCACGACGAGCCTCCAGGTGCCGTCGTGACCGAGGCCGCGCGCACCGGCCGGCTCGAAGACTTCCGGCGCCTGCTGCGCGAACGCAAGCTTCAGGGGCGCGACGACTTCCGCGAGCAGCCGCGCCTTGCCGCCGAAGTGGTGGTCGATCAGTGCGAGCGCGACGCCCGCCTGCTCGGCCACGCGCCGCAAGGTGAGGTCGCCATAGCCATGCGTGCCCCACAGCCGCGTCGCGACGTCGAGGATCGCCTGCCGGCGCGCTGGCGTCGGCACGGCAGGCCGCGCGTGTTCGCGCGTCGAACCCCAGTCGAGTTGCGTGTGTTCGTTCATCGATCGATCCCCCCTGTTGCAATCGATCGTAGGTAGCGCGCTTGCGACGTGCTACGGCTGAAATTGCGCCGGGCCGGAGCTAGCTCGCGGAAAATTGCGCTTCGGCTCGCCGCCCGCTTCAGTTCGAGCCGGGCTCCCAGGCGGCCGTGGCGCGGCTGTCGGCCAGCTCGGCCTCGATGCGCCTTTGCCACTGCGAAGGCGAGCAGCCGGCCACCCGCCGGAAACATTCGATCAGCCGGCTGTGCGAACCGAAACCGGCTTCGAGCGCCACGTCGGCCAGCCGCTGGCGCCTGCGCGTGCGCAGGTTGTCCGCGAGCAGCTGCTGTGCACGGCCCACCCGCTCGGACATCAGGTACTGGTAGGGCGTGACGCCCATGCGCGCCTTGAACGCACGGATGAAGTGGTACAGGCTCAGGCCGGCATCGTCGGCCAGCTGCGTGATCGTGAGCGGCCGGTCGAGGTTGCGGTGGATGCTGAGCACGGCGTCTTCGATCGCCTCGTCGGTCGCCGGCGCAGGCTCCCGATGCACGGCCGGATCGCCCCGGCGTTCGACCAGCCAGGCCGCCAGCGCGGCCGCGATCTGCTCGGTGAGCACCGCACTGGCGCCGTGGAAGGGGTCGAGCGCGGCATCGAGCGAGCGTGCCAGCGCGAGCGCCGGTGCGTCGAGCGCGAGCGATTGCAACTGCGGCAACAAGCCCGTCTCGATCACCAAGCCGAGCCGGCGCGCCGCCTGCCGCCAGACGATCGGCCGCAGGGAAATCAGCAGCAGCCGGTCGACGCCTGCCCACGCCGCCGTGGGCGCGGAGCGTCGGGGCCGCATGGCGAGCGCCAGCCCGGGCGGCACGCACAGCAGGCCATCGCGCAGCAGGTTCAGGCGTCGCAGCTCGATCGGCTCGCTGACTTCGAAGGCGAGTTCGGCGCCGAAGTTGATCGCAAGCCGCAGGTTGGCCGCCGGCTCGAAGCGGAAGCCGGGATCGCCCGCCGGCCAGGCTTCGCGCCGGACCGTCGGCACGGTGCGCAAAACGTCGGAAGCGGGGTCGTTCATCGCAGCGGCCCGGGAGACGGCGGCTGTCAGCGGTTGCGCATCCAATCGGCGGTGTTCGCGAACGAGGCCAGCAATCGAGCGGCCAGCCCGCTTTCGACGCCGCATGCGTGCATGGCCTGCTGCATGCAAGCCGTCCACTGGTCGCGCTCGCGGAGACCGATCGCGTAAGGCAAATGCCGAGCCCGCAGGCGTGGGTGACCGAAGCGCGATTGGTAGAGATCGGGCCCGCCGAGCCAGCCGCTCAGGAACCAGAAGAGCTTGTCGCGCGCGCCTTCGAGCGACGACGGATGCACCGCGCGCAGCTCCGCGTAGGCCGGCTCCAGGTCCATCAGGTCGTAGAAGCGGTCGACCAGCGCGCGGGTCGCGGCTTCGCCGCCCAGGCGTTCGTAGGGCGTGGCGGGATCCGGTTCGTCGATCGCTTGCATCGGCCCGATTTTCGGCCCGCGGCGCCGACGGGCGCGCTCAGCCCACCAGCTTTCCCGCGAGCGCCGAAAGCGCCTGGGCCGCCGCGGTCCCGGGCATCGTCTCGACGACGAGCTGGCGCTTCTTGACCGCCTCGCGCACCGCCGCATCGAGCGGCACGTCGCCCAGCAGCTTGAGCGTCACCTTCGCGCCGACCGCGGGCACGACGAAGCGGTCGATGACCTGCTGCAGCTGCGCCGCGACGCCGCGGCCGTCGCCGCCGCGCGGCGCCTGGTTCACGACGACGTTCAGTTCGCGCCGCTGCTGCTGCGCGGCCAGCACCTTGACCGTCGCATAGGCGTCGGTCATCGCGGTCGGCTCGGGCGTCACCACCACCAGCACCTCGTCGGCAAGCGACACCGTGTAGAGCACCACGTCGGAGATGCCGGCGCCGGTGTCGAGCAGCACCACGTCGAAACGCGGCGCGACCTGGCCGATCACTTCGAGCAGCTTGTCGCGCACCTCGGGGGTCAGCCGCGAATACTCGACCAGCCCCGAGCCCGCCAGCAGCACATGGAAGCCGCCGGGCGCGGGCAGCAGCGCCTGGTCGAGCGTGGCCTTGCCGGTGAAGACGTCGTGCAGCGTGATCTTCGGATGCAGGTTCAGCACCACGTCGAGGTTCGCGAGGCCGAGGTCGGCGTCGAGCACCAGCACCTTCTGGCCGCGCCGCGCGAGCGCGGCGGCGAGGTTGGCCGAGACGAAGGTCTTGCCGACGCCGCCCTTGCCGCTGGTGACGGCGAGGATGCGCGCGCGGCGCGGCGCCGCTGCGCGCTCGGCCGGCGTCGGGACGGGGCTGGGCTCGAGGGTGGCTGGCGCGTTCATGGCTTGGATCGGACTTCGTGGGGTTCGGGCGGGGGCTCGTCGAGGCTCACCGGCATCGACGGCGCGAAAAGGAACTGGCGCTCTTCGGCGCTGACCTGCATCGACACTGCCGGCTCCAGCCGGCTGCGGTTGCGGCCCTCGCGCTTGGCGCGGTAGAGCTGCTCGTCGGCGCGCGCGGTCCACAGGCTGGCCGACGAGCGCACCCACGGGGGCGCGAAGGCGCCGCCGAGGCTCGCGGTGACGCGCAGCACGAGCTCGGGCGCGACGGCGATCTCCAGCGCTTCGACGGCACGCCGGATGCGCTCGGCCGCGCCCGCGGCGAAGGCGGGCGGGCAGTTGGGCATGACGATCGCGAACTCCTCGCCGCCGTAGCGCGCGACGATGTCCATCGGCCGCACGCTGTGCGCGAGCGTGCGCGCCACCGTCTGCAGCACCAGGTCGCCGGCGGGGTGGCCGTGGCGGTCGTTGATGCTCTTGAAGTGGTCGAGGTCCAGCAGCAGCACCAGCGCCGGCTCGCCGGCGCGGGCGACCCGATCGACTTCGCGCTCGAGCGCGAGGTCGAACTGGCGGCGGTTGGCCAGTCCGGTCAGCGCGTCGCGGCTCGAAAGATCGCAAAGCGCATCGATCACGTGCTGCAGCCAGGCCGCATCGCGCGGGCCTGCCGCGAGCGTGTGCCCGGCGCGCTGCAACAACTGCAAGGCGGCGTCGAGGCGCAGGCGGTCGGTGTCGAGCAACGCGGTCATGGCCAGGGCAGTCTAGCCAGCGGGTCGGGGGGCGAAGCGGCGAACTGGGCGGTGCGGCCTGGCCTTCTTTCGGGCTGCGCCGGCCTCAAGACCGGGAGACTGCCGCCGATAGCCCAGAAGCGCGCCGGCCTGGCTCGAGTGCGCTGCCGATCCACGACGACACCCGCCCCGAGCCGCCTTGCCGATGACCGCCGTCCTCTCCCCACCCGCCGCCGGCGACCGCGAGTTCGACCTCAGCGGGCGCGACTTCGACCGCGTGCGCCAGCTGATCTACCAGCGCGCCGGCATCAACCTGCAGGCGGGCAAGCAGGCGATGGTCTACAGCCGGCTCTCGCGCCGGCTGCGCGAGACCGGGCACGCATCGTTCGCGAGCTACCTCGCCTTCCTCGAAAGCGCGGGCGACGACACCGAATGGCAGGCCTTCGTCAACTGCCTGACCACCAACCTCACCAGCTTCTTCCGCGAGGCCCACCACTTCCCGCTGCTGGCCGAGGCGATCGCCCGGCGCCGCGGCGAGCCGATGCGGCTGTGGTGCTGCGCCGCCTCCACAGGCGAGGAGCCGTACTCGCTGGCGATGACGGTGGCCGAGACCCTGGGCGCGAAGGCGCAGCTGCCGATCGTTGCCAGCGACATCGACACCGACGTGCTCGCCACCGCCGAGCGCGGCGTCTACGGCGCGGATGCGCAAGGCTTGAGCCCCGAGCGGCTGCGCGCGCATTTCCTGCGCGGCACGGGCCCCAACGCTGGATCGATCCGCGTGCGTCCCGAGCTTGCCCGCAACGTGAGCTTTCGCCCCTTCAACCTGATGAGCCGCCGCTGGGACCTGGGCGAGCCCTTCGACTTCGTCTTCTGCCGCAACGTGATGATCTATTTCGATGCGCCGACGCAACGCCGCGTGCTCGAAGGCATCCATGCGGCGATGAAGCCCGGCGGGCTGCTGTTCGTCGGCCACTCCGAGAACTTCAGCGACGCACGAACGCTGTTCGCGCTGCGCGGCAAGACGGTCTACGAACGGGTCGGTGCCTGAAGCCGTCCACCCTCACCCACCCACGATGACCTCCGCTTCCGCCACCCTGCCGACGCCGGCGCGCCTTGCGGGCGCCGCGCCCGCCTCGCGCGTCGAGCAGCTCAAGTCCCGGCCGCGCCGCCCCGGCGAGGCCTCGTTCTTCTTCTACGACGCGCATTTCAAGGCCGACGCGGTGAAGGTCCTGCCGGGCGAGTACTTCGTGCACGACGAGGACCTGCTGATCATGACCACCCTCGGCTCGTGCATCGCCGCCTGCCTGTGGGACCGCCAGCGCCGCGTCGGCGGGCTCAACCACTTCATGCTGCCGGAAGGCTCGGGCGACTCGGGTCGCTACGGCTCGTTCGCGATGGAGCTGCTGATCAACGAGCTGCTCAAGCGCGGCGCGACCCGCAGCTCGATGGAAGCCAAGGTGTTCGGCGGCGGCGCGGTGATCAGCGGCATGAGCAGCCTCAACGTCGGCCAGAAGAACACCGAGTTCGTGCTCGACTACCTGAAGACCGAGCGCATCCCGGTCGTCAGCAAGGACGTGATGGACGTCTACCCGCGCAAGGTCTGCTTCTTCCCGGCCAGCGGCCGGGCGATGGTCAAGCGGCTCGCGCCGGCGCAGGGCGAGACGGTGGTCGCGCAGGACCGCGAGGCCGCGGCGAAGGCCCAGCCGCTGGCTTCCGCCGGCGGCTCGGTCGATCTGTTCTGAAGGCCTCGCGATGACGACGACGAAGACGCGCGTGGTGGTGGTCGACGACTCGGCGCTGGTGCGCAGCCTGCTCGCCGAGATCATCAACCGCGAACGCGACATGCAGTGCGTGGGTACCGCGAGCGATCCGCTGGTCGCGCGCGAGATGATCCGCAACCTCGACCCCGACGTGATCACGCTCGACGTCGAGATGCCGCGCATGGACGGGCTGGATTTCCTCGCGCGGCTGATGAAGCTGCGGCCGATGCCGGTGGTGATGGTCTCGACGCTGACCGAGCGCGGGGCCGAGATCACGCTGCGCGCGCTCGAACTCGGCGCGCTCGATTTCGTCGCGAAGCCGAAGATCGGCGTCGCCGACGGCCTGCGGCAACTGGGCCACGACATCACCGACCGGATCCGCACCGCGGCCGTCGCACGGGTGCGCCGGCCGACGCCGCCCGCGAACGGGATGAACGGGACGAGCGGGCCGCGCGCGAGCGCGCCGGCGCCGCTGACCCCGACGCCGTCGGCGCCAAGCGCGCTTGGCCGGCTTTCGACCGAGAAGCTGATCTTCATCGGCGCCTCCACCGGCGGCACCGAGGCGACCAAGGAACTGCTCGTCGCGCTGCCGGCGGATACGCCGGGCGTCGTCATCACCCAGCACATGCCGGCCGGCTTCACCAGCAGCTATGCGAAGCGGCTCGACAGCCTGTGCCGCATCCGCGTGCAGGAGGCCCGCGACGGCGACCGCGTGCTACCCGGCCATGCCTACATCGCGCCGGGCGGCTTGCACACGAGCGTCGAGCGCAGCGGCGCGAACTACCAGCTGCGCGTGCAGGACGCCGAGCCGGTGAACCGGCACAAGCCGAGCGTCGAGGTGCTGTTCCGCAGCGCCGCGCGCGTGGTGGGGCCGAACGCGCTGGGCGTGATGCTCACCGGCATGGGCGCCGACGGCGCACGCGCGATGCGTGAGATGCGCGACGCGGGCAGCTGGAACGTCTGTCAGGACGAGGCGAGCTGCGTCGTCTTCGGCATGCCGCGCGAGGCGATCGCCGCCGGTGCGGCACACGAGGTGCTGCCGCTGAGCCAGATCGCGACCGCCTTGCTCGACCGGCTGCGCAAGGGCGGCGGGATGATCCTCAACCGCGTCTGACCGACGCGGCGCGCGGCAGGAACAGCGCCTGCAGGTCGTTGAGGAAGTCGAAACCGCGCGGCGTCGGCTTCAGCAGCAGGCCGTCGTCTTCGAGCAGGCCGCGTGAGCGAGCCTCGGCCAGGGGCTCGGCGATCGCTTCGATGCCGAGCCCGGTGCGTTCGCGAAACAGCGCGAGCGGCACGCCTTCGGCCAGCCGCAGCGCGTTGAGCATGAATTCGAAGGGCAGCTCGTCAGCGCCGATCTCCTGCTCGTTCGATACCGCCTGGCCATCGAGGGCATGGCGCATGTAGGCCGCAGGCTCGCGCCAGCGCGTCTGCCGAAGGATGCGATGCGCGAAGCTGAGCTTGCCGTGGGCGCCGGCGCCGAGGCCGAGGTAGTCGCCGAAGCGCCAGTAGTTGAGGTTGTGCTGCGCACGGTGGCCGGGCTTCGCGTAGGCCGACACCTCGTAGCGCGCGAGGCCGTGGGCGGCGACGGTGGCGATCGTGTCGTCGAGCATCGCGAAGGCCGCGTCGTCGTCGGGCAGGCCCGGCGGCGGCTCGGCGGCGAAGCGCGTGTTCGGCTCGAGGCTCAGGTGGTAGACGCTCAGGTGCGGCGGCTCGAACGCCAGCGCTTGCCGCAGATCGGCCGCGTGCTGCTCGCGGCCCTGGCCGGGCAGCGCGTACATCAGGTCAAGGTTGAAGGTGTCGAAGCAGCGGCTCGCCTCTTCCACCGCGGCGCGGGCCTGGGCCGCGTCGTGCACGCGGCCCAGCGCGGCGAGCTTCGCGTCGTCGAAGCTCTGCACGCCGATCGACAGCCGCGTGACGCCGGCCTCGCGAAACGCGCGGAAGCGCTCGCGCTCGAAGGTCCCCGGATTCGCCTCGAGCGTGATCTCGCAGCCGGGCTCGAGCGGCAGGCGCGCGCGCACGTCGTCGAGCAGCCGGCCGATGGCCTCGGGCGCGAACAGGCTCGGCGTGCCGCCGCCGAGGAAGACGCTCGTGACGCGCCGGCCCCACACGAGCGGCAGCGCGGCTTCGAGGTCGGCACGCAGCGCGTCGAGGTAGGCCGCTTCGGGCAGCTCACGCGCCGGCTCGGGGACGGGGCTGGCGGTCCGCAAGGCGCCTTCCCGCGGGCCACGGACCCGCGCACGCGTGGCGGCCGGCATCTCGTGCGAGTTGAAGTCGCAGTACGGGCACTTCTTCAGGCACCACGGGATGTGCACGTAGAGCGCGAGTGGCGGCAGCGCCTGCAGCTCGATCGCACCGGGCTTGCGGTGCAGGCCGGTGATGTCGATGCGGCTGGCGTTCACGGCAGCCAGTGCGTGCGCATCAAGGCCAGCATGTCGCGCGCCGCGAGCGCGCGGTGGCCGATCGCGTTCTTCTCTTCGGGCGCAAGCTCGGCGACGCTGCGGCCGAGCGCCGGCACGAACACGAGCGGGTCGTAGCCGAAGCCGGCCGCGCCGCGCGGTGCGTCGAGCACCGTGCCGGGCCAGCGGCCGAAGGCGACCAGCGGCTGCGGATCGTCGGCATGGCGCAGCGCGACCAGCGTGCTGACGAAGGCGCAGCGGCGGTCGCGCGTGCCCTGCAGCCGTTCGAGCAGCAGCCGGTTGTTGGCGGCGTCCTGTTCGCGCCGATGCGCCTCGCGATCGCCGCTCGTCGGGGCGATCGCCGCGTAGTGCGCCGAGATCACGCCCGGCGCGCCGCCGAGTGCGTCGACGCAGAGCCCCGAGTCGTCCGCGATCGCCGCGGCGCCGGCCGCTCGCGCCGCATGGCGCGCCTTCGCGAGCGCGTTCTCGAGAAAGGTCGGATGCGGCTCCTCGGCCTCGGCGATGCCGAGCGAGCCCTGCGTCGCCAGCTCGATCGGCAGCGCCGCGAACAGCGTGCGCAGCTCGGCCAGCTTCTTCGCGTTGTTCGACGCGAGCACCAGCCGCATCACCGCGATCTCAGTCGCGCAGCGCGTCGGTCTGGGCCTGGACCAGCGTGCGGATGCCGGCTTCGGCGAGCGCGAGCAGCCGGTCCATCTCGACGCGGCTGAAGGCGGCTCCCTCGGCGGTGCCCTGCACTTCGACGTAGTGGCCGGCGCCGGTCATCACGACGTTCATGTCGGTGTCGCAGGCCGAGTCCTCGACGTACTCCAGGTCGAGCAGCGGCGTGCCTTCGACGATGCCGACGCTGATCGCGGCAACCGCGTCGCGGATCGGCGACTTGGCCAGCTTGCCGCGCGCGATCAACCAGTCGACCGCGTCGACGGCCGCGACGTAGGCGCCGGTGATCGCCGCGGTGCGGGTGCCACCGTCGGCCTGCAGCACGTCGCAATCGAGATGGATGGTTCGCTCGCCGAGCGCCGCCAGGTCGAACACCGCACGCAGCGAGCGCCCGATCAGGCGCTGGATCTCCTGCGTCCGGCCGCTTTGCTTGCCGCGTGCGGCCTCGCGGTCGCTGCGCGTGTGCGTCGAGCGCGGCAGCATCCCGTATTCGGCGGTGACCCAGCCCTCGCCCGAACCGCGCTTGTGCGGCGGCACCTTCTCCTCGACCGAGGCGGTGCACAGCACCTTGGTGTCGCCGAAGGCAATCAACACCGAGCCTTCGGCGTGCACGGTGTACCGGCGGGTGATGGCAAGCGGCCGCAAGGCGTCCGCTGCTCGGTCCTGCGTGCGGGTGTAGGTCATGGGGCTCAGACGCCGCCGGGCCGCCCCAAGGCGGCCGACGGGTCCCTGGAGACAGGCGCAACGCGGCGTGGGATCACGATTCAGTGCTTCTTGGTTTGCGACGAGCGCTTGATCGCTTCGTTGATCTCGCGGATCGAACGCTCGATCTCGGCTTCGTCGAGGTCGTCGGGATCGGCCGAGCCGCCGCCGACGCTGGCCTGGATCGTCGAGGCGAAGACCTCGTCGCCCAAGGCGGTGGTGGAGATCGCGCGCGGCGCGTCGGTGTCCTCGGCCGATTCCCATTCGACCGACAGCACGGTGACGTTGTCGCTCTTCGCGCCGCCCCTGCGCAGGGCCTGCTCGACCAGTTCGGGCACCGCGTCCGAGATCGGCCGCGAGCTCAGCTGCTGCGCGATCTCTTCGTCGCTGACGTGGCCCCAGAGACCGTCGGAGCACAGCAGCAGGCGGTCTTTCTTCTGCAGGATCAACGGGCCGACGGTGTCGACCACCGGCTTGCCCGGGCTGCCGAGGCAGGTGAAGAGCACGTTGCGGTTAAAGCGGTCGCCCATCGGCACGACCTGCGCCATCGTTTCCTGCAGTTCGGAGTACGAGTGGTCGCGGGTGCGGGCGATCAGCTTGTCGCCGCGCACGAGGTAGAGCCGCGAGTCGCCGCAATGCGCCCAGTAGGCGTGGTTGCCTTGGAGCACGCAGGCGACGACCGTGGTGCGGGGCGTGTCGATCAGGGCCTTCTCGGTCGCATAGCGGATCAGCTGATGGTGGCCCGCCATGATCGAGTCGTGCAGGAAGCGCATCGGGTCGCCCAGCACCGGCTTGGCATCGCGCTGGAACATGGCAGCCAGCGTCTGCAGCGCGAGCTGCGAGGCCACCTCGCCCTCCGGATGGCCACCCATGCCGTCGGCCAGCGCGAACAGGCCGGCATCGCGCGTGTAGCAATAGCCCATGCGGTCTTCGTTCTTGTCGCGGCCGCCCTTGCGGCTGACTTGGTAGACGGAGAACCGCATGACTGCTTTGCCTCAGGCCTTGGCGCCGGTCTTGATGTTCTCGAGCTGGAGCTTCAAGCGTTCACTGAAGCTCAGCTTGGTGTAGCGCCGCTCGGTCTCGCGCGCCAGTTCCTTCTGCAGCGCGAACACGCTCTGAGGGCGCGACAGCGGATCGAGCGACATGCACCACTCGGTCACTTCGATCAGGTTGTCGGAATAGACGTTGCGCAGGCGGCTGAGCGAGAGGCCCAGGCGATCCTTGTCGAGCCGCTGCGGCGCGTCGTTCGGCGGGTAACCCTGCATGCAGGCGTAGATGCAGGCGCCGATCGCGTAGATGTCCGTCCAGGGGCCGAGCGTGCCGTCGCGGCGGTACATCTCGGGCGCTGCGAAGCCGGGCGTGTACATCGGCCGGATGAAGTTGCCTTCCTTGCTGAGCACCTCGCGCGCGGCGCCGAAGTCGAGCATCACCGCCTTGTTGTCGTTGGTGATGAAGATGTTCGCGGGCTTGATGTCGAGGTGCAGCATCTTGTGCTGATGCACGATGCGCAGGCCGCGCAGGATCTCGTCGAACAGCGAGCGGATCGTGCTTTCGCGGAACACCTTGTCGCGCTTCAGGTCGCGCGCGGTGACGATGAAGTCCTGCAGCGTGTCGCCCTGCAGGTAATTCATCACCATGTAGACGGTTTCGTTCTCGCGGAAGAAATTCAGCACCGAGACGACGCTCGGATGGCTGATCTGCGCGAGGCTGCGGCCTTCCTCGAAGAAGCTCTTCAGGCCCAGCCGGTAGAGCGGCTGCTTCTCCGGCTTGACGCGCGGCGTGAGTTCGCCGGGCGAGCGCTCCGCGAGCGAAGCGGGAAGGTATTCCTTGAGGGCGATGAGACGGCGCTCGCTGTCTTCGCAGAGGTAGACGACGCCGAAGCCGCCGGCCGCCAGCTTCTTCACGACCTGGTAGCCCCCGACCACCGTGCCCGCAGGCAATGGAGCGGGTTTGGCCTTCGACATAATCCAGGTTTCGTCCGGCGATTGATCGATGTCAGTCTACAGCATGACCGGCTATGGAAGCTGCGCTTGCGGCCCTCGCGAGGACGTGCAAAACGCGCACAAAGACGGCCTTGTCGACGGTGGCGAAGTGCTCGTCGAATTGCGCTCGGTCAACAGCCGCTTCCTCGACATTGCCTGGCGCCTGCCCGACGAACTGCGCGGGCTCGAAGCCCCGCTGCGCGAACTGCTCGCCGGCCGGCTTCGGCGTGGCAAGCTCGAGGTGCGCATCGCCGCGCGCAAGCCGCAGGTCCACGGGCCGCGCACGCTCGATGCCGCCCGGCTGAGCGAACTCGCCGCGCTCGAAGCTCAAGTGCTCGCGCATCTGCCGCAGGCCGCGCGGCTCGGCGTGGCGGAGGCGATCGACCGCTGTCGGCCGACAGAGGACGCGGCGTTTGCCGACGCGCTCGTGCTCGACGCCGCGCGACGCGCACTCGCCGCACTGGTCGACGCTCGTGAGCGTGAAGGGGCAAAGCTCGTGCAGGTGCTGCGCGAGCGCCTGGGCGCGTTGCGCCACCTGGCTGCGCAGGCGGCGCCGCTCGTGCCTCAGGCGGTGCAGCGTCAGCAGGCGCGCTTCCTCGAACGCTGGAACGAGGCGCTTGCCGCGACGAATGTCAGCGGCGCCTCGGCCGAGGCCGCGCGTGAACGCGCGCTGCAGGAGGCCGCGGCCCACGCGCTGCGCATCGATGTCGCCGAAGAGCTCGCGCGCCTGGGCGCGCACCTTGACGAGATCGACCGCCTGCTCACCAAGGGCGGCGAAGTCGGCAAGCGCCTCGACTTCCTGATTCAAGAATTGCAGCGCGAGGCCAACACGCTCGGCTCGAAAGCCGCAGCGATCGAACTCACGCGCATTTCCGTGGAGATGAAAGTCGCGATCGAGCAGATGCGCGAGCAGGTGCAGAACATCGAGTGAAGATTCGACCGACGATGAACCAAGTTTCCGGCCTGCGTTCGACCGATTACCCGGGCAACCTTTTCGTCGTCGCCGCGCCCAGCGGTGCGGGCAAGTCGAGCCTCGTCAAGGCGCTGCTGCAGCTGGACGCGCAGCTGGCCGTCTCCGTCTCGCACACCACGCGGGCGCCGCGCGGCCAGGAGCTCGATGGCCGGGAGTACCACTTCGTCGGCGATGCCGTCTTCCGCGACATGGTCGCGCGCGACGCCTTCTTCGAATGGGCGGAGGTGCACGGCCATCTCTACGGCACCTCGCGACAGGCGATCGCCGAGCGGCTTGCGCTCGGAGCCGACGTGGTGCTCGAAATCGACTGGCAGGGCGCATTACAGATCAAGCGCCTTTTCGCCGAGGCGGTGCTGATCTTCATCCTTCCGCCGAGCTGGGACGAGCTGCGTCAGCGCCTGCAGCGCCGCGCCGAGGATCCGCCCGAGGTGATCGAGACCCGGCTGTTCAATGCACGGCAGGAGGTCGCCCAGGCGCGGCATTTCGATTACGTGGTGATCAACGCACTGTTCGAGACCGCGCTGTTCGACCTGAAGACGATCGTCCACGCACGCCGTCTAAAATACGCAGTTCAGCGGCGCGCCAGGTCCTCGGTCTTCGAAGCCTTGAACCTGGTCGGCGACGATGGCCCCGAGCCCGGCTCGGCCGCCTGACGCGCCGCATCCTCGTTGGAGTTCCCATGGCCCGCATCACCGTCGAAGACTGCCTCGAGCAGATCCCCAACCGCTTCCAGCTCGTGCTCGCCGCGACCTACCGCGCGCGCATGCTGAGCCAGGGCCACGCGGCCAAGGTCGACAGCAAGAACAAGCCGGGCGTCACCGCGCTGCGCGAGATCGCCGAAGGCCACGTCGGCATCGAGATGCTGAAGAAGGTGCCTGTGTAAGGGCACTCCGTTCGACGGGGCCCCGGCCCCAATGACCGCGCAGGCCGTCCGCGCAGCGGCCTCCGCTACGATGGCCGTTCGATGGCTTCGCGCACCGTCTCCGCCGTTCGCAAGACCCTGAGCCTTGCGCTGCCGGGCTTCATGCTCGGCGGCGACGAGGTCGATGCCGCCGCGCCGACGGAAGCGCGGGCCGCGTCCTTCGCGACGCTGACGGCCAAGCTCGGCTACCTCGGCGCCGCCGATGTCAAGCGCGTGCGCGAGGCCTACAAGTTCGCGGACGAGGCGCACCTGGGGCAGTTCCGCGCCAGCGGCGAGCCCTACATCACCCACCCGATCGCAGTCGCCGGCCTGTGCGCCGACTGGAAGCTCGACGCCCAGGCCATCATGGCCGCGCTGATGCACGACGCGATGGAGGACTGCGGCATCGAGAAGCCGCAGTTGATCGAGCGCTTCGGCGCGCCGACGGCCGACCTGGTCGACGGCCTCACCAAGCTCGACAAGCTGCAGTTCAGCACCCGCGAGGAATCGCAGGCGGAGAGCTTTCGCAAGATGCTGCTGGCGATGGCGCGCGACGTGCGCGTGATCCTCATCAAGCTCGCCGACCGGCTGCACAACATGCGCACGATCCACGCGGTGCCCGCCGCCAAGCGCGGCCGCATTGCACGCGAGACGATGGAGATCTACGCGCCCATCGCCCACCGGCTGGGCCTGAACGAAACCTACCGCGAGCTGCAGGAGCGCTCGTTCGAGCAGATCCACCCCTGGCGCCACGCGGCGCTCGCCAAGGCGCTGGAGCGCGCGCGCGGCACGCGGCGCGACATCGTCGACAGGGTGCAGCGCGAGGTCGAGCGCGCGTTCAAGGAGCAGAAGCTTGGCGTGCAGCTCTCGGGCCGCGAGAAGACGCTGCACTCGATCTACGGAAAGATGGACGAGAAGCACCTGTCGTTCGCGCAGGTGAACGACATCTTCGGCTTCCGCGTCGTCGTCAAGACCCTGCCGGAGTGCTATCTCGCGCTGGGCGTGCTGCACCAGCTCTACAAGCCGGTGCCGGGCCGCTTCAAGGACTACATCGCGATTCCCAAGGCCAACGGCTACCAATCGCTGCACACCACGCTCGTGAGCCCGCTGGGCACGTCGGTCGAGTTCCAGATCCGCACCGAGCCGATGCACATGGTCGCGGAAAAGGGCATCGCGGCGCACTGGCTCTACAAGGCGCACGGCGGCGCCGATGCGCAGCGCGTCGGCGCGGTGTGGCTGCAGTCGCTGCTGGACATCCAGGACGAGACGCGCGACTCGGCCGAGTTCCTCGAGCACGTCAAGGTCGATCTCTTTCCCGACTCGGTCTACGTCTTCACGCCGCAGAGCAAGATCCTCGCGCTGCCGCGCGGCGCGACCGCGGTCGACTTCGCCTACTCGATCCACAGCGACGTCGGCGACCACTGCGTGGGCGCCAACATCAACGGCGAGGCGGCGCCGTTGCGCACCGTGCTGCGCAGCGGCGACACGGTGGAGATCATCACCGCGGCGGGCGCACGGCCGAACCCGGCTTGGCTCAATTTCGTCGGCACCGGCCGCGCGCGCTCGCGCATCCGCCACTACCTGAAGAACATGGAGGCCGAGGAGTCGCTGCAACTCGGCGAGCGGCTGCTCGCGCAGGCGATCCGCGCCGAAGGTCTGGCGCTGCCGTCCGGCGACGAGACCAGCCCCGGCGCCGACGGCCACCTCTGGCAGGCCCTGCTGCGCTGGAGCGGCACCCGCAGCCGCGACGAGCTGATGGTCGAGATCGGCCTCGGCAAGAAGATCCCGGGCATCGTCGCGAAGCGGCTGGCCGCGCTGCTCGCCGAGCGCGGCGCACGGCCCGACGCGGTGACGCTCACGCTTGGCCGCTACGGCGCGCAGGACGCCGGCGACGCGCCGCACGCGAGCGTCGCGATCGACGGCACCGAAGGCGCGACAGTGCAGCTGGCCGAATGCTGCCGGCCGGTGCCGGGCGACGCGATCCTCGGCTACCTCGGCCGCGGCGAAGGCCTGGTGGTGCACACCGCCGAATGCGCGACCGCCAAACGTCTGTTCGCGCGCGACAGCGAGCCCTGGATCGCGGTCGAGTGGGCCGAGCACCTGACGCGCAGCTTCGAGACCGCGGTGTCGGTGCTGCTGAGCAACGGCAAGGGCGTGCTCGCGCAGGTGGCCGCGGCGGTCAGCGACGCCGAGGCCGACATCGTCCACATCGACATGGCCGACGACCGCGCCGCCGCGACCACCGAGCTGACGCTGCTGATCGCGGTGCGCGATCGCGTGCACCTCGCCGACACGCTGCGTGCGCTCAAGCGCTCGCCGGCGGTGTTGCGGGTCGGGCGCGTCAAGCCCTGACCGACGCGGTCGGGGCGCCGCGCCTCCGCGCAGCCGCTACTTCGGGCTCCCGTCGTCGACAGGCGCTTCGCGCTTCGACGTGCCCGGCCCGTCCGAGGCGCCGACCCAGCCCTCGGCGCGACGCACGCCGCGCTTGACGCCTTCGGCCGTGCGCTCGGCCGTCGTCTTGACGACCTCGACACCCTTCTCGGCACCGCGTTTCGCCGCGCCGCCCGCCTTCGTCAAGCCCCGCCCGGCCGCCGAGGCCGCGCTTTCGGCGCCCTTCTTGACCGCATGGCCGGCCCGCGTGGCCGCGCCGGAGGCGGCCGAGCCCGCCTGCTCCGCCTTCGACGGCTCCGCGGCGTGCGCCGCCATGCCGATCGACATCGCGGCCAGGATCGCCGCCGGGCTCTTCAGCATCGCGTTCATCGTCGATCTCCGTTTTTCGATGCGGGCTTGGAAGCGGCCGCCGCGGCGGAGTTCGGCGCCGGGTAACGCACCGACACGATCGTGATCGTCTGCCGCCCGCCGGGCGTGTGCAGCTTGACCTCGTCGCCTTCGCGCGCCTTCAGCAGGGCGCGCGCGATCGGCGCGATCCAGCTCACCTCGCCGGCCAGGTTGTCGGCCTCGTCGATGCCCTTGATCGTTACGGTGCGCTCGGCGCCGTCGGGCAGCGCGTAGGTGACGGTCGCGCCGAAGTAGATCTGGTCGCTGCCATGGTGCGCGCTCGGGTCGGTGACTTCGGCAATCTCGAGCCGCTTGGTCAGGAAGCGGATGCGGCGATCGATCTCGCGCAACCGCTTCTTGCCGTAGAGGTAGTCGCCGTTCTCCGAACGGTCGCCGTTCTTCGCGGCCCAAGACACCGTCTCGACGACCTTCGGCCGTTCGTCGTCGATCAAGGCCATCAGTTCGCCGTGAAGCCGCGCGTGGCCCTCGGGCGTGAGGTAGTTCTTTGCGCCGGCGGGGATGGGCGCGGCGCCGGGCTCGTCGGCGTCGGCGTCGTCCGGCGCGTCGTCGCGCTCGCGGGTGAAGGCCTTGTTCATCGTGCAGGCGAGCCTATCCGAGGCGCCAGCGCGCCGGCGGCTGAACCGCAGCGCGCCGCTCGACACCAAGGGGCATGCTTGCCCGCGCCAGCGCACCCGTCGCCTTCGCGTTGATCGCGGCGTCGATCCACGCTGCCGGAGCCGATCCGATCGACGCGCCCGCCTGCCGCGCGGCCCTCGCCGCGCTCGACCGCGAGGAAGCCGCCGCCCGCTCGCGGCCGCGCGACGAACCGGCGCCGCCGACCTTGATCGACGCGCGGCGCCGCGCCGCATCCGACTGCCTCGGCAGTGCGCGCGACGAGCCGCCGCCGCGTTCTTCGGCCGCGCCGATCGCCGTGCCGCCGATCGCATCGCCGCTGCCTTCGCCTCGATCGGCGCCGCCTCGCGCAAGCGCCGGACCGCCGCCCGTGCTGCCCGCGCCGGCGCAGCAGACCATCACGAGCTGCGATGCCCTGGGCTGCTGGACGTCCACCGGCAGCCGCCTGCAGCGCGCCGGCCCCAACCTGCTCGGCCCGCGCGGCGCGTGCAGCGGGCCGGGGCCGGTGGTCTCCTGCCCTTGACGAGCTCGGCGCTCCTGGCAGCGCCGGCCGGTGGCCCGGGCGATCGCCGCGGCGCCGCGTCGCTCAGGCCGCGTCGCCGCGCTTTGCGACCAGCGTCAAGATGTCGTAGCTCGCGACCAGCTCGTCGCGCTGGTTGGTCACCTCGACGTCCCAGGCCACGACGCCCTGCCCCACGCCCTTCGCGTCCTTCCTGCGGCGATCGGTCTTGCGCTTCGCGGTCAACCGAGCGCGGATCGTGTCGCCGATGCCGACGGGCTTGACGAAGCGCAGCGTGTCCAGCCCGTAGTTCGCAAGCACCGGCCCGGGCGCGGGCGAGACGAACAAGCCGGCCGCCGCCGACAGCACGAAATAGCCGTGCGCGATGCGCTGGCCGAAGGCCGAGTCCTTCGCCGCGATCTCGTCGAAGTGCATGTAGAAGAAGTCGCCCGACAGGCCGCCGAAGGCGACGATGTCGGCCTCGGTCACCGTGCGCCGGTGCGTCAGCAGCGAGTCGCCGATCGCGAGCTCCTCGAAGTGCTTGCGGAAGGGGTGCACCCCGGATTCGTTCACCTGGGCGCCGCGCACGTGCTCGCCGGTCACGGCCGCCAGCATCGTCGGCGAGCCCTGCACCGCCGCGCGCTGCAGGTAGTGCTTCACCGCGCGCAGGCCGCCGAGCTCCTCGCCGCCGCCGGCGCGGCCGGGCCCGCCGTGCTTAAGCAGCGGCAGCGGCGAGCCGTGGCCGGTCGACTCGACCGCGGCCTCGCGATCGAGGACCAGCAGTCGCCCGTGGTACGGCGCGACGGCCGCGACGACGTGCGCCGCGGTCGCCGGCGTCCTCGTCACCAGCGTGCCGACGAGGCTGCCCTTGCCGCGCGCCGCGAGCGTGATCGCCTCGTCGAGGCCGTCGTAGGCCATCAGCGTGCTCACCGGGCCGAAGGCCTCGATGTCGTGCACCGCGTCGCTCGCGAGCGGCCGCTGCGCGAGCAGCAAGGTCGGCGCGAAGAAAGCGCCTGCGGCGACGCCCTCGCCGACCGGCGCGAAGCCGTCGCGCGCGCCGCACACCAGCTCGGCCTGCTGCTGCAGTTGCTCGACGCGCTCGCGCACGTCGTCGAGCTGCGCATGCGACGCGAGCGCGCCCATGCGCACGCCCTCGCGCGAGGGGTCGCCGACGGTGATCTTCTTGAGGCGATCACGCAGCTTCGTCGCCACCGCGTCGACGTGCCGGCGCGGCACGATCGCGCGCCGGATCGCGGTGCATTTCTGGCCGGCCTTGACCGTCATCTCGCGCGCGACTTCCTTGACGAAGAGGTCGAACTCCTCGTCGTCGGGCGAGACGTCCTCGGCCAGGATCGCGCAGTTCAACGAGTCGGCCTCGGCGTTGAACGGCACCGAATGGCGCACGAGGTTCGGATGCACCCGCAGCTTCGCGGCGGTGTCCGCCGAGCCGGTGAAGGTGACCACGTCGCTGCCCTGCAGGCGGTCGAGAAGATCGCCGGTGCCGCCGATCACCAACTGCAGCGCGCCTTCGGGCAGCAGGCCGGATTGCTCGATCAGGCGCACCGCGGCCTCGGTCAGGTAGCTCGTCGCCGTCGCCGGCTTGCCGATGCAGGGCATGCCGGCCAGGAAGCACGGTGCGAACTTCTCGAGCAGCCCCCACACCGGGAAGTTGAAGGCGTTGATGTGCACGGCGACGCCGTGGCGCGGCACGAGGATGTGCGTGCCCGCGAAGCCGCCCTGCTTGCCCAGCGGCAGCACCGGGCCTTCGTGCAGCAGGTTGCCGGAAGGCAGCTCCGCGCTGCCGACGCCGGCGTACGCGAACAGCGTGCCACTGCCGCCCTCGATGTCGATCCAGCTGTCGGCGCGCGTCGCGCCGGTGTGCGCCGAGACGGCGTACAGCGCCTCCTTGTGCTCGATCAGGTACTTCGCGAGCGCCTTCAGGCGCTCGGCGCGTTGCTGGAAATCGAGCGCGAGCAGCGCCGGCAGCCCGACCTGCCGCGCGTGCGCGAGCGCCTCGCCGAAGTCGATGCTCTCGGCATGCGTCGCCGCGACCACGCGCCCGTCGATCGCGCTGCGCAGCGGCTGCGCGGCGCGTTCGCCGATCCAGCGGCCGGCGATGCGGCTTTGCAGCGTCGGAGTGGGGGTCGTGCTCATCAGGGCTGGTACTTCCAGGTGCCGTTCTCGATCTTCACCGTGACCCGCGCGCGCTGGTCGAGCCCCAGGTGATCGCTCGGCGACATGTTGAAGATGCCGTGCGCGCCGGCCGCGTCCTTCACGTTCTCGAGCGCGTCGCGCAAGGCCGCGCGGAACTCGGGCGTTCCGGGCTGCGCCTTCTTGAGCGCGGCCGGCAGCGCGGCTTCCATCAGCACGCCCGCGTCCCAGGCATGGCCGCCGAAGGTCGAGACCGTCCCTTTGCCGTAGGCGGCCTCGTAGGCGTTGACGTAGGCCATCGCAGACCTCTTCACCGGATGGTTCGCCGGCAGCTGGGAGGCCACGAGCACCGGCCCCGACGGCAGCAGCGTGCCCTCGACGTCCTTGCCGCCCACGCGCAGGAAGTCGGCGTTCGCGACGCCGTGCGTCTGGTAGACCGGGCCGGCGTAGCCGCGCTCCTTCAACGTCTTCTGGGGCAGCGCGGCCGGGGTGCCGGAGCCGGCGATCAGGATCGCGTCGGGCCGCGCGCCGATCAGCTTGAGCACCTGGCCCGTGACGGCGGTGTCGGTGCGCGCGTAGCGCTCGCTCGCGACGATCTCGATGCGCTTGAGCGCCGCGGCCTTGCTGAACTCGCTGAACCAGCCTTCGCCGTAGGCATCGGAGAAGCCGACGAAGCCGACCTTCTTCACGCCGGCGTTCGCCATGTGCTCGGCGATCGCGAGCGACATCATGATGTCGTTCTGCGGCGTCTTGAACACCCAGCGCTTCTTCGCGTCCAGCGGCTCGACGATGCGCGCCGACGCCGCCATCGAGATCATCGGCACCTGCGCCTCGGCGACCACGTCGATCATCGCCAGCGAGTTCGGCGTGGTGGTCGAGCCGATGATCAGGTCGACCTTGTTCTCGGTGATCAGCTTGCGCGCGTTCGCGACCGCGGCGGTCGTGTCGCTGGCGTCGTCGAGCACGACGTAGTTGATCTTCTGCCCCGCGACCTGCTTGGGCATCAGCGCGACGGTGTTCTTCTCCGGCAGGCCGAGCGAAGCCGCCGGGCCGGTGGCCGAGACGGTGACGCCGACGGTGACGTCGGCCAGGGCGGCGGTGGCTGCGGCGGCCAGCACGAGGGCGATCACGGGCTTGAACTTCATCGGGGGTCTCCGGTGGTTGGGGCTGCGGGAAATCCTCAGGCGCGTTCGAGCGCGAGCGCGATGCCCTGCCCGACGCCGATGCACATCGTCGCCAGCGCGCGCTTGCCGCCGCTGCGTTCGAGCTGGCGCAAGGCCGTCAGCGCGAGCCGTGCGCCGGAGGCGCCGAGCGGGTGGCCGATCGCGATGGCGCCACCGTTCGGGTTGACCTTCGGCGCATCGTCGGCGAGCCCGAGCGCGCGCAGCACCGCGAGGCCCTGTGCCGCAAAGGCTTCGTTCAGTTCGATCGTGTCGACCGAGTCGAGGCTCCAGCCGATGCGCGCGAGCAGCTTCTTCGTGGCCGGCGCAGGGCCGACCCCCATCACGCGCGGCGCGACGCCCGCGACGGCCATGCCGACGACCCGCGCGCGCGGCTTGAGATCGAAGCGCTTCACCGCGCCGTCGCCGGCGAGCAGCAAGGCGCAGGCGCCGTCGTTCACGCCCGAGGCGTTGCCCGCGGTGACCGAGCCGTCGGGGCGCACGACGCCCTTCAGCTTCGCGAGCTGCTCGAGCGTGGTCGAGGGCCGCGGGTGCTCGTCCTCGGTGATGCGCAGCGCCTCGCCCTGCTTCTGCGACGTCTTCTGCGGCAGCACGACCGGCGCGATCTCGCCGTCGAAGAAGCCGGCCTGCCGTGCCGCCTGCCAGCGTTGCTGCGAGCGCAGCGCGAAGGCGTCCTGGTCGGCGCGTGCGATGCCGTGCTCGGCAGCGACGTTCTCGGCGGTCTCGGGCATCGAATCGATGCCGTGCTCGGCCTTCATCCGCGGGTTCACGAAACGCCAGCCGAGGGTGGTGTCGTAGACGGCGTTGCTGCGGCTGAAGGCGCTGTCGGCCTTCGGCATCACGAAGGGCGCGCGGCTCATGCTTTCGACGCCGCCGGCGATCATCAGCTCGGCCTCGCCGCAGGCGATCGCGCGCGCGGCCGTGCCGACGGCGTCGAGGCCCGAGCCGCAGAGGCGGTTCAAGGTCGCGCCGGGCACGTCGATCGGCAGCCCGGCCAGCAGCGCGGCCATGCGCGCGACGTTGCGGTTGTCCTCGCCGGCCTGGTTGGCGCAGCCGTAGACGACGTCGTCGAGCGCGCTCCAGTCGACGCGCAGGTTGCGTTCCATCAGCGCGCGGATCGGCATCGCGCCCAGGTCGTCGGTGCGCACGCCCGAAAGCGCGCCGCCGTAGCGGCCGAAGGGCGTGCGGATGCCGTCGACGATCCAGGCGTTGCGGTTCGAGTCCATGTCGTTCGCTCCTTGCTGCGATTCAGGCCGCCTCGGCATCGAGCCGCGCCGGCAGCTTCACCGCGGCGAGCCCGCCGAGAAACAGGTCGGCGACGATCGGCGCCATGTCGTCGTAGTCGAGTTCGCCGTCGGGCTTCATCCAGGTGAACATCCAGTTGACCATCCCGAACAGCAGCATCGTGAGCGGCGTGCCCATCACGCTGCCGGCGAGATCGGGCCGCAGCGCCGTCACCACCTGCGCGAAGCCGCGCACCACCGCGCGCTCCTTGTCGAGCACGCGCTCGCGGTCGGCCGCGTCGAGGAACTTCACGTCCTCGGTGAGCACGCGGTGCGCATGCTGCGCGTGCGCGTATTCCTGAACGAGCCGCGCGATCAATGCGCGCATCCGGCGCTTCGGCGTCGCCTCCTGCGCGAGTTCCTCGGCGACGATGCGTTCGAGCCGCGAGACGTGCGTGTCGGCGATGCTGAGCAGCAGCGCGTACTTGTCCTCGTAGTAGTGGTACAGCGTCGCCTTCGACAGCCCGCAGGCCTCGGCGACCTGGTTCATCGAGGTGGCTGGGTAGCCGCGCTGCGCGAACAGCTCGGCGGCGCGCGCCACGATCGCGTCGCGCTGTTCGTCGTAGGTGGCGGCGCGGCCTCGGCCCATCGTCTTGCTCAGCGTTCGTCGAAGGACAGCACGACCCGCTCGGTGAGCGGATGCGCCTGGCAGGCCAGCACGAAGCCGGCGGCGACCTCGTGCTTGTCGAGCGCGAAGTTGCGTTCCATCCGCACCTCGCCTTCGAGAAGCTTCGCGCGGCAGGTGCCGCACACGCCCGAGGTGCAGGAGAACGGCAGCTCGAGCCCCGCCGCCGAGGCGCAGTCGAGGATGCTCGGCTGGTCGGCGGCGTAGTCGATCTCGCGCTTCATGCCGTCGCGCACGATCACGATGCGCGCGCGTGCCGCGTCGCCCGGCCTGGCTTCGTGCATGACCGCTCCCACCGCGGCGCCGACCTGCGTGCCCGGCTGCTGCGCGACGCCGAAACGCTCGACGTGGATGCAGCCCTCCGGCACGCCGGCCGCGAGCAGCGCGGCCTCGGCCTCGTCGTTCATCTGGAACGGGCCGCAGACGTAGGCCTGGTCGACCTGTGCCGCGGGCACGACGCTGCGCAGGAAATCGCCGAGCTTGGCGCGGTCCATCAGGCCCCTGTTCAGCGGCGAGTCCGTGGGCTCGTCGGAGAACACGTGATGCAGCACGAGCCGCGCGAGGTACCTGTTCTTCAGGTCCTCGAGCTCCTCCTTGAACATCGTCGAGCTCAAGCGCCGGTTGCCGTAGATCAGCGTGAAGCGGCTGCCCGGTTCGCGCGCGAGCACCGTCTTCATGATCGACAGGATCGGCGTGATGCCGCTGCCGCCGGCGATGCCCAGGTGGTGCCGGCGCGCGCCGGCATCGAGCGGCACGAAGAAGCGGCCCTGCGGCGCCATCACGCTGATCGTGTCGCCGGGCTTCAGGGCCGCGTTGATCCAGTTCGAGAACACGCCCCCCTTGACCTTGCGCACCCCGACGCGCAGTTCGCCGTCGTCGACGCCCGCGCAGATCGAGTACGAGCGGCGCAGGTCGACGCCGTCGATCTCCTTGCGCAGCGTGAGGTACTGGCCCTGCGTGAAGCCGAACACCTCGCGCAGCGGCTCGGGCACGTCGAAGGTGACGATCACGGCTTCAGCGGTGTCGGGCTCGACGCTTTTCACGCGCAGCGGGTGGAACACGGCGCTCACGACGCCGCCCGATCGTGTTGGCGAGCAGCCGCCGCGGATCCGGCTCTGCCGGACCGCTGAGGGCGCCCCCTCGAGGGGGAGCGCCGAAGGCGCAACGGGGGTGGTTGATTCATATCGGCTTGAAATGCTCGAAGGGTTCGCGACAAGACGAGCAGCGGTACATGGCCTTGCACGCGGTCGAGCCGAAAGCGGAGAGGCGCTCGGTCATCAGGCTCGCGCAGCGCGGGCAGGCGACGGCTTGCGCGCGGCGGCCAATGAAGCGGATCGGAGTCGCGTCTTCATGCACGACCGGCCCGGGCGGCGCGATGCCGTAGTCGGCCAGCTTGCGCCTGCCTTCGGCGCTGATCCAGTCCGAGGTCCATGCCGGCGCGCGCCGCAGCGACACGCGCGTCGGGCCGAGGCCGGCGGCGTCGAGGGCCGCGATCACGTCCTGCTCGATCGCTTCGGTCGCGGGGCAGCCGGAGTAGGTCGGCGTGAGCACGACCTCGAGCGCGTCGCCGTGATCAAGCACTTCCCGCACGAGACCGAGGTCGCGCACCGAGAGCGCGGGCACTTCGGGGTCGAGCACGGTGTCGAGCACCGACCACGCCCGCTCGGCGCGGCTCGCGATCGCGAGGCTCACCACACGCCCCCGGGGAAGGCGCGTTGCAGGTGCTGCATTTCCGCGAGCATGCGGCCCATGTGCTCGGTGTGCACGCCCCGCTTGCCGGTGCTGCGGAAGGCGGTGCTCTGCGGCATCGCCAGGCCGGCCTCGTCGAGCAGCGACTGCATCCGCGACATCCAGGCTTCGCGCAGCGAAGACCACCGCGGGCCGAGTCCTTGCGCTTCGGCCGCCGCGTCGATCGCGTCGTCGTCGAACAGCTCTTCGACGTAGGGCCACAGCGCAGCGAGCGCCGCGACGCTGCGGCGCCTCGATTCCTCCGTGCCGAGGCCGAGCCGCACGACCCAGTCGCCCGCGTGCTGCTCGTGGTAGCGCGCTTCCTTCACCGCCTTGCCCGCGATCGCGGCGAGTTCGGCGTCGCCCGAATCGGCGAGCCGCTCCCACAGCAGCTTCAGCAGCGTCGCGACCATGGCGCAGCGAAGCATCGTGTGGGCGAAGTCGCCGTCTCTCGGCCCACCGGGCAGTTCGACGAGCGACGGGTTGCGGTAGTCGCGCTCGTCGCGCAGGAAGGCGAGCTGGTCCTCGTCATGCCCGCCGCCTTCGACCGCGCCGGCATGCGCCAGCACCGCGCGCGCCTGGCCGAGCAGGTCGAGCGCCATGTTCGACAACGCGATGTCCTCTTCGAGGATCGGCGCGTGACCGCACCATTCGGCGAGGCGCTGCGCGTGGATCAGGCAGGTGTCGCCGATGCGCAGCAGGTAGTGCAGCGCGGGGCGGTCGTCGAGTTCGATCGAGGCTTGCATCGCTTCGGCTCACATGTGATCGACCGAGCCGGGCAGCTCGTAGAAGGTCGGGTGCCGGTAGACCTTGTCCTCCATCGGGTCGAAGTACATGGCCTTGTCGCCGGGGTCGCTCGCGACGATCTGGTCCGAGCGCACCACCCAGATGCTGCTGCCTTCCTGCCGGCGCGTGTAGACCTCGCGCGCCAGCTGGATCGCGAGCTTGGCGTCGGCCGCATGCAGGCTGCCGCAGTGCTTGTGATCGAGGCCGGCCTTGCTGCGCACGAACACTTCCCACAGCGGCCACTCGGCTCCCGCGGAGCCGGTGGCCCGGGGCCGCAACGGGCCCGACCCCTCCCCGTCCCTCTCCTGTCCAGCGGAAGGTGATGTGTCGTTCGTCATGCGGCCTCCCGCTCGATGCGGCGCGCATGGGCGTCGGCCGCCTCGCGCACCCAGGCACCGTCGTCCCAGGCCTTCACGCGGGCCGCGAGCCGCTCGCGGTTGCACGGCCCGTCGCCGCCGATCACGCGCCAGAACTCGGCCCAGTCGATCGCGCCGAAGTCCCAGTGCTGGCGCGCTTCGTTCCACTTCAAGTCGGGATCGGGCAGCGCGACGCCGAGCACCTTGGCCTGCTCGACCGCGGCATCGACGAACTTCTGCCGCAGCTCGTCGTTCGAATGGCGCTTGATACCCCAGCGCATGCTCTGCGCGCTGTTCGGCGATTGATCGTCGGGCGGGCCGAACATCATCACCGAGGGCCACCACCAGCGGTTCACCGCGTCCTGCACCATCGCGCGCTGCGCGTCGGTGCCCTTCGTCATCATCACGAGCAGGCTCTCGAAGCCCTGGCGCTGATGGAAACTTTCCTCGCGGCAGATGCGGATCATCGCCCTGGCATACGGCGCGTAGGAGCAGCGGCAGATCGGCACCTGGTTCATGATCGCCGCGCCGTCGACCAGCCACCCGATCGCGCCCACGTCCGCCCAGCTGAGCGTCGGGTAGTTGAAGATGGAGCTGTACTTGGCGCGGCCGGTGTGCAGCGCCGCGAGCATCTGGTCGCGCGAGGTGCCGAGCGTCTCGGCCGCCGAATAGAGGTAGAGCCCGTGACCCGCCTCGTCCTGCACTTTCGCAAGCAGGATGGTCTTGCGCTTGAGCGTCGGCGCGCGGGTGATCCAGTTGCCCTCGGGCAGCATGCCCACGATCTCCGAATGCGCGTGCTGGCTGATCTGCCGCACCAGCGTCTTGCGGTAGTGCTCGGGCATCCAGTCCTTGGCTTCGATGAAGTCGCCGGCGTCGATGCGGGCGTCGAAGCGCGCTTCGAGCTGCGCTTCCTCGGCCGAGCGGACGGCCTTCGGCGCGGCGTCCTTGCCCATCGTGTCCATCGCTTGCGTGTACATGCAGGCTCTCCTACTTCTTGCGTTGGTCGATGACGCGCTTGGCCTTGCCGACCAGCGTGCGCTCGATGCTGTCGGGCGCGCCGACCACCACCGTGGTGCTGACGCCGACCATCGTCTTGATGCGTTCGCGCAACCAGCCGCCGATCGCGCCCGTGTCCTCGCCCGATGCGCCGGGCTGCAGCTCGCAGCGCACTTCGAGCTGGTCCAGCGCACCCTCGCGGCTCACGACGAGCTGGTACTGCCCCGACAGCTTCTCGTGCTGCAGCACGATCTCCTCGATCTGCGTCGGGAAGACGTTGACGCCGCGGATGATCAGCATGTCGTCGCTGCGGCCGACGATCTTGCCGATGCGCCGGAAGCTGCGCGAGGTGGGCGGCAGAAGGCGCGTGAGGTCGCGCGTGCGGTAGCGGACGATCGGCAGCGCCTCCTTGGTCAGCGAGGTGAAGACCAGCTCGCCCTCCTCGCCGTCGGGCAGCACGCGGCCGGTCTCGGGATCGACGATCTCGGGGTAGAAGTGGTCTTCCCACACCACCGGGCCGTCCTTCGATTCGATGCATTCGCTCGCGACGCCCGGGCCCATCACTTCGGAGAGGCCGTAGATGTCGACCGCGTCGAGCCCCGCGCTCGCTTCGATGTCGCGACGCATCGCTTCCGTCCAGGGCTCGGCGCCGAAGATGCCGACCTTCAGCGACGACTCGCGCGCATCGAGCCCCCGGCGCGCGAACTCCTCGACGATCACCTGCATGTAGCTCGGCGTGACCATGATGATGTCGGGCTCGAAGTCGCGGATCAGCGCGACCTGCTTCTCGGTCTGCCCGCCCGACATCGGAATCACCGTGCAGCCGAGCCGCTCCGCGCCGTAGTGCGCGCCGAGGCCGCCGGTGAACAGGCCGTAGCCGTAGGCGACGTGCACCAGGTCGCCGGCCCGGCCACCGGCCGCGCGGATCGAGCGCGCGACGAGATCGGCCCAGGTCGAGATGTCGTTCGCGGTGTAGCCGACCACCGTCGGCTTGCCGGTCGTGCCCGACGAGGCGTGCACCCGCACCAGCTGCTCGCGCGGCACCGCGAACATGCCGAAGGGATAGTTGTCGCGCAGATCGTTCTTCACCGTGAACGGAAACCTCGCGAGGTCGTCGAGGCTTTCCAGATCCTCGGGCCGCATGCCGTGCGCGTCGAAGGTCTTGCGGTAGTGCGCGACGTTCTCGTACGCCCGCGCGAGCGTCGCGCGCAGCCGCCGCAACTGCAGCGCGGCGATCTCGTCGCGGCTCGCAGTCTCGATCGGCTCGAGTTCGCCGGCAGCGGGTTGCTTCACGGGCATGGGCGCCTCCTTGACCGGCCTTCACAGAGTACTACCGACCGGTCGGTCGATGTTAGGATCCACCTCGCTTCGGCGCAAGGCCAACCCGTTCGGGGCTTACCCGCGACTGCACCTGCACCCTCCGCCAGCGTCGTTTCCCGGAGCCGACCATGCCCAGCTATTCGATCGAAGGCGTGATCCCGGTCGTCGACCCGAGCGCCTACGTGCACCCGACCGCGGTGCTGATCGGCGACGTGATCGTCGGGCCGCGCTGCTACGTGGGCCCGAACGCGTGCCTGCGCGGCGACTTCGGCCGCATCGTGCTCAAGGAAGGCGCGAACGTGCAGGACACCTGCGTCGTGCACGGCTTTCCGGCGCAGGACACCGTCGTCGAAGAGAACGGCCACGTCGGCCATGGCGCGGTGCTGCACAGCTGCGTCGTGCGACGCGATGCGCTGGTCGGCATGAACGCGGTGGTGATGGACGAAGCCGAGGTCGGCGAGCGCGCGATCGTCGCGGCCTGCGCCTTCGTGCCGGCGGGCATGCGCGTGCCGCCGGCGACCCTGGTGGCCGGGCTGCCGGCGAAGGTCATGCGGGCGCTGCGCGACGAAGAGATCGCATGGAAGCGCGCCGGCACCGAGGTCTACCAGACCCTGACGCGGCGCTGCCGCGCCTCGATGCGCGAGGTCCAGCCGCTGGCCGCGCCCGAGGCCGACCGCGCGCGGGTCGACGCGCCCGACTACCCCTCGTTGATCGCCAGCAAGCGCGAGTGACGCGCTCGCCCTTCGCGCCGCCGAGTGCGCCGCGTCGACCCGCCCGCCCGAGCCGCCGACGGGTGCGAGGCCGCCGCGAACCGCACGTCGCCCGCGCGGCTCACCGCGGCGGCACGGCCACCGGCAGCGTCAGGCTCACGCGCAGGCCACCAAGCGGCGCATCGTCGAGTACCAGAGCGCCTGCGCTCAGGCGCACCAGCTGATCGGCGATCGCGAGGCCCAGTCCGCTGCCGGGCTGGGTCTCGTCGAGTCGCCGGCCGCGCTGCAGGGCCTCGGCGCGCCGCTGTGGCGCGATGCCCGGGCCGTCATCGTCGATGTTGAGGCGAAGGCAGCGCTGCGCGTCGTCGGCCACGATCGCGACGCTCACGCGGCGGCGCGCCCAGCGGAACGCGTTGTCGAGCAGATTGCCCAGCAACTCGTGCAGCACTTCGGCTTCGATCGCCACGGCGGGCGGCGAGGCAGCGCCCGAACGCTCGACCTCGATGCCTCGATCGGCGTGCAGCCGCTGCAAGGTTCGCAGCAGCGCATCGACGACGGCGGGCGCATCGCTGCGCCGATCGCCGCTGCGCCCCGCGGCCCGGGTCGTCGCGGTGGCGCGCGCGCGGGCCAGGTGCAGCTCGACCTGGCGCTCGATCTGCAGCAGCTGGCCGCGCAAGCCCGCGCCTTCGTCGCCGCTCCAACCCGCCGCGGCGTTGCGCAGCACGGCCAACGGTGTCTTGAGCGCATGCGCCAGGTTGCCGCCGTGCTCGCGCGCCTGGCTCACGAGCCGGTCGTTGTCGGCCAGCATCGCGTTGAGGTCGTCCACCAGCGGCTGGACCTCGATCGGGAAGCGGCCCTCCAGCGTGCGCGCATGACCGGCGCGCAAGCCGGCCAGCGCCTGCTGCAAGCGCGCGAGCGGCGCCAGGCCGAGCCGCACCTGCAACCAGCATGCGGCCCACAGCGACACGGCCAGCGCACCGAGCGCCAGCGCGACCGTGCGGGCGAAGTCGCGCGTCATGCTCTCGAGTCGCGAAGCGTCGAGCGCGACGGCCACGACCAGCGGCCGCTCCCAGCCGCCCAGCTCCGCCCGCCGCGCCCAGACCGCGAGCGGTTGCCGTTGCGGGCCGAGCGCGTCGTGGCGGCCGATGCCGGGGTCGGTCGGGCGCGCCAGAGACTGGTTCAGTGATGCCGGGGGCTGCGTGTCCCACCACGACCGCGACCGCAGCGGCGATGCCGAACCATCGGCGACCCACCAGTACGCGCCGCCGTAGGGACGCCGGAAGGCATCGTCGGCCGGCTCGCCGCTCAAGCGCAGGGCAGCGCCGCCGTCGGCGGTGCGCTGCACCTCCAGCGCGGCGGCCAGGGCATCGAGCGGCTGGGCGGCGCGTGCCGCAAGTTCCTGACCGGCGTGGTGGCGGAACAGGGCCACGAGCAGCAAGCCGACCGCGAACAGCGCCAGCGCGATCCACAGCGCCGCGGCCGACAGCAGCCGGCGGTGCAGCGAGCCGCCGCCGGATGTGACCCTGGAGCTCACGGCCCGGCTCCGTCCACGCGCCAGCCGATGCCGCGCACCGTGGTGATGAAACCTTCCGGCAGCTTGCGGCGCAGCCGTGCGACGAAGACGTCCAGCGTGTTGCTGTCGCGGTCTGCGTCCTGGCCGTAGACATGCTCGGCCAGTTCACCCCGGTCCACCGACCGCCCCCGTTGATGCATGAGGTAGGCGAGCACGCGGTACTCGTGGGCCGTCAGCGCCACCGCCTGGCCGCCGACGTCGAGCGTGCAGGCCCGGGTGTCGAGCGCGACGTCGCCCTGCTGCAGCACCGGGCTGGCCAGGCCGGCGCTGCGGCGGATCAGCGCACGCAGGCGCGACAGCAGCTCCTCCATCTGAAAGGGCTTGGCGAGGTAGTCGTCGGCGCCGGCATCGATGCCCTGCACCTTCTCCTGCCAGCTCGCGCGCGCCGTCAGCAGCAGCACCGGTCGGTCGACGCGGGCGCGGCGCCAGGCGGCCAGGACGCTCAGGCCGTCGCGGCCCGGCAGGCCGATGTCGAGGACGACGGCGTCGTAGGCCTCGACGCACCCGAGGTGTTCCCCGTCGATGCCGTTGTCGGCCAGGTCGACCGCGTAGCCGGCGGCCTGGAGCGCGGCGTGCAACTGCCGGCCGAGTTGCGGCTCGTCCTCGACGACGAGCAGCCTCATCGGCCTGCACCGCCCGGTGCGACGAGCACCGCGGGCGAGCGGCGGAAGACGGTTTCCAGCCGGGCGCCCTTCAGCTCGCGCCATTGGCCGTCGTGGGCGTCGACCTCGATCTCCAGCCGGCGGCCGTCGGGCAGCTGCCAGCGGATCTCGTAGACGGTGATGCCGTCGTCGTCGTCCAGTTCGGCGTCGAGAAGTCGGCCCGGGATCACCGCGTCGATCCGGTCGATGATCGTGGCGAGCGCCAGGATGCGTCCCCCCTCGCGTGCACCGAGGGCCCGCGCACCTTCGTCACGACCGGATCCGGCGACGCCCGGCACGGCCGCCATCGAGGCGCCGACCGCGAGCAGCGTCGCCGCGAGCACGCGGCGGGGCCGGCTCATCGTCAGACAACGTCGGGTCGGCTTGGCTTCAAGCATCGCGTCGGACCATGCCTCACGCACCGTGAACCTTCCATGAACGCCGGGACGTCGCCGTTCAGACTGCGTTCATGCGGCCGACGCGAGCATCGGCTTCCTGATCCCTCACCGTGCAAGGAGCTTCCATGAATCAATCACTGCTTCGCCGCCAAGCGGCTTCGTGTGCGGCGGCATTGCTGCTGGCGTTCGGCGCCGCGACCGCGGGCGCCCAGACGGCCGCGCCTGCTGCGATGGCGGCTCCGATGAACTTCCAGCAAGTCGTCGAACGGGTCGTGGCCAAGGGCTACAGCGACGTGCGCGAGGTCGAACGCAAGAGCGAGAAGCTGTACGAGGTGAGTGCGCGCGACGGCCAGGGCCGGCGCGTGGAACTGTATGTCGATGCTCGCAGCGGCGAGGTCCTGCGCGAAGAGGTGAAGCGATGAGCCGCCGCATGCGCCTGGCTCTGGGCGCCGGCGCGACCGTTGCGGCGGCGCTGTGGACGCTTGCGGCGATCACCGCCTGGTGGCTGCTCCAAGCCGCAGGCGCGGCACTCGAGGGCGGCTCGAGCGCCGCGACCGTGCAGGCCGTCACCGCATGGACCGAGCGTCCTTGGGTGCAGCACTGGCTCGATCCCGACGAGGCGGTCGCCCTGCGCGACGGCATCGACTGGCTGCTCGGCCTCGGCGGCGGGCCGGCCGTCTGGCTGGGCTCCGCGATGACGCTGCTCGGCGTGGCGCTGGTCCTGATCTGGGCCGGCGGCCTGGTGCTTGCGGCACTCCTGGCATGGGGCGCTCTCGCACTCGGACGTCGGCTGGTCGAAGGATGGCGCAGCGGCGTTCGGTGGCGCTGGCTTCCCTTCGAGCGACAGGACGCGCACGCAAGCCCGCGACCGCTCGCGCCATGAAAAAACGGGCCAGCTCGGTGTGAGAGCTGGCCCGTCGTTCGTTTGGCGCGGCTGGCAGGATTCGAACCCACGACCCCTTGGTTCGTAGCCAAGTACTCTATCCAACTGAGCTACAGCCGCGAAGGCGCGCAGTCTAGCAGAGGCGCATGCGGTCTCTTCAGCGCACGCAGGCCGCGGCGCGGTAGCAGCGGGCCGCGGTTGCATCGTCGCGTTCGCGCTCGGCGAGCGTCGCGAGTTCGAGCCAGGCTTCGCGGCGCAGCGCGGTGTCGAGGTCCTGGCTGTCGGCCGCCTGCTGAAGGAATTGGCTGGCCTTGCCCCAGATCTCGCGCGCGAGCAGCGCCCGCGCCATCGCCCACGCGAGCGCGCCTTCCTGCGGGCGAGCAAGCTGCGCGGCTTCGAGGCGCGGCAGCCAGTCGGCCGGGATGCCGCGGGTCGCGCGGGCGAGCGCGATCGCGAGCGCGTCGCGCTCCTCGCGCGGCAGCTCGGTGATGCGTTCCCAGAACGGCCGCAGCCAGGCGCGCGCTTCTTCGGGCGCGCCCAACGCGAGCAACTGGGCGGAAGCCCGCGTCGCGACGATCACGTCGCGCCGATCGGCCGGATCGAACTCGCGCCACACCGCGCGCAACTGATCGGCGTCGCGCGCACCGGCGATCGCATCGACGGCCAGGGTGCGCAGCAGCCCCTGCGCCGCGCCGGGCGAGAACGCCTGGTGCTTCGCGAGCAGCCGTGCCGTCTTCAAGGCCTCGATCGGCTCGCGCGCGAGCCGCGTGGCCTGCAGCTTGAGCCGCAGCGCCTGCGTGCGGCGCGCGACGCCGGGCGGCAGTTGCTCGATCAATTCGAGCGCGCGCAGCGCATCGCGGTCCTCGAGCGCCCATTCGGCCGCGAGCAGCCGCGCGCCTTCCCCGGCCGCGCGTGCGGTCGGGCTGCGGCCGGCCCAGTCGAGCGACAAGGCCAGCTCGCGATCGCGGCGCGCGCGATCCTGCAGGCGGTGCAGGCTGCCGGCCGCGAGCAGGTGGCCCAGCACCGCGAACTCGGCGTCCTGCTTGAGCTCGGGCGTGTCGGACTGGATCGCGACCGCGCGCTGCGCGGCCTTCTCCGCGCGCGCCCAGCGTCCGCCGAAGTACTGCGCCAGCGCTTCGCGCAGCGCCGACTGCGCAATGCGATCACGCCGCGAGATGCGCCACTCGCGCGCGCGCTGCGGCAGATCGACCAGCAGCCCGAGCGCGCGCAGCAGCGCATACAGCAGCCCGCAGAACGCGATCAGCCCGACGAGGAAGAGGTTGAACGAAAGATCGAGCCGCCACGGCGCCCAGTAGATCGTCACCAGGTGATCGTTGCGGCCGAGCAGCGTGGCCGCAAGGATCGCGCAGGCCGCGAGCAGCAGCAGCCAGACCAGCGCGCGCAAGCTCGTCCTCGCTCGCGCGTCAGCGGCCGACGCCGGCGGCGGCCAGCGTCGCGAGCGTCTCGTCGGGCCGCGGCACCGCGGCCTGCTTGGCCTGCTGGGCGACGCCACGCAGCAGCTCGGCGACGAGCATCGTCTTGCGCATGCCACGGTCGAAGTGCGCTTCGAGCGCGGCGAGTGCCGCCTGCACGTCGGCCTGCGCGGCGTCGAACTGGCGGCTCAGCAGCGCGAGCCGCGCGTTGAGCAGCCGCAGCTTGAGGTTCTCGCGGAGGAACCAGGCCTGCTCGGGCGCGAGCAGCATCGCCTGCGGCTGGTCGATGCGGGTCACCCGCACCAGGGCGCGCAATTCGTCGGCGAAGCCGGCCGACCAGATGCGCCAGCGCTCGGCCAGCGGCTCAGGCCACCACGGCCGCGCGCCGCTTGCGGCGGACGCTGCCGGCGGCGGGGACGCCGCGCCGCGCGCTGGCGGAAGCTTCGGCGCGCTCGCTGCGCGCGCAGCGACCGTCGCCGCATCGGGCACCAGCAGCGGCAGCTCGTCGACGAGCCGCACCGCTTCGTCGAGCTTGATCGCGAGCGAGGCGATGTCGGCGACGCTCGCGGCCTTGATGCGCTCAAGGTCGCGGCCGATGGCGCGGCGCGCGGCTTCGAGCCGCGGCTGGTTCAGGCGCTGCAGGCGCTCGTCGGCCGATTTCAGCGCGGCGACCAGTGGCGTCGCGCTGCCCGTGATCGCGGTCTGCTGCAAGGCGACGCGCACGCCCGCTTCGAGATCGGCCACGACGTTCTCGTCGCGCGAGCGCGAAAGCGACTGGATCAGCTCGTCGACCTGGCCGCGCTGCGCGCCCACCTCGGCCACGCGCGTGTCGAGCAGCGTGGCCTTCGCGACCGCCTCGCGCGCCAGCACCTGCGACTGGTCGGCGAGCAGCTTCGCCTGCGCCGCGAGGTTCGCGCTCTCCTGCTGCCGGCGCACCAGCTCCTGCTCGAGCAGCTGCAGGCGCTGCTGGCCCTGCCACGCGACCGCCAGCGCCACCGCCGCCAGCACCAGCGCGACGATGCCGAGCAGCACGACGAGCTGCCGACGCCGTGCCGCGGCATCGATGCGCGCCGCGACGATGGGCAAGGCGCTTGCGGCGCTGGGCTGGGGGGTCGCTTCGGCGGGCTCGTTCACGGGGCGTGGAGTTTATCGACGGCCCTGCGAAGCCTCGTGGTCGCGCAGCGCCTGCAGCACGGCGCCGAAGGTCGGCGGCGCTTCGAACACTTCGACGAAGCCGCAGGCCCGCGCGCGCTCGGCGATGCGCGGATGCGTCGCCAGCGCCGCCGAGCGGTGCCAGTCGTCGCTGCGGCCCGCGCGGCGCGCGATCGCCTCGCCATGCCCGATCGCCTCGGAGCTGCCGAACAGCCACAGGTGCTGCGCGGGCGCGTCGAGCGCGCCGTCCCAGCAGCGCGCCTGCGCCGCGTCGAACACCGGCGCGCTGCGCCGGTAGACCGCGAGGCTCGCGACCTCGGCGCCCGCTTCGCGCCAACGCTCGGCGAGCCACTCGCGGCCCTGGCCGTCCGGCGAATGCGCCTCGCCGGCGGAGTCGCTGGCGCCGCGGACGACGAGCACCGAGCGGCCACGCCACGGCCCCTGCCGGCTCAGCACGGCCCACAGACTTTCCGAATCGAACTGCGCCGCGTCCGCCGCGGGCTCGACGATCGCGGCGGCAGGCACGCCTGCCGCACGCAGCGCCGCGGCCGTGCCCGGGCCGGGTGCGGCGGCGCGCACGCCTGGCGGCCAGCCGCTACCCGCCGGCTTGGCCGCAAAGAATTGCGCGACCGCGTTGGCACTGACGAACATCAGGCTCGCCTGCCCGCCGAGCGCCTGCCAGGCGGCAACCACCGGCCGCGCGTCGGCCACCGGCTCGATGCCGATCAACGGCAAGGCCTCGGCATCAAATCCCGCGGCGCGCAAGCGCTCGACCCAGCCCTGCGCCTGCTCGATCGGGCGCGTGACCAGGACGCGGCGCGTCATCGCAGCGTCGCGAGCAGCGCTTCGCCGCCGTCTGCGCGCAGCGCGTCCGCGACCGCGAGGCCCAGCGCTTCGGCGGCGGCGGTGTCGGCCACCGCGGCGTGCTGCTCGGCACGTACCAGCGTCGGCTCGGCAGCCTCGGGCGCGCCCAGGGCGGCGGCCAGGTGCAGCCGGCCATCGGCCGTCCAGCTTGCGTGCGCGGCCAGCGGCATGCTGCAACTGCCGCCCAGGGCCCGCGAGACCGCGCGCTCGGCATGCACCGCAAGCCAGCTCGGCCGGTGCGTCAGCGCCTGCAGCGCCTGCCACAGCGCGGGGCAGCGCTCGGGCGCGTCGGCGCGCACCTCGATGCCGAGCGCGCCCTGCCCGGCAGCGGGCAGCATCTCGGTGGGTTCGAAGACGCCGCGGATGCGCTCTGCCAGGCCCAGCCGCTTCAAGCCGGCCGCGGCGAGCACGATCGCGTCGTACTGGCCCTCGTCGAGCTTGCGCAGCCGCGTGTCGAGGTTGCCGCGCAGCGGCTCGATGCGCAGGTCAGGGCGGCGCGCGCGCAGCTGCGAAAGGCGCCGCAGGCTCGAGGTGCCGACCACCGCGCCGGCCGGCAGCGCCGCCAGGTCGGGGTGGCGCGGCGAGACCCAGGCGTCGCGCGGGTCCTCGCGTTCCAGCACCGCGGCCAGCACGAAGCCGGCCGGCAGGTCCATCGGCACGTCCTTCAGCGAGTGCACCGCGAGCTGCGCCTCGCCGGCCTCGAGCGCGGTCTCGAGTTCCTTGACGAACAGGCCCTTGCCGCCGACCTTGGACAGCGTGCGGTCGAGGATCTGGTCGCCCCGGGTCGTCATGCCCAGCAGCTCGACGCCCGAGGCCAGCCGCGCTTCGAGCAGCGCCTTCACATGCCGCGCCTGCCACAGCGCCAGGCGGCTCTCGCGCGTCGCGATGATCCAGGGGCGCGGGCTGGTCGGCGTCATCGGTCGATGCTAGCAGCGGCTCTTTTGGCAGCGGGCCTGCGAACTGCGGTCCGGTTCGTCGGCATCATCCGCCGCGGTCGTGGCATGCGCGGTGCTTGCCTTCGCCCGCCCGCACTTCCCGCCTCGCCATGCCCAGCAAAGCCGCCCCGAAGAAGACGAACAAGAACGACGAGAAGGATCGTCCGCTGGTCGAGGACATCCGGCTGCTCGGCCGCATCCTCGGCGACGTGATCCGCGAGCAGGAGGGCGCGGGCGAGTTCGAGCTGATCGAGCGCATCCGCCGGCTCGCGGTCGCCTTCCGCCTCAAGCGCGACGCGAAGGCCGGCCACGACCTGGACCGGCTGCTGAAGAACCTGTCGGTCGACCAGGCGGTCTCGGTGCTGCGCGCGTTCAGCTACTTCTCGCACCTGGCCAACATCGCCGAGGACCGCCATCACGTGCGTCGCCGCAGCCACCACGAGCGGCTCGGCCACATGCAGGAAGGCTCGCTCGCGATGAGCTTCGAGCGCCTCGCGCGCGCCGGCGTGCGTGCGAGCGAGATCGCCGAGGCGCTGGGGCGCGCGCACATCTCGCCGGTGCTGACCGCCCACCCCACCGAAGTGCAGCGCCAGAGCATCCTCGCGGCCGAGCGCGCGCTGGCCGAGCTGATCGCCGAGCGCGACGGCCTCGCGACCGAGCGCGAATGCGCGGCCAACGAACGCGCGCTGCGCGCCCGCGTCACCCAGCTGTGGCAGACGCGGCTGCTGCGCACCTCGAAGCTGAGCGTCGCCAACGAGATCGACAACGCGCTGTCGTACTACCAGAGCACCTTCCTGCGCGAGATCCCGAAGCTCTATGCCGAGCTCGAAGAGCGTCTCGCCGGCTTCGAGATCGCGCCCTTCTTCCGCATGGGCAACTGGATCGGCGGCGATCGCGACGGCAACCCCAACGTCGTCGCCGCGACGCTGCGGCTCGCGGTGGCGCGCCACGTCGAGACGGTGCTGCGCTTCTACCTGACCGAGGTGCATCTGCTCGGCAGCGAGCTGTCGATGTCCGCGATGCTGGTGCCGGTGACGCCCGAGCTCGCGGCGCTGGCCGAGCGCTCGGGTGACGACAGCGAGCACCGCATCGACGAGCCCTACCGGCGCGCGCTGATCGGCGTCTATGCGCGGCTCGCCGCGACGCTTTCGCAGCTGACCGGCACCGAGGCGCTGCGCCACGCGATCGCACCGACCACCGCCTATGCCGGCGCGCACGAGCTGCTGGCCGACCTGCGCATCGTCGAAGCGTCGCTCGCCTCGCACTTCGGCAACGCGCTCGCCGCGACGCGCCTCGCGCCGCTGATCCGCGCGGTGCAGGTCTTCGGCTTCCATCTCGCGACCATCGACCTGCGGCAGAGCTCCGACCAGCACGAGGCCGTCGTCGCCGAGCTGCTGGCCACCGCGCGCATCGAAGCGGACTACGCCGCCTTGAGCGAGGCCGGAAAGATCAAAAGGCTGCTCGCGGTGCTGAACGACGCGCGCGGCCTGCAGGTGCGAGGCGCCGTCTACAGCGAGCGGGCGCGCGGCGAGCTGGCGATCTTCGAGGCCGCCTGCGAGCTGCGCAGGACGGTCGGCAGGCAGACGATCCGCCACGCGATCATCAGCCACACCGAGACGGTCTCCGACCTGCTCGAGGTGCTGTTGCTGCAAAAGGAGTGCGGGCTGCTGCAGGGCACGCTCGACGACGACGCGCGCGCCGACCTGATCGTCGTGCCGCTGTTCGAGACCATCGGCGACCTGCGCCGGGCCGCGACGATCATGCGGGAGTTCTATGCGCTGCCGGGCGTGCTGGCGATGATCGCGCGCGGCGCACCCGACGGCTGGCGCGAGCAGGACGTGATGCTCGGCTACTCCGACAGCAACAAGGACGGCGGCTTCTTCACCAGCAACTGGGAGCTGTACCGCGCGGAGATCGCGCTGGTCGAACTGTTCGAGCCCTTGCGGCGCGAGCACGGCATCACGCTGCGGCTGTTCCACGGCCGCGGCGGGACCGTGGGGCGCGGCGGCGGGCCCAGCTACCAGGCCATCCTCGCCCAGCCGCCGGGCACGGTGAACGGCCAGATCCGCCTCACCGAGCAGGGCGAGGTGATCGCCTCGAAGTATGCGAACCCTGACATCGGCCGGCGCAACCTGGAGACGCTCGTCGCCGCCACGCTGGAGGCGACGCTGCTGCCCGTCAAGCGCGGCGTGCCGAAGCTCTTCCTCGACAGCGCCGACGAACTCTCGTCGCTGTCGATGGCGGCCTACCGCAGGCTCGTCTACGAAACGCCCGGCTTCGCCGACTACTTCTTCGCCGCGACGCCGATCCGCGAGATCGCCGAGCTGAACATCGGCTCGCGCCCTGCGTCGCGCAAGTCGACGCGCGCGATCGAGGACCTGCGCGCGATCCCCTGGGGCTTCAGCTGGGGCCAGTGCCGCATCGCGCTGCCGGGCTGGTACGGCTTCGGTTCGGCGATCGAGGCCTTCCTCGGCCGCGACGCGGCGCGCCGCAAGGAGCGGCTCGCGCTCCTGCAGCGCATGCATGCGCAATGGCCGTTCTTCGGCACGCTGCTGTCGAACATCGACATGGTGCTCGCCAAGAGCGACCTCGGCCTCGCGACCCGCTATCTGGAGCTGGTGCCCGACAAGCGCGCGGCGAAGAAGATCTTCGCGGCGATCGAGGCCGAGTGGCAGCGCACCGACGCGGCGCTGGCCCTGATCACCGGCCAGCCGAAGCGGCTCGCGGCCAACCCCTCGCTCGCGCGTTCGATCGAGCACCGGCTGCCCTACCTGGATCCGCTGAACCACTTGCAGGTCGAGCTCATGCGCAGGCACCGCGCCCATGCGGCGGCGGGCAACGCGGAGCAGGAAGCGCGGGTGCGGCGCGGCATCCACATGTCGATCAACGGGGTCGCGGCGGGCCTGCGCAATTCGGGCTAGGCGCGACGGGGCGGGCGCGCGCCTTGCCCCTGCGTCGGAATCGCTCTCGCCGCGTCCGATGCAGAACTCTCGCTACACCCAACTCGACGGCTGGCGCGGCATCAGCATCCTGCTGGTGCTAGCCGCCCACCTCCTGCCGCTCGGGCCGAAAGCGCTGCGTGCCAACGAAGCGGCGGGGATGGCCGGCATGGCGATCTTCTTCACGCTGTCCGGCTTCCTGATCACCACCTTCTTGCTGAAGCGCCCGGCGGTGCTGGACTTCCTGGCGCGTCGCTTCTTCCGCATCGTGCCGCTGGTGTGGCTGGTCGCGGCGATCGCGCTGGCGGTGTTCGACGGCACCGCCGAGCAGCTGTTGGCGCACCTGTTCTTCTACGCGAACCTGCCGCCGTTCCAGTTGATCGACGCGACCGCGCCGCTGTGGAGCGTGTGCGTCGAGGTGCAGTTCTACGTCGGCATCGCCTTGCTGTACGCGGCCTTCGGCGTGCGCGGGCTGTGGCTCGTGCCGGTGCTGGCGCTCTTCTTCACGCTGCTGCGCTTCGATGCCGGCCTCGTCGACAACATCGTGACCTGGGCGCGCGTCGACGAGATCCTCGCCGGCTGCTGCGTGGCGCTCGCCTTGCACCGCTGGCCGAAGCTGCACGACGACGAAGGCCTGCGCCGCAAGGCGGTGCTGGCGCGATGGCTGCTGCTGCCCCTGTTCGTCGCCTCCTGCCACCCGTCGATGCCGTTCGGCTTCTCGCTGCTGCGGCCGTACGCGACGGCCGCGCTGGTCGCGACGACGCTGCTCGCGCCGGTGGGCCTGCTGGAGTCGCGCCGGCTCGCCTACGTCGCCGCCATCTCGTTCGCGCTGTACGTGATCCATCCGCTGCTGGTGCACAGCCCCCTTGGATCGGGGGATACGCTGGAGCGCTATGCGAAAAGGCCGCTGCTGATCGCGGTGCTGTGGGCGCTGGCCCACCTCTCGACCTTCCACTTCGAGCGACACTGGATTCGCCTCGGCCACTGGCTCGGGCGGCGTTTCGGCAGCGGGCGGCAGCCCGCGCTCGAAGCGCGCCGCACCTGAGACGCCGACGGCCGCACGCGCCGGCGGAACCTCGCCGGCGCCGTGCCACGAACGAAGCTTCGCGAGGAACGCCCACCATGAACCGACCCGCCTTGCCGCCTCGAAGCCGTCTCGCCTGGGCCATGCTGGCCGCCGCGGGCATCGCGCTCGCGTCGTGCGGCGCCGCGCCATCGTCGAGGGACGGGGCCGCCGACGCGCTGCCCTATGTCGACGCGAGCCGCCTGCCGCCGGCCGATCCGGGCAAGTCGGGCCGGCTGATCAGCAAGACCGGCGAGCAGCCCTACCGCGATCCGGACGGCATGGGCGCCTTCCGCACGGTGTGCCGCTACAGCCACATGAACTTCGACGATCCGCTCGTCTACCCCGGGCAGCCCGGCAAGAGCCATCTGCACGTGTTCTTCGGCAATGCGGGCGTGGACGGCAACAGCACGCCCGAGTCGATCCGGGAGCGCGGCAACAGCACCTGCCGCGGCGGCACCGTCAACCGCAGCGGCTACTGGGTGCCGGCGATCATCGACACGCGGGATGGACGGCCGGTCGTGCCCGCCAGCGAGCACGACTTCTATTACAAGACCGGCTACCACCTCTTCGGCCAGGACGCGAAGGTGAGGCCCTTTCCGGTCGGCTTCCGCATGATCGCCGGCGACTCGAAGAGCCGCGAGCCGCAACGCAACGTCGGCCACTTCGAGTGCAAGGGACGCAAGTCGGACACCTTGCCCGATTGCCCGAACGGCGAGCTGCGGCAGATCGTCGAGTTCCCGCAGTGCTGGGACGGCGTGAACCTCGACAGCCCCGATCACCGCAGCCACGTGGTCTATGCGCGCAACGGGCAATGCCCGAAGTCGCATCCGGTGCACTTCCCGCAGGTCACCTACATCATCAAGTACCAGGTGCCTGCCTCGGGCTCGGCGAGCTGGCGGCTGAGCAGCGACCTGGCCGGCGCGCCGGCCGGCAGCTCCAACCACGGCGACTGGGTCAACGGCTGGGAGCAGGAGGTGATGGACACCTTCGTCGAGCGCGTGGTGAGCAAGGGCCTCTCGGCGGGCTCGCACATCGTCGGCGACGGCCGGGTGATTTATTACTGACCACCCCGTTGCGGCTTCGCCGCTCCCCTCAAGGGGCGCCGCTGGCGGCCCGGCGGAGCCCGATCCGCGGCGGCTACTCGGTCGGTGTCGTGACTCTCGCGGGTGCCGCGCCGTGCTCGTGGCCGTGGCTGTGCTCATAACCGACCAGCCCGTGCGCCAGGCCGGCCGCGGCGGCAATCGCGAGGCCGACCGCGAAGAAGCCGAGCTGCGCCGCGGTGTCGCGCCCGCTGAGGCGGCGCTGCAGTTGCGGGATCAGGTCGGCCACCGCGACGTAGACGAAGCTGCTCGACGCGACCACCAGCAAGAAAGGCAGCCAGGCCTCGAAGGGCTGGATCACCCACCAGCCGAGCACGCCGCCCGCCACCGCGGCCATCCCCGACACCGCGTTGTAGGCCAGCGCCCGCGCCCGTGACAGCCCGGCGTTGAGCAGCACGATGTAGTCGCCGACCTCCTGCGGAATCTCGTGGGCGATGATCGCCAGCGCGGTGACGACGCCCAGGCTCGTGTCGGCCAGGAAGGCCGCGGCGATCAGCACGCCGTCGCAGAAGTTGTGGATGCTGTCGCCGACCAGCACCGACAGCCCGCCGCGGCCTGCCTGCTCGGCATCGAAGCCGTGATGGTGGTGGTGGTGCGGGTCGTCGCCTTCGTGGTGGTGGCTGTGGCGGTAGAGCTCCGCTTTCTCGAGCAGGAAGAAGAACACCAACCCGCCGAGCAGCGCCGCGAACAGCGCCTGCGGTGAAGCGGCGCCGGCCTCGCCCGCGCGCTCGAAGGCCTCGGGCAGCACGTTGAGCAGCGCGGTGCCGAGCAGCACGCCGGCCGACAGGCTGACCAGGTGCCGCACGATCAGCTTGAGCATCGCGAGCGTCAGGCCGGCCGCGATCAGCACGGACAGCAAGCCGCCGGCCAGCGTCGCCAGCACGATCCACAGCAGGCTCGTCGTCATCGCTTCCCCCCGTCGTCCATCTTCATGCGCGCAAAAAGAACCGCGCCCGAAGGCGCGGTCCTGCTCGAGCGCTGCGAAACCTCAGGCCACGCCCCAGGCCCTGAACCATGCAAGGCAGCGCTTCCAGCCGTCTTCGGCGGCGTCCTTGCGGTAGCTCGGCCGGTAGTCGGCATGGAAGGCATGCGGCGCATCCGGGTAGACGACGAAGTTCGATGCCTTTGCCGCGACGTTGCCCGAGGCCAGAGCCGTTTTCATCTTATCGACCGTGTCAAGCGGGATGCCGCCGTCCTTCTCGCCGTACAGGCCGAGCACCGGCGCATTGAGCGAGCCGGCCAGATCGACGGGCTGCTTCGGCGTCATCGCGTTCGCGTCGCCAACGAGCCGCCCGTACCAGGCGACGCCGGCCTTGAGCCTCGGGTTGTGCGCCGAGTACAGCCAGGTGATGCGCCCGCCCCAGCAGAAGCCGGTCGCGCCCAGGCGGGCGGTGTCGCCGCCGTTCGCCGCGGCCCAGGTGACGGCGGCATCGAGATCGCTCAAGGCCTGCGTGTCGGGCTTCTTCGAGACGACCTCGGCCATGAGCTTCGGGATGTCGGTGTAAGCCTTCGCGTCGCCCTGGCGCACGAACATCTCCGGCGCGATCGCGAGGTAGCCCTGCTTCGCGAAGCGGCGCGCGACGTCGGCGATGTGCTCGTGCACGCCGAAGATCTCGCTGATCACCAGCACGACCGGCAGCTTGCCGGCGGGCTGGGCCGGCTGGGCCCGGTACGCCGGGATCGACCGATCGCCGGCGGCGAATTCGATCGGGCCGGCCGTCAGGCCTTCGCTGCTGGTCGTGATCGTCTGCGCGCTCACGGGCAGCACCGCCGCCGCGAAGCCGCTGCCGATGGAGGTCGCGACGAAGTCGCGTCGGTTGAAAGGGCGTGTCGGCGTGAGGCTGTCCAACTCCTGCTTCAGCATCGCGAGGCTCCTGTTCGAGGCCGTTTGGGAAGGCGCCGATTCTAGGGAGCGGGTCCGCGCCGTCCGTGCCGCAGCCCCTTCGTGGGCTGCCGACACAATGCCCGCCATGCCGAGCGCCGATACCGCCCCGACCCCTCTGGCCGACGGTGCTTCGTCCGGTCTGCTCGCCGCGATCGACATCGGCTCGAACAGCTTCCGGCTCGAGATCGGCCAGCTCCAGCGCGGCCGCTACAAGCGCATCGACTACCTCAAGGAAACCGTGCGCCTGGGCGCCGGCCTCGACGACGAAGGCCGCCTCAGCGAAGAGGCGCAACTGCGCGGCCTGGCCTGCCTCGCGCGCTTCGCGATCCGGCTGCGCGGCTTCGCGGCGTGGCAGGTGCGCGCGGTCGCGACGCAGACGCTGCGCGAAGCGAAGAACCGCGACGCCTTCCTCGCGCGCGCACGCACCGTGCTCGGCCAGCCGATCGAGGTGATCTCCGGGCGCGAGGAAGCGCGCCTCATCTTCGCGGGCGTGGCGCGGCTGCAGCCCAGCGAGCGGCCGCGCATCGTCATCGACATCGGCGGGCGCTCGACCGAAATGATCCTCGGCCAGGGCCGCACGCCCCGAAGCGCCGAAAGCTTCCAGGTCGGCAGCGTCAGCCTTTCGATGCGCTACTTCGCCGACGGCCGTTACACGGATTCGGCCTTTCGCGCCGCGCAGATCGCCGCCGGCGCCGAGCTGGAAGAAGCGCTCGCGCCTTTCGCGCCGGGCCAGTGGATCGAAGCGCTGGGCGCGTCAGGCACGGTCGGCGCGGTGTCGCAACTGCTGCTCGCCAACGGCGTCACCGACGGCGTCATCACGCCGGCCGGCCTGCGCTGGTGCATCGAGACCTGCCTGCTCGCCGGCGACGAGGACGCGCTGGTCGGCCTGCCGGGCCTGAAGCCGGAGCGCCGCGCGGTGCTCGGCGGCGGGCTGTCGATCCTCTACACGCTGGCGATGCAGTTCGGCATCGATGCGCTGCAGCCCGCGCGCGGTGCGTTGCGCCAGGGCGTGATCTTCGACCTGTCGGAGCGCCACGAGGCCGCCAGCGTGCCGGCCGACGCGCCGCGGCGGCTGCGCCTGGACATGCGCGACGCCTCGGTGCAGGAGCTGCAGCGCCGCTTCGGCAGCGACCTCGCGCAGGCTGCGCGCGTCGGCCGGCTCGCGCTGAAGATGTTCCGCAGCGGCGGGCTGGAGCGCGCGCCGTCGGAGGCGCCGCGCGAACTCGGCTGGGCCGCCTCGCTGCACGAGATCGGCATGTCGGTCTCGCACCACGACCACCACCGGCACAGCGCGTATCTCATCTCGCACGTCGATGCGCCGGGCTTCTCGCAGAGCCAGCAGCGCCGCGTCGCCGAACTGGTGCTCGGCCATCGCGGCAGCCTGCGCAAGCTCGACGCGACGCTCGCCAACGACGCGACGCTGTGGCCGGTGCTGTGCCTGCGGCTGGCCGCCTTGCTGTGCCACGCGCGGCACGACGTGCCCGAGCGCGTCGTCACGCTGCGCCGCACGCCGCAGGGCGCGACGCTGAAGCTCGCGCCGGACTGGGCGGCCGGACACCCGCGCACGATGCACCTGCTGGCGGAGGAGCAGCGGCTGTGGGAACGATCGGGGCGCCTGGGGCTGGCCGTCACGAGCACTTGAGCGGCGCGAGCCGCGAGCCGCCCCTTCGAGCGGCGCGCTAGAGCAGCTCCGGCCCCTGCACCGCCAGCAGCACGACCTGCTCGCCGGTCTCGCGCTCGCGCGAGCGCAGCCACCAGACCGCGCCCTTCTTGATCGCCCAGTGCTGCGAGCTGCCGAGCAGCCGGGCCGCGACCTGCCCCAGCGTCGGCTGGTGGCCGACGACCAGCACCGGCTCGTTCGATGTCGGCCAGCGCACGGCGCCGAGCAGATCCTCGACCGAGGCTTCGGGCGCGACCGCGGCGACGGTCTTGCAGGATCGGCCGAGCGCCTCGGCCGTCTGCTGCGTGCGCACGGCGGGGCTGACCAGGATGCGGGTCGTCTCGGCGAGCCGCTGGTTCAGCCACGTCGCCATGCGCTGCGCCTGTCGCTCGCCCTTCGCGGTCAGCGCGCGTTCGAGATCGGGCTGGCCTTCGCGCGCCACCAGCGCTTCGGCGTGACGCCAGAGGATCAGGTCCATCGTTCGCCGCGCCTGCGCGTCAGCGCGCTGCCGCGGGCAGCACGCGCGCGGCGATCAGCGCGCGACGCCCGCCGTGGCGCGCGATCAATGCGCGCTGGGCGCTGGCGCCGGTGGTGCCCACGCGCACGTAGCGGCCGTCGGGCTGCTGGGCCCAGGCGTCCTGCGCGTCGAGCAGGTAGGGCATCAGCCCCTCGTCGATCACGCGCTGGCGCAGCGCCGCGTCGCGCACCGGCCAGGCCACCTCGATGCGGCGATGCATGTTGCGGCTCATCCAGTCGGCGCTCGACAGGTACAGGGCCTCGTCGTCGGCCGTCTTGCCCCAGCGGAAGTAGAGGATGCGCGTGTGCTCGAGGAAGCGGCCGACGATCGAGCGCACCCGGATGCCTTCGGTGACGCCCGGCACGCCGGGCGGCAGCATGCAGGCGCCGCGCACGATCAGGTCGATCTCGACGCCCGCCTGCGAGGCTTCGGCCAGCGCGTGGATCAGCGGCTCGTCGGTCAGCGCGTTGAGCTTGAGCACGATGCGCGCCGCCCGGCCCGCACGCGCGGTCTCGGTGCAGCGGGCGATCAGCGCGAGCATCCCCTGATGCATGCCGTTCGGCGCCGGCAGCAGCTGCTTCGGCGGCTTGCCGCGCGTGAGGCTCGCCAGCTGCTGGAAGATGCCGTCGATGTCGGCGGTGAGCTCGGCATCGGCGGTGAGCCAGCCGATGTCGGTGTACAGCCGCGCGGTCTTCGGGTTGTAGTTGCCGGTCGACAGGTGGGCGTAGCGGCGCAGCAGCGGGCCGCGCGGGCCGTTCTCGCGGCGGGTCACGAGCAGCAGCTTCGCATGCGTCTTGAGCCCGACGATGCCGTAGACCACCTGCGCGCCGACCGCCTCCAGCCGCTCCGCCCAGTTGATGTTGGCTTCCTCGTCGAAGCGCGCCTTCAGCTCGACGACGCACATCACTTCCTTGCCGCGACGCGCCGCTTCGAGCAGCAGATCCATCAGCACGGACTGCGCGCCGGTGCGGTAGATGGTCTGGCGGATCGCGAGCACCTGCGGGTCGCGCACCGCCTCGCGCAGCAGCTCCACCACCGGATCGAAGCTCTCGAAGGGGTGATGCAGCATCACGTCGCCACGGCGCAGGCGCTCGAACAGGTTGGCGCCGCCGGCGGTCGCCGCGCTCATCGGCGGCAGCGCGGCCGGCCAGCCGGGCTCGTAGACGGCAAAGCGCAGCGGATCGGCATCGGCCTGGTCGATCAGCTGGTTGAGCCGCACCAGGTTCACCGGGCCGTTGACGCGGTACAGCGCCGCATCGGGCAGCGCGAACTGCTGCAGCAGGAACTCGCTCAGCTCCTCGGGGCAGGTGTTGACCACCTCCAGCCGGATCGCGGCGCCGAAGTGGCGCGTGCTCAGCGACGAGCGCAGCGCCTGGCGCAGGTTGGTGATGTCGTCCTCATCGACGTCGAGGTCGGAATCGCGCGTCACGCGGAACTGCGAGAAGGCCTCGACGCTGCGGCCCGGGAACAGCTCCTCCAGGTGCGCGCGGATCACGCTCGACAGCAGCACGAAGACCTGCTCGCCGGCGGGCACCACCTCGGGCGGCAGCCGGATCACGCGCGCCAGCACGCGCGGCACCTTGACGATCGCGATCGAGTTGTCGCGTCCGTAGGCGTCGCGCCCGCCGAGCTTGACGATGAAGTTGAGCGACTTGTTCGCGACCTGCGGGAACGGATGCGCCGGGTCCAGCCCGACCGGCACGAGCAAGGGACGCACCTGCCTCTGGAAGAAGCGATCGACCCAGCGGCGCTGGGCCTCGTCGCGCTGCGCATGGTTCAGCACGACGATGCGTTCGCGCTGGAGCGCGGGCATCACCTCGTCGTTGAACGCCGCGTACTGGGCGTCGATGAGGCCGTGCGCCTCGGCCGCGACGTCGGCGACGTCGCGCATCGAAACGCCCGAGCCGGGCACGCGGGCGAGCTCGAGCATGTCGGCGAAGCGCACCTCGAAGAACTCGTCGAGGTTGCTCGAGACGATGCAGACGTAGCGCAGCCGCTCGAGCAGCGGCACGTCCTCGCGCAGCGCCTGCGCCAGCACGCGCCGGTTGAATTCGAGGATCGCGCGCTCGCGGTTGAGCAGGCGGGGGCGCCGGGCGACGGGCGAGGTCGGCTCGGCGGCCGGCAGCAGTTGGGCGCTCACGGCCGGAGTTTAGGAAAGACGTCCGGGGCCTTGATGACGCGCATGAAAAAGGGGCCGCTCGCGCAGCCCCTTCGAAGCGGCGGCCGGGCGATGCCGGCCGCGCGAAGCGCCGATCAGAAGTCGTGCTTGATGCCGACGCCCGCGATGAACGACTTCTCGCCCGCCTGGGTCGAGCCGCCGGTGATCTGGTTGCGCGCGTTCGAGGCGCCGACCACGACCGGCGACTTGTCGTCGACGTAGACGAACTGCGCGTACAGCGTCGTCCGCTTCGACAAGGCGTAGTCGTTGCTGACGACGATCGTGTCGGTCTCGAAGTTCGTGCTCTTGGTCTCGCCGCGGTAGTAGGCGATCGTGGCGGTGTTGTTCGCCAACCAGGCGAGGTCGACGCCGACGCCGAAGTTGTCGGTCTCGATCTCCGCCGCCGACAGGCCGCTGATCGCGTCTTCGGTGGCACGCGCGTAGAGGCCCTTGACCGTGACGATGCCGAAGCCGAACGCGGCACCGAGGCCGTAGCGCTCGGTCTTGGCGAAGCCGCTGGTCGCGCCGCCGCGGATCCGCTGGAACGAACCGGCCACCGTGACCGGGCCGAACTTGCCGTTGGCGCCGAAGGCCACGGTGTCCGCGTCCGACGAGCTCGCCACTTCACCGAGGCCGTAGCCGGCGAACACGTTCACCGGGCCGAAGGCGCCGGCGTACGAGATCAGGTTGCTGGTGAAGATGCCCAGGCCGTTGTTCTCACTCGCGGCGACCGCGTTGCCCGCCGGCGCCTGATTCAGCGCGTAGGGCAGCAGCATCGAGTACGACTCCTTGTAGCCGCGCGGATCCACGCCGAGCTCGGCGAGGATCGCCGGGCTGTACTGGCGGCCGAGCAGGATCGTGCCGAAGCCACCCGAGAGGCCCACGTTGGCCTGCCGGCCGAAGGCGGTGCTGATGTTGCCGAGGCCCCGGCTGCCGCCGGTGTCGCCGCTGAAGTCGGACTCGAGGTTGAAGACGGCCTTCAGGCCGCCGCCGAGGTCCTCGCTGCCCTTCAGGCCCCAGATGCTGGGCAGGATGCCGCCGTTGTTCATCTCGGTGAGGCTGTCGCCGGTCGCCGACCGCGATGACTTCTCGATGTACTGAACGCCGGTGTCGATGCGCCCGAACAGCGTCACGTTCTGTGCCTGCGCAGCGCCGGCAGCCGCCGTCAATGCGGCCACGGCAACCAGCGAAAGCTTGGTTTTCGTCGTCATGGTGTCTCCTCGTTGTGGGTGAGCAGTCGTCAAAGCACTTCCGCGACCAGAGCCGCGCGCACTGCAGCGCAATCGCCATGCCAGTGCACGTTTCTCATCGGCCTGCGCTGTTGGCGCATCCGGAGGGTCGAAAAAAGCTTAGGAGCCGGACCCTGGCGAACAAAGCGAGGGATTCCCCTGAGAGACCGCAGGCGGTGCTGCATCGCGTAGCGGTCATGGCGTCGCGCTTCGTGCTGCACAGAGTGATTCGTCAATGAAACAGCGGTGTACAAGCGGCTCGGCGCGGGTTTGCGGGCCGGGGCGTCGCGTCAGGCTCGGCGTTCTTTTTTCGCGACAGTTCCGGCGCCGCGGAGGGCTTTGCCGCTCAGGCCGCGACCCCGGACGCCTCTTCAGGCACCGCGCGCTGCGGTGCGGCCTGCGCGGCCAGCGGCTCGCGCCGGCTCCAGTCGACGATCTCCAGCCGCCCGCTCGGGTGCTCCACGAGCGCCGTGAGGCTCTCGACCCAGTCGCCGTCGTTCGCGTAGACGATGCCGTCGATGTCGCGCAGCTCCGCGTGATGGATGTGGCCGCAGACGACGCCGTGCACGCCGCGCTTCTTCGCCTCGCGCACGACCGCCTGTTCGAAGTCGCCGATGAAGTTGACCGCCCGCTTGACCTTCAGCTTCAGGTACTTCGACAGGCTCCAGTACGGCAGCCCGAGCCGCGCGCGCAGCAGGTTGAAGTGCCGGTTCAGCCGCAAGGTGAATTCGTAGGCCGAATCGCCGACGTAGGCCAGCCACTTGGCGCACTGGATCACGCCGTCGAAGTAGTCGCCGTGGGTGATCCACAGCCGGCGCCGGTCGGCGGTGACGTGGATGCAGTCCTCGACCACCTCGATGCCGCCGAAGTTGTGCCCAAGGTACTTGCGCGCGAATTCGTCGTGGTTGCCCGGCACGAAGACGACGCGCGTGCCCTTGCGCGCCTTGCGCAACAGCTTCTGCACCACGTCGTTGTGCGCCTGCGGCCAGTACCAGTGGCGACGCAGCTGCCAGCCGTCGACGATGTCGCCGACGAGGTAGAGGTACTGGCAGTCGACGCTGCGCAGGAAGTCGAGCAGCGCATGCGCCTGGCAGCCGGGCGTGCCGAGGTGCAGGTCGGAGATCCAGACGCTGCGCACTTCGAGCTTCGGCCGGCGCGGCTCGCTGCCTTCGCCGTCCTGCACGCCCGCTGGAGCCGACAGCTTCGCCGCGAGCGCCGCAGGCCCGGCCCCACCGCCCGATCCTGCACGCCACGACAAGCTGTTCCATGCCATGGCCCACGATGCTCGGCGCACGGCATGACGCCGCGCGGTCGCGCGCGTGAAGCTTGCGTGACGCGGTGACCGCCCTCAGGCGGCGGCGCGGGCCGGCGGCTCGGAGGCCGCATTGGCGTCGGGCTCGGCCAGCCCGTCCCAGCGGCCGCGCGCAAGCCCCAGCAACACCGCCGCCGCGAGCACCGGCACCGCCAGCAGCAGCGCGTTCGCCAGCGTGACGAAGCCGGCGCCGAAGCTCGCGGCCGCCGCGTCGACGTGATGCCGCAGGACCATCGCCAGCAGCAGGGGCGCGAGCCACACACCCGACCTCGCCAGCGTGCGCGCGACCTGCGACGCGCCGGCCGCGACGATCGGCGCGCCCGCCAGCAGGAACACCGCCGCGGCGACGAAGACCAGCGTGAACAACGTCTGCACGATCGGCATCGCGACGCCGATGTCATCGCGCAGCAGGCTCAGCGGCACCCAGGCGAGCAGCGCGAGCGCCAGGCCGAGCGCGACGCCGCGCGCGCGGCCCGCGGCGTGCTCGTCGGTCCACTTCGCGTTGCCGGGGCGGGCCTTCAGGAAGGGCAGGAAGACGAGGCACAGCAGGCCGTAGAGCCCGTCGATCAACAGGGTGCGCGGGTAGCCGAAGGCCTCGGCCGCGATGCCCTGCCACTGCGCGCTGTAGGCGATCGCCAGATTCATCATCGCCATGTAGGCGGTGAACTGCGTGGCGGCGACCCGCGGGTTGGTCACGTCCATCATGATGGCGGCGCGCGTGCCGTACATCAGGCCCTGGAACACGTTGTAGACGATCGAAGTGATCCACAACGACGTCACCAGCGCGGCCGGCACCTCGGGGCGGTTCGCCATCGTCGCGCTCACCGGCATGATCCAGCCGAGCCGAGCAAGCTCCCAGCCAAGCCACCAGATCGGCAGGCTCATGCCGGCGATGTAGACGAAGAGCGTGCGGCGGCGGCCGTAGCGATCGGACCACCGCCCGCCGAGTACGCAGCACGCGGCATTGGTCAATGCGCACCACAGGTTGAGGTTTGCGATCTGGTCGTCCCTCATGCCGAGTTCGACCGCCAGGCTCGACTGCAAAGCAAGCCCCAGCGCCATGGCTCCCGGCGGCAGCAGGCAGAACCACAGCCCGTTGAAGGCACCGCGGGTACCGACGAAGGAGCGAAAGGTCGAGACCGCGAAGGTCTTCATCTCGCGGCCCGCATGCGCCAACTTCGAGCCGACGATCGCGACCGGGCCGGGTTGCGCGGACGCGGTCACCCGCTCGTCCATCGGCCACACGACCAGCGTCGTCACCAGCGAGATGGCCCCCGCCACGAAGAAGAAGGTCGGCTGGAAACCGGTGACGCCGGCAAGGAACAGCACCCCGGCGCCACCGATGGCTTGGCCAAGATAGGCGCCGCCGAACATCAGCCCGTTCGCGAGGCCGCGCTCGTCCTCCTTCAGCGAATTGACGGCGAGCGCGTCGATGGCCACGTCCTGCATCGCCGCGAAGCTGTTGTGCAGCAGCAGCACGGCGGTGAACAGGCCGAGCTGGCCCGGCAGCTCGAGCATCACGGTCGACAGCAGCGTCGCGACCATCAAGATCTGCGTGCCGAGGATCCACACGCGCCGACGGCCGAAGCGCTGCGAGCCGAACACGTCGATCACCGGCCCGAAGGCCCACTTGAAGGCCCAGGGCAGGTAGAACGACGCGACGAAGGCGCCGATCTCGGCCGGGCCGACGTCGAGCCGCCTCAGCTGCGTGGCCACCGCGGTCGCCGCGAAGCCGAGCGGGATGCCTTCGGTGACGTAGAGCAGGAAGAAGGCCGCAAGGCGGCCCTTGGGGGTGGCGAGGAGGTTGGGCAGGCGCATCCTCAATGCGCCTGGTCCCAGTTCGGGCCGACGCCCACCTCGGCGAGCAGCGGCACCTTCAACGCGGCCACGCCGGCCATCAGCGCCGGCACCGCGGTCCTGGCCCAGTCGAGCTCGGCCTCGGGCACCTCGAAGACGAGCTCGTCGTGCACCTGCAGGATCATCTTCGTCGCGCGCTGCTGCGCGTCGAGCGCGTCCTGCACCGCAATCATCGCAAGCTTGATCAGGTCGGCCGCGGTGCCCTGCATCGGCGCGTTGATCGCCTGGCGCTCCGCGCCGGCCTTGCGGGGGCCGTTGCCGCCGTTGATGTCAGGCAGCACGACGCGCCGCCCGAACAGCGTCTCGACATAGCCGAGCTTGCGCGCCGATTCGCGCGTCTCGTCCATGTAGCGCTTGACGCCGGCGAAGCGCGCGAAGTAGCGGTCGATGTAGTCCTTCGCGGCCTTCTGCTCGATGCCGAGGTTGCTCGCGAGGCCGAACGCGCCCATGCCGTAGATCAGCCCGAAGTTGATGACCTTGGCGTAGCGCCGCTGCTCGCTCGACACCTGCTCGACCGGCACGCCGAAGACCTCGCTCGCGGTCGCGCGGTGCACGTCGATGCCTTCGGAGAAGGCGTGCAGCAGGCCCGGGTCCTCGCTGATGTGGGCCATCAGCCGCAGTTCGATCTGCGAGTAGTCGGCCGAAAGGATCAGCGAGCCGGGCGGCGCGACGAAGGCCTCGCGCACGCGCCGGCCCTCGGCGGTGCGGATGGGGATGTTCTGCAGGTTCGGCTCGTTGCTCGAAAGCCGCCCGGTGACCGCGACCGCCTGCGCGTAGTTGGTGTGCACGCGGCCGGTCTCGGGGTTGACCATCAAGGGCAGCTTGTCGGTGTAGGTGCCCTTCAGCTTGGACAGGCTGCGGTGCTCGAGCAGTTTGGCCGGCAGCGGGAAGTCGGCGGCCAGTTCGGTCAGCACGTCCTCGTCGGTGCTGGGTGCGCCGCTCGGCGTTCTGCGCTTGACCGGCAGGCCCATCTTGGTGAACAGGATCTCGCAGATCTGCTTCGGCGAGCCCAAGTTGAAGGGCTGGCCCGCGAGCGCGTGCGCTTCCTGTTCGAGCGCGACCATGCGCGTGGCGAGTTCGGCGCTCTGGCGCGCGAGCACCGCGGCATCGATCAGCACGCCGTGGCGTTCCATGCGCTGCAGCGTCGCCGACGCCGGCAGCTCGATGCGCTCGTACACCTCGCGCAGCCGGGGCTCGGCCTCGAGCCGCGGCCACAGCGTGCGGTGCACGTGCAGCGTCATCTCGCTGTCCTCGCCCGAGTACTCGGTGGCGCGCTCGACGCTCACCTGCGCGAACGGGATCTGGCTCGCGCCCTTGCCGGCCACGTCCTCGTAGGCGAGGCCCTTGCGGTCGAGGTGCCGGCTCGCGAGGCTTTCCAGGCTGTGCGGCTTGTGGGCTTCGAGCACGTAGCTCTGCAGCATCGTGTCGTGCACGTAGCCGCGCACCGCGATGCCGTGGTTGGCGAAGACGTGCTGGTCGTACTTGATGTTCTGGCCGAGCTTGGCGCAGCCCGCGTCCTCGAGCCAGGGCTTCAGCGTTGCGAGCACCTCGTCGATCGGCAGCTGGTCGGGCGCGCCGGGGTAGGTGTGGGCCAGCGGGATGTAGCAGGCGCGGCCCGGCTCGACGCTGAAGCTCAGGCCGACGATGCGCGCGCGCATCGGATCGAGGCTGTCGGTCTCGGTGTCGAGCGCCACGAGCTCGGCCGCCTCGATGTGCGCCCGCCACGCGGCGAAGGCCTCGCGGTCGAGCACCGTCTCGTAGTGCGTCGCGGCAACCGGCTCGGCGGGCAGCGGATCGGCCGCGGTGACCGGCACCGCCGCTTCGGCCGGCACCGCGCCGGCGAGCGCGGCTTCCATCTCGCGCTTGAACTCGCGGAAGGCATGGCGCGTGTAGAACGCGAGCAGCCCCTCGTGATCCGGCAGCCGCCACTCGAGCGCGCGCCAGGCCTCGGGGCCGGGCCAGCCGGCGATCGATGCGACGAGATCGCAATCGGTCTTCACCGTGACCAGCTTGCGGCCCGTCGGCAGCCAGTCGAGGGCCTTGCGCAGGTTCTCGCCGGCGGCGCCCTTGATGCTGCCGGCCGCGGCGATCACCCCGTCGAGCGAGCCGTGCTCGGCGATCCATTTCGCCGCGGTCTTCGGGCCGACTTTCTCGACGCCGGGCACGTTGTCCACCGCGTCGCCGACCAGCGTCAGGTAGTCGACGATGCGCTCGGGCGGCACGCCGAACTTCTCGACCACGCCGGCCGGGTCCAGACTCTCGTTGCTCATCGTGTTGATCAGCGTGACGCGATCGTTGACGAGCTGCGCGAGGTCTTTGTCGCCGGTGGAGATCATCACGTCGCGGCCCGCTTCGGCCGCGGCACGCGCGAGCGTGCCGATCACGTCGTCGGCCTCGACGCCGGGCAGCTCGATGATCGGCCAGCCGAGCATGCGCACGACGTCGTGGATCGGCTCGATCTGGCGCGCCAGATCCTCCGGCATCGCCGAGCGCGTGGCCTTGTAGTCGGGGTACCAGTCGTCGCGGAAGGTCTTGCCCTTCGCGTCGAACACGCAGGCGGCATGAACGCTCGGGAACTGCTCGCGCAGCTTCTTGAGCATCGCGACCATGCCGCGCACCGCGCCGGTGGGCTCGCCCTGCGGATCGCGCAGGTCGGGCAGCGCGTGGTACGCGCGGTAGAGGTAGCTGGAGCCGTCGACCAGCAGCAGCCGGGCCGAGCCGGTGGCCGAGGGCGACGCTTCGAGGGCGGGCGCGGCGGTCATCCGACCGATTGTGGCGGGAGGTCTTCGGGCACGCGGGATGCCGTCGGCGCGGGCACGCTGCCTAGAATCCCGCCCATGCCGCGCACCCTCGTCCTGCCGCTTCTCGTGTTCGCCGCGCTGGCCGGCGCGGCCTCGGCCCAGGCGCAGCAGGGCCCGGATGCGGCGAAGCCGGCAGCGCGCGACAAGCCGGCGCCCGTCGCGGCGCCGCTGCCGTCCGGTGAACCCGCAGTGCGGCGCGATGTCATCGAAGACGACAACGCCCGCATCGAGGAACTCCGCGTGCGCGGCGCGGTGCGCAGCATCACCGTCAAGCCCAAGGGTCCGATCCGCGCCGAATACGAAGTGCTGCCGACCGATGCGGCGCGCGATCCTTCCGACGGCCCCGGCACGACCAAGGGCGCCCAGGGCCGCCGCGTCTGGCGCGTGCTCGATTTCTGAGGCCGCGGTGGCGGTCTTCACACCGGTCGGCGTTGACCAGGCCGCCGAACTCGCCGCGCGGCTGGGCCTCGGTGCCTTGCGGGCGCTGACGCCGATCACCGCCGGCATCGAGAACACCAACTACTTCGTCACCACGCAGCGCGGCGAGTTCGTGCTGACGCTGTTCGAGCGATTGAGCTTCGACGAGCTGCCCTTCTATCTGCAGCTGATGAAGCATCTCGCCGGCAAGGGCGTCGCGGTGCCGGAACCGCAGGCCGATGCGGCCGGCGAGATCCTCCACCGGGTGCAGGGCAAGCCGGCCGCGATCGTCTACCGCCTCGCGGGCAACCACGTGATGGCGCCGGGCGCCTGGCACTGCGAGCAGGTCGCCGCGATGCTCGCGCGCATGCACCTCGCAGCCGCCGACTATCCGCTGCATCAGCCCAACCTGCGCGGCCTCGCGTGGTGGAGCGAGACGGCGCCGCTGGTGCGGCCCTTCCTCGCGCCGGAGCAGCGCGCGCTGCTCGACGACGAGCTCGCGTTCCAGCAGCACCTGGCCGCGAGCCCCGCCGACGCCGGCCTGCCGCGCGCCGCGATCCACGCCGACCTGTTCCGCGACAACGTCATGTTCGACACCGACGTGCACGGCCACCAGCGGCTCACAGGCTTCTTCGACTTCTATTTCGCCGGCGTCGATCGCCTCGCGTTCGACATCGCGGTCTGCCTGAACGACTGGTGCATCGACCTCGCCACCGGCCGCCTCGACGAAGACCGCGCCGCCGCCTTCGTCGCCGCCTACGAGACGGTGCGCCCGCTCACCGGCGACGAGCGCCGGCTGCTGCCCGCGCTGATGCGTGCGGCGGCGCTGCGCTTCTGGATCTCGCGGCTGTGGGACTTCCATCTGCCGCGCGCCGCCACCACGCTCGTGCCGCACGATCCGGCGCACTTCGAGCGCGTGCTGCGCGAGCGCATCGCCCAACCCTGGCATCCGGCCCAATGAAGCTCAAGACGGTACGCGCCGCGCAAGGCCTGATGTGGCTGCGCGCCGGCCTCGCGGTGTTCGCGCGGCAGCCGCTCGGCTTCTCGGCGCTGTTCGCGCTGTTCGGGCTCGCGATCGTCCTGCTGCTGCAGGTGCCGGTCGTCGGGCAGTTCGCGGCGCTCGCGCTGATGCCCTGGCTCAACCTCGCCTTCCTGCTCGGCACGCGCGACGCGCTGGTCGGCCGCACGCCGCGGCCGGCGCTGCTGCTCGAGCCTTGGCGCAACGTCGTGCTGCGCAAGCGGCTGATCCATGTGGGCATCGCCTACGCGCTCGGCACGCTGGTGGTGGTGCTCGTCGCGCATGCGCTCGACGGCGGCCGCTTCGTCGCGGCGCTGGAAGCGCTGGCCGACGACCAGGCGCCGCCGGAGTCGATGGCCGACGGCTCGCTCGCCTGGGCGGTGCTGCTGCGGCTCGCGCTGCTGTCGCTGCTGTCGTTGCTGTTCTGGTACGTGCCGGGGCTGGTCGCCTGGGGCGAGATGCCGCTGTCCAAGGCGCTGTTCGCGAGCGCCGTCGCCTGCCTGCGCTCGCTCGGCGCGCTGGCCGCCTTCAACCTCGGCTGGATGGCGGTGATCGTGCTGGCCGTCTCGGTGATGCAGGTGCTGCTCGCGCTGATCGGCCTGGGCAACGTGGTCGCGCAGGCGGTGGTGCCGGTGGCGATGCTCGCCACGACGGCCTTCTACGCATCGCTCTACTTCGGCTTCGTCGACAGCTTCGAGTTCGACGGGCAGGACAAAGCCGGCCCACAGGTCGGCTCCTGAAAGTGAATAGCCGGCCCGCAGGCCGGCTCCTGAACACCGGCCCGCATCCGCGGGCCGATGCCGCGAGGCTCAGGTTCCGACCCGGCCGCCGTCGTTCTTGGTGATCGCAAGCGTGGCCGAGCGCGGCCGGGCGGTCGCGCCGCCGGGGCCGTAGCCGGCATTGCCGGGCCAGTGGCTCAGGTAGGCCGCCGGGTTCGGCACGTTGGCCGCGGTGATCGTCTCGCCGGGGTGCTGGATGTTCGCGAACACCGTCGTGCCGTCGGGCGTTTCGGTGCAGCCGGTCAGCTCGCAGTCCTTCGGGCCGACGAGGAAGCGCTTCAGCGTGGTCGCCGTCGGCTTCGCGCCGACGTAGGTGTCGACGGTGACCGTGCCGGTGCCGGTCGTGTAGCTCAGCGTCGTCTTCGCACCGCCGTCGCCGACCGAACCCGGCACACCGATCAGCATCATGCAGTTGGTCGCATCGACGTAGGCGCCGTCGTCGGTCTGGATCCAGCACAACTTCGTGTTCGGGCTGAACCACAGGCCGTCGGGGCTGGAGAAGTCCTGGTCGGCGGTCAGCCCGGAAAGGTTCACGAGCGTCGGGCTCGCGTCCGACTGTGCGCCGAACAGGTAGACGTCCCAGGTGAAGCTGGTCGCCGCGCCCTCGCCGCCGGCTTCCCTCATGCGGATGATGTGGCCGTTGATGTTGCCGGGCGCGCTCGCCGCGGTCGGCGCGTCGGTGTAGGCGCGCGGGTTGGCCGCGTCCACGGCCTGCTGCCCCGCCGCCGCGACGACCTTGCGGTTGCTGTTGTTGGTGAGCGTGTAGTAGATCTCGCCGGTGGTCGGGTGCACCGCGCACCACTCGGGGCGATCCATCGCGGTCGCGCCCACCGCATCGGCCGCGAGCCGCGCGTTGACCGCGATGTCGGCCTGGTCGGCGAAGGCGTAGGCGGTGTAGCTCGCCGGGATGTTCGCGACGGTCAGCTCGATCCAGGTGCCGGTGCCGTCGGCGTTGAACTTCGCGACATAGAGCTTGCCCGCGTCGAGGTACTTGTCGCCGACGGCGATGCGGTCGGCGGCGGAGGCGTCGGCGGCGCTCCAGTTCGCGGTCGACACGTACTTGTAGATGTACTCGCCGCGCGAGTCGTCGCCCATGTAGACCGCCAGCGGCTTGCCTTCGGCGACGCGGCCGAAGGCGGCGCTCTCGTGCGCGAAGCGGCCGAGCGTGGTGCGCTTCTTCACCGCGGCGGTCTTGCTGTACGGATCGATCTCGACGATGTAGCCGAAGGTGTTCAGTTCGTTGCGGTAGTCGCCCGTGCCGTCGGCCGGCGCTCCGGCGCGCGCGCTGATGTTCCAGCGGTCGTACTTGTCGTCGGCGCCCGAGGTCTCCCAGCCGTGGCGGCTGGCCGCGCCCTGCGCACGGCCGTAGCGGTTCAGCGAGACCACGCTCTTCGCATTGGCCGCCGCGGTGCGGTCGGCGTTGTCGGTGGCCGAGCGGGTGAAGTAGCCGGCCCAGTTCTCCTCGCCGGTGAGGAAGCTGCCCCAGGGCGTGTAGCCGGTGCCGCAGTTGTTGATCGTGCCGCGCGCGGCGACGCCGGTGGTCGAGTACTTCGTGCGCATCAGCGCGTTGCCGCGCGCGACGCCGGAAAGCTCCACCGGCGTCAGCGGCGTGACGCGGCGGTTGTAGCTGGAGGCCGCCACGTAGCTCCAGGACGAGCCGGTCTTGCGCACTTCGACGACGGACACGCCGTGCGCCGGGATCTCCTTGTCGGACTCCGCCGCCGGCCGTGCGCCGGCGACGCGGGTGGCGCCGGCCACGTGGAGGAAGTTGTCGGTCAGCGCCTCGTGGTTCATCGCGAGCAGGCCGCGCGTCGAGCCGTTCGGGTCGCGCGCCGTGCCGTCGGCGTTGAGGCCGAAGTACTCCATGCCGTCGTGGTGGTCGCCGGCGCGGTTGTCGTAGTCGGTGTCGGTGCCGTCGTTCTTGAACGCTGGCGTCGCGGCGGTGAGCGGGTCGCCGAGTGCGTAGATCGGCGTCGCGGTGTAGCCGACCGGCACGCTGACGACGTCGGCCGTGCTCTTCGCGACCGCGCCGAAGCCGAGGCTCGTGACCGGCGCGGGCGCGGCTGCGGCCGGCGCGGGCACCGGATCGTCGTCGCCGCCACCGCAGGCGGCCAGCGGCAGGCTGCCCAGCACCATGCTCGCGGCGGTGCCGAGGCCACCGCGCAGCAGCGAGCGACGGCTCAGGCCGGCTTCGAGCACTTCCATGAAGCGGGGGTTGCCGCTGCGGTTGTGGTCCTCGTCGTCGTGAGGGATGCCATGCACTGAGAAATCAACGGGCTTGTTCATCGGGTAGATCCTTGCGACTGCTGGGAAACGGGAGGGCGGCCGGCATGCCGGGCACGGCCGAGGCGACGGGACGGTAGGCAGGCTCCGTGAACGCCCCGTGAAAGCGACGTGACAGGCGGGTGACGGCGCCGCGCGACATCAGGCACAGCAGCGCGATGGCGGCCGCCACGCTCAAGGTGGGATCGAGCCGCTGCCCTCGGGCGGGCGGCGCGGCGGCGCAGCCGGCTCCGCCGCCGTCGCCCGGCGCGGCCTCGGCCGGTGCGCCGGTCGCGGACGGCGCGGCCGGGGGAGCGGCGGCCTCGGCCTCGCCCGCAAGCAACAGCCCGCCGGGCTGGGTGGCGTCGCCGCGCCATTGGAGGTAGGCGTCGAAGCGCCCCGCCGCGCCGCTTGCGAACGACAGCGTCGCCGTGCATGCGGCACCCGGCGCCAGCAGCGTGCCGGTGCCGCAGGCCGGCGTCGCGGCGCCTTGGGCCGCCGCGAAGCGGAAGGCGTCGCGACCCGGGCCGGTCAGCGCCGTCACGCCCAGCGCCGCTTCGGCGGTGCCCCGGTTGACGATGCGCACGCTGCGCACCGTCGACGCCCCGACCGGCGTGCGGCCGAAGTCAAGCACCGCGTCGGGCGGCTCGACGGCGAGCACGCCCAGCGGCTCGCTGCGGCCGGCATAGGACAGCGGCACCACCCACGGCCGCGGCGTGATGCCGGTGACGACGACCGCCGCGGCCGCCGGCCCGGCCGCCGCCGGCTGGGCGCGCAGCCGCACGCGGCACTCGGCCCCGGCAGGCAGCGTCGCGGCGCAGTCGGTGTCGAGCAGCAAGCCGGCCGCACCCACGCCCGCGAGCTGCGGCGCGCCGAGCGCGAGCGACGTGCCCGAGACGTTGCGCAGGCTGAGCGTGTGCACCGGCGAGACCGCACCGAGCGCGACACCGCCGAACTCGATCGTCACCGGCCACAGCACGGCCGGCGCCGCGGGCGAGGCCGCCGCCGCCACCGCGCCGAGGTAGGCGGCGAGATCGGCCACGTCGGCGTCGGCCAGCAGGGGCTTGAGGTAGCCCATCACGCCGACCGTGCCGAGCGCGCGCTGCAGTGCGGACGGCTGGTCCGCCGCGCGCAGCAGGTTGTTGCGGCCCTGGCTCGGGTCGGGGCCGTGACAGCTGACGCAGCTCGCGGCACCGGGCAGCTGGAGGTAGAGCTGCGCGCCGCGGACCGCGTCTTGCGCAAGCGCCACGTTGCAGGCCGCTGCGGCGAGCGCGCCGGCCAGGCCGTTCCGCAGCCGGCGCGATGCAGGCAGGACGGCGGCAGGCGGCATCGCCCGACGCTAGCGCGGCGGGGGCCGGCGCCATCGATGCCCGACGCCGGCCTGCTGGCTTCGCGGTCTGTCATCGTCCTGACGCAACGATCGGTCGACGCGCGCGACGCGGAAGTGCGTCGACCGTGCGCCGACTCGACCCAGAATCGCGCGCACGGCCTTGCGGCCGCTGGAGTCCGACCATGCTGCGATCGAACCTCAAGCTCGTGCTGCTGCTGACCGCCGCGCTGCCCCTGGGCGGCTGCGCGGTCGTCAGCGTCGCCGGCGCCGTGGCCGGCGCGGCGATTAGCGTGACCGGCGCGGTGGTCAGCACCGGCGTCGAGGTCACCGGCAAGGTGATCGGCGCCGGCATCGACGCCGCCACGTCGGACGACGAGGACGGCGAAGCGAAGAAGTAGCGCAAGCCCAGGCGGCCTTGCGGATCGATGCGGATGCCGTCGGGCGACGAGAAGGTGTCGCCGACGACGTCGCCCTTGAGCTTGGCCGCGGTGAAGCGCGGGTCGCCGGCCGGCAGGGACCGCTCCACTTGAGCGAGGTGACGGTGCGGCGTCACGCGCCACGAGGTACATCGCTTGCCAGGGCGCGCCTCATGGACGCCGCCACCTCCAGCCGCCTGCCGCGACGACCGGCGCTCGGCGCCTCGAGCGAGCGATCGAACGTGCAGCAGGCGCCGCGCGCGGTGCTGGGCGTCGGCGCGGCGGTCGCGATCATCGTCGGCATCGTGGTCGGCGCCGGGATCTTCAAGGCGCCGTCGATGGTCGCGGGCCTCTCCGGCGGTGCCGGCTGGATGTTCGCGGCCTGGGCCGTGGGCGGGCTGGTCTCGCTGGTCGGCGCGCTGTGCTACGCCGAGCTGGCCAGCGCCTACCCCGACACCGGCGGCGACTACCACTTCCTGCGCCTCGCCTACGGCCGGCACGTCGCCTTCCTGTTCGCCTGGGCGCGCTTCGCTGTGATCACCACCGGCTCGATCGCGTTGCTCGGCTTCGTCTTCGGGGACTACATGCAGCAACTGCTGCCGCTCGGCGCGCACGGCGAGGCGCTGTACGCGGTGGCGGCCATCGTCGCGCTGGCCGCGGTGAACCTGCGCGGGCTGCGCAGCGGCGCGGCGACGCAGGGCGGGCTGACGCTGCTCGAAGTGGCGGGGCTGCTGCTGATCGTGGCGGCCGGGCTGTGGCTGCTGCTGGGCGGCACCGCCGCTCCGCCCGCGCCCGCCGCGCCGGCCGAGCCGGCCGGCTGGGGCTCGCTGGGCATGGCGATGGTCTTCGTGCTGCTGACCTACGGCGGCTGGAACGAGGCCGCCTACCTCAGCGCCGAGATCAAGGAAGACCCGCTGCGCCGCGGCCGGCGGCTGCGGCTCGCGCTGCTGCTGTCGATCGGCGCGATCACCGCGCTGTACCTGCTGGTCAACTGGGCCTACTGGCAGGGCCTGGGTCTGGCCGGCATGGCGCGTTCGGAGGCGATCGCCGCCGACCTGCTGCGCAGCGCCTTCGGCGAGGCCGGCGCGGTGCTGGTCGCGGCCGTCGTCGCGCTGGCGGCGCTGACCTCGATCAACGCGACGCTGATCGTCGGCGCGCGCACGACCTGCGCGCTCGGGCGCGACTGGCGCGCGCTGCGCCGGCTCGGCGACTGGGACGCCGAGCGCGGCACGCCGCGCGTCGCGCTGCTCGCGCAGACGCTGGCGGCGCTGGCGCTGGTGGCGCTGGGCGCCGCGGCGCAGGACGGCTTTCGCGCGATGGTGGAGTTCACCGCGCCGGTGTTCTGGCTGTTCTTCCTGCTCGCGGGCGTGTCGCTGTTCGTGCTGCGCCGCAAGGACCCGCGCACCGAGCGGCCCTGCCCGGTGCCGCTGTACCCGTGGCTGCCCGCGCTGTTCGTCGCGGTGTGCGCCGGGATGCTCGCGTCCAGCCTCTCCTACGTGGGGAGCCAGACGCTCGGCGGCTTCAACGCCGCATGGATCGGCGTGGCGGTACTGGCGACCGGCGCGCTGCTGATGGCGCTCTTGCCCCGATCAACCCCGCCAGCCAGGAGAACGCGATGAGCCTGCCCCTTGCCTCGATCGATGCCCCCATCGCGCGCCGCACCGCGCTCGCCACGACGCTGCTGCTGCCGTGGGTCGCCCGCGCGCAGGAGGCGGCGGCGCCGGCGCGCGCGCCCGACGTGCCCTACGTGCCGACGCCGATGCCGGTCGTGCAGAAGATGCTCGAGATGGCCAAGGTCCAGCGCGGCAACGTCGTCTACGACCTCGGCTGCGGCGACGGCCGCATCGTCACCACCGCCGCGAAGGAACGCGGCGCGCGCGGCGTCGGCATCGACATCAACCCGGAGCGCATCAAGGAGGCCAAGGCGCTGGCCGAGGCCAACGGCGTCGCCTCACGCACCCGCTTCACCGTCGCCGACCTGTTCGAGACCGACTTCTCCGAGGCCGACGTGGTGACGCTCTACCTGCTGCCCGCGATCAACCAGAAGCTGCGCCCGCAGCTGTGGCGGCAGCTGAAGGTGGGCGCGCGCGTGGTCTCGCACTCGTTCACGATGGGCGAGGCCTGGCCGGCCGAGCGCACCGAGATGGCCGGCGGCGCGTCGATCCACCTGTGGACCATCACCGAGCGGCAGAAGACCGCCGCGTTGCGGCTCGGCGTGCGACCCGTCGCGTGAACGCCCGCGCCGCGCGGCGTCAGTCGACCGGCGTGAGCTTCGCGACCGACAGCGCCAGCCACTTCATGCCGTGACGGCCGAAGTTGACCTGCGCGCGCGCGTCCGCGCCGACGCCTTCGAGCGTGACGATCACGCCCTCGCCGAACTTCGTGTGGAAGACGGTCTGGCCCGGGCGCAGGCCGTGGCCGTTGTTCGAGGCGCGCGCGTGCGACTCGAAGGCCGCCGGCTGGGTCGGCGCGCCGAAGCCTGAGGCGCGGCCGGCGCCGACGATCGAGCCCAGCCCGCTGCCGCGCTGCCAGGCCTGCTGGTACTCGCGCGCATAGCCGCTGCCGAAGCCGGCGAGCTTGGGGCTGAGCCACTTCAGCGCGGCTTCGGGCAGCTCGTCGAGGAAGCGGCTCTTGATGTGGTAGCGGGTCTGGCCGTGCAGCATGCGCGTCTGGCTGAAGCTCAGGTACAGCCGCTTCCTCGCGCGCGTGATCGCGACGTACATCAGCCGGCGCTCTTCCTCGAGCCCGTCCGCGTCGTTGGCGGAGTTCTCGTGCGGGAACAGGCCTTCCTCGAGCCCGGTGATGAAGACCTGGTCGAACTCGAGGCCCTTCGCGGCGTGGATCGTCATCAGCTGGATCGCGTCCTGCCCGGCCTGGGCCTGGTTGTCGCCGGCCTCGAGCGAGGCGTGCGTGAGGAAGGCGGCCAGCGGGCTCTGGATCTCGCCGGTCTCGGCGTCGGCCTGCGGCGGCGAGGCCGGCGCGACGGCCGCCGGCAGCCCCTTGGCGATCGCACCCGGCGCCTCGCCGGCGCGCTCGTCCACCGGCAGCGCCACCGCGTCCTTGCCGAAGCCCTCCTGTGTCACGAAGGCCTCGGCCGCGTTGACGAGTTCGGCCAGGTTCTCCAGCCGCTCGGCGCCTTCGCGCTCCTGCTTGTAGAAGGCTTCAAGCCCGCTCGCGTCGACGACGTGCTCGATGATTTCGCGCAGCGTCAGCCCGCGCGTCGCCTCGCGCATCGCGTCGATCAGCGACGCGAAGGCGGCGAGCTTCGTGCCGCTTGCACCGGCAACCGCGCCGACGCTCTGCGCGAGGCTGCGGCCGCTGGTGCGCGCGGCGTCCTGCAGGGTCTCGACGGTGCGCGCGCCGATGCCGCGCGCCGGGAAGTTGACGACACGCAGGAAGCTGGTGTCGTCGTTCGCGTTCTCCAGCAGCCGCAGGTAGGCGAGCGCGTGCTTGATCTCGGCACGCTCGAAGAACCGCAACCCCCCGTAGACGCGGTAGGGCAGCCCGGCGTTGAAGAGCGCGCTCTCGATCACCCGGCTTTGCGCGTTGCTGCGGTAGAGCACGGCGATCTCGCTGCGCGGCGAGCCGTCGCGGATCAGCAGCCGCGTTTCCTCGACGAACCACTGCGCCTCGGCGAAATCGCTGGTCGCCTCGTAGACGCGCACCGGCTCCCCGGGACCGGCCTCGGTGCGCAGGTTCTTGCCGAGGCGGCGCTGGTTGTGCGAGATCAGCGCGTTCGCCGAGTCGAGGATGTTCCCGAAGCTGCGGTAGTTGCGCTCGAGCTTGATGACGTGGCCGACGCGGTACTCGCGCTCGAAGTCGGCCATGTTGCCGACCTGCGCGCCGCGGAAGGCGTAGATGCTCTGGTCGTCGTCGCCCACGGCGAACACGCTGTTCGCGTTGGGGTCCGCCCCGTCACCGGCGAACATCTTGAGCCACGCGTACTGCAGGCGGTTGGTGTCCTGGAACTCGTCGACGAGGATGTGCCGGAAACGCCGCCGGTAGTGCGCGCGCAGCTCGGCGTGGTCGCGCAGCAGCTCGTAGACGCGCAGCATCAGCTCCGCGAAATCGACCACGCCTTCGCGCTGGCACTGGTCTTCGTAGGCTTGGTAGATCGCGACCTGGGTGCGGGTGAAGTCGTCGCGGACCTCGCAGTCCTTCGGCCGGCGACCTTCTTCCTTCGAGCCGGCGATGAACCAGGACGTCTGCTTCGCCTGGAAGCGGTCCTCGTCGAGCTTCATCGCCTTGATGACACGCTTGACGGCCGAGACGGTGTCGGCCGCATCGAGGATCTGGAAGCCTTGCGGCAAGGCCGCGAGCTTCCAGTGCGCGCGCAGGAAGCGGTTGCACAGGCCGTGGAAGGTGCCGATCCACATGCCGCGCACGTTCACCGGCAGCATCGCGGTCAGCCGCGTCATCATCTCCTTGGCCGCCTTGTTGGTGAAGGTCACGGCCAGCACGTTGCCGGGGCCGATCTGGCCCGTGGCCAGCAGCCAGGCGATCCGGGTGGTGAGCACGCGGGTCTTGCCGGAGCCCGCGCCCGCCAGGATGAGCGCGTGCTCGGGTGGCAGGGTGACGGCGGCCAGCTGCTCGGGATTGAGGTGCTGCAGCAGCGGCGCGTCGGCAGGGACTTCTTGTGGGAACATGGTCCATTGTAAAAAGGCGACCGGCGCCGCGCCGGCTGCCGCAGAATCCCAGCCGCCGTGCTCCGCCGAATCCTCGCTTCCGCCCTGCTCGAGCGCGGCGTGCCGGTGGCCGCGGCCAGCGCCACCAGCGCCGGCGC
>NZ_DASTPW010000017.1:0-26105 GCF_035762065.1 Methylibium sp.
CCGTCGATCGGCTCGATCTGGCCCAGGCCCTCGATCTCCTTGAACAGCTCGACGATGCTCGCGGCCAGCTCGGGCTTGTCGAGCGGCCCGAGCACCAGCTCGAGGATGCGCTCGCCCTTCAGGTTGACGGGCACGTCGGCCTCGACGACCGGCGGCATCGGCACGGCCGGCGAGGCGGCGACGACGACGGCCGGTGCCGCAGCCGGCGCCGCGGCGCGCTCGCCGCTGACGAAGGCGCGGATGTTCGCGAGCAGCTCGCTGGTGTCCTGCACCTCGCCGCCGCCGCCCTGGTGGCGAGCGAGCTGCGCGCGCAGCGCGTCGCCCGACTGCAGCAGCACGTCGACCATGCCGCGCGTGGGCTGCAGCTCGTGGCGGCGCATCTTGTCGAGCAGCGTCTCCATCTGGTGCGTCAGCTCGGCGACGTCGGCGAAGCCGAAGGTCGCGGCGCCGCCCTTGATCGAGTGCGCGCAGCGGAAGATCGCGTTGAGCTCCTCGTCGTCGGCCGAGGCGACGTCGATCGCGAGCAGCAGCTGCTCCATGCGATCGAGGTTCTCGCCCGCCTCCTCGAAGAAGACTTGGTAGAACTGGCTCAGGTCGATGCCGGCGCCGAAGTCGGCGCTGGCGTTGTGGGTCTCGGCCATGGTCCTTGGCTCCTCGGCGTGCCGCTTACTTGCAGACCTTGCGAATCACCTCGATCAGCTTGGCCGGATCGAAGGGCTTGACCATCCAGCCGGTCGCGCCCGCGGCGCGGCCTTTCTGCTTCATGTCGTCGCTGGACTCGGTGGTCAGGATGAGGATCGGCGTCGCCTTGAACTGCGGGTGCTCGCGCAGCTTCCTGGTCAGGCCGATGCCGTCGAGGTTGGGCATGTTCTGGTCGGTCAGCACGAGGTCGAAGCTCGCCATCGAGGCCTTGTCGTAGGCGTCCTTGCCGTCCACCGCCTCGGTCACCTTGTAGCCGGCGCTCTTCAGCGTGAACGAGACCATCTGCCGCATCGAGGCGGAATCGTCGACTGCAAGGATCGAATGCATGCTCATGTCTCCGGAGGGAACGTCGGGATTTTTCGGACGGAAGGGGAAGAACTGAAGTGGGCTCAGAACAGATCGACGCTGCCCGCGTCCATTTCGTCCTGGGTGACCGGGTTCGGCCGGCTCGGCAGCGGCGTGACGACCATGTCGTCGTCGCTCTCGGCGCCGAAGGCGTCGCGCGCGAGCTGGTCGGCGCAGCCGCGCAGCCGCTGGTGGGTGTGCGCGATCAGCTGCGAGGCCATGTCCTGGAACTGCAGCGCGGTCACGGCCTGGCCCAGCTGCAGGCGCACGCGCAGCAGCTCGGTCGCATCGACGGTGTGGTCGGCGCCGGCGTCGGCGCCGCCGAGCGCGTCGAAGGCGCCGTAGAAGCGCGCCATCAGCATGTCGCAGGTGTCGGCCAGCAGGCGCTGCAGGCGCTCGAGATCGTTGGTCGCCGTCATCAGGTGATCCTGCAGATCGGCGGCCTGCAGCAGCGTCATCGGCGTGCGCGCGGCATCGGCGTCGGCATCGGCACTCGCGGCAGGCGACACGTGGGTCAGAGCGTCCATCGGTCAGGTCTCGTGGATGACGGGGGGCTTGCGCCCTGGCGACTCGCCCCGCCGCTGCGCGACAGGGCCGCGAGCCGGAGGGCTTGGGCACAATTCTTCGGGCGCGCCCATGCGGCCGGTGGCAGGATCACGGGGGCAATCCCGCGCCAGTTCCGGCCTTTGCGGCCGTCGTCCGGTCCACCGCCTGCTTGAAGCCCGTGCCGCTCACCGCCCCGGCCCACGCCGTCCACCTCCGGGTGCTGCACCTGGAAGACTCGGAGCTCGACCACGAGCTGATGCTGGCGCACTTGCGCGCCGGCGGCCTGGAAGTCGACTCGCGGCGGGTCGAGTCCGAAGGCGGCTTCCGCCAGGCGCTCGCCGAGCCGTGGGACGTGATCGTCTCCGACTACAACCTGCCGGGCTTCTCCGGCCTGAAGGCGCTGGAGATCCTGCGCGACCAGCACAGCCTGCTCGTGCCCTTCATCCTGGTCTCGGGCGAGATCGGCGAGCAGGTCGCGGTGCAGGCGATGCTCAACGGCGCGAACGACTACCTGCTGAAGGACAAGCTCGCCCGGCTGGTGCCGGCCGTGCTGCATGCCATTGAAGGCAGCGAGGCGCTGCGCGCCAAGCACGAGGCCGACCTTGCGCTCGGCCAGAGCGAGCAGCGCCTGCGCGAGCTCGCGCAGCACCTGCAGGCCAGCGTCGAGGCCGAGCGCACCGCGATCGCGCGCGAGATCCACGACGACGTCGGCGGCTCGCTCACCGCGCTGAAGTTCGACCTCGCATGGATCGAGCGCCACTGCGGCAACGCGGCGGTCGCGCAGCGCGCGCAGAACGCGATCGAGACGGTGATGCTCGCGATCGAATCCAGCCAGCGGATCATGCACAACCTGCGCCCGGCGATCCTCGAGCAGGGGCTGCTCGCGGCGCTGCAGTGGATGACGCAGCGTTTCGAGAAGCGCAGCAACGTCGTCACGCTGTTGCGCACCAGCCACGACACCCTGCCCACGCTGCCGGCCGGCGTGCCGCTGGCCGCCTACCGCACCGCGCAGGAGGCGCTGACCAACATCTCCAAGCACGCGAACGCCACGCGGGTCGAGGTCGACCTGACGATCGCGCGCGGCGTGCTCTCGCTCGAAGTCAGCGACAACGGCCGCGGCCTGAGCCAGGACGACCTCGGCAAGGCGCGCAGCTTCGGCATCCGCGGCCTGCGCGAACGCGCGGCGCAGGTGGGCGGCTGGGTCGACCTGTCCAGCGGCCCGGGCGGCACGACGATCATCCTTTCGGTGCCGCTGGGCACGGAGCGCTCGAAGTCCGGCCGCGCGACGCAGCCGGACACCGGCCACCACGATTCCGACGATCCGACCTCCTGGGACATGCTCTGAACGACATGAAGCCCCCACGTCGCCACGCTCCCGCCCCCCGAGGGCGCGCTCGATGCCCCCGGACGGCCGAGCCGCACTGACATGAGCATCCGCGTCATCCTCTGCGACGACCACGCGCTGATCCGGCGCGGCATCCGCGACACGCTGTCCGACGCGCCCGACATCGAGGTGGTCGGCGAGGCCGGCGACTACGGCGAGCTGCGCAGCCTGATGCGCACGCTGTCCGCGCAGGCCGGCGCCGACTCCAAGGACTCCGGCTGCGACGTGCTCGTGCTCGACATCAACCTGCCCGGCCGCAGCGGCCTGGACGTGCTGCACGTGCTGAAGGACGAAGGCACCGACATCAAGGTGCTGGTCGTCTCGATGTACCCCGAGGACCAGTACGCGATCCGCGCGCTGCGCGCGGGCGCCTGGGGCTACGTCAACAAGGGCAGCGACACGCCGCTGCTCGTCGAGGCGGTGCGCCAGGTCGCGCGCGGCCGCAAGTACATCACCCCCGAGATCGCGCAGATGCTGGCCGAGAGCCTGAGCCAGCCGCAGACCGAGGCCGCGCACGAGAAGCTCTCCGATCGCGAGCTGCAGACGCTGGTGCTGATCGCCTCCGGCCGGCGGCTGTCGGACATCGCCAACGAGCTGACGCTGAGCCCGAAGACAGTGAGCGTCTACCGCGCGCGGGTGCTGGAGAAGCTGGCGCTGTCGAACAACTCGGAGCTCACCGTCTACGCCATCCGCAACGGGCTGGTGTAGCCGGCCCTCGCGGTTCGACGGGGGCAGCGGGCCGCGGCGGCGGCCCGACCGACGTGCCTCAGGCCGCCTGCGCGGCCTTGGCGTCCAGCGTGAACACCTGCACCGCCTCGACGACGTTCGAGGCCTGTTCGCGCAACTGCACCGCGGACGCGGCGATCTGCTCCACGAGCGCCGCGTTCTGCTGCGTCATCGAGTCCATCTGCGCCACCGCCTCGTTGACCTGCGAGATGCCCGAGAGCTGTTCGCTCGCGCCGGCGCTGATGCTCTCGATCACGCGGCTGACCTGACGCACCGTGTCGAGCGCACCTTCGATGGTCTTCTGCGCCTCGGCGGCGAGCCGGTTGCCGGTGTCGACCTTCTCGGTCGATTCGCCGATGAGCTGCTTGATCTCGCGTGCCGCGCCGCTGGTGCGCTGGGCCAGCGCGCGGACCTCGGCGGCGACGACGGCGAAGCCACGGCCCTGCTCGCCGGCGCGGGCCGCCTCGACCGCCGCGTTGAGCGCGAGGATGTTGGTCTGGAACGCGATCGCGTCGATCGTGCCGATGATCTCGGCGATGCGGTGCGACGACTCGCTGATGACCGACATGGTGCGGCTCACGTCCTCCATCGCGCGGCTGCCGGCCTGCGTGACCTCGCTCGCGCGCACGGCGAGCTTCGAGGCCTGGCTGGCCGATTCCGCGCCGTTGCGCACGGTGCTGGTGATCTCCTCCATCGACGAGGCCGTCTGCTGCAGGCTCGACGCCTGCGACTCGGTGCGCGAGGACAGGTCGGTGTTGCCGTGCGCGATCTCGCTCGTGGCGTCGCGCATGCGCTCGACCTGCGAGCGCGCGTCGCCGACGATCGAGCGCAGGTTCACGTTGAGTTGCGACAGCGCCCGCGCGAGCCGCCCGACGCTGTCCTCGCGGCCCGTGGCGATGCGCTGGGTCAGGTCGCCCGCGGCCATGCGGTTGGCGGTTCGCACCAGCGTCTCGATCGGGGCGCTCTGGCGCCGCGCGAGCCAGGCGCCGACGGCGGCGCCAAGCGCCGCGCCGCCCAGCGCCTCGCCGAGCAGCGCGAAGACGCCCGTCGGGCTCACCAGCCCGACCAGCACCGCGCTCGCGCCGCAGGTGGCCGCCAGCGTCAGCATCATCCGGCCGCGCGGGCCGGCCCGCAGCAGCCGGCCGAGCTTGCCCCGGCCGGTGTCGATGCGCAGCATGCCGCCGTCCAGGCGATGGACGAGCCGCCCTGCAGCCGCTTCGTCGCGCATCGTGCGGTACAGCGCCTCGGCGGCGGCGACCTCCTCGCGGCTCGGCTGGGTGCGCACCGACATGTAGCCGACGGGCTGGCCGTTGCGCAGGATCGGCGTCACGTTGGCCATCACCCAGTAGAAGCTGCCGTCCTTGCGGCGGTTCTTCACCGGCGCCGACCACGGCTGGCCGCCGGCGATGGTGGCCCACATGTCCCGGAACGCCTCGGCCGGCATGTCCGGGTGGCGGATCAGGTTGTGCGGCTGGCCGATCAGCTCGGCCTTCTCGTAGCCGCTGACCTGCACGAACGCCGGGTTGCAGTAGGTGATGTGGCTTTGCAGGTCGGTGGTCGAGACGAGCGTCTCGCCGGCGGGGAAGGCGTATTCGGTGGCCGTGACCGGGTGGTTGATTCGCATGGCGTGCGCAGTGTTAGCGCTTGCCCGGCGGCCGGACGGCACCGCGGTCAAGCAGTCGATAAGGTGGTTTTGAATGTAGAAGTCGCGACGGCGGCCGATCGGTTGAACAGCGCCGCCGTCGCCCTGCTTTTGCCGCGTGCCTAGGCGAGGCGGAAGCGCGCGACGCGCTGCGCCAGGGCCTGCGCCTGGTCGCGCAGCGTCGAGGCGCAGGCGGCCGTCTGCTCGACCAGCGCCGCGTTGGCCTGCGTCGAGCGATCGAGCTCCTGCGTCGTCCGGCCGATCTGCTCGACGCCCACCGACTGCTCGCGCGCGCCGACGGCGATCTCGCCGATCACCGAGCCCATGCGCCGGGCCACCGACTGCAGCTCCTCGATGGACGCGCCCGCCTCGTTCACGACGCGGCGCCCCTCGTCGGTCTTGGCGACGCTGTCTTCGATCAGCTGCTTGATCTCGCGCGCGGCCTGCGACGAGCGCTGGGCCAGCGCGCGCACTTCGGCGGCGACGACCGCGAAGCCCCGCCCTGCCTCGCCCGCACGCGCCGCTTCGACGGCGGCGTTGAGCGCGAGGATGTTCGTCTGGAACGCGATGCCGTCGATGGTGCCGGTGATCTCGCCGATGCGGCCCGACGCCGCGCCCAATGCTTCCATCGTCACGACGACCTGCCCCATCGCGCGGCCGCTTCGCGTGGCGGCCGCGTCGTTGGTGCGCGCCATCGTCTCGGCCTCCTTCGCGGCGTCGGCGGTGCGCCGGACGGTGGCCGTGACTTCCTCCATCGACGCGGCGGTCTCTTCGAGGCTGGCCGCCGTCTGCTCGGTGCGGGTGGAGAGGTCGTGGGCGCCGTCGGCGATCGCCGCGCTCGAACGCACGATCTCGTCGCTGGTGCGCCGCACGTCGCCGACGATGACGTGCAGCGAGTCCTGCATCTGCCCGAGGCTCACCATCAGCTCGGCCGCCTCGTCGGTGCCCCAGGGCCGCGGTCGGGTCGTGAGGTCGCCGCCGGTCATCGCCGCCAGATGGCGCCGCGTCTCGCGCAGTCCGCCGCGCATCACGAGGTAGAAGCTCCAGAAGAAGTAGGCGGCCAGCGCCAGGCTCAATGCGACCGCCACGGCCATCGCGAGCACGCGCTCCTGCAAGGCGGCGATGCGCACGGCGATCAGCTCGTCGAGCCGCTCGACCATGCGGCCCTGCACCGTGAACAGCGCATCGATCGCCGCCGAGCCGCTCGCCACGATCGCGCCCGCATCGCCGGAGGCGGCGAGCGCGGCACGGAACAGCTTCAGGCTTGCCATGGCTTCGTCGTGGCCGAGCGCGGCGCGGGTGCCGGCGTGCAGGCCGGCCACCTTGGCGATCGCGACATCCAGCGCGGCGAGCGAGTAGTCGGCCAGCACGGCCGAGCGCGTCAGCGTCTCGGCGGTCCAGGCTTCGGCCGGCAGGCCGCGCGCGAGGGCGGCGCCCAGCCCGCGGCCGGTGCCCAGCTCGCCGAGCAGGTGCGGCAGGCGCATCAGGCCGCCATCCATCAGGTAGTAGGTGTCCAGGTCGGGATCGAGGGTGAGGTTGCTGCCGTCGGCCGCCTGCGTGAGCAGATCGATCGACGCCTGCACCGCCGCCGTGTGGCTCGTGAACACGGCGTGTGGCGACGGCGACGGCGAGGCCAGCGCGGCCAGCGCGGCCTTCAGCCGGCCGTGCGCCGCAGCGGTACCCAGCGCGTCCGCGCTGGCGGCCTGGGCGGCATCGATGCGCCGCAACTGCTGCTCGATGCGCCCGCGCAGCGGCTCGAGTTCGGCGGCGGTGTCCGCCCCGCCGGCGCGTTGCAGCGCGAGCATGCGTTGGACCATCAGCAGCGGCTGCAGCGGCATCACCTCGCGCGCGTAGCGCACGCCGTCACGCTCCTTCTGGCTGAAGGCGATCTGGCTTTCGGTCGCCACGAACCAGGCCCATGACAACAACCCGATCGGCAGCAGGAAGAAGGCGCTGACGACCGCGGCCTTGGCGCCGAAGCCGCAGCGCCGGAACAGCCGCACGCCGGGTGCCCAGAGGCCGTGATGCGCGAAGAAGCCGCCGCCGGCCGAAGCGGGGGAGGTGGCAGGGGGGCTCGAACTGGCGGCCAGCACGGCGGACATGGACGGTCTCCTGAGTACGTCGCGAAAGAGAAGGCGGCCGGCAATCGACGCAGCGGGCGGGCCGGCACGCGGCACATGGTGGCGGGCCGCGGCCGTGGCGATCCAAGCAAAAGGGTGGCGGTGAGCGGCTTAATCGAAGCGCGCACCCTGCCCTGCACGCCGAGCGCTTCGAACGGGCGAGCCCCTTCGAGGCCCGGCGCGAGCCGCCGCTACTGCAGCTCGCGCAGATGCGCCACCCGCTGGGCCGTGCCGGGGTGCGTCGCGGTGGTCTTCACCGGCGGCAGGTGCTGCTGGAACAGCACGATGGGCGTGTCGTCGGGCGCGCCCATGCGGCGCAGGAGGCGCAGCGCGAAGCCGTCGGCCTCGTACTCCTGCTGGTGCGTCAGCGCCGAAGCCTCGCGTCCGAGCCGGCCGGCCACCCCGTCGGTGTGCTGCTGCACCACCTCGCCGGGGATGTGCTGCAGGTACAGCTCGCCGAGCTGGGCCCAATGGTTGTGCGCGATGTGGCCCAGCTCGTGCGCGAGGATGAAGGCGCGCTCGCTTTCGGTAAGGTCGGCCAGTGCCTCGTTGACGACGACCACCTTGCCCATCAGGCACACCGCGAGGATCGGCGCGCGCACCACGATCAAGGGCACGTTCGGATCGACGTTCAGGTGCGCGAGCACCGCGTCGAAAGTGGCGTGGATGCGTTGCGAACGGGCGTCGGCGTCGTCGAGCTTCATGCGGCGCAGCGCGTCGAGCTGGATCTGCTGCGAGCGTTCGAGCACCTGCAGGATGCCTTCGGCGCGGGCCGGCGGCGCCTGCAGGCCGAGCGCCAGCGTGGCGGCCAGCAGCAGCAGCACGCGCGAGCGGTCCCGCCGGCGCCGCGCCCTTTGCTTCGTTGCACCCGTCCCGAAGGTTTCCAACGCCGCGCCCATAGGTACTCCTTGCAGCCTCGAGCCAAGGGTAAGTACGGATGCCTCAGCAACTGGCGTACCTGTTCGCGGGACGAACGCAGCCTTCGCACTGCCGTCCCCCGCGATCCGGGTGTCGCGCCGCCGGCGCGGCGCCGAGTTCAAGGGCGAAACAGGGCGAGCAGGCGCTCCAGCGCCATCGTGAACGGCGCTTCCATCATCGGCAGGGTCATCGTCATGCCGATCAGGCCGACGCCGAGCGTGATCGGGAAGCCGATCGCGAAGATGTTCATCTGCGAGGCCACCCGCGAGATCACGCCGAGCACCAGGTTGGTGAACAGCAGCATCGAGACGATCGGCAGCGCGATCCACAGGCCGAGCCGGAAGATCTCGGCGCCCCAGGCCTGCGGCTGCACCGCGGTGAGGAAGCCCATCGGCCCGCCGCCGGCGCCGACCGGAAACGCGGTGAAGCTGTCGATCAGCGCGGCGGTCAGCAGCAGGTGGCCGTTCATCACGACGAACAGCCAGGCCGCGCTCGTGCCGAAGAAGCGGCTGACCGCGGTGGACTGCGTCGCGCTGATCGGGTCGAAGAAGGCCGCGAAGTTCATGCCCATCTGCAGGCCGATCATTTCGCCGGCCATCTCGATGCCGGCCATCACGATGCGCGCGGCGAAGCCGAGCGTCAGGCCGATCAGCATCTGCTGGATGACCGCTTCGAGCGCCTGGGCGCTGTCCAGCGCGATGGTCGGCATCGGCGGGAGCGCCGGCTGCGCGGCCACGGTGATCAGCAGCGCGAGCGCGATCTTCACGCGTGCCGGCACGCTGCGCATGCTGAGCACCGGCGCGGTCATGAACAGCGCCAGCACGCGGATGAAGGGCCAGACGAGCGGGCTCAGCCAGGCCGTGACCTGGGCCTCGTCGAAGCTGAGCATGGCCGCGCGGCTCAGCCGACGACCGTCGGGATCGACTGCAAGGTCCGCTGCAGGTATTCGACGATCGACGTCAGCATCCACGGCCCCGCGACAGCCAGCACCGCGAAGGCGGCGATCAGCTTCGGCACGAACGACAGCGTCGCCTCGTTGATCTGCGTGGCCGCCTGGAAGACGCTCACCACCAGGCCGACGACGAGCACCGTGATCAGCAGCGGCGCGCTGACCATCAGCAGCAGCGTGAGGCCCTGCTGGCCGATCGTGAAGACGTACTGCGGATCCATGGTGGGGACTTTCAGGTGACGAAGGAGGCGGCCAGCGAGCCGAGCAGCAGGTTCCAGCCGTCGGCCAGCACGAACAGCATCAGCTTGAAGGGCAGCGCGACGAGCACCGGGCTGATCATCATCATCCCCAGGCTCATCAGCACGCTGGCGACGATCATGTCGATCACCAGGAAAGGGATGAAGATGAGAAAGCCGATCTGGAACGCGCTTTTCAGCTCGCTGGTGACGAAGGCCGGCACCAGCACGCGAAACGGCGCGTCCTCGCCCTTCACCGCCGGATCGAGCTTCGCCAGCTTCGCGAACAGCATCAGGTCGCTCTGGCGCGTCTGCTTGAGCATGAAGCTGCGAAACGGCTGCTCGCCCTTCGCGAGCGCTTCGTCGAAGGCGATCTTGTTTTCGGTGTAGGGCTTGTAGGCGTCGGCGTAGACGCGGTCGATCGTCGGGCCCATCACGAACAGCGTGAGGAAGAGGCTCAGGCCGATCAGCACCTGGTTCGGCGGCACCGACTGCGTGCCGAGCGCCTGGCGCAGCAGGCTCAGCACGATCACGATGCGGGTGAAGCCCGTCATCATCAGCAGCAGCGCGGGCAGGAACGACAGCGCGGTGAAGAACAGCAGCGTCTGGATCGGCACCGAATAGCTGGTGCCTCCGGCGCCCTGGCCGATCACCAGCGGCAGCGCGGCGTTGCCGGTCGCGGCCTGCTGCGCTAAAGCCAGTGCAGGAACGGCCGAAAGAGCCGAAACGGCGGCGATGCGCGCGAGCACCGGGCGCCGAACGAAGGCGGCGAGGTTCATCGATCGTCCCGGCGCTGCGTGCCGCGTGCCTTGGCGAGCAGCGCGGCGAAGCTCGCCATCGGCGCCGGCTGCGCGCCGGCCGGCTCGGCGATCGCCGGCTCCGCCTGCGGCGCCATCGTGTGCAGCGTGTGGATGGCCTGCGGCGTCACGCCCAGCACCAGCCAGCGGCGGTCGTCGCCCTGCCCCACTTCCACGGTCACGATGCGCTGATGCGGGCCGAGCGACAGCGTCGACAGCGCGCGCACCGAGGCGGCGCCGGCACGCGACGCGCCGCTCATCGCCGCGCCGTAGGGCGTGCGCTTGAGCATCCACAGCACTACCGGGATCGCCGCGAGGACGACGAGAAACCAGACGAGGCCGGCTCCCAAGGAAGAGTTCATCGAGCCGGACCTTCGTTCGAATGCGCACGCGACGTGCAACGCGGGCCTGTCCAGCCGCCGCGGCGCAGCCGGGCCGCCAGCGGCGCCCCGTGAGCGGAGCGGCGAAGCCGCAACGGAGCGGGCGTCATCACATGCCCCGGCTGAGCCGGCGCATGCGCTCGCTCGGCGTGACGATGTCGGTCAGGCGGATGCCGAACTTGTCGTTGACCACCACCACCTCGCCCTGCGCGATCAGGTAGCCGTTGACCAGCACGTCCATCGGCTCGCCCGCGAGCGCGTCGAGCTCGACCACCGAGCCCTGCGCGAGCTGCAGGATGTGCTTGATGGGGATGCGCGTGCGGCCGAGCTCCACCGTGAGCTGGACGGGGATGTCCAGGATCATGTTGATGTCGTTGCCCGCCCCGGTGCCCGGCGTGGGCGTGAAGTTGGCAAACGCCGCCGGCTGCTCGGCCGGCGCCATCACCTCGGAGGCGCTCGACGAGCTTTGCTGCTCGAGCGCCGCCGCCCATTCGGCGGCCATCGCGTCTTGCTCGTCGTTCGGTGCGGTTTCAGCCATGGTGTTCTCCGAGCCAGGACATCGTGTTCTTGGTCAGCAGTTGATCGATCTTGATCGCGTACTTGCCGTTGCTCGTGCCGTAGTGGCAGTCGAAGACGGGCACGCCGTCGACCTTGGCCTGCACGATCGGCTCGAGGTCGAGTTCGATGAAATCGCCCGGCTTGAACGCGAGCAGCTGCTCGACGGTCGCCGGCGCGGTCGCGAACTCGGTGACGAGATCGACCTCGGCGCTCTGGATCTGCTGCGTCAGCAGCTTGACCCAGCGGCGGTCGGGCTCGTTGCTGTCGCCGACCGTCGCCGAATACAGCGTGTCGCGGATCGGCTCGAGCGTCGCGTAGGGGATGCAGAAGTGGATCGTGCCGCTGGTCTCGCCGATCTCCAGCGTGAACGAGCAGGTCACGACGATCTCGCTCGGCGCGGCCACGGTGGCGAACTGCGGCTGCATCTCCGAGCGCTGGTATTCCAGCTCGATCGGGTAGACGCCTTGCCAGGCCTTCTTGTATTCGGCGCAGATCACCTCGACCAGCCGCACGATCACGCGCTGCTCGGTCGGGCTGAAGTCGCGGCCCTCGATGCGCGTGTGGAACTTGCCGGCGCCGCCGAACAGCGCGTCGATCACCGCGAACACCAGCGTCGGGTCGCAGACGATGAGCCCGGAGCCGCGCAGCGGCCGCACGCTCATGATGTTGAAGTTCGTCGGCACGACGATCTCGCGCAGGAAGGCGCTGTACTTCTGCACCTTGATGCCGCCGACGGCCACCTCCGGCGTGCGCCGGATGAAGTTGAAGAGGCCCACGCGGATGTTCCGCGAGAAGCGCTCGTTGACGATCTCCATCGTGGGCATGCGCCCACGGACGATGCGTTCCTGGCTCGCGAGGTTGTAGTCGCGGATCTCGCCGTGCTCGACGACTTCCTCTTCGAGCTTCTGGCTTTCGCCGGTGATGCCCTGCAGCAGCGCATCGACCTCGTCTTGCGAAAGGATCTGCTGATTCATGGGCTCCCCCCCGTTGCCGCTTCGCCGCTCCCCCCCAGGGAGGCGCCGCTGGCGGCCCGGCAGAGCCGGATCCGCGGCGGCTGCTCGGTGGGTCGGGCTGCGTCGACGATCGTGCGGGTCATCGGGGCACCGGTCATTGAATGATGAAGCTGGAGAAGTGCACGTGCTCGACCGGGCTCGGCTCGGCGGCCGGCTTGCGCTTCTTCTTCGCGGCCGGCTTGGCGTCGGCCGGCTCGTCGTCTTCGGCCTCGGCCTCGATCTCGATGCCGAGCGGGCGCACCGCCTCGCGCATGATTTCGCGGGCGAGCTTCTCCTTGCCGGCGCGCTCCAGCAGCTCGGCCGATGTCTTGTGCGCCAGCACCATCAGCACGCCGTTGCGGATCGCGGGCATGTAGAGCTTGAGCTGCTCGGCGGCCTTCGGGTCGACCACCTGCAGCGTCACGCCGATCTGCGCGAAGCGTTCCTGGTCGCGGTCGGCGAGGTTGACGACGAAGGCGTCGATCGGCAGGAAGGTCGGCACGGCCTGGGCGTCCTTCTTCTTGGGCTTGTCGGCTGCCTGCGCGGCCTCGACGTCACCCCCCTCCTCCTCGGCCGCAGCAGCGGCTTCGGCGGCCTTCTTCTTCATGAAGTAGACGGCGGCGCCGCCGCCCAGGCCCAGCACGAGCACCAGGCCGCCGACGATCAGCAGCAGCTTCTTCGACAGCCCCTTCTTTTTCGCGGGCGCTTCGTTCGCATCGGTCGCGGCGGCAGCAGCGGCGGACATCGTCTTCTCCTTCGCCGGGCAGGCACGCGAACGTCGCGGCCAGGGCCTGGGGTATGGAGACGATTATTCGAAGCGGGGCCGCGCGGGATGCGGCGATAAGGGCGGTGGGAAGCCGGCTAATCGCGCTTGCCGGATGCCCGGCGGCTCGTGCGCCGCGGGCGAAGCACGCGCGACAGGACCGCTTCGTCAGGCGTAGAGATCGAGCAGGCCGCGCTTGCCGTCGAGCGCGACGCGCACCGGCTGCGCCTCGGGGCCTTCCGGGCCCGCCATCCCGGCGATGGCGCGCGCGCGGCTCCCGCCGCGCGGCGCCGCTTCGCCGTCGCGCTGCCGTGAGGATTGCTCGAACACGCCGCCGCCGCCGAGCGTGAAGCCGGCGCCGTGCATCGCCGCGGCGAGCGCGGGCCAGCTCGCTTCGAGCACCTCGCGCGTGCGCTGCTGGGTGGCGGCGAAGTCGATCTGCGCCTGGCTGCCCTCGAGCACGATGCGCACCTGCACCGGCCCCATCTCGGCCGGGTTGAGCTGCAGCTCGGCCTGCTGCACGCCGTCTTGCACCAGGCTCGCGAGCTGGAAGCCGAGTGCCTGGTCGAAGCGTGGCGAATCGAGCGGCGTCGGCAGGCTGGCCTGGGCCGGCGCGGCGATCGAGGCGGGTGCCGTGCCGGCGACGGGCGTCGTGCCGGGCGGCGGCGGTGACTCGACGCGCCCGGCCGGCGCGAGCGGCGCATCCGCTGCGCCGCCTCGTGCATCGGCAGCCGCGGTGTCGGGCGCGCCGTCGGCGGCGGCGATGTCCTGGACCGGCCCGGCCTGCGCAGCCTGCGCGGAGCCGGCGTCCGCGCCGGCGTCGCTTGCGGTCGCGCCGCCTGCCGCACCGGCGATCGCGGCGGCGCGGGCGCCGATCGGTGCCGCCGCATCGCCCGCCGCCGCGGCGTCGGGTTCCGACGCGCGTTGCAGGGCCAGCGTGGAGGACCAGCGCAGGCCCGCGTCGGCCGGCGGCGTCATGCCCGGCGCGGCCGCGCTCGCGGCGCCGGCTTGGTCGGCCGCGGGGCGCGCCTCGGCGGTGCTTGCCGGCTCGGCTTCGGCCGCCGCGTCGTGCGCCGGCTCGGGCCGGGCCTCGCCCGGCTTGGCTTCGTCCTGCCCGATGCGCTTGGCCGGTGCCTGGCCGGCGCGCGGGGGCGTCGGCTCGGCGCCGGGCTTGCTCTGCGCCGGCGTGCTGCGCTCGGCGGCACGCGGTGCGGCGTCGTCGCGCTGCGCCGCTTGCGTCGCCGCGCGGCGCGCATCGAGCTGCCGCCGCTCGGCCTGCGCGGCTTCGGCCCGCGCGGCTTCGGCGTTCGCCGGCTTCGGCGCATCGAAGGCCGAGGGCCGTTCGCCCGCCGCCGCGCGCGCATCGAGGCGCTGCCGCTCGCCGTCGAGCAGGCCGGCGAAGGCCGCGCCGCCGTCGCGGCGCGCTGCGCCGCGCTCGGTGGCGGCGAAGCCGGTCGGAAGACCCGCGTCGATGCCCGGCGTCTTCATGCGCCGATCTCCATGCCCTGCAGCGCGCCGCCGAGCAGCGGCGCGCCGAAGCCCGCGCTGCTCGCGGCGCCCCGGCCCCAGGCCATGCGCGAGGCGAATTCGTCGCTGCCCTTCTGCTCGCGCTTCGCGAACGCGAGCTCGGCTTCGGCCATGCGCCCTTCGATCAGCTTGCGCACCGAGGCGACGCGCTGTTCGGCCGCGAGCAGCGCGGCCTCGGCCTGCTGCTTGCGGGCGCGCGCCGCATCGACGCGCAGCTGCTGCTGCCGCACTGCCTCGTCGAGCCGCGCGATGAAGCCCTGGTAGCTCTGCATCACCAGCAGGCTGGCCGGCTGCTGCGCGCGCGGGCCGGCGCGCTCCATCGTGTCGCGCCGGTGCGCGACCAACTGCTCGGCCTGCGCCTGCGCGCCCTGCAAGGCGACGAGCGCGCGGCGGTGCGCGGCGAGCGCGTTGTCGCGCTGCGCGCTGGCGTGGTCGAGCAGGGTCTGCAAGGCGGGCGGTGCGTTCATCGGGGTGGGCGATCCGTGGGGGTTCGGTTTCAGCGCGGCGCGACGACCTGGCCGAGCCGCTCGATGCTTGCGGCGAGCGGCGCCGCGTCGTGCATGTCCTGCTGCAGCAGCTCGCGCATCGCCGGGTGGCTCTGCACCGCGAGGTCGAGTTCGGGGTCGTGGCCGGGCGCGTAGGCGCCCAGCGCGATCAGGTCGCGCGCTTTCTGCACGCGGCTCCACAGCTGGCGCAGCCGGCGCGCGGCCTGCTGGTGGCGGGCGTCGGTCACGTTGTGCATCACGCGCGAGGCGCTGCGTTCGATGTCGATCGCCGGGTAGTGGCCGGCTTCGGCGAGCTCGCGCGACAGCACGATGTGGCCGTCGAGGATCGCGCGCGCGGCGTCGGCGATCGGGTCCTGCTGGTCGTCGCCTTCGGAAAGCACGGTGTAGAACGCCGTGATGGAGCCGCAGCCGTCGAGGCCGTTGCCGCTGCGCTCGACCAACTGCGGCAGCTTGGCGAAGCAGCTCGGCGGGTAGCCCTTGGTGGCGGGCGGCTCGCCGATGGCGAGCGCGATCTCGCGCTGCGCCATCGCGTAGCGGGTCAGCGAGTCCATCAACAGCAGCACATGCTGGCCGCGGTCGCGGAAGTGCTCGGCGATGGCGGTCGCGTAGCTCGCGCCCTGCATGCGCATCAGCGGCGGCGCGTCGGCCGGTGCCGCGACGACGACGCTGCGCGCGAGGCCCGCTTCGCCGAGGATGTCCTCGATGAACTCCTTGACTTCGCGGCCGCGCTCGCCGATCAGGCCGACGACGATCACGTCGGCCGCGGTATAGCGCGCCATCATCCCGAGCAGCACCGACTTGCCGACGCCGCTGCCGGCGAACAGGCCGATGCGCTGGCCGCGGCCGACGGTGAGCATCGCGTTGATCGCGCGCACGCCGGTGTCCAGCGGCTGGCGCACCGGGTCGCGCTCCATCGCGTTGATCGGGCGGCGCACCAGCGGCTCGTTCTTCACCGGCCGCTCGGTGCTGCCGAGCGCGCCGAGCCGGTCCATCGGCACGCCGTGCGGATCGATGACGCGGCCGAGCAGGCCGTCCCCGATCGGCAGGTGCCGGGTGCGGTCTTCGCGGCGGCGCCAGGGGTGCGTCGGCGCGCCGAGCTTCGGCACCTCGGCCGGGCTCGAACGCGGCACGACCCGCGCGCCGCTGGCCAGGCCGTGCAGTTCGCCGGTGGGCATCAGGTAGGCACGGTCGCCGGCGAAGCCGACGACCTCGGCCAGCACCGCCGGCTGGTTCGGCATGCGCACCTCGCAGACCGAGCCGACCGGCACGCGGATGCCCGCGGCCTCGAGCACCAGCCCGGCCACGCGCACCAGCGTGCCCTGCGATTCGAGCGGCACCGGCCCGGCGGCGTGGGCCTTCAGATCGTCGAGGTAGCGCGACCAGGCGGTCGGCATCGCGGCGGCTTCGCTCACGGCGCCGCCTCCTCGGCGGCGGCCAGCTCGCTGGGCCGCCCCATCGCTTCGGTCGCGCGGCGCCAGCGCGATTCGACGCTCGCATCGATCACGCCGACTTCGGTTTCCACCACGCAGCCGCCGCGCGCGACGGCGAGGTCGCTGACCAGACGCGCGCCGCGTTCGGCGAGCAGCTCGCGCGTCTCGGCCGCGAGGATCGCGTGGTCGGCGGGGTTCACGTGCACCGCGAGCTGCCGCGCCGACGCGAGCGTGCCCGCGAGCGCCTCCTGCGCGACCGCGGCCACCAGCTCCGGCCGCGTCGCAAGTTCGTGCCGCAGCACCTGCCGCGCGAGCGTGATCGACACCTCGGCGACGCGATCGGCGAGCGTGCCTTCGAGGCCGTCGAGCTTCGCCTGCCAGCCCTGCATCAGCGTGGCCACCTGCGCGGTGATCTGCTGCGCGTAGCTCTGCTTGAAGGCTTCGAGCGCGACGAGGCCGTCGCGGTAGCCGTCCTGGTAGCCGGCCTGCCGCGCGGCATGCAGCTGTGCGGCGACGCCCTCGGCCGTCAGCGGCGCAGGCGCCGGCGCTGCGGCCGCGGCCGGCACGCCGAAGCTGCCCGGCGACCAGGCCGCGAAGCCGCGCAGCTCCTCGCGCGGGATGAAGCGCGCCGCGCCTGCGCCCGGCGACGCGGCGCCGAACGGCGAGGTGCCGCGGAAGCCGTCGTCGGCCGGGTCGTGCAGCCGCCGGCGCGGCGTGCCGGCCGGCGCGGGTGCGCCGGGCGGTGCATGGCGGCGATCGTTCGAGTCGGTCACGGCGCGCGATCAGAGGAACTGGTCATCGCCGCCGCCGCCGAGGACGATCTGGCCTTCGTCGGCGAGGCGCCGCACGATCTTCAGCATCTCCTTCTGCTCGGCCTCGACCTCGCTCACGCGCACGGGGCCGCGCGACTCGAGGTCTTCGCGCAGCGTCTCGGCCGCGCGCGTGCTCATGTTGCCGAGGATCTTGTCGCGCAGCTCCGGCGGCGCGCCCTTGAGCGCGATCACCAGCGACTCGCTCTGCACTTCCTTGAGCATCGACTGGATGCCCTTGTCGTCGACCTTCAGCAGATCCTCGAAGGTGAACATGTTGTCCATGATCTTCTGAGCCAGGTCGCCGTCGGCCTCGCGGATGTAGTCGAGCACCGAGGTCTCGATCGACGAGCCCATCATGTTGATGATCTCGGCCGCGGGCTTGACGCCGCCCATCATCGATTTCTTCATGCGCTCGCCGCCGGCGAGCACCTTGCTCATCACCTCGTTCAGGTCCTTGAGCGCGCTGGGCTGGATGCCGTCGAGCGTCGCCACCCGCACCATCACCTCGTTGCGCTGGCGCTCGGTGAAGTGCTTGAGGATGTCGGCGGCCTGGTCGAAGTCGAGGTGCACCAGGATCGCCGCGACGATCTGCGGGTGCTCGTTGCGCAGCAGCTCGGCCACGGAAGCCGGGTCCATCCACTTGAGGCTCTCGATGCCCGAGACGTCGCCGCCTTGCAGGATGCGGTCGATCAGCAGGTTGGCCTTGTCGTCGCCGAGCGCCTTGCGCAGCACGGCCTTGACGTACTCGTCGGTGTCGCTGACCAGCATGCTGGTGTCGGCGGCCGAGGTGTCGAAGCGGGTGAGCACCGCCTCGAAGCGCTCGCGCGGCACCGTCTTCATCTTCGCGATGGTCTCGCCCAGGCGCTGCACTTCCTTCGGCGCGAGGTGCTTGAAGACCTCGGCCGCCTCCTCCTCGCCCAGGGACATCAGCAGGATCGCGGCGTCTTCGAGTCCGTGTTCGTCCATGACAGTAGGGATCAACCGCTTTTCGCGCCGACCTGGCGCGGGTGGTGCCGCTCGGACCGCACGGCGGTCCGTCTCGCGCCCGCCGTCGGACGGCCAGCGCGGGCTTGCTTCTCGCTGACGATTGTTCGCGGGCCGCTCGGCCAGGCATGCCGCGAACAGTCGGCCGAAAGCGAGGCTGTTCACGGCGTCGCGAGGTCCAGGCAGCGCCGGACCGGGTGCCCGCCGGCCCACCGATCGAGCGCTTCGCCGCGCGGGCGGTCGCTTCGCCAAAGCCGCGCAAGGCGGACCCCAGCGGCCTAAGCTGGCTCGCCCCTCGTTGCAACGACTCGTTCATGGACAAGGTCAAGGGCGGCCCGCCATCGCGGCCCGCATCGAGCCAGGTCGCGCCCGGCGGGCCGGACGCCGGCCCGTCCGCGCCGCTCGGCTCGCCGCGCGCCGATCCGTTCGCGGGCCGGCTGGCGCCCCGCCCGCCGCGGCTGCCGCCCCCTGGTGCGCGGTTCCTCGGGCCACGCGAGGAACCGGTGCGCCAGGCGACGGCAAGGACGAAGGCCGCGCTCGATCGTCTGTCGGCCGACAACGAAGCCGCCCGTTCGCAGGTGCTGACCGGCCCTTTGCGGCAGGCGCGGCTCGACCAAGCCCGGCCACTCCGACCCGCACGAAACCAAGGCGTACCTGGAGCAGCAGGTGGTGGCCGACCTGTTGCTGGAACGCCAACCCAGGGAGCCGAAGGACGCCTTGCTGCACCGGGACCTCTGCCCTGTCATTCCCGTGCTCGCAGCGGTGGCCAAAGCCCTGAAGGAAGACCACGTCAATCTCGTGCCGAACCATGAAGACCACCAAGACCGGCTGGAGGCCAGGCTGGCCGGTCTTGCAACGGACTTCGCCTACACCGCGACCGCGTTGATCGCCCACAGCACGGACGACGGCATCTACACCCGTAACGCCGGCCTGGCGACCGGCTCCGTGGCCGTCACCAAGCCGATCCACAAAGCGGCCGCCGCGATGCAGTTGCTGGGCCACGCCACGGCGTCGGAACGCGCGCTCGTCGAGCCGGAGCGCTGGGAGGCGCATCAACGGCTCAAAGCGAAGATGGACCACCATGTCGCCCAGCATCCGCAGAGCGCTGCGGCCGTCTTGCGCACGGTCGTGGAGGCCACGCCGCGACGCGACACCCATGCGCACTGGCACGAAGGCCCGCGCGCTCAGGTGAAGGCCGATGCCCGCGCCGGCAACGACGATGCAAGGGCCGTCCACGAGGCTCGCACGATGAGCCGCTGGCAAGAGGCGCCGGTGGCCCTGCGCCGTGCGGTGATCGGATCGAGAACGGCGGACGACCCGCCCGCGGCGGCCGCTTCGCCGAGCTGAGACCAGCGACGCCTCGCGAAGCGCCGCGCGCACCGCATGCGGCGCGCGGCGCCGATGGCCGCCGGCCGCCGGGCCTCAGACTTCCTTGCTCGCCCAGCCGCGCACGATGCCGGCCATCGCCGCCGGGTTCTCCTTGGCGAGCACGCGGGCCTTGTCCAGGCGCTGGTCGGCCTGCGGCGCCTCGAGCGCCAGCGGCTGCTGCGCGGCGGCGGCCGGCAGCAGTTGCGCGTCGTCCACCACCGCGTCGAGCTTGCGCGCGCCGGGCGCCGGCTGCACCGCCTTCAGCGCCGGGCGCACCGCGCCGAACACGACGATCAGCGCGAGCAGCGCCAGCCCCAGCGGCGCCGCGAGCGAGCGCAGCGTGTCCATCACCTCGGGCTGCTTCCACAGCGGCACGCTCACCTCGGCGGCCGGCTTCTCGGTCTTGAACGGCGCGTTGATCAGCTTGACCGAATCGCCGCGCTCGGCGTTGAAGCCCACGGTTTCCTTGACGAGCGCGGTGAGCTTGTCGATCTCCTCGGCCGACAGCGGCGCGCTCGTCGTCTTGCCCTTCGCATCGACGTTGCTGCGGTGGTTCAGCACCACGGCCGCGTTCAGGCGCTTGACGGTGCCGGTGGCGTTGCGCGTGACGCGCACCGTCTTGTCGACCTCGTAGTTCGTCGTCGCCTCGCGGCGGCTGTTGCTGTTGCCGTTGCCACCGCCGCCGTTCGCCTGCGCGCCTTGCAGCGGCGCGGCCTGGCCGTTGATCGGCGCGGTGGCCGGCGTCGGCGGCTGGTTGCTCGCCGCGCCCGGCACGCCGCCAGCGGCGCCGCCGGAGCTGCCGCTCGACTCGCTGGTCTGCTGGCTGCGGATCGTGGTCGATGCGGGCTTGCCGTTCGCGAGCGCGCCCTGGTTCGGCGCGTACTCCTCGCTGGTCGATTCGGTCTGCGCGAAGTCGATCTCGGCGGTGACCTGCGCGCGCAGGTTGTCGCGGCCGAGCACCGGCTCGAGGATGTCGAGCACGCGCTGCGTGTAGTTCTGCTCGATCTGCTGGCGGTACTGCAGCTGCTGCGCGTCGAGGCCGCCGGCCGGATTCGACTCGCCGCCGTTGCCCGACAGCAGCGCGCCGCTCGCGTCGAGCACGCTGACCGCCTTCGGGTTCAGCTCGGGCACGCTCGAGGAGACGAGGTGCACGATGCCGGCGATCTGCGCGCGGTCCAGCGTGCGGCCGGCATGCAGCGTCAGCAGCACGCTCGCGCTGGGCTTCTGCTGTTCGCGGAAGAAGCCGTTCTGGTTGGGAAGCGCGAGGTGCACGCGCGCCGACTGCACCGCGGCGAGCGCCGAGATCGACCGGGTCAGCTCGCCTTCGAGGCCGCGCTGGAAGGTCAGGCGCTCCTGGAACTGGGTCTGGCCGAAGCGCGCGTTGTCCATCAGCTCGAAGCCGGCGACGCTGCCCTTGGGCAGGCCCTGCGAGGCGAGCTTCAGGCGCACGTCGTGCACCTTGTCGGCCGGCACGAGGATCGCCGCGCCGCCGTCGGCGTGCTTGTAGGGCACGTTCATCTGCGACAGCTGCGCGAGGATCGCGCCGCCGTCCTTGTCGGACAGGCCGGCGAACAGCACCTTGTAGTTGGCGTTGGACGACCAGTTCGACATCGCCATCGCGATGCCGATGAGCGCGACGAGCCCGAACCCGAGCATCAGCTTGCGGCCGGCGGGCAGCGCGACGAGGCGCTGCGCGAAGCCATCGGCGCCGGAGGGCATCGCGGCGAGTGCGGCGGGGTTCACGGGAGCGAGGGCGGTGTCCATGCGAAGCGTGAGAGGCACGACGGCGGGAATGCATCGCATTGTTTCGTCGGCCGGCCGTGCCTAACCGGCAAACAGCCGGCGGGAACCGCGTCAGTTCGCTCCATCGGCCGCACCTCGCGATAAGGCGTTGCCGACGTTTCACGCTTCGCAGCGCATATCAGGTCTTCCGATTCCAAGCGCCAACCAGGATGTGAATCGAGCACCGTATGGAGCAGACGCGGCGAACACATCCGGGTCGCCGCCGCAACGTTCGAAAAGGGTCTGAAGCATGGGAGGTTGCCTCTCCACCACAAGCGCACAAGGCAGCCCCGCGCACTCGCGGTACGCCGACGACTCCCGAGACGTCCACCCCCGCAGCACGCCCTACCAAACCGTTCATTCGGCGCCGATGTCACCGCTGTCGCCACGGTCCTCCTCGGGCAGCAGCAGCCCGGATCAGGCCGCCGGCTCTCGACGTCGACGGCCGCCGCCAGATCCCGCTTGGGCTCACCTGCCGGCGGAAATGCGGTCGGTGATGGCCCAAGGAGAGAACTTCCGGAGCAGCGAAGCGGATCGGGCCGCAATCGCATCGGTGATTCCGCGCAAGGAAGCGTCCTGGGAGGAAAACCGCTGGCGCACGATGATCGAATCCCAAGCAGGGCTTGAAGGCATGCACTGGGAAGACCTGTACGCACTCAACCGATGGACCGGCGCGGCCTACCGCGACATCCAGGATCTGTTCGAAAGCGACAGGCCGGAATGCAGCGATGCATCGGACAAGGACGGCGCAGAAGCGGATAGGCACGGCTTCATCCTCGCGAAGGGCGTCATCTCGGCGCTCAACACCCTGCCCGATCAGTTCACCTTCTTAGGCACCGTCTACACCGGCGAAGACTTGCCGCGCGACTGGATCAAGCGCAACTTCGTCGCAGGACAAACAAAAGTCGAGAAGCGCTTTTTCGCCACGTCGGAAAGCCATGAAATGGCGTGGCAGCACAAGCGGGTGATCTTTGAAACGCATTCGCGCTCTGGAAAATGCATTGCACAGTTCTCGAATGCCCCAGGGGAGAAGGAAGTGCTTTTCAGGCCAGGTACGCGCTTCAGGGTCGATGAGGTGTCGGACGTTGCCTACCCGGCCGAAGCAGCGGCGTTTGCCCGCAACGCTACCGTGCGCATCCGCCAAACCGAGCTTTGATCGGGGCGAAGCGTCCGCCATGGTGGGCGCTTCGGGGCGAGTGCGGCGGGGCGCATGCGAGCCCGGGCGGTGCCCATGCGGCGCAAGGATGAACGGCACGACTTCAGCAATGCATCGCATTGTTTAGACCATAGCGCGCGTGCAAGCAGCGAACGGCCGGGTCGAAGCGCGCCACTTCGCCTCTTCTTGGAGGACCGCCGACGGCTTCGCTTCGCCGGACCCGGCTTCGCCCGTCCTACCCATGGCCGGAAGCACCCGGTTCACGATGCGTCGGCAGCTGTGCGCGCCACTGCGCTTGCGAAACGCACGAGCCGCACGATCCGGATGAACAAGCTTTCCGTCGCCTTCAAGTCGCTGTTCGCGAGCTGCGTGCGGCCCACCGAAGCGCCAGGCCCTCGCTCGGAACCGAGCGTCGCCCCGCCCGGCCCGCGCGACGAGCAACTCGCCGGCCTGACGGTTCGTCGGCCGCCGCGCCTACCGCCGAAAGACGTGCCGCGGCGCCTGACGGCCGCTCAGTTCACAGCTGTCGAGCAGGTCATCGGACAGACCGCGGCGGTCCTCGACGAGCTGCCCGACGCAGCGCGCGAGCAGCGGCTGCAACCCCTGATCGCCCCGCTGCGAAACGCCCAGCTCGCGCAGGCGCGGACGATGGCCAACGTGGCCGAGGAGGATCACCTCACGCGGCGGCAGAAGAACCTCAGCTACGCGCAGCTGATGCGTGGCGTCGCGACCCTTCTGGCGACCGCCGAGTCCAGCGTGCCGCCGGCGCAACGCCCGGCGCTCGAAGCGCTGCTGCTGGCGGGCGAGCATCACAACCGCTGGGTCCATCACGTCGGCGGTGCATCGCAAACGCTGCCGCCGCATGAGCACGTTGCTGCCGGCAGCGACGGGGTGTACGCCGGATACGACCTGGACGGACTGACGACGACGCGGGCCGCTCTCGAAACCGCGACACTCGCCCACGAGAGTGTTCACGAAGCGCAGCACAACCGGCGAAGCCGCGACAGCTCCGCCCATCCTTTCGACACCAGCCGTCACGATCTCGCGTTGCAGCTCGACCTGGCCAGCCGGCTGCCGCCGATCGTCCGGCACGAGAACATCGAGCCGCCTGCCGAGTACACCGCCTACTGCCTGCATCCATGGGAGACGCAGGCGTTCCTCGAAGAACAGCCGGCCTCCGACCTCCTGCCACGCGCTTCTTCAACCCTCAGCATGAAGCCGCTGCGCGCCGAGGCCGGCATGGCCGCGCTGCCCCTGTTGCTCGCACAAGCGGCCGAAGCCGTGCTCGAAGCGATTCCCGCGCACACGGAAAACAACACGCCCGCCGGGTTGCGCCTGAACGACCCGCAAGTCGCGCGGCGGATGGAGAGCATCGTCTTCCACACGGCGGAGCTGTACGGCATCGCGTACTCGCGTGCGCACAGCCCGCAGCGCGCGGCGCGGCTCGCTCAAACACTGGAGGACTTGGCCGGCCTTCCCGCACCGCGCTCGCACGCCGAGGGGCTTGCGCACCTGGACGAGATCGCTCGTGCCCTGCAGCGGGCGATGGACGATGTCGCACAAGCGGGGCTTGCGCGTCACCTCGCGCCTGGCACGAACGCGGCGCAGCGTGCCGCGGTGGCCAAACGCTTTGCCGACGCCAAGGACGAGCCCGCGCTCGAGCTCGCGCAGGTGCTCGGGCGCATCGGCCTGCGGCTGGGCCGCACTCGCGTGGTGACAGCGGATGCGCCGAGCATCGCGCGCAGCTTCGAGGCCGCACGGCAGGACAGCGGCTTCGCGGACGCCGTCGCGGCCCTGCAAGCGCGGCGCGGCACAGTGCCTCGGCCGGAGGCGATACGCGATGCGGTCATGCGGCTCGGCGCCGCGCTGATGGGCGTGGCGCCCGGGCAGCTGCCGGACGCACTGCTGCCGCAGGTGCATCTCTACGCCGCGCCTTCGCTGGAATTCGAACGGGTTCCCGGGCTCAACGCGCCGCCGCCGCGGCTCGATGGCGACGCGCCGTCGGCGACGTCGGCACGCGAAAGCTCGCACCAGCGGCGCAAGGCCGAGTTCGATCCGCACACCTGGCAATTCCACGTGCCGGAGCACCTGCTCCTCGAAGAAGCGGCCGGGCGCCTGCCGGCGCGCCTGGCCGGGCTGGCGGCGGACTTCGCCTACACGGTCGTGGCACTCATGCATCGAAGCAGCGTGGACGCCGAGGCCGAGCAGGCCGCAGGCTGGATACCGATGGCGCCGGTCAGCCACGCGGGCGACGTGATGGACGTGCTCGACGCGCTCCAAGCCGACGAGCTGCGGATCGACGGCTCGCCCTTCGCCGCGGCCGGCGGCCTGCTGCGTGAACGGATGGCGTGCTTCGTGGACGAGCACCCGGAAAGCGCCGCGGCGATCCTGCATGCGGTGGTCCGCGCCACACCGATGCGCGACGAACACCCACGCTGGCACGAAGGCCTGCGTGCGGAGCTCAAGGCGCAGGCACGGGCCGGCTCCGAAGACGCGCGCGACGCCTACGAAAGCCGAACCCTGCTGCGCTGGCAGCAGGCGCCCGTCGCGCTGCGCCGTGCGGTGATCGGGCCGCGGGGCGCCGCCGGCAACGACGCTTGAGCCGCCAAGCGACGAACAAGCGGGGAGAACGGAGCCAGATCGTCGCGTTGCATGCCGGCTCGCCACCTAGCATCCGGCCATGGACGTGAAGCTCAAGCCCTTCGACTTCGCCCAGGCCGCGGCCCGGGCCGGCATGCCGCAAGTCGCCGAGCGCGTGCGCCAGGCGACGCAGGAGGCGGGCGGCGCCGCGGCCACGCAGCCGAGCTTCCACACCAGCTTCAGCCAGGCGCTGAAGTCGGTGAGCCAGGCGCAGATGCAGTCCTCCGAGATGCAGCGCCAGGTCCAGCTGGGCAACCCCACCGTCTCGATCGAGGAGACGATGGTCGCGATGCAGAAGGCGCAGATCGGCTTCCAGGCGACCCTGCAGGTGCGCAACAAGCTGGCGCAGGCCTACACCGACATCATGAACATGGCGGTGTAGCGCCTAGCGGCGCAGCTTGCCCAGCGCCATCGCCGCGGCGGCGGTGCGCGTCTCGACCCCCAGCTTCGCGAACACGTGCTCGAGGTGCTTGTGCACGGTGCGCGGGCTGGTGCCGAGGATGTCGCCGATGTCGCGGTTGGTCTTGCCCTGCGCGACCCAGTGCAGCACCTCCGCTTCGCGCGTGGTGAGCCGGAACGCGAGGCCGAGCGCCTCGATCGTCGCGCGGTCGTTCGACTCGGTCAGCACCAGCAGCCATTCGTCGTCGCCGGTCGCTTCGTGCAGCGCGAAGCTGACGCGCCGGCCCTCGCGCGCCAGCAGCAGGGCGCGGCCGGCTGCGGCGCTGCCGCCGTTCGTCAGCGCGATCGCCTGCGCCTGCAGCCATTCGAGCAGCGCCTCGTCGAGCACCGGCCCGCGCGCGCCGGCCTCGCGCGTGGCATGGACGGCGGCCAGCAGCTCGCGC
>NZ_DASTPW010000018.1:0-15643 GCF_035762065.1 Methylibium sp.
GAGCGGGACGCTGCGCAAGCTGAATCCCGCGCTGCGACCGAACAGCTATCTCGCGCTGTCCGATCCGTCGGACGTCGCGCGCGTCGAGGACCGGACGTTCATCTGCAGCGGGCGCGAGGAAGATGCCGGCCCGACGAACAACTGGGCGCCTCCCGATGAGATGCGTGCGACGCTCACGGGCCTGTTCGAAGGCGCGATGCGCGGGCGGACGATGTACGTCGTGCCGTTCTCGATGGGGCCGATCGGCAGCCCGATCGCGCACATCGGCGTCGAGCTCACCGACAGTCCGTACGTCGTCGTCAGCATGCGCACGATGACGCGCATGGGCCGGCGCGTGTACGACGTGCTCGGCAGCGACGGCGACTTCGTGCCCTGCGTCCATTCGGTGGGTGCGCCGCTCGCGCGCGGCGAGAGCGACGTGCGCTGGCCGTGCAATCGCGACACGAAGTACATCGTGCACTTTCCCGAGACGCGCGAGATCTGGTCGTATGGCTCCGGCTACGGCGGCAACGCGCTGCTCGGCAAGAAGTGCTTCGCGCTGCGCATCGCCAGCACGATGGGCCGTGACCAGGGCTGGCTCGCCGAGCACATGCTGGTGCTGGGCGTCACCTCGCCGGCCGGCCGCAAGTACCACGTCGCCGCGGCCTTCCCGAGCGCCTGCGGCAAGACGAACTTCGCGATGCTGGTGCCGCCGAAGGACCTCGCCGAGAGCGGCAAGGCCTGGACCGTGACGACGATCGGCGACGACATCGCCTGGATCAAGCCGGGTGCCGACGGCAGGCTCTACGCGATCAACCCGGAAGCCGGCTACTTCGGCGTCGCCCCGGGCACCAACGAGCAGACGAACCCGAACTGCATGGCCTCGCTGAAGCGCGACGTGATCTTCACGAACGTCGCGCTCACCGACGACGGCGACGTCTGGTGGGAAGGCATGACGCCGACGCCGCCGGCGCACCTGATCGACTGGCAGGGCAAGGACTGGACGCCCGAGCTGGCCCAAGCCACCGGCACCGACGGCAAGCCGCGCCCCGCCGCCCATCCGAACGCACGCTTCACCGTGGCCGCGATCCACAACCCGGTGCTCGACGACCGCTGGGACGACCCGAAGGGCGTCGCGATCGACGCCTTCATCTTCGGCGGCCGCCGCTCGACCACCGTGCCGCTGGTGACCGAGGCGCGCGACTGGACCGAAGGCGTCTACATGGCCGCGACCATGGGCAGCGAGACGACCGCCGCCGCCGCCGGCCAGCAGGGCGTGGTGCGCCGCGACCCCTTCGCGATGCTTCCGTTCATGGGCTACAACATGAGCGACTACTTCGCGCACTGGCTTGCGCTGGGTGCGAAGCTCGAAGGCTCGGGCGCGAAGCTGCCGAAGATCTTCTGCGTCAACTGGTTCCGCAAGGGCGCCGATGGCAAGTTCGTCTGGCCGGGCTACGGCGAGAACATGCGCGTGCTGAAGTGGATGCTCGAGCGCGTCGATGGCGCGAAGAGCGGCATCGAGCACGTCTTCGGCACCAGTCCACGCTACGAAGACCTGAGCTGGCAAGGCCTTGCCTTCAGCCGCGAGCAGTTCGAAAGCGTCATCGGCATCGACAAGGCCGCGTGGCGGCAGGAACTGAAGCTGCACGACGAACTGTTCGGCCAGCTGGCCCACCACCTGCCCACCGCGCTGCCGGCGACGAAGGCGAAGCTCGAGGCGCGGCTGGCCGCCTGAGGCCCCGCGCGCCGCCCAGCGAAAAGACCGCCCGAGGGCGGTCTTTTCGTTACCGGGCAGCGAAAGCTCAAAGCCGCACGGTCGCTCCGCGGAACAGCGCTTCGACGCGGCGCCGGCCGCGGCGGTCGTCGTTCGAGCTTTCGCTGAACTGCGCGGCCCAGTCGGCGCCGCCTGTGTCGTCCGCCCAGCGGCGCCAGGCCTGGGTCACGACGGCAAGCGACTCGGTCACGGCGACACCCAAAACGCGATAGAGGTCCACAACACACTTTCTCAAGAAGGCGACTCGGCCGCCGAGGACACGATGTTCAGGGTTAACCCTTGGTTTATCCAATGCTCTTCGAACATCCCGGCACGTCGTCTCGGGCATGGCGGCGGCGATCAGGCCCGCCGAGCCGCCATGGACAATCCCGCGATGACCAGCCCCAGCCGCGCGGCCGAGCCGCTCAACGACGCCGAAATCGGCGAACTCGACGACCTGCTCGCAGCGATCCCTGCGCCGCTCGAACCGCTCGACGTGGTGATGCTCGACGGCTATCTCTGCGGCGTGATCGCCCAGCCGCAAGCGCTCGCGCCGGACCAGTGGTTGCCGCCGGCCTTCGATTGGCGCTTGGGTGAAAACGCCGAGGCCGGCAGCGTGCTCGCTGCCGACACGCCCGGCTGGCACGGCGCAAAGCATGAGCGATTGCTCACCCTCGTGCAGCGCCACCACGCGGTGCTCGAACGCCAACTGCGCGAGGACGCCTGGTTCGACCCGCTGGTGATGGAGCCGCAGGACGACGACGGCAAGGCCCTGGCGGGAGCCGCCGCGATCGGCCCGGCGATCGCGCCCTGGGTCGCGGGCTTCGAACAGGCGCTCGCCTGCTTTCCCGCCTTGGAAACGCTGACTCACGAAGACCTGCCGGACCTGCTCGACTGCCTGCGCCGCCACCTGCCGGCGCAGGACGAGGACGAGGCCGCGGTCGTCAAGGCGCTCGACCAGGAGCATCCGCTCAAGAACCTGGACGAGGCGATCGCCGATCTGGTCGACAACGTCGTCGCGATCGCCGACCTCGGCCGCGGCGAGCGGCTCAAGGTCGAGACGGTGCGGCGTGCCGGCCCGAAGGTCGGCCGCAACGATCCCTGCCCCTGCGGCAGCGGCAGGAAATTCAAGCAGTGCCACGGCGCGGCGACGGCTTGAGACCGCGCAGCCGATGCGCCTGCAGCTCCTGTCCGACCTGCATCTCGAAACCGAGGTCTTCGAGCCTGCGCCGGCGCCCGGCGCCGAGTTGCTGGTCCTGGCCGGCGACATCGACAGCCGCTGGGACGCGCTCGAGCGCTTCGCCGGCTGGCCGCAGCCGGTGCTGATGGTCGCCGGCAACCACGAGTTCGACCGCCGCGAATGGAACGACGCCTGGCCGCAGCTGCGCGCACGCTGCACGCGGCTCGGCATCCGGCTGCTGGAGCGCGAGAGCTGCGTGCTCGCCGATCGCGGCGGCCGGCGCATCCGCTTCGTCGGCACGACGCGCTGGAGCGACTTCGACCTGTTCGGTCCCGAGGAACGCGAACGCGCAGTGCGCGCCGCGACCTATTTCGTCCGGGTGATGCAGGCCAGCCGCGACGGCCGGCCGTTCGATGCCGACGCGGTGCGCGCCGAGGCGCTGGACTGCCGGGCCTGGCTGCACGCGACGCTGCGCGAGCCGCCCGCCGACGAGTCCGGCGCCGACGCGACCGTCGTCGTCACCCACTACGCCCCGAGCGCGCGCAGCCTCGATCCCCGCTACGGCGGGCAGCCGGGCTCGTCGAGCTTCTGCAACGCCGACGACGACCTGCTGCCCTACGCCGACCTGTGGCTGCACGGCCACCTGCACTGCCGGCACGACTACCGCGTCGAGCATGCGCCAGGGAGCGCGCGCCGTTCGACGCGCGTGGTGAGCAACGCGCGCGGGCTGGCGCGCAAGGGCGAGGCCGAAGGCCACGATCCGCTGCTGTGCATCGACGTCTGAGGCGGCCTCGCGCAGTAGGCTCGCCGCCATGGGCTTCGACGCCGCCGCCACCGAGTCGCCCGCGCTGCCGCGCCCGCATGCACGCCGGCTGCGCGACGTGCACCGCTCGGCCGGCTGGCCGGCCGGCGACGCGATCGAGATCGACCTGCTCGCCGCCGGCCTCCTCGAGCGCGTGGCCGGCGCGCCCGGCTGCGCCGAAACGCTGCGCGTCACCGACCGCGGCCTCGCAGTGCTCGCTCGGGCGCTCAAGACCGAGCGCGCGCGCTTCGACGCCCACGAGTCGCTGGTGCGCCGCATCGCGCGCGAGATGCGCGGCGACGGGCGCATCGCCTGGCGCACGCTGGCGCTGCGCGCGCGGGTCGACGACGCCTGGATCGTCGCGCGGCCCGACGTCTATTCGGTGCGCCACACCACGGTCGAGGCCTATCTCGCGCCGGCAGTGCACGAGATCAAGGTCAAGCGAAGCGACCTGCTCGGCGACCTGCGCCGCCCTGCGAAGCGCGCCGCGTACTTGCAGATGGCCGGCTGCTGCAGCTACGTGATCGCCGAGGGCATCGCCGAGGCCGACGAGATCCCGCCGGAATGCGGCGTGATCGTCGCGCGGCGCGTGGCGCACGGCGAGGGCTGGGGCGCGCTCGAAGTACTGCGGCCGGCGCCGCGGCGCGCGATCACGCTGCCCTTCGCCGCCTGGATGGCGCTGGCACGCGCCGTGCCGGACTTCGTTGAACTCGGCGACGAAGAGGCACAGATTTCGCTCGGCGACGAAGGCCCGATGCGCGGTAGCGAGGCCTGCGCTTGAGACACTCGCCGACGCCGCGCCGCTTGCCGTGAAGAGGTTTCGATGATGGATGCCGACGACCGCCCGGCTGCTTCGACGCAGCGCCTCGCCGCGCTCGCCTTGATGGCGTTGGTCGCCGGCTGTTCGAGACCGGGCGAGCCGGCCGCGACCGGGCAGCCCGCGGCGCCGATCGCGCAAAGCGTCGAGGCGGCGGCTTCGGCGATCGTCACCCCGGAAGTCGCCGCCGCGGTCCGCGCCGCGACCGCCGGCGCCACCAGCGAAGGCCCGGGCATCGCCTGGCGCCAACCGGCCGGGACGGCCGACATGGACGCGCTGCTCGCCGAATCGCGCAGCGCCGGCAAGCCGGTGTTCCTCTACTGGGGCGCGGTCTGGTGCCCGCCGTGCAACCAGGTGAAGGCGACGGTCTTCAAGCAGGCCGAGTTCATCGAGAAGAGCCGCGGCTTCATCCCGGTCTACCTCGATGGCGACAGCCCCGGCGCGCAGAAGCTCGGCGAGCGCTTCAAGGTGCGCGGCTACCCGACGATGGTGCTGCTGCGCCCCGACGGCGGCGAGCTGACGCGGCTGCCGGGCGAGGTCGACGCGCGCAAGTACCTGCAGGTGCTCGACCTCGGCCTGCGGAGCACGCGGCCGCTGCACGAGGTGCTGGCGCTGGCGCAGTCGGCCCCCGCGACGCTGAGCCCGGCCGATTGGCGCTTGCTCGCCTACTACGCCTGGGACACCGACGAGCAGACGCTCGTGCCGAAGGCGCAGCTCGCGCGCACGCTCGACGCGCTGGCCGCCGCCTGCCCGCCGGCCGAGGCCGGGCCGCACGCGCGCTTCGCGCTGAAGGCGATGGCGGCGAAGGCCGAAGCCGCGCCCGACGCGAAGACCCGTGCCGCGGCGGCGCTGGAACAGGCACGCGCGGTGCTCGCGAGCGAGGCGCTGCTGCGCGACAACCTCGACATCGTCAGCCACCAGGCGCGCGAGCTCGTCGCCTGGCTCACCGCGCCGAACAGCGACGAACGCCAGGCGCTGATCGCCCAGTGGGGCGCGACGCTCGACCGGCTCACCGCCGACCGCAAGCTCTCGCAGGGCGACCGCGCCGCGGCGCTGATCGGCCGGGTGCAGCTGGCGCGGCTCGACGCGGGCGCGGGCGAGAAGGGGCCGGTGCAGCTCAACGAGGTGGTGCAGGCTCACGTCAAGCGCGAGGCGGCGCGCTTCGATGCGGAAGTCGGCGACGCCGACGAGCGCCAGTCGGTGATCCCGTCGGCGGCCTATGCACTCGCGCAGGCCGGGCTGCTCGACGCGGCCGACGAACTGCTGCTGCGCGAGCTGGATCGCTCGCACAGCCCCTACTACGCGATGCTCTCGCTCGCGTCGAACGCGAAGCAGCGCGGCGACAAGGCGGCGGCGCTCGACTGGCATCGGCGTGCCTACGAAGCCGCGAAAGGCATGGCGACGCGGGTCCAGTGGGGCAGCGGGTATGTGCAGGCGCTGGTCGAGCTGGCGCCGCGCGACGCGCCGCGGATCCGGCAGGCGGCGCTCGCGGTGCTCGGCGAGCTCGACGGCCAGCGCGACGCCTTCTACGAGCGCACCGCGCGGGCGCTCGATCGCATGAGCGCCAAGCTCGTCGCTTGGCCGCGCGAGGCCGACGAGCGTGCGGTGCTGCAGCAGCTTCGCGCTCGCCGCGACGCGCTGTGCGTCGCCCTGCCGGACGGCGACCCGCAACGGCGCAGCTGCGAGGCGCTGTTCGACCAGCCGGCTGCGCGCAGGAAGGGCGCGGCCGCCTGAGGCCCGCGCACCGACCCCTCGCTTGCGGGACCGAAGCAGCGGGCGCCGATGCCGCGAGTGACCTATTCATCACGCTGCGCCATGGCGCGGCGCCGGCGCGTCGCGCCCCGGCGCTGGCGCGGCATGATGCCGGCGATGCATCTCCCGAAGCAGGCCGTCCGGTGATCACGCCGCATCCGCGCGCGCAGCAGCCCGACTTCACCGCACCCGAGTTCCGCGCGGCGCTGGGCAGCTTCGCCACGGGCGTGACGATCGTCACCGCACGCACCGCCGACGGCGAGCGCATCGGCCTGACCGCGAACTCGTTCAATTCGGTCTCGCTCACGCCGCCGCTGGTGTTGTGGAGCCTGGCGCGCCGGGCCGGCTCGATGCCGGTGTTCGAGCGCGGCTCGCACTACGCGATCAACATCCTCGCGGCCGAGCAGCGCGAGCTCGCCGAGCGATTCGCGAGCCGCACTGCCGACCGCTTCGCCGGCGTCGCCTGGCGCGAGGGTGCGGCCGGCGCGCCGGTGATCGAAGGCGCGGTCGCGACCTTCGAATGCTTCAACCGCAGCCGCTACGAGGAAGGCGACCACGTGATCTTCGTCGGCGAGGTCGAGCGCTGCCACGTGCGGGCGGGCGCTGCGCCGCTGATCTTCCACGGCGGGCGCTACTTCACCGAGCTGCCGCTGTAGCGGCGGCACCCAAAACAAAGGCCCGCCGAAGCGGGCCTTTCGTTTGCGACGCGACGCCCGTCAGAGGCGACCGCCGCGGCGCGTCATCAAGAGGCCGATCGCCATCAGCGCGGCCAGCGCCAGCACGCCGAGGCTTGAGGCGGGCAGCGCCTCTTCGTCGGCCGGCGTCGGCGCATCGTCGAAGCTGCGAGGGGCTGCGGCCTCGCTGCGGAGCACGCCCGCGCCGACCGTCGGGTTGACGGGCGCGGCGGCAAGGCGCACGGTGCTCGCAGGCTGGGCGCCACGGTTGCCGCCGAACCCTAGATCACCGCCGGCGGCCGACACGGTGGTGACGGTGCCAACCAGCGCGACCGCGCTGACGAAAAGTCCGACGAGAAGATGTTTGAGCGACATGCTGGTTCGTTTCGTTCGAGCGGCGCGCGATGCCGCACGCCATGTGACGAAGTGTGGTTCGCGCCCTCCCCCGCCACAGCCCCCACATGGCGGGGGACGCCCCCCTTGATCACGGGGGCGGCGGCAGGCGCGTTGTGACGGCCACACGACGCTCGGCGTGAAGACCGCACGAACGCGCCTCGATCGCGCCCGCGGCGCTTGCATCGGCCGCGCGCGGGCCTCCGGGAACGCAAGCCTCGATCAGGCCTTCGCCGCGCCGTGGTCGATGTCGAGGTATTGCCAAAGGTCGAGCCAGAGGCTCGGGCGGCGGTAGCCGACGAGCCAGGGCTGCGTCAGGTCGGCGTAGATCCGGTGCGTGTGGAACTTGTAGGGCGCGTAGGCGAGCGCGATCTTGTGCGCCTCCTTGAACAGCGCGAGCCGCTCCGGGCCGTCGGGCATCAGGTTCATGCGCCGGTAGATCGCGTCGAAGCCGGCGTGGCGAAAGCGCGCGAAGTTCTGGCCGCCGATCTCCGCGCTGTTGTAGCGGGCCAGCGAGTCGAAGCCGTCGGGCGAAGCGGCGGTGGTGGCCAGCGACCACATCTGCAGCTTGCCGGCGCGGCCGGCCTTCAGGTTCTCGGGCCACTGGCGGATGTCGAACTCGATGCGCAGGCCGACCGCCGCCAGGTTCTTCTGCAGCAGCTCCTCGAGCTGTCGGTAGACCTGGTCGGACTGCGTGGCCTTGCGCAGCAGCAGCGGCGCGCCGTCCGGTTGTTCGCGCCAGCCGTCGCCGTCGCGGTCGAGGTAGCCGTAGAGGTCGAGCAGCGCGCGGGCGCGCGAGGGATCGAATTCGCCGTTGACGGTGCGCAGCGCCGGGTCGTAGCCGTACAGACCGGGCGGCACCGAGGTCTGCGCGCGAATCGCCTGGCCGTTGCGGATGAGCTGGACCTCGCGCTCGATGTCCATCGCGAGGCCGATCGCGCGGCGCAGCGCGACCTTCTCCGGCGTGTAGCCGCCGACCACCGGATCGTCCATGTTGAAGTACAGGAAGCCGACGTCGGCGTTCTGGATCCGGTGCAGGCCGATGCCGCGCTTTTCGAGGTTGGGCGCGAGCCGGCCGTTCGGTACCGCCGCAGTGGCCAGCTCCGGCGGCACAGGGTCCATCAAGTCGACCTCGCCGTTCAGGAAGGACAGCCAGCGCGGCTGCCCTTCCTCGATCACGAAGATCTCGACCTCGTCGACCATCGGCAGCCGCCGCCCCTTGAAGCGCGCGAGGAGGGCCCGGCCCTCGGTATCGTCGGCCGCGGGTTCGGCGGCGTAGCGCTCGTCGCGGAAGTCGGGGTTGCGCACGAGCAGGATGCGCGAGCTGCGCCGCCAGTCCTTCAGCACGAAGGGGCCGGTGCCGACCGGATGGGCCGCGATGTCGTCGCCGTAGTGCTCGACGACCTCGCGCGCGACGCCGTTGAACAGGTCGCCGCCGGCCAGCGCGTGCAAAAGGCGCGGGCGCGGCTCGTCCACCGTGAAGCGCAGCGTGTAGCGGTCGAGCGCCTTGACGCCCTCGACCGGCCGGTCGTAATCGAAGGCCGTCTTGTTCTTCAGTGCCTCGTCGCGCAGCGCGTCCAGGCCGACGAAGCCCTGCTTCTTCCAGTAGCCGTAGGTCGGGCTGGTCGTCACGGGGTCGAAGAAGCGCTTGAGCGCGTAGACGAAGTCGGCGGCGACGAGTTCGCGTCGCCCGCCCTTGAACGCCGGGTCGTCGGTGAAGAAGATGCCGGGGCGCAGCGTCACCGTCCAGACGCGGAAGTCGGCCGAGACCTCCGGCATCGCCGCCGCGACGTTCGGCTTGATCCTGATCGGCCGCGCGAGGTAGTCGTAGCGGTAGAGCCCGTCGAACAGATGCGCGCAGACCTGGCGCGAATAGATGTCGTTGACCCGCGCCGGATCGAAGCCGGTCTCGGCCGAGCGGAAGGTCACCCGCAAGCGCTTCGTGCCGGCTTGCGCGCGGGCCCAGGGCACCGCGGCGGCCAGCGACGCGCCCGCCGCGCCGCCGAGGAGTTCACGCCGCTTCACCATCACCGTGGATCCGGCTGCTTGGCCGGGTCGATGTCGACGTACTTCCAGAATTCGCGCACGAACACGTTGCGGTGGTAGCCGATCACCCAGGGATGCGCCATGTCGGAAAAGGTGCGGTGCACGTGGATCTTGTACGGCGCGTAGGTGACCATGAGCCGCTGTGCCTCGGTCATCGCGGCCAGGCGCTCGGGGCCGTCGGGCAGGCGCTTCTGCTTTTCGTACAGCGCGTTGAAGGCCGGCAGGTCGAAGCGCGAATGGTTGGCCTGGCCCTTGTTCGGGCCGTAGCCGAGCTGCAGGAAGCCGTCGCCGTCGGGCGTGCTGACGCTCCAGCCCACCAGCCACATCTGCAGCTTGCCGGCGCGAGAGGCCTTGAGGTTCTCGGGCCACTGCGCGATGCGGAAATCCATGCGGATGCCGAGCGCGGCCATGTCCTTCTGCCAGGCCTCGGACAGCGCGCGCTTCCACTGGTCGGACTCGGTGGACAGCACCAGCGTCAGCGGCGAGCCGTCGGGCTGCTCGCGCCAGCCGTCGCCGTCGCGGTCGACGTAGCCGTGCAAGTCGAGCAGCGCCTTGGCGCGCGGCAGGTCGAACAACGCATGCTCGGTGCGCAGCGCCGGGTCGTAGCCGAAGGTGTTGGGACTGATCGCCCCCTGCGCGACGATCGCCTGGTTCTTGCGCACCAGGCGGATCTCCTTCGGGATGTCGCGCGCCAGGCTGATCGCGCGGCGCAGCGCCACCCGCTCGGGCGTGGTGCCGCCGACCGTCGGGTCTTCCATGTTGAACAGCGTCATGTGCACGTCGGCGCGCAGGTAGCGCACGAGCTGGATGCCCTGCCTGGCCAGGTTGGGCGCCAGCTCGTTGTTCGGCATCAGCATGTCGGCGAACTCCTGCGGCACGTCTTCGACGAGGTCGTGCTCGCGGTTCAGGAAGGCCAGCCAGCGCGGCTGGCTCTCCTCGATGATGCTGACCTCCACCCGATCGACCAGCGGCAGCCGCTTGCCCTGCAGCGCCTTCACCGCCGCCTGCGCGCGCGGGTCGTCGGCCGGCGCCTCCTCGTCGTAGAACACCTCGCGGTAGTTCGGATTGCGCTCCAGCGTGATCTTCGAGGCGCGCCGCCATTCGGCGAGGCGGTAGGGCCCGGTGCCGACCGGGTGTTCCATCATCTTGTCGCCGTAGCGCTCCACCACCTCGCGGGCCACCGCACCGAAACGCGAGGCGTCGGTCAGCAGCCATTCGAAGCGCGGGTAGGTCTGCGCCAGCCTGACCTGGAACGTGTAGCGATCGAGCGCGCGCAGCCCCTCGACGTCGCGGTCGTAGTCGAAGGGCTTCTTCTGCTCGATGGCCTCGCGGCGCAACTCGGACAGCCCGATCACCTTCGCGTTTTCCAGGAAGTACAGCGAGGGGCTCTTCCAGCGCGGGTCGTAGTGGCGCTTGAGCGAGTAGACGTAGTCGGCCGCGACCAGCTCGCGCCGGCGGCCGTTGAAGGCCGGGTCGTCGGCGAAGTGGATGCCGGGCTTGATCGTGAAGGTGTAGGTGGTGAAGTCGGCCGAGATGTCGGGCAGCTTCGCCGCGGTGTTGGTGCGGTAACGCACCGGCCTCGCGAGGAATTCGACTTGCAGCGGCGCCTCGAAGAGGCTGGCCGCGATGGTGGCGGAGTACAGGTCGGAAAGCTGGGCCGGATCGAAGCCGGTCTCGGCCACCCGCAGCGCGTAGCGCAGCACCTTGGCCTGGCCGCCGTCCTTCGCCACGGCCTGCGCCGAGGCGGCCGGAGCCAGCATGGCCGCCGCCCAGCCCAGGCCGAGCTTCAGGCTCGCGCGCCGCTTCATCCTCGACCCCATGTACCGCTCCTGGCGGCCTTGTGAGCCGCGAAGGCGCGAAGTCTAGGGTCGCGCACCGGCGCCATGGCGATGCCCTTGCGGCGGCACGCGGCTTGCGTCGCCGGCCGGGCAAACGCGGTGCATCCGCGCGGAAACCGAGCCCTAGACTCCCGCCAGTTTTTTCCGCCGCCCCCGGGTCTCGCACCGGGAGGCGCGCGCCCGTCACGAGCGGGGCCGCGCGCCGCGGCCCGAATGGAGTACCCCGCGATGGCGGTCTACCTGGTCCGACGCCTGTGGCAGATGGTTCCGACGCTCGCCGGCGTCGTGCTGCTGGTGTTCTTCCTGTTCAAGTGGTTCGGCGGCGACCCCGCCGAAATCCTCGGCGGCCTCAACGCGACGCCCGAGCAGATCGAGGCGATCCGCGACCAGCTCGGCTTGAACCGGCCGGTGCTCGAGCAGCTGTGGATCTTCGTCAAGCAGATCGTCAGCTTCGACTGGGGCAAGAGCTGGGCGACGCAGGAGCAGGTGTCGAGCCTGTTCGCCTCGCGGCTGCCGGCCTCGCTGACGGTGATGCTGCCGATCCTGCTGCTGGAGGTGCTGCTGGCGATCCCGTTCGCGCTGCTCGTCGCCTACCTGCGCGGCAGCCTGACCGACCGCGCCATCATGGTCGCGACCACGGTGGCGCTTTCCATCAGCTTCCTGGTCTACGTGATCGTCGGCCAGTACGTGTTCGCGTTCCGGCTCGGCTGGTTCCCGGTGCAGGGCTGGAGCGACAGCACCTGGACCAACCTCGCGGTCTACGCGCCGCTGCCGGTGCTGCTGGCGGTGGCCGTGCGGCTCGCGCCCCAGACCCGCCTGTACCGCAGCTTCTTCCTCGACGAGATCGGCCAGGACTACGTGCGCACCGCCCGCGCGAAAGGCCTCGGCGAAAGCGCGATCCTGACGAAGCACGTGCTGCGCAACGCGACGATCCCGATCCTGACGAACGTCGCGGTGCTGCTGCCGGAAATCTTCGTCGGCTCGTTCCTGATCGAGGTGTTCTTCTCGATCCCCGGCATCGGCCGCGAGGTGCTGCTGGCGGTGAACCGCAGCGACTATCCCGTCATCCAGGCGGTGACGATCTACCTTGCAGTGCTGACGATGGTGATCAACCTGGTGACCGACGTGCTCTACAAGTTCGTCGATCCGCGGGTCGTCCTGAAATGAGCGCGGTGCTGCATCCGCTGCCGGGCGCCGCGGCGCCGATCGCGCGTTCGGAAGGCGTCTGGGCGATGGCCTGGCGGCGTTTTCGCAATGACCGCGTCGGGGTGGTTTCGCTGGCGGTCGTCGTCGTGTTCCTCGTGATGGTGCTGCTGGCCGAGCTCGGCGTGCTGGCCGGCGGCTGGCAGAAGGAGGTGGGCGTGCCGAACGCGCGGCCCAGCTGGGCGGCTGCCGCGCCGGCCGAAGCCGTGCCCGAAGCGAGCGGCTCGCCCAAGGCCGCGGCGGCCGCTTCGGCGCCGCTGCTGGATCTGAGCGACGTCGACCCGCTCGCGCCGCGCTACGCCGAATGGGCCGAGGCGGCCAGGAAGTACCAGACGGTGCAGGAGGTCAAGCGCGACACCCTGCCCTTCGGCGGCGACCGCCTCGGCCGCGACGTGCTCGCGAAGGCGATCAAGGGCGCCGAGGTCTCGATCTTCGTCGGCGTCACCGCGGCTTTGCTGGCGGCCTCCATCGGCACCTTGCTCGGCGCCTTCGGCGGCTTCTTCGGCGGCAAGGTCGGCGACCTGCTCGAGTGGGTCTACAACGTCTTCACCTCGATCCCGAGCATCCTGCTGATCTTCGCCTTCGCCGCGGTGCTGGGCCGCGGCACGACCTCGGTGGTGATGATCCTGGCGCTCACCGGCTGGACCGGCACCTACCGGCTGGTGCGCGCCGAGTTCATCAAGCACGCGGTGCGCGAGTACGTGCGCTCGGCCGAAGCGATCGGCGCGTCGGCGGCCTCGCGCATGTTCCGGCACATCCTGCCGAACGTGAGCCACGTGACGCTGGTGCAGCTGTCGATCCTCGTCGTCGCCTTCATCAAGTACGAGGTCATCCTCAGCTACCTCGGCCTCGGGGTCAGCGTCGATCAGGTGTCGTGGGGCACGATGCTCGCGGAGGCGCAGGGCGAGCTGATCCTCGGCCACTGGTGGCAGCTGCTCGCCGCGACGCTCTTCATGGCGGTGTTCGTCACCGCCTTCTCGCTGATGACCGACGCGCTGCGCGACGCGCTCGATCCCAAGCTCAGGGGCGCGGAATGAGCACGCTGTTGAGCATCGAGCAGTTGCGCGTGCGCTTCCGGCTCGGCCGCGGCGCGCGGGCGAGCTACAGCGAGGCGGTCGGGCGCGGCGACCTCGGCGTGACGTTCGCGATCCCCGAGAACACCACCGTCGCGCTCGTCGGCGAATCGGGTTCGGGCAAGAGCGTCACCGCGATGTCGATCCTGAACCTGCTGCCCGACAACGCCGAGCGCAGCGGCGCGATCCGGTTCGGTGGCGCCGAGCAGGCGCGCGACCTGCTCGGCGCGAGCCAGGCCGAGCTCCAGGCGCTGCGCGGCAAGGCCATCGCCTGCGTGTTCCAGGATCCGATGAGCTCGCTGAACCCGGTGTTCACCGTGGGGCACCAGCTCGCCGAGCCGCTGCGGCTGCATCTCGGCTTGCCGGCACGCGCGGCGCGCGATCGCGCGGAGGCCTTGCTCGACGAGGTCGGCCTGCCCGACCCGAAACGCCGTCTCGACGCCTACCCGCATGAGCTCTCCGGTGGCCAGCAGCAGCGCGTGATGATCGCGATGGCGATCTCCTGCGAGCCGAAGCTGCTGATCGCCGACGAGCCGACCACCGCGCTCGACGTGACGATCCAGCGCCAGATCCTCGAGCTGCTCGCCAAGCTGAAGGCCGCGCACCGGATGAGCATGCTGTTCATCAGCCACGACCTCGGCGTCGTCGGCGAGATCGCCGACCAGGTGGTCGTGATGCGCCAGGGCACGGTGCGCGAGCAGGGGCCGGTCGCGCAGATCTTCGGCCAGCCCGAGGACCCGTACACCCGCGCGCTGCTGGCCTGCCGGCCGACGCTGGCGAGCCCGCCGGCGCGGCTGATGGTGATCGACGATCACATCGCCGCCGAACGCGAGGCGGCCGGCGAAGTGGCCGCCGCGAGCGACCTCGCCTTGATCCGGCCGCAGCGCGTCGCCAAGCCGAAGGATCCGCATGCGCCGGTGGTGCTGACGGTCGAGTCGCTGTCGAAGAGTTTCTGGCTGCGCTCGGGCGTCTTCGGCCGCAAGGAGTTCAAGGCGGTCAAGGACGTGAGCTTCGAGCTGCGGCGCGGGCACACGCTGGGCATCGTCGGCGAATCGGGTTCGGGCAAGACGACGACCGGCCTGGCACTCCTGCACCTGCACGAGGCCACCGGCGGGCCGATGACCGGCCGCGCGCTGTTCCGCAGTGCCAAGCCGGGCGAGGCGAGCGCCGAGGCGATCGACCTGTTCGCGCTGAGCAAGTCGCAGTGGCTGCCGATGCGCCGGCGGCTGCAGGTGGTGTTTCAGAACCCGTATGCCTCGCTGAACCCGCGCTTCACGATCGGCCAGACGCTGGTGGAGCCGATGGCGATCCACCGCATCGGCGCGAGCGGCGCGGAGCGCGAGGCCAAGGCGCGCGCGCTGCTGGGCAAGGTGGGGCTGGATGCGGCCGCCTGGGGCAAGTACCCGCACGAGTTCTCCGGCGGCCAGCGCCAGCGCGTCGCGATCGCGCGCTGCCTCACGCTGGAGCCCGAGGTGCTGGTGCTCGACGAAGCGGTCAGCGCGCTCGACGTCTCGGTGCAGGCGCAGGTGCTCAACCTGCTGAAGGACCTGCAGGACGAACTCGGCCTCGCCTACATCTTCATCAGCCACGACCTTGCGGTCGTGCGCTTCATCGCCGACGAGGTGCTGGTGATGAAGGACGGCGCGGTCGTCGAGCGCAACGGCGTCGAAGCGCTGCTGGGCGCGCCGCGCGAGGCGTACACGCAACGTCTGCTCGGGGCGATCCCCCGGGGATTCCGCGCGGCCGCCTGATCCGCGCGGGTTGCCGCTCGGCAGCGTCGGCCGTGCGGCGGCCTGACACCCGCTTACCGATGGCGCACGCCGTGGCCGACGCGCCGCGGCGGCGGCGACCGAAAGCGTCAGGCCTGGGCCGCCGCGGCGGCCGGCCGGCGTGACGCACGCCACGCGAAGCGCCGTCGCGCGGCGCGAAGGCGACGCAAGCCGTCATGGCACGCAAGCTGCACGATCCACCTCGACCACCCGGAGGAATCCACCATGGCCTCGATCCCCGCCCCGAACCGTTCGTCTTCCTCGATGCGCGTCTCGTGCTGGGGCGGGCTGTCGTCGATGCTGCGGCTGGCGGCGAACGAGCAGCGCGCCCAGACGGGCCGGCACGGCCTCTTCAAGGGCCTGG
>NZ_DASTPW010000019.1:0-40591 GCF_035762065.1 Methylibium sp.
GCTCGCGCGCGAGCGGCGTGCTCCACAGCACGCGGCCATCGGCGGCGCGCACCGTCAGCGCGGCGTGGCCGAAGGCGTCGAGCGCGTTGCGCGCCTGTCTGGCCTGGCGCGCGCCCTTCAGGTGCGCGGCGATGCGCGCGAGCACTTCGCGCGGGCGGATCGGCTTGGTGACGTAGTCGACCCCGCCGGCCGCGAAGGCGGCCTCGACATGCTCCGTCTCGGCCAGGCCGGTCATGAAGACGATCGGCACGTGCGCGGTGCGCTCGTCGCGCTTGAGGCGGCGCGCGACCTCGAAGCCGTCCATGCCCGGCATCAGCGCATCGAGCAGCACCACGTCGGGCAGCGACAGCGCCGCGCGTTCGAGCGCCGCCGCGCCGCTGGTCGCCACCAGCACCGTGTAGCCGGACTCGTCGAGCGCGTCGTGCAGCAGCGCGAGGTTGTCCGGCAGGTCGTCGACGATCAGCACGACGTCGCCGTGCGGCCGGCCCTGCGTCGCCTCGGGCGGCTCAGCCATCGCCGGGCTCGCGAGCGGGCGTCAGCGTCAGCGTCGGCGTCGGCGTCGGCGTCGGCGTCGGCGTCGGTGCATCGGGCGCGGCGCCGGGCGCGTGCGCGCGGCGCTCGCCCGGCTCGATCGCCGCGAGCCGCTCGCGCAAGGCATCGAAGGCGAAGCGCTGCGTGAGCTGCCGCAGCGGCTCGGTCCAGGGCCGCGCGCGCGGGTCGTCGGCGTCGGCCGCGGCCAGCGCGTCGAGCACGCCGCGCGGCCAGCCGCGGCGCGCGGCCTCGTCGATCGCCGGCAGCCGCGCCTGCAGTGCCGCCGGCGCCGGCCCGGCCGGCAGTGCCGCCGCCGGCGCATCCTGGCGTTCGAGCGCGGCGTCGGGCGGCGGCGCGGCCTCGGCCTCCCACTCGATCGCGAGCACGCGGCCCAGCCAGTCGAGCAGCTCGGCGACGCGCACCGGCTTGACGAAGAAGTCCGCCGCGGCGATGCCGGCATCGTTGTCAAGCCCGCGGTCGAAGGCGTTCGCGGAGACGATCGCGACCGGTGCGTTGCCCAGGCCTTCGGCGCGCAGCGCGCGCAGCGTCGCCCAGCCGTCGAGGCCCGGCATCGCGAGGTCCATCAGGATCGCGTCGGCGGGCGCGCCCGCACGCAGCAGCGCCAGCGCCGCCTCGCCCGACGCGGCCTGGCGCACGACGAAGCCGCGCGGCTCCAGCACGCTGGCGACCAGGCCGCGGTCGGCCTCCTCGTTGTCGACCACCAGCACGCTGCGGCGCGCGCCGCGGTAGCCGCGGCGCGACGCCGAAGCCGCGACGGGCGGCCGCGACGCGGCCGCGCTCGCCGAGGGCGCGCTGATCTCCGGCAGGAACAGCCGGATCGCGAACGCGGTGCCCTGCCCCGGCACGCTGCTGAGCGTCATCTCGCCGCCCATCAGCTCGGTGAGCATCTTCGCGATGGTCAGGCCGAGTCCGGTGCCGGAGCCCGCCGCTTCCGGCGCCGCGCTGCCGCGCTCGAAAGGCTCGAAGACGCGCGCCAGCTCCTCCTCGCTCATGCCGGGCCCCGTGTCCTCGATCTCGAAGCGCGCGATCTCGCGCGCATAGCGCATGCGGAACACGACCTGGCCGCGCTCGGTGAACTTCACCGCGTTGCCGAGCAGGTTGATGAGGATCTGGCGCAGCCGGCGCTCGTCGGCGCGCACGAGCGGCTGCCCTGCGCCCGCGCGCAGCGCGGGGCCCTCGATGTCCGCGCGGAACACCAGCCCCTTGGCCTGCGCCTGCAGCTCGAACAGCCGCGCGATCTCGCGCACCGCCTCGGCCAGCGGCAGCGCGCGCGGTTCGAGCTTGAGCTTGCCGCTTTCGATGCGCGCGAGGTCGAGGCTGTCCTCGATCAGGCTCGCAAGGTGGTCGCCGCCGCGGCGGATGGTGCGCACCGCGCGGGCGCGCGCCGGCGGCATCGAGGCGTCCTCCTCGAGCAGTTGCGCGTAGCCGAGGATGCTGTTGAGCGGCGTGCGCAGCTCGTGGCTGATCGCGGTGATGTAGCGGCTCTTGGCGGCGTTGGCGCGGTCGGCGAGCCTTTGAGCGCGCTCCGCTTCGCTGCGGGCACGTTCGGCCTCGCTGCGGGCACGCTCCGCTTCGCCGCGCGCGCGGTCGGCCTCGTCGCGCGCCGATTCGGCCTGCTGCTTGGCAAGCTGCAGTTGCGCATCGGTGCGGCGGTGCGAGGCGATCTCGCGTTGCAGCGCGACCGTCTGCGCCTGCAGCGCCTCGGTCTGGCGGTTCGACTCCTCCTGCGCCACCTGGCGGCTGCGGTGCGCGAGCACCAGCCACCACGCCACAGTGCCGGCCAGCAGCAGCAGCGCGGCGAAGGCCTTGACGAAGCCGGTCGCGAGCGCGTCGGCGAGCAGGCGCGTCAGCGCGGGGGAGGTCGATGCGCCTTCGGCGGCGAGCAGCGTCGGCGGCGTGGCCGCGAGCGCGCGCAACTCCTGCTGGTACAGCAGCGCGAACACGCCGGCGAGCAGCGGCACCAGCGCCAGCATCAGCAGCAGGTAGTGGCCCAGGCCGGTGTCGAGGTAGGGCCAGACGGCGCGCGGCAGCAGCCGGCGCAGCAGCTTCGACCACTGGACCGCGAGCTTGGCCTCGGCCGGCTTGCAGAGGTCGTTGCAGCGCGCGTCCAGCGTGCAGCACAGCGAGCAGATCGGCCCGCCGTAGGCCGGGCAGGCGGCGATGTCGTCGGGCTCGTAGTCGCGCTCGCAGATGCAGCAGGCGGTGAGGCGCGCATAGCCGCCGTCGCCCGCCGCGGGCGCCGGCTGACGCGCGAGGTAGTAACGGCCCCGCGTGCCCCAGGCGATCAAGGGCGAGACGACGAAGGCCGTCACCATCGCGATCGCCGCCGACCAGGCCTGCGCCATCGGCCCGAACAGGCCCAGGTGCGCCGCGACGCCGAGCACGGTGGCGATCAGCATCGCGCCGACGCCGACCGGGTTGACGTCGTACAGGTGCGCGCGGCGGAACTCGATGCCCGGCGGGCTCCAGCCCATCGGCTTGTTGATCACGAGATCCGCGACCACCGCCATCATCCAGGCGATCGCGACGTTGCTGTACAGGCCGAGCACCGCGCCGATCGCCTGGAACACGTCGAGCTCCATCAGCAGCAGCGCGATCGCGGTGTTGAACAGCACCCACACCACGCGGCCCGGGTGGCTGTGCGTCAGCCGCGCGAAGAAGTTGCTCCACGCGAGCGAGCCGGCGTAGGCGTTGGTGACGTTGATCTTCAGCTGCGAGACGACGACGAACAGCGCGGTGGCGGCGACCGCCAGCGCGGCGTTCGAGAACAGCAGCTCGTAGGCCGCGAGGTACATCTGGTTCGGATCGAGCGCGCGCTCCAGCGGCACCATCTGGCCGATCGCGAGGAAGGCGAGCAGGCAGCCGCCGAGCATCTTCAGCACGCCGGGCAGCACCCAGCCGGGGCCGCCGACGAGCACCGCGAGCCACCATTGCCACGGCGAGACGCCAGCGCCGCCGCCCGGCTTCGCGCGCGCCTCCGGCATGAAGCGGAGGTAGTCGGCCTGCTCGCCCATCTGCGTGATCAGCGCGATGCCGACCGTCGTCGCGGCGCCGAAGTGCAGCCACGAGAAGCCGGTGAGCTTCGCCTCGCCGCCGTAGCCGACCAGCTCGTTCAGCACCTCGGGGTGGTGGGCGAACACCACGACATAGGGCGCGACGAGCATCGCGAGCCACAGCGGCTGGGTCCAGGCCTGCAGCCGGCTGATCGCGGTGATGCCGTGCGTCACCAGCGGGATGACCGCGAGCGCGCACACCAGGTAGCCCCAGGCCGGCGGCAGCCCGAAGGCCAGCTCCAGCGCATAGGCCATCACCGCGGCCTCGAGCGCGAAGAAGATGAAGGTGAAGCTCGCGTAGATCAGCGAGGTCAGCGTCGAGCCGATGTAGCCGAAGCCGGCGCCGCGGGTGAGCAGGTCCATGTCGACGCCATGCCGTGCCGCATACACGCTCACCGGCCAGCCGGCCAGCAGGATCACGAGGCCGGTCGCGAGGATGGCGAGCGCCGCATTGACGAAGCCGTGCTGCACCAGCAGCGTCGCGCCGACCGCCTCGAGCACCAGGAACGAGGCCGCGCCGCCGAGCGCGGTGTTCGCGACGCGGCCGAGCGACCACCTGCGGAACGCCCGCGGCGTGAAGCGCAGCGCGTAGTCCTCCATCGTCTCGCGCGCGACCCAGCTGTTGTAGTCGCGGCGCAGCTTGATCACGCGCTGCACGGGCTCGGCGGCGGGCGACCCTGCCGGCGACGGCTGCGCCGACGCGGCGGCATCGGCGGGGTTCGCTGGCAGGGGGAACGAGCTCATCGGCGGCGGGGCGGGGCAGCGCGGGGTGCACTACGCACAAGTGCGTACAAGAATCGCGCCGGGCCGCTGGCATCCTAAGGCGGCCCCTTCCGCACCGGAACGCGACCGACCCCGACAGCCCCGACATGGACCTGAGCCCGCGCGAGAAAGACAAGCTGCTGATCTTCACTGCCGCGCTGGTCGCCGAGCGGCGCCGCGCGCGCGGGCTGAAGCTCAACGTGCCCGAGGCCATCGCGCTGATCAGCGCGGCGATCCTCGAAGGCGCACGCGACGGCAAGAGCGTCGCCGAGCTGATGGCCGACGGGCAGCAGGTGCTGGGCCGCGCCGACGTGATGGACGGCGTCGCCGAGCTGATCCCGGACATCCAGGTCGAGGCGACCTTTCCGGACGGCACCAAGCTCGTCACCGTGCACCAGCCGATATGTTGACGACCACCCCGTCGCGGTCTCGCGCACCCCGAAGCCGCCGGATGAACGGAGGTGCGTATCCCGATCGGCCGGTCCGCAAGCGGAGAACCTCGATGAACAAGCACCGACTCCTTGCCGCAGCGTCGGCGGCCCTCGCCTTCACGGCACGCGCGCACGAAGGCCACGGCCTGCCCGGCGCGGCGCACTGGCACGCGAGCGACAGCTGGGGCTGGATCGCGCTCGCGGTGATCGCCGCGGCTGCGCTCGCCTGGGGGCGGCGCAAATGATCCCGGGCGAGCTGCTGGTCGAGGGCCCGGACCACGTGCTGAACCCCGGCCGGCGTGCGGTGACGGTGGTCGTCGAGAACATCGGCGACCGGCCGATCCAGGTCGGCTCGCACTACCACTTCGCCGAGACCAACGCCGCGCTGCGCTTCGACCGCACGGCCGCGCACGGCATGCGCCTGAACATCGCGAGCGGCACCGCGGTGCGCTTCGAGCCGGGGCAGCAGCGCACCGTCGAGCTGATCGACTACGCGGGCGCGCGCCAGGCCTGGGGTTTTCGCGGCCTCGTGCAGGGAGCGCTCTGATGGCGACCCTGCCGCGCCGCGCCTACGCCGAGATGTTCGGCCCCACCACCGGCGACCGCGTGCGGCTCGCCGACACCGAGCTCGTCATCGAGGTCGAGCGCGACTACACGCTGCTGGCCGGCGGCTACGGCGAAGAGGTGAAGTTCGGCGGCGGCAAGGTGATCCGCGACGGCATGGGGCAAGGCCAGCGCATCAACGGCATCGGGCCCGGCGACGCGGTCGATCTCGTGATCACGAACGCGCTGATCCTCGACCACTGGGGCATCGTCAAGGCCGACATCGGCGTCCGCGCGCAGCGCATCGTCGCGATCGGCAAGGCCGGCAACCCCGACGTGCAGCCGGGCGTGGACATCGTCATCGGGCCCGGCACCGAGGTGCTTGCGGCCGAAGGGATGATCGTCACGGCCGGCGGCATCGATTGCCACATCCACTTCATTTGCCCGCAGCAGATCGAGGAGGCGCTGTCCAGCGGCATCACCACCATGCTCGGCGGCGGCACCGGCCCCGCGACCGGCACCTTCGCGACGACCTGCACGCCGGGCCCCGAGAACATCGCGCGCATGCTGATGGCGGCGGACGCCTTCCCGGTGAACCTCGGCTTCTTCGGCAAGGGCAACGCGAGCCGGCCCGAGGCGCTGCGCCAGCAGGTCGACGCCGGCGTGATCGGCCTGAAGCTGCACGAGGACTGGGGCACGACGCCCGCGGCGATCGACTGCTGCCTCGGCGTGGCCGAAGCCTGCGACGTGCAGGTCGCGATCCACAGCGACACGCTCAACGAGTCGGGCTTCGTCGAGAACACGATCGCGGCGACCAAGGGCCGCACGCTCTGCGCCTTCCACACCGAAGGGGCCGGCGGTGGGCACGCGCCGGACATCCTGCGCGTGGTGGGCGAGTCGAACTTCCTGCCGAGCAGCACGAATCCGACGATGCCCTACACCGTCAACACGCTCGACGAGCACGTCGACATGCTGATGGTCTGCCACCACCTCGATGCCTCGATCGCCGAGGACCTCGCCTTTGCCGAAAGCCGCATCCGCCGCGAGACGATCGCCGCCGAGGACGTGCTGCACGACCTCGGCGCGATCAGCATGTTCAGCAGCGACTCGCAGGCGATGGGCCGCGTCGGCGAGGTGATCCTGCGCTGCTGGCAGACGGCGCACAAGATGAAGGTCCAGCGCGGCAGCCTCGCCGGCGACAGTGACCGCGCCGACAACACGCGTGCGAAACGCTACGTCGCGAAGTACACGATCAACCCGGCCATCGCCCACGGCATCGCCCACGAAGTCGGCAGCGTCGAGGTGGGCAAGTGGGCCGACCTGGTGCTGTGGCGGCCGGGCTTCTTCGGCGTCAAGCCGAGCCTCGTGCTCAAGGGCGGCTTCATCGCGCATGCGCTGATGGGCGACGCGAACGCCAGCATCCCGACGCCGCAGCCGGTGCACTACCGGCCGATGTTCGGCGCCTTCGGCGGCGCGCTGGCGCGCGGCTCGCTCAGCTTCCTGAGCGCATCGGCGCTCGACGCCGGCGTGGCTACGAAGCTGAAGCTCGCGAAGACCACCGCCGCGGTGCGGCGCTGCCGCGCGGTGACGAAGGCCGACATGGTCCACAACGCCTGGCTGCCGCGGATGGAGATCGACGCGCAGACCTACGCGGTGCGCGCCGACGGCGAACTGCTCGGCTGCGAGCCGGCCTCGGTGCTGCCGATGGCGCAGCGCTACTTCCTGTTCTGAGCTACTTCTTGTTCTCGGATTCGGGCGCGCCGCTCTTCACCGGCACGCCCTCCTTCCTCGCGAGCGCGGTCAGGGCCGCGCAGTCGGCGTCCTCGCCGGGGCCCGTCTCGATCAGCGGAAGGATCGCGGCGAACGGATTGATCAGCCCCAGCGCCAGCGCGGCCCCGCCGCGCAGCGCGAGCCGGGTCTTGTCGGGGAAGACCTCGGGCGCGCCGAAGGCGCCGTCCACGTCGATCGGCACGCGCAGCGCGAGCGGGCTGAAGTCCTTCGCGCGCGGCACGATGCGCAGGTCGAGCTGTTCGTTCGCGAAGTTCACCTTGCCGTCGACGGTGATGATGGTGTCGCTGGTGTCGAAGACCAGCGTTCGCGTGTTCATCACGCCGCTCCGGAAGCCGACATCGACCAGCGCGCAACGCACCTGCGCGACGCGGTCGCCGCGCACGAGGAAGCCGAGCGCTTCGTAGGCGTCGAGGTCCAGCACCTCGAGCAGCAGGTTGCTCAGCTGGCCCTGGCCCATCGCGAACTGCGCCTCGCCGTCGGCGCTGCCGAGCATCGCGGCATACGAAGCGCCCTGGCCCGCGAGCTTGACGCGCCCGTTGATGCGCCCGAGCGCGGCGCGGCTGTCGCGGATCTGCGGCAGCAGGTTCTCGAGCGCGAGACGCCGGACCTGCAGATCAAGCTTCGCGGCCATCGGCTGCGCGCGGCCGTCCAGTCGCAGGCCGCCTTCAAGCTTGCCGCCGCCGAGCGTGACGGCGAGCGGCTCGAGGTCGAGCCGGCGATCGTCCATGCGCAGCCGGAACGAGACCGACTCGATCGGGAAGCTGCCGATGTTCCTGACCTGCTTGGCCGAGAAGCGCAGGTCGGCATCGAGCGTGTCCCACTTGTCGGCGCTGAGCCCGGCTTGCGGCAGCACGCGCGGCACCGGCTGGCCGTCGTCGCCGCGCACCGGCTTGGCCTTGCCGGCCTTCGCGGCTTTCGCGTCCTTCTTCTGCGCGGCGGCGATGGCTTTGTCGGACTTGCCGAGCAAGGGCTGGAAGTCGGCGAGGTCGAGCGAATTCGAGAACAGCGAGCCGCTCACGCGCGGACGCTTCGGGCCGGGCTCGAACGCGATGTCGCCGCGCAGGTCGCTCTTGCCGACGACGCTTTCGAAGTCCTCGTAGCTCCAGCGCGTGCCTTCGTGGCGCACCCGGCCTTCCGTGCGGTAGGGCGGGGAATCGGGCATGCCGATGCCGGTGATGCGGTACCACTGGCCGAGCGAGGGGCCGCTCGCGCGGATGCGCAGGTCGGCCGGCCCGGGCAGCGCGGGCTCGGCGATGCTGCCGGCCATGGTGAGCCGGGTCGCGCCGATCGAGGCGTCGAGGTCGAAGACGTAGGGCCGCTTCTCGGTCAGCGCGGCTTGCAGCTGCAGCACGCCGTCGCCGTGCGCGGTGGCCTTCAATGGCAGGCCGTTGAGGCGGCCGCTGGCCTGCAACGAAAGGCGCGAGCCGGCGCCGCCCTGCGGCGTGGGGGAGGCGGCGGCGGCGGCCGGTACCGCCGGCGCCGCCGCGGACGCCGCCGAAGCCGGCGCCTCGCCCGCGAGCCGGCGCGCGTCGACCTGCACCGTGCCGAGCTCCACCCGCACCTCGGTGTCCTTCGCGGGCTCGGCGTACGCGACGACGCCGCGGTCGAGCTCGACGTTGCCGATCACCGGCTTCCTGGACGCGGTGTCGTCGCTCTGCTTGCGGTCGAGCAGCCAGTTCTTGCGGCCGTCCGGCGCGGCTTCGAGCCAGAGATCGGGCTCGACCGCCTTCGCGCGCGGCACGACCAGCTGGCCGCGCAGCAGCGGCAGCAGCGCGATGTCGGCCTCGACGTGCCGGGCCGCAAGCATCGTCGGCCGGCTCGCCCACTCCGGATTCGCGAAGCGCAGGCCATCGACCGACAAGTGGGCAGGGAAGCCGAAGCGCCACCAGATGTCGCCGTCGATCGCGAGTTCGCGGCCGGTCGCGGCCTGGACCTTGTCGCCGATCCAGTCGCGCGCGAAATTCAGCCGCCAGGGCACGAACCACGCGATCAGCAGCGCGACGACGAGCACGCCGACGACGATGCCCGTGACGCGCAACGCGCGTCGCGAGCCCCGTGCAGGATGCGCGGCCGACACCATGCCGCCGACCGGCAAGCGGCATGCCGCGGGCTGCCGAGCCGCATGCATACTGGCCCGATGCTGATGCTCACCAAGATCCTGCCGCGCGCCGCCGGACTGGCGCCGGCCCTCGTCAAGCGCGCCCCGAGCATCGAGCTCGACTGGGACGCGCGCCAGAAGAGCCGCCTCGACGCCACCGACAGCGAAGGCCGCGCGCTCGCGATCTTCCTGCCGCGCGGCACCGTGCTGCGCGGCGGCGACGTGCTGGTCGCCGAGGACGGCTCGCTGCGGCGCGTGCTCGCCGCGGCGCAGCCGGTGATGGCGGTCACGGCCTGTGTCGAGCACGGCTCGCCGTTCGACCTGCTGCGCGCCGCATACCACCTCGGCAACCGCCACGTCGCACTCGAGCTGAGGCCCGACCGCCTGCAGTTCGAGCCCGACCACGTGCTGGCCGAAATGCTGCGGGCGATGCACCTCGTCGTCACCGAGACGCATGCGGCCTTCGAGCCCGAGGCGGGCGCGTACGCGGGCGGGGGGCATCGGCACGGAGCCCTTGATCACGGCCACGGCCACGAGCACCAGCACGGGCACGCGCCGAGCGCGACCGCCCGCGGCAAGCCGATCGGCATCGCCGTGGCGGCCGCGCCGCACGTGCACGGGCCGGGCTGCGGCCACGACCACTGAGCGATCGGCCGGAACATGCAGGCCGCGAGCCTCCTGCGCTTGATGTGGCTGGCCTCGCCGGCCCTGCCGATCGGCGGCTTCAGCTATTCGGAAGGGCTGGAGGCCGCGGTCGAGGCCGGCCGGGTGCACGACGAGACGAGCACGCGCGCGTGGCTTGTCGATCAGCTCGAACTCGGCCTCGCCTGCAACGAGCTGGCGGTGTTCGCGCAAGCCTTGCCAGCCTGGCGCGACGACGATGCGCTGCGCGTGCGCGCCCTGAACGACTGGGTGCTCGCGACCCGCGAAACCGCCGAGCAGCGCCTGCAGACGGAGCAGATGGGCCGCTCGCTCGCCGGCTGGCTGCGCGATCGCGCGAACGACGCGGCCGGCGTCTTGCGCATCGATCGCCTGGCCGCGCTGCCGCCGGCACCGACGCATCCGGTCGCGCTTGCGCTGGCCGCGACGCAGACCGGTGCGAGCGACGACGACGCGCTGCTCGCCGCCGGCTTCGGCTGGGCCGAAAACATGGTGCAGGCCGCGCTGCGCGCGGTGCCGCTCGGCCAGGGCGCGGGCCAGCGGGTGCTCGCCGCGCTGGTCGACGCGCTGCCCGCCGCCTGCGCGCAGGCGCGTTCGCTCGGCGAAGACGGGCGGCTGGCTTCGCTGCCCGGCCTCGCGATCCTCGGTGCGCGCCACGAGACGCAGTACTCGCGGCTGTTCCGCTCTTGAACCTCACGCCATGAACACCACGACGCCGCGCCTGCACACGATCGCGAACCGGAGCAAGCGGCTGCCCCCGCTGCGCGTGGGCGTCGGCGGGCCGGTGGGCTCGGGCAAGACGACGCTGGTCGAGATGCTGTGCAAGGCGATGCGCGCGCGCTGGGACCTCGTCGTGATCACCAACGACATCTACACCAAGGAAGACCAGCGGCTGCTCACCGTGGCCGGCGCGCTGGAGGCCGAGCGGATCATGGGTGTCGAGACCGGCGGCTGCCCGCACACGGCGATCCGCGAGGATGCGTCGATCAACCTCGAAGCGGTCGATCGCATGCTCGCGAAGTTTCCCGAGGCCGACGTCGTGTTCATCGAGTCCGGCGGCGACAACCTCGCCGCGACCTTCAGCCCCGAGCTTTCCGACCTGACGATCTACGTGATCGACGTCGCCGCCGGCGAGAAGATCCCGCGCAAGGGCGGGCCCGGCATCACGAAGAGCGACCTGTTCGTGATCAACAAGACCGACCTCGCGCCGCATGTCGGCGCCGACCTCGCGGTGATGGAGGCCGACACGCGCCGCATGCGGCCCGACGCCGTGCGCCGGCCCTATGTGATGACCAACCTGAAGACGCGTGCGGGACTCGCCGAGGTGGTCGGCTTCATCGAGAAACGCGGGCTGCTCGAAGGGGTCATGGCGCCGGCTTAGAGTGGCGGCTCGCTCGGGGCGGCGCCCTGACCTCGGTCAAACACAAGGAGCACGCGATGGGTCTGATGAGTTTCATCAAGGAAGCCGGCGAGAAGCTGTTCGGCAAGGGCGAGGCGAAGGCCGCGCAGGAGGCGGTGAACCAGCAGGCGAGCGCCGAGAACGTCGAGCGCCTGAACAAGGCCGCGGGCGATGCGATCGTCACCTACATCGAGAGCCAGGGCCTGAAGGTCGAAGGCCTCGCGGTGGCCTTCGACGGCGCGAGCGCGACCGTCACCGTCTCCGGCCAGGCGAGCGACCAGGCGACCAAGGAGAAGGTGCTGCTGTGCTGCGGCAACGTCGAGCACGTCGCGCAGGTCAACGACATGCTGACCGTCGTCGCCGCCGAGCCCGAGGCCAAGTACTACACCGTCGTCAAGGGCGACAACCTGTCGAAGATCTCCAAGGAGTTCTACGGCAGCCCGAACAAGTACATGGCGATCTTCGAGGCCAACAAGCCGATGCTGAGCCACCCGGACAAGATCTATCCGGGGCAGGTGCTGCGCATCCCGGCGGCCTGAACCGCGCCGGGCGTCGCACAGCGGCACGCGCGCCGCGTGCTACGACCGAGCGAAGCGGGTGCCGTGCCTTCCGGCTCGCCCGATCGACGCCGCAAGCGCAGCCTCCAGTGACAACGCCGCCCGCGGGCGGCGTTGTTCCTTGCGGCGCGCGCGCTCAGCGCATCGTGAAGCCGCCGCCCACCGCCTTCGCGGCGCCTGCGCCCACCGCCGCGCCGAAGCGCTTGGCCAGCCGCTCGGCGACGTTCTCGGTGGCCGAGTAATCGATGATCTCCTCGGCCTTGACCACCTCGCGCGCGACGAAGTCGACGCTGCCCAGCGCATCGGCCAGGCCCAGCTGCACGGCCGACTCGCCGCTCCAGAAGAGGCCCGAGAAGGTGTCGGGCGTCTCCTTCAGACGCGCGCCGCGGCCTTCCTTGACGACGCCGATGAACTGCTTGTGGATCTGCTCGAGCAGGGTCTGCGCGTAGGCGCGGTCGGCCTCGGACAGCGGCGAGAACGGATCGAGCAGCGCCTTGTTGCTGCCCGCGGTGACCAGCCTTCTCTCGATGCCGAGCTTGTCCATCGTGCCGGTGAAGCCGAAGCCGTCCATCAGCACGCCGATCGAGCCGACCACCGAAGCCTTGTCGACGTAGATCTCGTCGGCCGCGACCGCCATGTAGTAGGCGGCCGAGGCGCACAGCTCTTCGCACACCGCGTAGACCTTCTTGTCCGGCGACTTGGTCTTCAGGCGCTTGATCTCGTCGACCACGAGCCCGGCCTGAACCGGGCTGCCGCCCGGCGAGTTGATGCGCAGCACGATCGCCTGCGCGCCGGCGTCGTCGAAGGCGCGGCGCAGCCCGGCGACGACGGCCTCGGCGCTGGCGAGCGTCTCGCCGGCGATCTCGCCTTGCACGACGACGAGCGCGGTGTGCGGGCCGGTCGGCACCGCGCCCTTGCGCTGCTCGTTGAACAGCGCCCAGACGAACAGCGCGAACAGGCCCAGCCACAGCAGCCGGATGAAGATGCGCCAGCGCCGATCGCTGCGGCGCTCCTTCATGTAGCTGCGCGCGAACTGCTCGATCAGCTTGGTGTCGATCGCAGTGGCCGCGAGCGGCGCAGGCGCGGCCGCCGTGCTGCCGCGCGGCCCGAGCGTGGGTTCGTGGGGCGCGTTGGGGTCGTAGGAACTCATGGTGCTGCGGGCTCGGACGGCAAGGGGCGGAGGGCCGGAGAAGGATACCAACGCACCTTGCCGTGATGCTCATCGACCACGATCGGCGTCAGCCTTCCGCGACCGCAAGGCCCGCCGACGCAGCGGCCGTCGGCCGGCTCGTAGCTCGCGCCGTGGATCGAGCAGACGATGAAGCGGCGCTCGGCGTCCAGGAAGCGGCCGGGCTGCCAGTCCATCTCGGCCGGCACGTGGGCGCAGCGGTTCAGGTAGCCGACGACGCGGCCTGCGAAGCGCAGCACGAAGGCGCGCTGCGGCTCGCCGCGTTCGAGCAGCTCGAAGACGTGCGCGTCGCCGCCGTCGAGGAGCGCCCCGGCGTCGCAGAGCTCGATGGGCTGCGGCTCGCCCATCGGGCTCAGGCGTGTTCGAGCAGCCAGCCGTGCAGCTCGGCCGTGCTGTGTGCGACGAAGCGCGGCGCGAAGCTCGCGAAGCTGGCCGGCTCGTGCGCGCCGAAGCTGACCGCGACCGCGTCGGTGCCGGCGTTCGCCGCGAGCTGCAGGTCGTGGGTGGTGTCGCCGACCATCAGCGTGCGTTCGGCGCGGGCGCCGGTCTCGGCCATCAGCTCCTGGAGCATCAGCGGATGGGGCTTCGAAGCCGTCTCGTCGGCGGTGCGGCTCGCGTCGAAGAGGCCGTGCAGCGCGACGCTGTGCAGCGCCTCGTCGAGACCGCGGCGCGACTTGCCGGTGGCGATCGCGAGCAGATGCTGGCGCGCCTTCAAGGCATGCAGCATCGCCAGCGTGCCGTCGAACAGCACCAGCTCGTGCTGCGCCGCGAAGTAGTGGTGCCGATAGCGCTGCGCCAGCTCGGCATAGCGCTCGCGCGGGAATTCGGGCACCGCGTGCTGCAGCGCTTCCTGCAGGCCCATGCCGATCACCCAGGAAGCTTGTGCGTCGGTCGGCACGGGCGTGCCGAGGTCGCGGGCGGCGGCCTGGATGGCGCGCACGATCAACGCGGTCGAGTCGAACAGCGTGCCGTCCCAGTCGAAGACGATGAGGTCGTAGCGGCGCGAACGGGTCGGAGTCATGCAGTCAGTACGGATCGCCGAGGTGGGCCAGCAGGCGGGAGCAGTCGCCGGGCAGCGCGGCCTCGAGCTCGATGCGCCGCCCGTCGGCAGGATGGTCGAACGCGAGCCGGCGCGCATGCAGGAACATCCGCTCGAAGCGCAAGCCCGGCAGGTAGCTGCCACGGGCGATCGCGTGGTTCGCGGCGAAGTCGCCGTACTTGTCGTCGCCGACGATCGGATGGCCGGCCTGTGCGAGATGCACCCGGATCTGGTGGGTGCGACCGGTCTTGATCGTCACGTCGAGCAGCGTGTGTTCGGCATACGCATGCGCGACCTTCACGAGCGTGATCGAACGCTGGCCGCCGCCGTCGTCGGCGTGCGCGACGCGCACGCGGCGTTCGCCGTCCGCATCCAGGTACTTGTGCAGCGGCACGTCGATCACCTTGAGCCTTGCGGGCCAGTGGCCGGCGACCAAGGCGGCGTAGACCTTGCCCGTCTCGCGCGCGCGGAACTGGTCCTGCAGCCTGACCAGCGCGCTGCGCTTCTTCGCAAGCAGCAGCAGCCCCGAGGTCTCGCGATCGAGCCGGTGCACCAGCTCCAGGAAGCGGGCGTCGGGCCGCGCGCGCCGCAGCTGCTCGATCACGCCGAAGGCGACGCCGCTGCCGCCGTGGACCGCGACGCCGGCCGGCTTGTCGATCGCGAGCAGCTGCTCGTCCTCGAAGACGACCGGAAACTCCCGCGGCGGCGCGGCCGGCGCGTCGCTGCGGTCCGCGGTGCGTACCGGCGGCAGCCGGAGTTCGTCGCCAAGCGCGAGCCGCGTGTCGGCGGCGGCGCGGCCACGGTTCACGCGCACCTCGCCGCTGCGGATGATCCGGTGCAGCGCCGAGCGCGGCACGCCCTTGAGCGTCTTCGCGAGGTAGTTGTCGAGCCGCTGGCCGTCGCCGTCCTCCGCGACGCTGAGCCGCTGCACCGACGCCGCCTTCGCAGGTTGCACCCCGACAGGCGCCGCGACCGTGGCCGACTTCGCGGCCGCCGCATTCGCCGGGGCCCCGGCCAGGCTCGCTCGGGCTCGTATACTCGCGCGCACCACGTTGGGCCGTAAGTGATTGATTCGCTTGAGTTTAGCCCTCGCTTGCAGCACGACGTGGCGGCCGCGGACCCCGAATCCGCGGTCATCCAGGTGATGCAACGCCGAAGCAGCGTCGCCGGGCGGCTCCCGAAGTGAGCCGCAGGCAACACGGCCCGGCGGCAGAGCCAGCGTCGCAAGAACCCACAACACGAGGTTTTCGGCGGCAGTCCGCCAAGCCGCTCGTTCGCACGAGCGGTGCGCAAGGACTGCAGCCCGCACGGAAGATGTTCCGGATGCCTTCGGCCCTTCGATCCCCCGAACCCCACGCGCCGCGACCGGCGCGCGCTGCGACGACGCAGCGCGTGCCGCCTGTTCGCGCCTGGGGGCCGGCCGGATCGCATGCCGAAGTCCGGGCGGGGCACCCAGCCCTTCCCCCTGCCTTCGCAGCCGCTTTCGCGCACGCGCCAACGCCTGGGCGCTGACCCCCACCGGGGCGAGCGTTCGGGTCCAGGGCGATTCCTTCCGGTTCTTCCTCGCTGTTCGTGCATCGAAAGGCCGAGCCCTTCGCGGGCGAGGCCATGACAGCACGCGCGCTTCGTATCGACGCAGCGCGCCCGAAGGAGACCGCATGAAGCGCATGTTGATCAACGCCACGCAACAGGAAGAGCGTCGGCTCGCGATCGTTGACGGACAGAAGCTGCTCGACTTCGAGACCGAGATCGAAGGTCGCGAGCAGCGCAAGGGCAACATCTACAAGGCGGTGGTGACCCGCGTGGAGCCCTCGCTGGAAGCCTGCTTCGTCGACTACGGCGAGGACCGCCACGGCTTCCTGCCGTTCAAGGAGATCGGCAAGGAGTTCTTCAAGCCCGGCGTCGCGGTGCGCGACGCGAAGATCCAGGACGTCATCAGCAACGGCACCGAGCTGCTGGTGCAGGTGGAGAAGGAAGAGCGCGGCAACAAGGGTGCGGCGCTCACCACCTTCATCAGCCTCGCCGGCCGCTACCTGGTACTGATGCCGAACAACCCGCGCGGCGGCGGCGTGAGCCGGCGCATCGAAGGCGAGGACCGCGAGGAGCTGAAAGAGAACCTCGACCAGCTCGAATACCCGAAGGGCATGAGCCTGATCGCCCGCACGGCAGGCATCGGCCGCTCCGCGCCCGAGCTGCAATGGGACCTCAACTACATGCTCAAGCTGTGGACCGCGATCGACGGCGCGTCCAAGGCGGGCAAGGGCGCCTTCCTGATCTACCAGGAGTCGTCGCTGGTGATCCGGGCGATCCGCGACTACTTCACCAGCGAAGTCGGCGAGATCCTGATCGACACCGACGACATCCACGACCAGGCCCAGCAGTTCATGAACCACGTGATGCCCGAGATGGCCTCGCGTGTGAAGCGCTACAAGGACAACGCGCCCCTGTTCAGCCGCTTCCAGATCGAACACCAGATCGAGACGGCCTTCCTGCGCACGGTGAACCTGCCGTCGGGCGGCGCGATCGTGATCGACCACACCGAGGCGCTCGTCTCGGTGGACGTCAACTCGGCGCGCAGCACCCGCGGCGGCGACATCGAGGAGACCGCGACCCGCACCAACCTCGAGGCCGCCGACGAGATCGCGCGCCAGTGCCGGCTGCGCGACCTCGGCGGGCTGATCGTCGTCGACTTCATCGACATGGAGGAGTCCAAGAACCGCCGCGAGGTCGAAACCCGCCTGCGTGACGCGTTGCGCTCCGACCGCGCCCGCGTGCAGTTCAGCTCGATCAGCAAGTTCGGCCTGCTCGAGATGAGCCGCCAGCGCCTGCGCCCGGCGCTTTCCGAAGGCAACCACATCACCTGCCCGCGCTGCAACGGCACCGGCCACATCCGCGACACCGAGTCGAGCGCGCTGCAGATCCTGCGGATCATCCAGGAAGAGGCGTTGAAGGAGAACACCGCCGCGGTGCACGTGCAGGTGCCGGTGGAGGTGACGAGCTTCCTGCTCAACGAGAAGCGCACCGAGATCACCAAGATCGAACTCAAGCAGCGCGTGACCGTGCTGCTGGTGCCCAACAAGCACCTCGAGACGCCGAACTACAAGCTCGAACGCCTGCGCCACGACGACCCGCGGCTGGAGAACCTGCAGGCCAGCTACACGATGGTCGAGGAGCCGGACGAGGAAGTCGGCATCACCCGCCGCCGCGACGCGAACGAGAAGGCGAAGAAGCAGGAGCCGGTGATCAAGGGCGTGCTGCCGGACCTGCCGGCCCCGCCGCCGGTGGTGAAGGAACCCCAGCCACCGAAGGAAGCCGCCGCTGAGGTGCCCGCGGCGCCGGTGGCCGCGCTGCCGCCGGTGGCCGCGCCGGTGCCGGCGTCGAGCGGCTTCTTCGGCTGGATCAAGCGGATGTTCGGCGGCGACAGCGCCGCGCACGCACCGGCCACGCCGCCGACCGTCCCCCCGACGACGCCCGCAGCCACGCCGGGCCAGCGAGCCCCGCGCGACGGCCAGCGTGACGGTCCCCGCGAAGGCCGCGGTGGCCGGGGCGGCGGACGCAGCTCGCGCGATGGCCAGGCCCGTGACGGCCAGCGCGAAGGCGCTCGGGCCGAGCGCGGCGAGGGCCGGGGAGGCGAAGGCCGGGGAGGCGAAATGCGCGGCGGCGACGATCGTGCGCGTCGCAACGAACGCGACGGTCGCAAGCCGCGCCCCGAGCGCAGCGCCGAAGGGGCGTCGGCCGACATGGGCGCCGCGCCCGAGCGCGCGCCGCGTGCCGAGCGCGGCGAGGGTCGCCGCGGGCCGCGCGCCGAAACCGCCGCCGTGCCGGTCGCGGCCGAACTCCCGGTCGACGCACTCGTGCCGGCCGACGCCGCGGCGCTGCCGCCCGGTGCGGAGCCGGCCGAAGGCGCCGGCGAACGCGAGGACGGCCAGCGCCGACGCCGCCGCCGTGGCGGCCGCGGTCGCGGCGAACGCGGCGACGCGCCTGCGCAGGACGAAGCGACGGCGACCGGCAGCACCGACGAAGCCGGCCTCGAGGCCGACGCGCCGAGCGCCGCACCGATCGAGACCGCCGCCGAAGCCGACCGCGAACCGCGCGGGGAGCGCCGTGGCGCACGCGGCGGTCGCGGCGGACGCGGCCGCGCCGAAGGCAGCGACGCGCCGGTCGAGCCGGCCGACGCCGCCGGCGCAGCGCCCGCGGCTGCGGCCACGGCCAAGCCCTGGTGGGAATCGGAGGAAACGCCGGCGCTGCAGCTCGACGCCGCCGCCGACGAGAGCCCGGCCGCGCCGGTCGTCGCGGCACCGCGGGCCGAGACCCTGGCTCCGGCGGCCGCCGAGTCCGTCGAAGAGCTAGCGCCGATGCAGGCGGCCTTCCTCGAGCCGCCGGTGCCGGCCGCTGTCGCGTCCGCCGCGCCGACCCCCGCCTCGCGCTACGAGCTGCCGCTCGATGAGCTCGCGGCGATCGCCCAGGGCGCCGGCCTCGAGTGGGTCAACTCCGACGCCGCGCGCGTGCAGGCGGTGCAGGCGGCGATGGCCGCCGCACCGAAGCCGGCGCACGTGCCGCGCGAGCCGAAGCCGGTCGTACAGATCGACGACGGCCCGCTGGTGCTGGTCGAGACGCGCAAGCGCCTCGCGGAGGTGAAGCTGCCGTTCGAGCAGCCGCACGGAGGCTGAAGGCGCCGGGCGGGCCGATCGGTCAGCGGCCCGCCACTTCCTGCTCGCTGGCCGCCGCGCCCACCGCGGCGGGCGCACTGGCGTGCCGGGTCTTCGGCACCGCGGCGCGCGCCGCGGCGAGCAACTCGTCGGGCGGCGTCAAGGCGCCCGGTGCGTCGCCCGGGCGTGCCTCGCCGGTGTGCGCGATGCCGACGGCCAGCGTCAGGTGCAGCACCAGCCGCACCGTGCCGTCGGCGCGGCGCACCGGGATCTCCAGTGCATGCACCCGCTCGCGCAGCCGCGCGGCGACGCCCTGCGCGGCCGCGTCGCTCGCGCCCGGCAGCACCACGACGAACTCGTCGCCGCCCCAGCGGCCGATCAGGTCGGTTGGCCGCAACGCCTCGGCGCAGGTGGCGGCGAGCATCGCCAGCGCCAGATCGCCGGTCTCGTGGCCGTGGGTGTCGTTGACGCGGCCGAGCTGTTCGACGTCGAGCCACAGTGCCGCCAGCGCGGACGGGTCGCGCTCGGCGCGCTGCCATTCGACGCGCAGACGCTGCTCGAGCGTGCGGCGGTTCAGCACCGCGGTCAGGCCGTCGGTCGTCGCCATCTCGGACAGCCGCTCGCGCGCCTGCTGCAGCGCGGTGACGTCGGTCAGGCTGCACAGCCAGGCAGGCCGGTCGGCGCGCGGGTCGCGCACCGCGCGCACCAGCGCCCAGAAGACCTGGCCGTCGAGCCGCTCGAAGCGCTGTTCCAGCTCGATCACCGCCAAAGGCGCCGAAGCCGGCGGTTCGGCCACGCCCGCGAGCGCCGGCGCCAGCGCGGCGACGCGGCCGCGCACCGCTTCGCGCTGCACTGCGTTCGCGGCACCGCCGAACAGCTCGAACAGCGCGGTGTTGACCAGCAGCACCGTCGACGCGTCGTCCCGCGCGATCACCGCCAGCGGCGTCGGGACGCCGGCATAGGTCTCGGCGACGCTGCGGGCGAACTGCGCTTCGAGCCGCCGCAGCCGCCACGCGCCGAGCGCGACCAGCACGATCACCGCCAGCAGCAGCGCGAGCCACTCCGGCGCGATCGCGTCGGTCCACGCGCCGGGCTCGGCCGCGGCCAGGGCCTCGCGGCTGCCGCCGCAGGCGCACAGCATCGCGGCGGCACGGCGATCGCGAAGGACGGCGAGACGGCCCATCGCGACGCCCGCTGCTCAGGCTGGCGCGCCGAAAGCGAGATCCAGCGCGCGCCGGTAGGCGGCGTGGTGCATCAGCTCGTCCCAGGGCCGCGGCGCGGTCTGCGGCAGCAGTTCGAGCCGGCGCGCCTCGCTCGCGGCGTCCGGCCGCCAACGGCCTTGCGCTTGCGCCTCGAGCAGGCCGTCGAGCAGCGCGTCGAGCGCGGCGCCCCCCTCGGGCACCGACTGGTTGCACAGCAGCGCCAGATCGCAGCCGGCGCCGAGCGCCGCGAGCGCGGCCTCGGTGAACGAGCCGGCGACCGAGGCCGCGTGCATCGACAGGTCGTCGCTAACGATCGCGCCGGTGAAGCCGAGCCGCTCGCGCAGCACCTGCTGCAGCCAGCGCGCCGAGAAGCCGGCCGGCCGGCGGTCGACCTTCGGATAAACCACGTGCGCCGGCATCACCGCGGGCAGCACCGGCGCAAGCCAGCGGTAGGGCGCGGCGTCGTCGGCGAGCAGTTCGTCGAGCCCGCGTCCGTCGGTCGCGACCGCGTGGTGCGAGTCGGCCGCGGCGAAGCCGTGACCGGGGAAATGCTTGCCGCAGGCGGCCATGCCGGCCTGCAGCAGGCCGTGGACCAGGCTCTTGCCGAGCAGTCCGACGACGCGCGGATCGCGATGGAAGGCGCGATCGCCGATCACGCCGCTCGTGCCGTGGTCGAGGTCGAGCACCGGCGCGAAGCTGAGGTCGAGGCCACAGGCGCGCAGCTCGGCGGCGAGGACGTAGCCGCAGGCGCTCGCGGCCCCGCAGGCCGCGAGCGCGCCCGAGCCGGGGCCGGCGTCGTCGCGCATCCAGCGCTCGCCGAAAGCGCGCATCGGCGGCAGTGCGCTGAAGCCGTCGCCGCGAAAGCGCTGCACGCGCCCGCCCTCGTGGTCGACGCACAGCAGCAGATCGGGTCGCAGGCTCTTGATCTCGGCGCAGAGCTCGGTCATCTGCGCCCGACCGATCCAGTGGCGGCTGAAGAACACCAGGCCGCCGACGAGCGGGTGCGCGATGCGGCGGCGGTCGTTCGCATCGAGCACCGGGCCGGCGATGTCGATCACCAGCGGCGCGTGGAGCACGGTGGCCGCGGTGCTCATCGCGATCCGGCTTCCGCTTCGACGGCTTCGACGACGACGAAGGCGGCCGCGTAGTCGCCTTCGTCGGTCAGCGTCACGTGCGCGCGCAGCCGCCGCGCTTCGAACCAGCGCGCCAGTTCACCGTGCAGCGCGATCGTCGGCTTGCCGCTGGGCGCGTTGACGACTTCGCAGGCGCGCCAGCTCATCGGCGCGTGCAGGCCCAGGCCGATCGCCTTGGAGAACGCCTCCTTCGCCGAGAAGCGCGTCGACAGGTAGCGCAGGCCGCGCAGCGGCACGCGCGCGCGGCGCGCGCGCCAGACGGCGAGCTCCGTCGGCCCCAGCACCCGCTCGGCGAAGCGTTCGCCGCGGCGGCCGAGCGCGGCTTCGATGCGCCGCACGTCGCACAAGTCGGATCCGATGCCGTAGATCACGCCCTGGCTTTCGCCGCGAGCCCGGCGGCGATGCAGCGCAGGTAGCCATGCACGGCTTGCGCGAGGCCGAGTTCGAGCGCATCGGCGATCAGCGCATGCCCGATCGACACCTCCTGCACGCCCGGCACCGCGGCGATGAAGTCGGCGAGGTTGTCGCGGTTCAGGTCGTGGCCGGCATTGACGCCGAGGCCGGCATGCAGCGCGGCCTCGGCGCTCGCGGCATAGCGGGAGACGAGCGCGGCATGCGCCTCGCCTTCGCCGCGATGTCCGAGATGGGATCGGGCGAAGGCTTCGGTGTAGAGCTCGACGCGATCGGCGCCGAGCGCACGGGCCGCGGCCATCGCGTCGGGGTCGGGGTCCATGAACAGGCTCACCCGCACGCCGAGCGCGTGGCATTCGGCGATCAGCGGCGCGAGGCGCGCGCCGTCGGCCGCGAGGTCCCAGCCGTGATCGGAGGTCGACTGCCCGACCGCGTCGGGCACGAAGGTGGCCTGGTCGCAGGGCGCACCGGCCGCCGCCAGCTCGCGCAGGAGGTCCATCAGGTTGTGGAAGGGGTTGCCTTCGATGTTGTATTCGACGCCCGGGCGGCCCTGCAGGAAGACCGACAGCTCGCGCACGTCGCTCGCGCGGATGTGACGCTCGTCGGGGCGCGGATGCACGGTGATGCCGTGCGCGCCGGCGTCAAGCACCAGCTCCGCCGCGCGCACGACGCCCGGGATCGTCAAGTTGCGCTGGTTGCGCAGCAGCGCGACCTTGTTGAGGTTGACCGACAGCGCGGTCGCGGGCCGCGAGGCATCGGCGCCTTGGAACACCAGCGGGTTCATCGTGCGGGCTTCGCGCTGTGATGGGGCAGGCGGGAGAGGTCTTGCATCAGCGTGCGCGTTCGCAGCGCCGACTGGCCGAGATGATATTGAAGCAGGGGCCGCAGGTTGAGCTTGAGCGCGGCGGCGACGGGCCGCAGCTCGGCCGCGGCGATCGCGTCGAGGCGCTGTGCGGCCGGCGCATTCGACAAGGCCTCTTCGAGCGCGACGAGCAGACGGCCGTCGAGCGCGGCGCCATCGCGCTCGTGCTCCACGAGGCCGCGTTCGGCATCGATGCGGTAGCCGCCGGCGGGCTCGAGCGGCCGCTGTGTCGCGGTGACGCGCGACAGCTCCGGAAGCAGCCCCACCTCGCGCAGCAGCAGCAGCTCGAAGCTGCGCAGCGTGATCTCGAGCGCGGCTTCGTCGAAGGCCCTGCCCTGCCCGCCGAGCAGCGGCATCACCGCGGCATAGGCGTCGAACAGTGCGGGATGCGGATCCTCGCGCGCGAGCAGCTTCATCAGCAGCTCGTTCAAGTAGAAGCCGGAGAGCAGCGCCTCGCCGCCGGGGATCGGTCCGCCGCCCGCGCGCTCCGCGTGGCGCAGCGTGTGGACCTCGCTCGCCTCGGCCTCCTTCTTGTCGCGCCGCGTGCCGAAGGCGACGACGAGGCGCTGGAACGGCAGCAGCACCGCGCGCATCTGCGATGTGGGCCGCTTCGCGCCCTTCGCCACGACCACGACGCGGCCCTGCGAACGGGTGAACAGATCGACGATGAGGCTGGACTCGCTCCAGTCCCAGCTGTGCAGCACGTAGGCCGCTTCGTGCGCCGCCTTCTGCGTGGACTTCAGTGCGGACTGCTGCGCGGACTTCATCGCGCGCGGGCTACTCGTAGCCGTAGCTCTTCAGCCGTGCCTCGTCGTCGGCCCAGCCGGAGCGGACCTTGACCCACAGCTCGAGGAAGACCTTCGCGTCGAGCAGCCGTTCCAGCTCGACGCGCGCGTCGGTGCCGATGCGCCGCAGCCGCTCGCCCTTGTGGCCGATCACCATGCCCTTGTGCGCGTCGCGCTCGACGACGATGGTCGCGGCGATCCTGCGCAGCGCGCCCTCTTCCTTGAACTGGTCGATCACGACCGTCGACGTGTACGGCAATTCGTCGCCGGTGAGGCGGAACAGCTTCTCGCGCACGATCTCGGCGGCGAGGAAACGCTCGCTGCGGTCGGTCAGGGAGTCTTCGTCGTGGAACCAAGGCTGCTCGGGCAGGTGCGGCTCGAGGATCGCGAGCAGCCGCTCGGCGTCGCCGGCACGCTCGGCCGACAGCGGCACGAACTCGGTGAACGGATGGCGCTGCTGCATCGACTGCAGCCACGGCGCGAGTTCGGCGCGGCGCGTGACCTGATCGAGCTTGTTGGCGATGAGAACCGTCGGCTTGCCGGGGGGCACGAGCGCGAGCACCTTCGCGTCGTCGAGTCCGAAGCGGCCGGCCTCGACGACGAACAGCACCAGGTCGACATCGGACAGCACCGCCTGCACGGTCTTGTTCAGGCTGCGGTTCAACGCGGCAGCGCCCTTGACGGTGTGGCGCGTCTGGAAGCCGGGCGTGTCGACGAACACGAACTGCGCGGCGCCCTCGGTGCGGATGCCGGTGATGCGGTGCCGCGTCGTCTGCGCCTTGCGAGAGGTGATGCTCACCTTCTGGCCGACCAGCGCATTCAGCAGCGTCGATTTGCCGACGTTCGGCCGGCCGACGATCGCGACCAGCGCGCAGCAGCGCGGCGCGGCGGTGTCGTTGTTCATCGCCGCTTGCCGCCGGCGTCGAGGCGGGCGAGCGCGGCCAGCGCGGCCCGCGCGGCGTCCTGCTCGGCCGCGCGGCGCGAGCGGCCTTCGCCCTGCACTTCGAGCGGCGGCTCGGCCAGCGTGCACACGACGACGAACAGCTGCTCGTGCGCGCGCCCGCGCGTCGCCGCGATGCGGTAGGCCGGCCGCTCGAGCCGGCGCGCCTGCAGCGCCTCCTGTAGCGCCGTCTTGGGATCGCGGCTCCAGGCTTCGGCGGCGGTTTCGGCCAGCCGCGGCGCGAACAGGCGCTGCACGAGCGCGCGCGCCGGCTCGAAGCCGCCGTCGAGGTAGACGGCGCCGATCACCGCTTCGAGCGCGTCGGCCAGGATCGACGCACGCTGCGCGCCGCCCGAGCGCGCTTCGGCTTCGCTCAGTCGCAGGTGCGCGGGCAGGCCCAGCTCGATCGCGAGGCTGTGCAGCGTCTCTTCGCGCACGAGATGCGCGCGCACGCGCGTCAGATCGCCTTCGGCGGAATCGACGAAGCGCGCGAACAGCAGGCCGGAGATCGCGGCGCTCAGGACCGCATCGCCGAGGAACTCGAGCCGCTCGTTGTGATGGACTCCGAAGCTCTTGTGCGTCAGCGCGCGATCGAGCAGCTGCGGCTCGGCGAAGCGGTGGCCGATCGTGGCTTCGAGCGTGAGGGCTGGCACGGCCGGCCGGCGGCTTTCAGCGCGCTGCGCAGCCGGTGCAGCCTCGTGGGTGGCGCGCCCTGCGTTCACGCGAAAGGGGCCGCGCCGGCTCGCATCACTGCGAGCGCCCGCGGTACTTGATCAGCAGGAAGACCGGCTCGACGAGCTCGATCTCCTTGTCGTAGGCGAACTTCACGACGACCTTCTCGTTCTCTTTCGTGATTTCGAGGTCCTTGGCGTCGATCGAGCTGATCGAGTACTCGATGTCCTTGGTGCGCTGGAAGGCATTGCGGATCTCGGGCACCGTCGTGCCGCCTTCCTTGGCGATCTTGTTGACCGCGCGCTGGATCGTGAAGTACTCGTTCAGCGTCGGCAGCACCTTCAGCGCGACCAGAGCAAGGCTCGCGATCACGATCGCCCAGAACAGCAGGCCGATCAGCGTGATGCCGCGCTCGCCGGCAATGCGGCGCGCAGCGCGCGTACGAGGAAGGCTCATGCGTTCTCTCCGTGGTCTTGTGCTGTTATGGGATGCCGAAAGATGCGGCCGCGCCGTCGTCAATGGAACGAGCCGATCCGGCTCAGGTTACCGAAATTCATCCACACGAAGAAGGCTTTGCCGACGATGTTCTCGTCGGGCACGAAGCCCCAGTAGCGCGAGTCCTGCGAGTTGTCGCGGTTGTCGCCCATCATGAAGTAGTGGCCGGCCGGTACGGTGCACACCACGCCGTCGGCGTTGTAGCGGCAGGCGTCGCGGAACTGCTGGAATTGCGGCATCGGGATCACGAAGCCGGGGCGGCTCTTGTTCGTGAGGATGCGGTGCTCGGCGTCGCCGAGCCTCTCGCTCGCCTGCTCGGCGTAATCGACCGTCTCCGCATCGTAGTAGTCGGGCAGCGGCGTGGTGGGCACCGGCTTGCCGTTGATCGACAGCTTCTTGTTCAGGTAAGCCACCTCGTCGCCGGGCAGGCCGACGACGCGCTTGATGTAGTCGACGCTGGTGTCCACCGGGTAGCGGAAGACGATCACGTCGCCGCGCTCGGGCTCGTGGTTGTCGAGGATCTTCTTGTGCAGGATCGGCAGCCGCACGCCGTAGTGGAATTTGTTGACGAGGATCAGGTCGCCGATCTGCAGCGTCGGGATCATCGAGCCGGAGGGGATCTTGAACGGCTCGAACAGGAACGAGCGCAGCAGGAAGACGGCCAGGATCACGGGGAACAGCCCGGCGGTCCAGTCGAGCCACCAGGGCTGCGCGAGCACACGCTCACGGGCGGCGCCGGTGGCGTCGTGATCGGCGGCGATGCCTTGATTCGCGAGCTGCGCGCGGCGCTGGCCGGTCGAGCTTTCGAGCGCCGCGGCCGCGGCCACGCGCCGCGGCATGAAGTGCAGCCGCTCGGCGAGCCAATAGCCGAACGTGACCATCGTCAGCACGAACAGCAGCAGCGAGAAGTTGCCGCTCCACTGGCCGAGGTACCAACCGACGCCGTAGAAGATGAGAGCGGCGTACAGCAGCCCGGTCAATGCGCTCATAGGCAATGTGTGCTCAGTCGTCGACCTGGAGGATGGCCAGGAAAGCCTCTTGCGGCACCTCGACCGTGCCGATCTGCTTCATCCGCTTCTTGCCCGCCTTCTGCTTTTCAAGCAGCTTGCGCTTGCGCGAGACGTCACCGCCGTAGCATTTTGCCAGCACGTTTTTGCGCAGCGCCTTGATGTTCTCGCGCGCAATGATGTTCGCGCCGATGGCCGCTTGAATGGCGACGTCGTACATCTGCCGCGGGATCTGCTCGCGCATCTTCGCGGCCACTGCGCGACCGCGAAACTGGCTTTGCGAGCGGTGCACGATGATCGACAGTGCGTCGACGCGATCACCGTTGATGAGGATGTCGACCTTCACGACATCGGCCGCGCGGTACTCCTTGAACTCGTAGTCCATCGAGGCGTAGCCGCGCGAGACGCTCTTGAGCTTGTCGAAAAAGTCCAGCACGATCTCGGCGAGCGGCATCTCGTAGGTAAGCATCACCTGCCGGCCGTGGTAGGCCATGTTGAGCTGCACGCCGCGCTTCTGGTTGGCCAGCGTCATCACCGGCCCGACGTAGTCCTGCGGCATGTACAGGTGGACCGTGACGATGGGCTCGCGGATCTCGGCGATCTTGCCGATCTCGGGCATCTTCGACGGGTTCTCGACCTCGATCACCTCGGCCGCCGCGCCGCCGAGCTGCACTTGATAGACGACGCTCGGCGCCGTGGTGATCAGGTCCTGATCGAACTCGCGCTCCAGGCGCTCCTGGACGATCTCCATGTGGAGCAGGCCGAGGAAGCCGCAGCGAAAACCGAAGCCCAAGGCCTGGCTCACCTCGGCTTCGTAGCGCAGCGAGCTGTCGTTGAGCTTGAGCTTCTCGAGCGCGTCGCGCAGCGAGTCGTACTCGCTTGCTTCGGTCGGGTAGAGGCCGGCAAAGACCTGCGGCTGGATCTCCTTGAAGCCGGGCAGCGCCTCGCTTGCCGGGCCGGCGTTGTTGGGCAGCTTCTTCTCGAGCGTGATCGTGTCGCCGACCTTCGCCGCCTGCAGCTCCTTGATGCCGGCGATCAGGAAGCCGACCTCGCCGGCTTTCAGCTCGTCGCGCGCCACCGACTTGGGCGTGAACACGCCGAGCTGCTCGAGCGGATAGACGGCGTTCGTCGCCATCATGCGGATGCGGTCGCCGCGCTTGAGCGATCCATCGACGACGCGCACCAGCATCACGACGCCGACGTAGTTGTCGAACCAGCTGTCGATGATCATCGCCCGCGGCGGACCTTCGGCCTTGCCACGCGGCGGCGGCATGCGCGCGATCACGGCTTCGAGGATGTCGTCGATGCCCATGCCGGTTTTGGCCGAGCACGGGATCGCGTGTTCGGCGTCGATGCCGATCACGTCTTCGATCTCGGCCTTGGCCGTCTCAGGATCGGCCTGCGGCAGATCCATCTTGTTGAGCACGGGAACGACTTCGACGCCGAGGTCGAGCGCGGTGTAGCAGTTTGCGACCGTCTGGGCCTCGACGCCTTGGCTCGCATCGACCACCAGCAACGCACCCTCACAGGCCGACAGCGACCGGCTCACTTCGTAGCTGAAGTCGACGTGGCCGGGCGTGTCGATCAGGTTGAGTTGGTAGACCCGACCGTCGCGCGCGGCGTAGCTCAATGCGGCCGTCTGCGCCTTGATCGTGATGCCGCGCTCGCGCTCGATGTCCATCGAGTCGAGTACCTGCGCTTCCATCTCGCGGTCGCTCAAGCCGCCGCAGCGCTGGATCAGACGGTCGGCGAGCGTGCTTTTGCCGTGATCGATGTGGGCAATGATCGAGAAGTTGCGGATGTGGTCCATCTGACCTGAAGAGACGTGAGCAGGAAGGCTGCCGAGGCACACAACGGCGAAGCCGTTGCGACGAAGACTCACGTCGCGCCAGCGATGTGAAGCCGCAAGGCGGCGTGTCGCAGTCAAAAAAAAGGCACGTCCAAAAAGAGACGCGCCTTCCAACAAAAAACGTATGGCAACTGCTTCGTTGGACCTCCATTCTAGCCATGGCGACCCGCCGGAAAGCCGCGCCAATCTTGACTTTTACGTCGTTGCCATCGGCCAACAACAAAAATCATGCACAGCTTATCCACTTTGCCCTGTGCATCGCCTGTGGGCTATTTTTGGCTGGCTGACGCTGTGAGCCGTCACTTACACGGCGAGCTTCAACCCGCCAAAATTGCTCATTACGAAAAGACTTCAAGCAACGTAAAGCTGGCGCACGCTTACATACGGAGGCTACTTCGACGGCTTGATCAGGGCGTACTGCGCGAGTTCGGCGCGACGAAACAGCACGTTGATCGGCTTGCTCTTGTCTTGCTTCGCCACCGCCGCCTCGAACTGCTTGACGTCCGAGACCTCGGCATTCGCCACGGCGATGATCACGTCACCTTCTCGCAGGCCGGCACGGGCGGCCGCACCCTCGACGCCGTCGACGCGAACGCCGCCCTTCACCTTCAGTTCGCGCTTCTGCTCTTCGCTCAGGTTCGACAGCATCAGCCCGAGCGCGCCGACCGAGGCGCTCGGCACGAGCGGCGCCTCGGGCGCAGCCGCGCGGCGGCTGCGCTCCGGCTCGAGCTCGGCGACCGTCACCGCGAGGTCGCGCGAGTTGCCGCGCCGGTAGACCTGCATGCTCGCCTTGGTGCCCGGCTTGGTGCCACCCACCAACCGCTGGAGATCGGTCGAGCGCTCGACCGGCTTGCCCTCGTAGCGCGTGATGATGTCGCCCGGCTCGACGCCGGCCTTCTCGGCCGGCCCGCCGCCCTCGACCGAGCGCACCAGCGCGCCGGCCGCACGGCCCAGGCCCAGCGATTCGGCCACGTCCTTCGTCACCTCGCCGATCTGCACGCCGATGCGACCGCGCACGACGCGGCCGGTCGCGCGCAGCTGGTCGGCCACGCGGGTCGCCTCGTCCATCGGGATCGCGAACGAGATGCCCATGAAGCCGCCCGAGCGGCTGAGGATCTGCGAATTGATGCCGACCACCTCGCCGCGCAGGTTCAGCAGCGGGCCGCCGGAGTTGCCGGGATTGATCGCGACGTCGGTCTGGATGAACGGGACGAATTCGCCGGTGTCGCGCCCCTTGGCGCTGACGATGCCGGCCGTCACCGTGTTCTCCAGCCCGAACGGCGAGCCGATCGCCATCACCCATTCGCCCACGCGCAGCTTGCTGACGTCGCCAATCTTCACCGACGGCAGGTTGGCCGCCTCGATCTTCACGACGGCCACGTCGGTGCGCCTGTCCGCACCGATCAGCCGTGCCTTGAATTCGCGCTTGTCGCTCAGCGTCACGTAGACGTCGTCGGCACCGTCGACGACGTGCGCGTTCGTCATCACGTAGCCGTCCGCGGTGTAGATGAAGCCGGAGCCGACGCCGCGCTGCTGCTCTTCCTCCGGCGCCTGGCCGGGGCGCGGCGGCGTCCCTCGGCGCGGCCCGGGCTGCTGCCCGGGCGGCGTGCCGAAGAAGCGGCGGAAGAACTCCTGCATCTCTTCGTCCATCTCGGGCGGGCCGCCGCGCTGCCCGGCGCGCACCTTCTCGGTCGTGCGGATGCCCACCACCGCCGGGCCGACCTGATCGACCAGCTCGGTGAAATCGGGCAGCGCGCGCACCGGCGGCGCGACTGCCGACTGTGCCTGGCTGGCGTGCGGCGTCACGGCCGCAAGCGTCACCAGCACCCCCGTCAAAGCAGCGGCCGAAAGCATCGCGGCCGCCTTGAACCGCCACGCAAGCGGACGGCGTTGTTGTTCAGTGGACATGGTCACCTCGACTGGAACCGGACGTGGGAAGGCGCGCCATCGGCGCGCCTGTGAACAAAGAGCCCGAACTCAGCGCCGCAGTTCCATCGCCGCCGCGAAGGCCAGCAGCGTCTGCGCGGGAACGTCGCCGATCACGGTGAGCCAGTGATCGCCGCGGCGGCGGATCAGCGTCTGCGTAGCACCGAGCGCCAGCATCGCCTCCTGGCGCTGGCGGCCCGGCGCACTGGGTTCGATGAAGATCGAGACGTGGGTGAGGCCGTCGGAGTAGATGGTCTGCAGCACCACCGGCTGCGGCGCCACGTCGGCCTGCGCAGCCGCCTCGAACGAGCGCCGCACGCTGGCCACGTGCTTGAAGCCGGGCGGCACCTGCCGCACCGTCCAGCCCTGCGCCGCCAGATCGACCGGCTCGAGCGAAGGCCGCTGCACCGCGTAGCCGTCGAGCCGCTTCATCGGCTGCGTCACCAGATCGGGCCGCGGCTTCACGTTGAGCGTGAGATCCGAGAACGCCGAGACCTCCAGCACCGCGTCATGCTCGTCGACCACCTCGGCGCGCAACAGCAGGCCGCTGGCCTTCTCCGCCCACAACCGATAGCCATAGCGGTAGCCGTCCTTCGGCAGCAGCGCAAGCACGTAAGCCTCGTGGCCGGCGACCCGCCCGGCGCCGCGCGACTTGATCTCGTATTGCTGCGCGATGCGCTCGGCCCCAGCCGACAACAGCGCCGGGAACTCACCGGCAACCTGACGCGTCTCGACCACCGCCAGCCGCTTCTGCGGCCACAGGCTGTGCACCACCTCGTTGTGGCGGAACACCTGGCGCATCTGGCCGTCGAGCGATTCGATCTTCTCGTACTGGTTGGGCCCGTCGCAGAAATGCTGGATGCGCGAACTCGCGACCGAGGCGCCCGTCGTGACGACGAAGGTGCCCTGGTAGTTGCGCAGCCGCGCGGCCTCGTGGATGCGTGCGAGCCACTGCTGCGCTTCGCGGGCATCGAGCGACGACTCGGTCGGCTGCGCATGGGCGACCACCGGCCACACCATCGCAGCCAACAGGACGGTGGGCGCGACGCTGCGACCGGCGACCGCGAGCAATCCGCGCCACATGGTCAACGGCTGCCAGGCTCGGCCGGCGCGTCGTAAGTCGCGTTGCGCAGGAAGGACGACGGCAGCCCCAAGGCCGTGCTGCCGCCGAACTGCTGATGCGCGTCGAAGTACTGCTGCATGCGGGCGTCACGGATCAGCACCCCGCGCAGCGGCTCGGCGGCCGGGCGCGGCGCGGGCGGCGCGGCCGTCGCGACGACCTGGGTCGGCTGCTGCGCCGAAGCGGCTGCCACCGTCGCCGGCGGCACCGCGGCGGGGGTCTCGCGTGCAAGCAGCGCAGGCGCCTCGGGCGCCGTCGGTTGCATCACGACGAGTGCGCCGGCCACCATCACGAAGCCGGCAGCGACCGCGGCCGGCGCGCGCCAGCGCAGCCCGGCGCGACGGCGCGCGGCCGACGGTTGCTCGAGCACCGGCGCCGGCGCCAGCACCACGGGCTCGGCGGCCAGCTTTTCACGCAAGCTGGCAAGGAACCGAGCATCGCCGCGGCGGCCGACCAGTTCCTCGGAGCGCATCACGTCGCCGATCAGATGCCAGCCGTGCCAACGCTCGCGCAGCTCGGCGTCGTCGCGCCAGCGCGCGGTCAGCTGCATGGCGTCGGCGCCTTCGGCCTCACCGTCGGCCAGCGCGGAAAGGCGCTCGGCCCAGGATGGGTTCTCGGTTTCCTTCATCTCACCACTCCGCGGCCCTGCCGGCCCACATGCCCTTCGCGTCCCACATCACCAGCGCTCCCCGGAGCGCTGCTCGAGCATCGGCTTGAGCCTTTCGGCGATCGCCTCGCGCGCGCGGAAGATGCGCGAGCGCACCGTGCCGATGGGGCAAGCCATCGCCTCGGCGATCTCCTCGTAACTCAGCCCTTCGATCTCGCGCAGCACGATCGCCTGCCGGAGGTCTTCCGACAGGTTTTCGATCGCCGAGTTCACTGCGGCGGCGATCTGACGGGACGCCATCAAGGCCTCCGGCGTCTCGCCGTCGCTGAGTTCGTTCTCGACGCGGGAAGTTTCGTCGTCGCCGTCGTCGCGGCCCGCGCGTGCCGATTCGGTCACCAGCACGTCGCGCTTGAGCTCGACCAGCTGCTTCTTCGCGGTGTTGACGGCGATGCGGTAAAGCCAGGTGTAGAAGGCGCTTTCGCCGCGGAACTGCGGCATCGCGCGGTAGGCGCGGATGAAGGTCTCCTGCGCGATGTCCTGCACGAGATCGACGTCGCGGACCATGCGGCCGATGAGCCTTTCGATGCGGCGCTGGTACTTGACCACCAGCATCTCGAAGGCGCGCACGTCGCCCTGCTTGACGCGCTCGACCAGCTGCGCGTCGACGTCGGGCCGCAAGGGCTCAGGCATCGATCGCTCCGGCGGTCGCCGGCGTCGCCGGGCCCGGGCGGCGTGCGTGCAGCGCGCAGCGCAGCGCGTGCCAGTCGCCTTCGGTGGCGTTGCGATGCAGCGGCAGCCAGCGGCTCAGCCTGCGGCCGGTCGGCACGAAGCGCAGCAACAGCCGATCGCCGAGGTCGATCGCGACGCTCGCTTCGCCTTCGAGGCCGTCGTCATCCGGCCGCGGCGAGGCGAGCCGCCAGACGGCGCCATCCCAACGCAGGCGGGCGGCGGGCCGCATGCGCAGCTCGACCATCCAGGAGGCCGCGACCGCGATGCCGATGAACGCCGCGACGTACCGCCAGGGCGCGTCGCCGCGCTGTGCCGCCCACGCGAGTGCGGCCACCACGGCCAGCGCGCAAAGCGCAAGCACCGTCCACGTCGCCTCGGGAGGTACGCGAGCCGTAACCGAAACCGCTGGGGCTGCGCGCACGCTGGGAAGCCTCGATCCGACCGGGCCGAGCGAGGCTCAGGCTCGCTTGAAGATCAGCGTGCCGTTGGTGCCGCCAAAGCCGAAGTTGTTCTTCGCGGCGTGCTCGATCGACAGGTCGCGCGCGGTGTTGGCGCAGTAGTCCAGGTCGCACTCGGGATCCTGGTCGAAGATGTTGATCGTCGGTGGCGACACCTGATGGTGCAGCGCCAGCACGGTGAATACCGACTCGATGCCGCCGGCGCCGCCCAGCAGGTGACCGGTCATCGACTTGGTCGAGTTCACGACCATGTTCTTCGCGTGGTCGCCGAACGCGAGCTTGATCGCGTTGGTCTCGTTCACGTCGCCCAGCGGCGTCGAGGTGCCGTGCGCGTTCAGGTACTGCACGGCGCTCGCCTCGAGCCCAGCGTTGCGCAGGGCTGCTTTCATCGCGCGTTTCGGCCCATCGACGTTCGGCGCGGTCATGTGGAAGGCGTCGGCGCCCATGCCGAAGCCGATCAGCTCGGCATAGACCTTCGCGCCACGCGCCTTGGCGTGTTCATACGCCTCGAGCACCATCACGCCAGCGCCTTCGCCGAGCACGAAGCCGTCTCGGTCCTTGTCCCAGGGACGCGAGGCGGTGGCCGGGTCGTCGTTGCGGGTGGACAGCGCCCGCGCCGCCGCGAAGCCACCGATGCCCAGCGGCGAGACGGTGCTCTCGGCGCCACCGGCGACCATCACGTCGGCATCGCCCGCTTCGATCATCCGCGCCGACTGGCCGATGCAGTGCAGCCCCGTCGTGCAGGCCGTGACGATCGCGAGGTTCGGCCCGGTGAAGCCGCAGCGGATCGAAAGGTGGCCCGAGATCATGTTGATGATCGAGGCCGGCACGAAGAACGGCGAGATGCGCCGCGGGCCGCGCGCCGCGTATTCGGCGTGCGTCTGCTCGATCATCGGCAAGCCGCCGATGCCCGAGCCGACCAGGCAGCCGATGCGCTCGGCCTGCTCTTCGGTGAGCTTGTCGCCGGTGGGCAGACCCGCATCCTCGACGGCCTGCAGCGACGCCGCGAGCCCGTAGTGGATGAAGGCGTCCATGTGCCGCGACTCCTTGCCGGGCAGCACCTTCTCGACGTCGAAGCCCTTCACCTCACCGGCGAAGCGGCAGGCGAGCGCCGAGGCGTCGAACTTCGTGATCGCGGCGATGCCGGAGCGGCCGGCGACCAGGTTGCTCCACGACTCGCCGACCGTGTTGCCCACGGGCGTGACGAGGCCGAGGCCGGTGACGACGACGCGACGACGGGTCATGGCTGCTGCGAGATTGAGGACCGGCCGCGGTCCTCAGGCCTTCGCGTTCGACTTCGCGTAGTCGATCGCGAGCTGCACGGTGGTGATCTTCTCGGCTTCCTCGTCGGGGATCTCGATGCCGAATTCGTCTTCGAGGGCCATCACGAGCTCGACCGTGTCCAGCGAGTCGGCGCCGAGATCCGCCACGAAGGCCTTCTCGTTGGTCACTTCGCCTTCGGCGACGCCCAACTGCTCGGCGATGATCTTCTTGACGCGTGCTTCGATGTCGCTCATGACTCCTCCAAGGAGAGTTTGCAAAACAGCGGGCGATTCTAGAGGGCGACCCGTGACGCCCCGCACGGATCGAGACGGCCGCAACGACGGCGATCAGACCATCAACATGCCGCCGTTGACGTGCAACTCCGTGCCGGTGATGTAGCTCGCGGCGTCCGACGCGAGGAAGGCGACGGCCTCGGCGATCTCCTGCGGCGCCCCGAGCCGGCCCAGCGGCACCGAGGCAAGCAGCGCCGTCTTCTGCGCCTCGGTCAGGGTGTCGGTCATGTCGGTCTGGATGAAGCCCGGCGCGACGCAATTGACGGTGATGTTGCGGCTGCCGAGTTCGCGCGCAAGCGAGCGGGAGAGTCCGGCGACGCCGGCCTTGGCGGCCGCGTAGTTGGCCTGGCCGGCGTTGCCGCTGGCCCCGACCACCGAGGTGATGTTGACGATGCGGCCCCAGCGCTGCTTCATCATCGGCCGCATCGCCGCGCGGCTGGCGCGGAAGACGGCCTTGAGGTTGGTGTCGATCACCACGTCCCACTGCGCGTCGCTCATGCGCATCGACAGCATGTCGCGCGTGATGCCGGCGTTGTTGACGAGCACGTGCAGGCCGCCGTCGGCCTTGACGATGGCGTCGATCGCCGCGTCGAGCGCGGCCGCGTCGGTCACGTCGAGCGCGATGCCGCGGCCATCGTGCGGGCCGAGCGCATCGGCCACGGCCGCCGCGCCCGCTTCGCTGGTCGCAGTACCGATCACGCGCAAGCCGCGCTGGGCGAGCGTCAGCGCGATCGCCCGGCCGATGCCGCGGCTGGCGCCGGTGACGAGCGCGACACGGCTGCGCTCAGGAGACGCTTCACTCATGCGAGCTGACCTTTCACGTCGGCGAGGCTGGCGGAATCGAACAGATTGAGCGCGACCACCTCGGCGTCGATCCGCTTCGCCAAGCCGGCAAGCACCTTGCCCGGACCGCATTCGACGACGTGGCTGGCCCCCCGTGCACGCAGCGCATGCACCGTCTCGACCCAGCGCACCGGCCCGAAGGCCTGGCGGTAAAGCGCTTCGCGGATCGCGTTCGGCTCCGTCTGCACTGCCACGTCGATGTTGTTGACGACCGGGAAGTCCGGCGTGCGCAGCCTGACCGCCGCGAGCCGCTCGCGCAGGCGCTCGGCCGCCGGCCGCATCAAGGCGCAGTGGAAAGGCGCCGAGACGGCCAAGGGGAGGGCCCGCTTCGCGCCGGCCGCCTTGACCAATTCGCAAGCGCGATCGACCGCGGCCTTGCTGCCCGAGATCACGACCTGCTTCGGGTCGTTGTAGTTGGCGGCCGAGACGGTCTGGCCGGTCTGGGCCTGCGCCGCCTCGCAGGCGGCGTGCACCGCTTCGCCGTCGAGCCCGAGGACGGCGGCCATCGCGCCCGCGCCGACCGGCACCGCGTCTTGCATCGCCTGCGCGCGGAAGCGCACCAGCGGCACGGCGTCGGCCAAGCTCAACGCGCCGGCGGCAACGAGCGCCGAGTACTCGCCGAGCGAATGGCCGGCCCCCATCGACGGCGCCGCGCCGCCTTCGGCCAGCCAGGCGCGGTAGCAGGCGACGCTCGCGGCGAGCATCACCGGCTGGGTGTTGGTGGTGAGGTCGAGCGCTTCCTTCGGGCCGGTGCGGATCAGCGCGCCGAGGTCTTCGCCGAGCGCGTCGGAAGCCTCGGCCAGCGTTTGCCGCACCACGGCGTGATCGCCCCAGCCGTCGAGCATGCCAACGGTCTGCGAGCCCTGGCCGGGAAAGACGAATGCGTAGGTGGTCATCGGATCTCGTGCATGCGGCGCGGGCGGCCGGCGCATCAGTAGTCGAGCAGCGCCGCGCCCCAAGTGAAGCCGCCGCCGACACCTTCGAGCATCACCGTGTCGCCGCGCTTCACGCTGCCGCTGCGCACCGCGTGATCGAGCGCCAGCGGCACCGACGCGGCGGACGTGTTGCCGTGCTCGGCGACCGTCGCGATCAGCTTGTCCAGCGGCAGCTTCAGCTTCTTCGCGGTGCCTTGCATGATGCGGATGTTGGCCTGATGCGGAATCAGCCAGTCGATGTCGGCCTCGCTGCGCCCGGCCTTCGCGAGCACCGAGCGCGCGACGCTTTCGAGCACGCCGACTGCCAGCTTGAAAACCGCCTGGCCGTCCATTTTCAGCAGCGGATCGCCGAGCACCTTGCCATTCGCGACGGTGCCCGGCGTGCACAGGATGTTCGCGTGCTTGCCGTCGGCATGCAGCTCGGTCGCGAGCAGGCCGGGCTGCTCGCTCGCTTCGAGCACGACGGCGCCGGCGCCGTCGCCGAACAGCACGCAGGTCGTGCGGTCCTTGAAGTCGAGGATGCGCGAGAACACCTCGGCGCCGACGACCAGCGCGCACTTCGCGCTGCCGGTGCGGATCATCGCGTCGGCCACCGCGAGCGCATAGACGAAACCGGAGCACACCGCCTGCACGTCGAAGGCCGCGCCGCCGGCCGCGCCCAGCTTGTGCTGCAGCAGACAGGCCGTCGAGGGAAAGATCATGTCCGGCGTCGAGGTCGCGACGATGATCAGATCGATCTCGTCGGCGCGCCGGCCGGCCGCTTCGAGCGCATGGCGCGAGGCCTGCAGTGCAAGGTCGCTCGCCGCCTCGCCTGGCTCGGCGAAGTGGCGTGCGCGGATGCCGGTGCGCTCGACGATCCAGTCGTCGGACGTCTCGACGCCGTCGCGCGCCAGTTGCGCCGCGAGCTCGACGTTGCTCAGCCGCCGTGCCGGCAGGTGGCTGCCAGTGCCGGCGATGCGCGAGTACGCGGGGGTCGACGCAGGAACGCTCATGCAGCTTGGGGAACGGGGCCGTCGTCCGGAGGGGCCTGGGTCGGCAGCGCCTGCAGGGTCTCGAGGATGCGGTCGTGCACGCGGTCGAGCAGGCGGTTTCGCGCCGCATCATAGGCGCGACCGAGCGCCTGCTCGAAGGCGTAGGCATCGGCCGAGCCGTGGCTCTTGAACACCAGCCCCCGCAGGCCCAGCAAGGCGGCGCCGTTGTAGCGGCGGTGATCGACGCGGTGCTTGAAGCGCTTCAGGACCGGCATCGCGAGCAACGCCGCAAGCTTGCTCAGCGGGCTGCGGGTGAACTCTTCGCGGATGAAGCTGGTGAGCATCGACGCGAGGCCTTCGGCCGTCTTCAGCGCGACGTTGCCCACGAAGCCGTCGCACACGACGATGTCGGTCTTGCCGGTGAAGATGTCGTTGCCTTCGACATTGCCGATGAAATTGACCAGCCCCGCCGCCTGCGCGCGGCGCAGCATCTCGCCGGCGCGCTTGATCGTCTCGTTGCCCTTGATCGCCTCTTCGCCGATGTTGAGCAGGCCCACACGCGGCGAGGCATCGCCTTCGACCGCGCTGACCAGCGCGCTGCCCATCACCGCGAACTGCAGCAGGTTCTCGGCGCTGCAATCGACGTTCGCGCCGAGGTCGAGCACCGTGGTGTGGCCGTCGCGCTGGTTGGGCATGACCGTCGCGATCGCGGGGCGGTCGATGCCCTCCATCGTCTTGAGCACGTAGCGCGCGACAGCCATCAGCGCGCCGGTGTTGCCCGCCGAAACGCAGGCCTGAGCGGCAGCGACGCCACCGACCGGCTTCACCTGCGAGATCGCAACGCGCATCGACGAATCGCGCTTGCGCCGCAGCGCCACCTCGACGGGATCGTCCATCGCGACGACCTCGGTGGCGGCAACGACGCTGCAGCGCTCCCAGCCTGCGGCGCCCTGCAAGGCCTCGGCGGTGCCGACGAGCAGCAGACGCGCCTGCGGATGCCTGGCGAGGAAGGCTTGGCAGGCCGGCAGCGTGACCGCAGGGCCATGGTCGCCGCCCATGCAGTCGACGGCGATCGTCACCGAGCCGAGCACGGGCATCACCGCTTCGCCGCTCATCGTGGGCGCCGGTCCGTGCTAGCGAAAGGAGGCGTGAACGCAGCGCTGCGGGCGCCGCGCCAACGAAGCCCCGGCAGGCGCCGGGGCCGCGCCGTCAGGCATCGGCCTTGGTCTTCAGGACCTTGCGGCCGCGGTAGAAACCGGTCGCGCTGATGTGGTGGCGAAGATGCGTTTCGCCGGTCGTCGGCTCGACCGCGATACCGGGCGTCGCGAGCGCGTTGTGCGAGCGGTGCATCCCGCGCTTCGACGGCGACTTCTTGTTCTGTTGAACGGCCATGCTGGACTCCTCGCAAGATCCGAAGCCGCCGCCTCAACGGCTCGGGCCTCGACGAGGCCGCGGCACCCGTCGCGCCAGCGTTCATTTCGGACCGTCAGGCTGCGCGGGGCGGTGGCATCGCCGGCCGTGCAGGTTGTCGGTGGGAGCACCGCGGGCGGGGCCCCGGCGCAAAGCGCGCGAGTGTAGCACCGTGCCTCTCGCGATCGACCGGGCCGATCAGCCGCGCGGCTTGTCGCCCAGCAGCGTCTGAAGTACCGCGAACGGGCTCGGCTCGCTCGCCGGCTCGTCGGTCGGCGTGGCCGCGGCAACTGCGCCGGCAGGGCAGATGTCGTGGCGCGGCACCAGCGGCAGGGCGAGCAGCAGCTCGTCTTCGACCAACTCGCACAGGTCCAGCGAGCGGCCGAGCGCGAGCACGTCGTCCTCGAGTTCGCCGTCGAGCCGCGCCGCCTGGTCTTCGCCGCGCACGAAGCGAATGCGCCGATCGACGGCCAGCGGCTGGCGCAACGGCTGGAGGCAGCGCTGGCAGACCAGCGCCATCTCGCCCTGAGCACGCAGTGCCAACCAGATCTCGTCCGGTTGGCCTGGCCGCGACACAAGCTCGCCGCGCGCCGACCAGCCGAGCTCCGGCGCGGACGCGTCCGGCACGACCGATTCGCTCAGCCGCGCCAAGCCGGCCAGCGGCCAGCGGCCTTCGATCGACGCGCCTTGCCGGGCCAGCCGTTCGACGTCGAGCCGCCGCGGATCGAAGCTCTTGTGAGTCATGCGCAGATCAGTGTAGGCCTGCGGCCAAGCCGACAATCCGCCGATGACGACGCCAACGCTGGTCCTGGGTTCGACCTCGCGCTACCGGCGCGAGCTGCTGCTAAGACTGCGCCTGCAATTCGCCATCGAGGCGCCGCAGGTCGACGAAACGCCGCATGCCGGCGAGGCCCCCGCCGCGCTGACCGCACGCCTCGCCCTGGAGAAGGCCGCCGCGGTCGCGGCGCGGCATCCGCAGGCCGTGACGATCGGCTCCGACCAGGTCGCCGAACTGGACGGGCAGCCGATCGGCAAGCCGCTCACGCACGAGCGCGCCGTCGCGCAGCTGCGCTCGATGAGCGGCCGGCTCGTCGTCTTCCACACCGCGGTCGCGGTCCTTCGGCCGGCCACCGGCTTTCGCGAGACCGCCCTCGTGCCGGTGCGCGTGCGCGTGCGGTCGCTGCGGGAAGACGAGATCGAGCGCTACCTGCGCGCCGAGCAGCCCTACGACTGCGCCGGCAGCGCGAAATCCGAAGGGCTCGGCATCGCGCTGCTCGAGGCCATCGAGTCGGACGACCCGACCGCGCTCGTCGGCCTGCCGCTGATCGCGACCACCCGCCTGCTGCGCGCGGCCGGGCTCGATCCACTCGGCGCCCCGGCATGAGCGCGAACGGCCGTCTGCTCGTGGTGCCGAACACGCTCGATTTCGGCGCCGCGCCGCTCGACCTGCGCCTGCTGATGCCGCAAGGCGTGATCGACGCGGCCGCAGCGCTCGGCCACTGGGCCTGCGAAAACGCGAAGACGACGCGGGCCTTCCTGAAGCGCGTCGATGCGGTGACGCCGCTGGCGCAGCCGCTGCAGGCGATCGACATCCGCGAACTGCCGCGCACCGGCAAAGGCCGCGCGGCGGAGGCGTCGCCGGCCGGCCTGGAGCCCTGGCTCGATGTGCTGCGCGCCGGCGGCGATGTCGGCCTGCTCAGCGAAGCCGGCCTGCCCGCCGTGGCCGATCCCGGCGCACTGGCCGTGGCGCTGGCCCACCAGTGGGAGGCGACCGTGGTCCCGCTGCCGGGCGCCAGCGCGCTGTCGCTGGCGCTGGCCGCGAGCGGGCTCGACGGCCAGAGCTTCGCCTTCGTCGGCTACGTGCCGCAGGACGCCGCGGCGCGCAGCGCGCGGCTGCGCGAGCTGGAAGCCACCTCGCGCCGGCTCGGACAGACGCAGTTGCTGATCGAGACGCCCT